>JACQDX010000007.1 GCA_016200895.1 Burkholderiales bacterium
AAGTTTGAGTCATACGAGGTGGGATTGTAAATACCATATAGTGTTCATCCCGAAATACCGAAAGAAGTTGATCTATGGGGCATTGCGAAAGCATCTTGGGGAAATATTTCGAGAGCTGGCGAAGCAACGAGAATGCAGCATTGTTGAAGGTCACTTAATGATTGACCATGTTCACATGTGTTTAAGCGTTCCGCCAAAGTATTCAGTGTCGAATGTTGTCGGTTTTATGAAAGGGAAGAGTGCGATTTCGATAGCCAGGCATTTTGGTGGGAGGCAAAGGAATTTCACAGGCGAAGTATTCTGGGCAAGAGGCTACTTTGTCTCAACGGTAGGATTAGATGAGGAAATGGTTCGGGCATACATCCGGAATCAGGAACAGGAAGATGAACGTTACGATCAAATGAGATTGGGATTGTAGCCGCCTTTAGGCGGATCAAGGGTTACCAGCGCCTTCGAGGCGCTCCAGCAATAAACCTCCGGCTTTGCCGGAGGTAATTTAATTTTTCACCTTTATTGCTGATACATTCATGCATAAATCCATACTTTCCCTGCTGCTGTTTTTTTGTGTAGGCAGTGTATCCGCCGGGGTACACATCGACGCCATCAATGTCAGTTTTCCAGATCAACTGGCAGGTTTCAGATTTGCCGAGACTTCCACTTTCCCTGTGAAGGAGTTAGGGGACTATATTGCCTACAGACGTAGCGATCCTATATTGGCCTCGATTTATATTTACACTGCAGGCATTTCTCCCATTCCGGCCAGTATAGATGCACCAGTAGTAAAGCAGCATTTTAGTCAGATCATTGCCGAAGCAAAGGGAATGGAAACCTCAGGGCAAGCGCGTTCTGTCAATTTGACTACTGGCTTTCAGCAAAATACCCATTATTTCAGTTGTGGGCCACAATTTATCTGGCGAGAATTTGAATTTGAAAACGCAGCTGGCACGAATACCTCCTACACTTATTTGACCACGATGAAAAACAATTTCGTCAAACTGCGCATCACTCATCAAAAAGACGATGTTCAGGCACGGAGCAAAGTTGAAACTTTTGTCGTTGAAATCAGAAAATTGCTGGGTAATTGTAAAGATTAAAATTTCAGCCAAGAATCTTTACTGACCGTGATTTGAATAGAAAAATGAGAGAAATGCCTGATATAAAAACTTCACTAGAACGTGCATTGATATCACTGAATGGCTTGTCTATCGGCGACGCTTTTGGTCAATGTTTTTTTCAAGACGAAAACAAATTGCTACTCAGTAACAATGGGCAACTGCCAGAGGCACCCTGGTATTTTACTGACGACACAGAAATGACACTGTCCATCATCGCAGTTCTGCGCAGTAAAGGTGAAATTCATCAGGACACACTGGCAAAAAGTTTCGCCAAACACTACAGCTATGATCGTGCATACGGCCCATCCATGCATAGAGTTCTGGCCCGTATCGACGCCGGAGAAACCTGGCAGGCGGTGGTCGCCAGCGCGTTCGAGGGGCAGGGGTCTTACGGTAATGGCGCTGCCATGCGTGCAGCACCATTGGGTGCATATTTCGCCGATGACCTGGGTTTGCTAATGAGGCAGGCAAGTTTATCTGCCGAAGTGACACATGGGCATCCGGAAGGAATAGCGGGAGCCGTTGCAGTTGCACTTGCTGCCGCGCAGGCTTGCCTTTACCGAGATGTGGGAATAAGGCCGAAACATGCAGAATTTTTAGGGAAAATTATCGATTTGTTACCGCAAAGTGAAGTGCGCTCCAAACTGGTTCGTGCTCAGTCCATAACGACTGCAAGGTCTATGGATTTTCTGGTCTCTGTTTTGGGCAACGGTAATAATATGTCGGCGCAAGATACTGTGCCGCTGGCCTTGTGGTGCTGCGGACAGTCATTGGAAGATTTTGAGAATGCGATGTGGCTAACCGTCAGTGCTGGAGGGGACCGCGATACCTTGTGTGCGATAGTTGGCGGTATTGTCGCCTCGTTTGTTGGTGATGAAGGTATTCCGGATAATTGGAAATCCAGGCGTGAAGCTTTGCCAGTATGGCATCTTGAATCTGGAGATGCAAATTGACAAAGAAGAGTTTTTGGGACGACCCTTATAAAACCAGTTTGCAAACACAAATCAGCAAAGTGGATGGCAATGACATCTACCTCGCATCGACGATTTTCTTTGCATTCTCTGGTGGACAGGAAAGTGATCAGGGCACTATAGCCGGGCATGCGGTAGTTTCTGCATGTAAGGAGGGACTTGAGTTGGTCTACACTCTGGCAGATGGTCATGGCTTGCAGTCTGGGCAGGAAGTCGAAGTCTGCATAAACTGGGGCAGACGTTATCGCCTCATGCGCCTGCATTTTGCGGCTGAACTGGTGCTGGAACTATTTTACAAGTCACTGCCCGGCGTGGGCAAGGTCGGTGCGCATATTGCTGAGGACAAGGCACGCATAGATTTCGTCTGGCTTGAAAGTATCGCGCCCTTGCTGCCTGCTTATACGCAAGAGGCGCAAGCCATCATTGATGCTGATTTTAACATTACATGTGCTTTTGAAGATGAGGCTACAGAAAGGCGCTATTGGGAAATCACCGGATTTTCCCGCGTGCCTTGCGGCGGTACTCATGTCAAAAGCACGGGCGAACTGGGACAGATCAGATTGCAGCGTAACAATATAGGGCGGGGTAAGGAGAGGGTAGAGATTTACCTTCTACCATAAAAACAGCGATAGAAATATCCGTCGCTGTTTTCTTTACGCTGTGAATAAGTAGCTGACTGAGGCTTACTTCGCAAACAAAGACGAAAACTGTTGCAGCACCGCTGCTGGATGGATATTGCCAACTTCTGGCACCTGTGCATGCGGTGTCAGGTGATCGATAATGCCAGGCAAGAATTCAGCCAGATGGCTTGCCGCGCCTTCTTGGGAAATGCCGACAGCATCAGCCAGTTGCTGCAATTGTCCGCCGCTTAAAGCTTGCTGGATTTGTGCGGCAGAGATGGGCATATTTTGTCCCGTGCCTACCCAAGATTGCACGATGTCAGCCAGGCCTGCCTGATGAAAGGCGCTGATCAGTGCTTGCAAACCACCAACACCACCAGGTTGTCTGTCACCCAGCATGGCAACTACTGCTTGCATCAACCCCGCCTTGCTATCATTGTCTTGATTCATGCCGCCAAGCATGCCTAATGCGCTATCGAGTAATCCCATGATTTTCCTTTCTGAATTGGTAAAGTGTTGCAAGTGTAATTCTGGATATCCATGGGAATTGTGAACTCTGTATGAAATTTGACAATGTTTTACGGCGAGGGAAACTTTTAAGAATTTGTGCAAATCTGTTTACATGCCACCCCATGCTGCATTCAACACTGCAATCGCGGCCAACCCTGCAGTCTCGGTACGCAATATGCGTGGCCCCATGGATAGCGCCAGCACACCATGCTTGATGGCGAGATTTTCTTCTTCGTCGGAATATCCACCCTCAGGCCCGACCATCAGACTAATGGCTTGCGCAGGATGATGGCGTGACCAGTCTGCCAAAGATTGTTCAGCGCGTGGTGTCAGCAATATTCTTTGATGCATGTCTTGCTGGCCCAGCCACTGGCTGAAGTTCATCAGCGGCGCCAAATGGGCGAGACGATTGCGGCCACATTGTTCAGCAGCTGCCACGATGATGCCTTGCCAGTGCACCTGTTTTTTTTCGGCACGTTCTGCTGATAGTTTGACGACACAGCGTTGCGCTGCCAAGGGCTGGATTGCACTTACGCCAAGTTCCATGGCTTTTTCTATGATCCAGTCCATTTTCGAAGCTTCTGGCAGGGCTTGTACCAGGTTCAACGAATAAGGTAATTCACATTCTTCTGGCAAAAATACTTTGACTTCTGCCGTCACGTTTTTCTTTGCCACCTGGGTCAAGGTGGCAACATAGCAGCCCCCTTCGCCATTGAAGATACTGATGTTGTCGCCTACGTTCTGGCGCAACACAAAAACATGGTGCGCAACTTCATCCGGAAGCTCGATGGTGGCCCCTATACTTAAAGGGAGAGGGCAGTAAAAACGTGGCATTCAATTCTCTGTATTCAAAAGCAAAATCATTAATTTTAATAGGTCATGCAGGCAGCGTTAAGCATACCTAATCCCAGGCTCAAAGCGCCGAGAAAGATGCCAGAGGCAATTTTATTGCCGGGTATGTCAGAGACAATGCCGGGTATCAGCAAACGGGCGATGCCGAAGGCCAGCAATTGTATGATCAGGGCAATCACTCCCCAGAAACACATGTCCACCAGGCTGACACTGTTGGCAATGGCCGATGCCAGGGCAGTGCAATAACCCAGCACTGCGCCAGACAGGCTGGCCGCTGCGGCAATATTACCTTCGCGTATCAAGGCAATTTCACGGTAAGGCGTGATGCGTATGTAGACGACGACAAATATCGCTAGCAATACGAAAGCGGCAGCAATATGGCTGAAGAAGGCAAGTAGCCCGTGTGCCAGTAATTGTTCACTCATGGAGCATCCTATTCTACAAAATAATGGGGAATGAAACGGCTGGTGTTTTTGGTGATCAGGGTTTCATCCTCGCGTATGCCTATGCCAGCGGGTTCATCGCCCACTATCCATGCACCGATGGAGGTGTAAGCCGGTGTGATGCCATCATCAAATTTTGGTTGGGGTGCATAAGCCTGATAGATATAGCCTTCTTCACCATATCCACCACTAGTATGCATCACTTCACCATTGGCATAGATGGAAATGTTTTCTCCCTCGCGTGAATACAAGGGTTTCTTTACGTGGTTGCCGCTGATACGCCATGCATCGAAATAGGCGGGCAAAAGGTTGGGGTGATTCGGGAACAGTTCCCACAATATTGGCAGTATCGCCTTGTTCGACAAGATCATTTTCCAGGCGGGCTCTATGATGCGCATGGGGCGCTTGAGCAAGTGATTGGAAAAGTCTTCGCGGCACAGCCATTCCCATGGGTAGAGCTTGAACAGATTATCGATGCGGCTGTCCAGATCATCAACGAATACGCCTTCGTCTTCATCCCAACCCAGGGATTCTATCGCGCACTGCTTGGTGGCAAAGCCAGCCTGTATGGCAGTGTCACGCAGGTAAGAGAGGTTACCTTCATCTTCTTCATTGCCGCCAGCACAGGCAAAGTGGAGCAAGCCCTTGCCAGGAAATTTCTTCCACTGGTCTATGAGTTTTTCGTGCAGGGAGTTGAACTGGTCAGCATCAGGAAATACATCCTGTAACCAATACCACTGGGCGACACTGGATTCGACCAGGCCGGTGGGGGTGTCGGCATTATATTCCAGCATCTTGGGTGCGCCTGTGCCGTCCCAGCTCAGGTCAAAACGACCGTACAGAGAAAACTCTTTTGTGCGCCAGCTGTCTTCGACCTGTGACCAGAAGGCCTGGGGAATGGCAAATTTTTCTTGCATGCCTTGTTTGACGACATGATCAACAGCTTGCAATGACATCTGATGCAAGTCCAGACTGGCTTGTTCCAGAGTGTCAACCTGGTCGGCAGTAAAACGATAGGCATAGCGCTCATCCCAATACAGGCCATCGATGGAGTGGTACATAAAGCCCAAGGATTCAAATTGCTGTTGCCAGCCCGTGCGTGGTGTTAATGAAGTACGTATCATTAACCACCCCCGCTGTGGCCGTGAGCGGTGCCGCCAAAACCACCGCGGCTGACACTGCTGCGGCTGGAGGATACACTGCGGCTGATGGCGTGATCACTGCCGGAGTTGCTGACACCAAAATTTCTTTGCACAGTGTCACGATAACCGGGTGAGTAAAAGGGGCCGAAAAAACTGTGGGAATAGCCACTAGTGCCGGTGTAACTGCTCCCGGTAGACGTGGCGGGCATGCTGGCGGCATTCAGGTCAGTGCTGGAAGCTACGGTTTCGCAAGCCGTACCATCGCCCCAGTCTTTGCGGCAATCTTCCAGGCTTTTATACTGGTCACGTATGGATGTCAGTTCCTGACTGCCACCGCTACTGTCAGCGCTATCGCTGCTGACGCTGCATGCAGTCAGGGCAGCACTGGTCACTAGCATTAGCGGCAGAGAGCGGCTGACTCTGCGTTTGCCATGTTGTTTGGTTTTTCCGGCACTCACGGTTTCTCCTGTTTTTCCCATTTTTGGTGTTTAGAACGTGTTTGCGATCTGTAGCGAGCGGGTGTCAGCGGGGTGAAGAGCAGCGCAAAAAGCGGAATGTACTTAAAGTACATGAGCATTTTGAGCAGCGCATGAGCTCCGATCACGCCCGCGCAGTAGGATCGCAAACACGTTCTAAGGCATCAGGTCTTTCACATAATTGGGTAAAGCAAATAATGCCTGATGCACATCGCCATTGTAATACTTTAGCAATGGCAAACCACGGTGTTTGATCTGAAGATTTACCGTTGACGGGCTTATCAATAATGGGTTGCCATGCTTGCTGGCAATAGCCATACCCCATAAGGCGCCGTACAGGGGGATGAAGACGGTATAAGGATGTAATTGCGGAAATATATTGCTGAGTTTCTTCAAGGTAGCAGCAAAGCGTTGCGGATGGTAGTAGGGGCTGCCCAGATGCAATATCAGCATGCCTTGTGCAGTCAGCCTTTGCGCGCAAGCCTGGAAAAATTCTTCAGTCATGCAAGTGGCTGCCAGTGAGTTTCCATTCGGGCTGACCGGGTCGGTCAGGTCCAGCAGTATCAGGTCGAATTGTTCTGTGCTGTTATGCACATAGGCAAGACCATCTTCATAACGGTGTTGTATTTTTGGATCATCCAGTGTGCCACGATGAATGCTGCCCAGGTGCTGGCGTGCCATCTTGACGACTTCTACATCAATTTCGCATAGCGTAATACTGCTGATACTGGGGTGTTTCAATAATTCTTCGCAAGAACCGCCATCGCCGCCACCAATGATGAGGGCAGTACGAGGTTCCGGATGGGTCATGGCTGCAGGGTGCACCAGGCATTCATGATAAAAGAATTCATCTTTTTCTGAGGTCATCATCGCACCGTCTATGCGCATGACTTTGCCAAAATCGTTGGTATCGGCGATCTCGATTTCCTGCATGGAGCTGCGCTGGCGTGCCAGCACCTGATTGATACGGGTGGCCGCAAAACAGTCTTCTGTCAGGGCTTCAAATGCCATGGCCGGGCTATGTTCACCGCGTTGCAATTCCTGGCGCGAGATTGTGCCTGGCTGGAAAACAGCAATCAGGGCATCAACGATTTGCCTGGCCTTGCTGCCATTGTCATGATTGAAGTTGCAGACATACACGTCCAGCGTCACGGCATTACGCTCTGGCCAGGTATGGATGGCAACATGCGACTCTGCCAGCAACAAGGCACCGGTGACGCCAGCCGGGCTGCCATCTTCATGGGTAAAGGGGTGGAATTTTTCTCCGACGATGGTCAGGCCCGCAGCGATGGTGATGTCGCGCAGGCAAAGACGCAGGCTTTCCGGGCTGACAAAATATTCTGGCGCTGCTTCACAGTTGAAGCAGTCGGCGGTCAGGTGTAAGCCTTCCATAAATCTTTCTTAATTCAATGGTTCAAAAATGCCCTGCAAATCTTCTGCAGTCAGTTGCACACTGCCGACTTCACCCTGGTCCAGTATCGCACGTGCCAGCTCAGATTTTTTGTGTTGCATTTCCTGGATTTTTTCTTCCAGCGTACCCTTGGCGATCAGGCGGTAGACAAACACGGGCTTGTCTTGTCCTATACGCCAGGCACGGTCTGTGGCCTGGTTCTCTGCTGCCGGGTTCCACCACGGGTCATAGTGGATAACGGTGTCGGCAGCGGTCAGGTTCAGGCCCACGCCACCGGCTTTCAGGCTGATCAGGAATAAAGGCACGTCACCCTCCTGGAAACGTCTTACCACTTCACCGCGATGCTCGGTATCTCCTGTCAATATGGCATAGCTCAGTTTTTTTTCTTGTAGGGCTTCGGCAATCAGGGCAAGCATGCTGGTGAATTGTGAAAACACCAGTATCTTGCGGCCTTCGGACAGCAATTCTTCAACCATTTCTATGAGTTCCGCCAGCTTGGCAGAAGGGGGCGCTTTGCCCTTGCCAGCGCTAACTCCTGTGATTTTTACCAGCCTGGGGTCACAACAAACCTGGCGTAATTTAAGCAGGGCGTCCAGAATAATAATCTGGCTGCGCGCCACTCCCTTCTTAGCGATTTCATCCCGCACTTTTTTATCCATGGCCACACGCACGGTTTCATACAGGTCACGCTGTGCTCCGCTGAGTTCTATGTGCCGGACGATCTCGGTTTTAGCGGGCAATTCGGTGGCAACCTTGTCCTTGGTCCGTCGTAGCAAGAAAGGTTTGATGCGCCGTGTCAGCAAAGCATGGCGTTGAGTATCGCCAAGCTTTTCTATGGGATTGCGAAAATCCTTGGTAAACGCTTTGACATCTCCCAATAAACCAGGCATCAGGAAATTGAATTGCGACCACAATTCGCCCAAATGATTTTGCAAAGGCGTACCAGTCAGGCACAGTCGATGGTTGGCTTGCAACAGGCTAGCCGTCTGGCTGGCCTTGGCTTGGGCATTCTTGATGTATTGGGCTTCGTCGAGTATCAATAAATGATAGCGATGCTGGCGCAAGACTTCTTCATCGCGCGGCAACAGGGCATAGGTGGTAAGTACCAAATCCACCAGCGGGATTTGTTCAAACAGCTTGCTGCGCTCCTTTCCATGCAGGACCAGTATGCGCAAACCAGGTGTGAAGCGTTGCGCTTCACTGGCCCAGTTATCCATCAGGCTGGTGGGGGCGACTACCAGTGCAGGTTGCGTAAGCCGACCTGCTTCTTTTTCTATCAGGATATGGGTCAGGGTTTGTATGGTTTTGCCCAGTCCCATGTCGTCAGCGAGTATGCCGGCAAGCTGGTATTCGCGCAAAAACTGCATCCATGCGACGCCCTCCTTTTGGTAATCACGCAGAGTGGCATGCAGACCCGCTGGCGGGGTGATGCTATTGATACCGCCAAACTCTGCAAGCCTTTGGCCAAAGGCTTGCTGGCGTTCGCCACCTATCCAGCGTAATTGTGTGGTGGACGCTAATTCCGCAAGGCGTGCTGCATCCAGCATGGGTAGGCGTATCGCCTCACCTTGATGCTCATTAAAATACAATTCACCAAGAACCAGCAAAATAGGCTTGATACGCGCATAGGGCAGGGCTACCCGGCTATTGTCAGGCAAGTTCAACAAGACTTGTTCATCATCCGCACGCTGGTTCAATTGTTGCACACTAAAATCTTGTGGAGCCTGACGTATCAGGCCAACCAATAGCGGTAACAATGAAATTTTTGTCTGGTTGACGACGATACCCAGTTCCAGATCAAACCAGGTAGATTGCTGGTTTTCTTCCGCAACTTCGGCGTACCAGTCTTCTACCTCTTCCAAGTCATAGCGGTAGCCTTCCATCAGGCGCAAATCCCAGCCTTGCTCATGAAATGCAGGCAATTGTTGAGTGGTAAATTTCAGCCAGGCGTTTTGGTCTTTCAGTACAAACACATCACCTGCGTTATGCCAACTGATGTCTTCTTGGGAAAACCCCAGATCAAGCAGGGTTTGCAAGGCGGCGTGCTCTGCTTTTTTGTCCCTGGTGATACTTTCTACATGGTCACCGTTGCGGCGCATGATACTGTCACCTGGCATGTCAAAGGGGATGAAGCTATTGTCGTAAGAATACTGGAACAGGGCAAAGTCCAGGGTTTCACCAGGGCTGCGCTCCTGACTGCCCATGACAAGGGACGGACGCATTTTGATATCGTCGCGCTGTATCTTTTTTAGTTCAGCGGGCATGGGTATGGTGTTTTGCAAACCCAGCTCCAGTAATTTATGTGCCATGGCGATACGGGTTTTTTGACGTTCGCTGGAAATTGCAGGTGCTTCTTCGACTAACTTGATCAGTGCGGGCAAATCCAGATTACCTGTAGTCGCTGCATGCAATTTGCCGCAACTTTGAGGTGTCACTATCCAAGGGGGATCCGTAGGCAGTAAATAATATGCTTCGGGCAAGCTATCGTTTTGAATTGATAATTGCCAGCGCAGGCGCAAATAACCTTGATCTTCCTGCCATGCCAGATGAGCATGTTGCTGCTCACGAAATTCCATTTTTTTTAATGAACTTTGCTTATTTTCTGTACTGAGCCAATACAGTTTTCCTGCTTTGGCTATGCGCTCCAGCAAGATAGCTCCCATCTGTTCTCTCGGATTGTAATAGGCGTAATAGTAGGAATTCATGGTGCTCATGTTGAACAGGGCCAGCAATTCGTAGTCATCACCTTTGATGAAATTACTGGTTCGCATGACGTCGCGCACTGCTTGAGATAATTTGCTGTATTTAAGTTCGCCCTTGGCATTGAGCTTGGCCTTGCCAGGTATGAGGCGGACTTCCTTGCTATTTCCCAGCGTTGAGAGGGTAAATATCAAAAAACCATCGTCAGGCTTTTCTTGCATGTATGAATTCACTTGGTCACTGACGTGTCTGGCATTTTGCGCAAATTCCAGTTCATGCAGCCATTTTTGCTCTGTAAAACTTAACGGAGCCTCAATTGACGGTTTTCCAGTGGGGGATTTTTTTTGCTGATGCTGTAAGATATTGAGCAAAACCGCAACGGTATGCTTGCAGTTGTATTCGACCGGGCAACTGCAGCCGCCGATCACTTCCTCCAGTGTTCCCTCGTCATCAAAGATAAGCTCTATTTCTTGAGTGTAAATATTACGCCCGCTGCCTTGAACCTCTGACTCTACAAAATCGTTCTCAAAACTCCAGCCCTTTACTTTGTTGTCATTTGCATAGCTAATGCCGCGTATGAAAGTTTCACGGGGAAATTGTTCAATTAAATCTTCTTGAGTGAAGCGGTGATTTTTTGATGGCATATGTGCGTTTACTGGTAAAGCAAAGTGTTAGATGACAGAAAATGGTTCGATTTATATATAGTTTGAGACTGTTTGTACATCCAAAGAGCCGCAATTGTAGTATGGACCTCATGCTCTGGTAAAATATCGGGTTTTCGCGGGGATAGTTTCGCGTCCCCAGCTCGCAACACTGACCAGTTTTCTCAAGACAAACTTCTGACACCATGATTTCATCTCTTCAGCCAGCAACACTTACCAAGATGGCCAATGCAATTCGTGCCTTGTCCATGGATGCAGTACAAAAAGCTAATTCCGGTCACCCGGGCGCGCCTATGGGCATGGCCGATATCGCTGTTGCTTTGTGGAAAGGCCATTATCGTCACAATCCGACTAATCCAAAATGGATAAACCGCGACCGCTTTGTGTTGTCGAATGGCCACGGTTCTATGTTGCATTATTCGCTGCTGCATCTGACAGGCTATGACCTGTCTATGGATGAAATCAAAAATTTCCGTCAATTGCATTCCAAAACTGCTGGTCATCCTGAAGTACACGTGACGCCAGGCGTGGAAACCACCACTGGCCCACTGGGTCAGGGTATTACCAATGCCATCGGCATGGCACTGGCTGAAAAACTGCTGGCTGCCGAATTCAATCAGGGCGACTTGAAAGTGGTAGATCATTACACCTACGCCTTCATGGGCGATGGCTGCCTGATGGAAGGTATTTCGCATGAAGCCTGCTCACTGGCCGGCACACTGCAACTGAATAAACTGATCGCTTTCTGGGATGATAATGGCATCTCCATCGATGGACATGTCGAAGGCTGGTTCACCGACAACACCCCAAAACGCTTTGAAGCCTATGGCTGGAATGTGATTCCCGCAATTGATGGCCACAATGCAGAAGCCGTGGCCAGTGCCATCGCTGCTGCAAAAACATCTGACAAGCCTACCCTGATCTGCTGCAAAACCGTGATCGGTAAAGGTTCTCCGAATATGGAAGGCACGCACAATGTGCATGGTGCGGCTTTGGGTGACAAGGAAATTGCAGCGGTACGTGCCAACATAGGTTGGGAATACCCGCCATTTGAAGTACCGGCTGACGTGTATGCCGCCTGGGATGCAAAAGCAGATGGCGCCAAAGCCGAAGCTGAATGGAATGCACAATTTGCTGCCTACACAGCCCAGTTCCCGCAAAAAGCGGCAGAACTGACACGCCGCATGAATGGCGACTTGCCAGCCAACTTCGATGAAGTGGTGGCGAATGCGATTGCATCCTGCGTAGAGAAAAAAGAAAACATCGCTACCCGCAAGGCTAGCCAGAATGCGATCCAGGCATTTGCACCATCGCTGCCAGAATTCCTCGGTGGTTCTGCTGACTTGACCGGTTCCAACCTGACGAACTGGAAAGAATGCGTGGCAGTTCGTGGCAACCAGGCCGGTAACCACATCAATTATGGCGTGCGTGAATTTGGTATGAGTGCGATGATGAATGGTATCGCCCTGCATGGCGGCTATATCCCGTTTGGTGCGACTTTCCTTACTTTCTCGGATTACAGCCGTAATGCCATCCGCATGGCCGCGCTGATGAAAATTCGTACCCTGTTTGTATTTACCCATGACTCTATCGGTCTGGGTGAAGATGGTCCTACCCATCAATCCGTCGAGCACGTTTCCAGCATGCGCCTGATCCCTAACCTGGATAACTGGCGTCCATGCGACACAGTGGAATCTGCTGCTGCCTGGGCCCATGCAGTCAAACGCAATGATGGCCCGTCCACCCTGATTTTCTCGCGCCAAAACCTGCCGTATCAAGAGCGTAGCGCCCAGCAAATCGCCGATATACAGCGCGGTGGCTATGTCTTGCAAGATGTGACCAATGCCAAGGCGGTATTGATCGCGACGGGTTCTGAAATTGAACTGGCTGTCAAATCTGCGGCAGAACTGGCACAGCAAGGTATTCCAGTGCGCGTTGTGTCCATGCCTTGTACTGACGTATTTGATCGTCAGGATGCAGCCTATAAAGCAGCAGTATTGGGCAAGGGCCTGCCACGTATTGCCATCGAAGCCGGTGTGACAGACTTCTGGTATAAGTATGTCGGCTTGGAAGGTGCGGTTGTTGGGATCGATACTTTCGGTGAATCGGCACCTGCTGGTGTCCTGTTCAAATACTTTGGCTTCACTGTTGACAACGTTGTTGCCAAAGTGAAAGCGACATTAGCTTAAGTAAGATTCAGCAGAATGACAGATTTGGCAGACAATACTGTGAGCAGCATCAAAGAGGTCAGCCTGCGTCGTGCTACCGTAGACGATGCACAGGCGATTGCTGCCGTGCGTGTGGAGAGCTGGCAAGCTACCTATCGTGGCATGATCCCGGATAACTATCTGGATGAAATGCGCATAGAAGACAGCATGCTGCAATGGCGTCAGATACTGAAAGCCATGGCACAAGCGGAAGACCGTATCTGCGTGTACGTGGCAGAAAGCGAAGGCAAGGTCATTGGCTTTGCATCCGGTATGATGCTGCCTGAACCAAAACTGGGCATGCAGGCAGAGCTGACCGCCATTTATCTGCGGCCAGCCTGGCAACGTTCAGGCATAGGTCGCCGCATGCTGCATAAAGTAGTACGCACCCTGCAGGCACAGGGCGCTGAAAGCTTATTGGTTTGGGTCATTTCTGGCAATGACATCGCCCGCAATTTTTATGAAGAGCTGGGTGGCGCCCTGTTGATAGAGCAGTCATTTAGCTGGGATGGCATGGATTTGATGGAAGCAGGCTACGGCTGGCGCGATTTGTCGGTGCTGATAGCATCCGTCAACGCCATGCGTACATCTCTGTCATTGCATTAGACGTATTTTTAAAGACCGAAAAGTCACTACTGAGACACGGAGGAGAAACAAGAGGGAAACTGAAGAATGATGACTCGCTTAAGCAAAATGGCTTTTGCAGTTCTCCTGCCTTTCTCTGTGGTGTAGCAAGGAATTTGTGTGGTATGCCACACGCTTGCGGAACGAAGACTTTTTGCAAAAAGTCTTTCCTTCCTCCGTGCCTCTGTGTTGAGAGGTCTTGGGTTTTTTAATTTGTATTTATTGTTGTTTAGTCCTTTGGAGATAAAACCATGACGATTCGCGTCGCAATCAACGGCTATGGCCGTATCGGCCGCAACATCCTTCGCGCTCATTACGAAGGTGGCAAGTTCAAGAACGAGATCCAGATCGTTGCGATCAATGACCTCGGCAATGCAGAATCCAATGCCCACCTGACTCGTTATGACACAGCCCACGGCAAGTTCCCAGGCACAGTCACGGTCGAAGGCGACACCATGATCGTCAATGGCGACAAGATCAAGGTATTTGCAGAACGCAATCCAGCCAATATCCCTTGGGGTGAATTGAATGTCGACGTCGTGCTGGAATGCACTGGCTTCTTCACGACCAAAGAAAAAGCTTCTGCCCACCTGGCTGGCGGCGCGAAAAAAGTCATCATCTCTGCCCCAGGCGGTAAAGATGTGGATGCAACTATCGTCTACGGTGTCAACCACGGCGTATTGAAAGCCACAGATACAGTGATTTCCAATGCATCCTGCACGACCAACTGCCTGGCACCTCTGGCCAAGCCTTTGAATGATGCTATCGGTATCGTCAACGGTTTGATGACCACTATTCATGCCTACACCAATGACCAGGTGTTGACAGACGTGATGCATGAAGACTTGCGTCGCGCCCGCTCTGCCACCATGAGCATGATCCCGACCAAAACTGGTGCAGCAGCTGCCGTTGGCCTGGTATTGCCAGAACTGAATGGCAAACTGGACGGTTACGCCATGCGCGTACCAACCATCAATGTATCCGTGGTTGACCTGACTTTCGTTGCTGCCCGTGATACGACAGTGGCAGAAATCAACCAGGTGTTGAAAGATGCATCCCAAGGTGCCCTGAAAGGCATTTTGGATTACAACACTGCACCACTGGTATCGGTAGACTTCAACCACAATCCAGCTTCCAGTACGTATGATGAAACACTGACAAAAGTATCTGGCCGTCTGGTCAAGGTATCCAGCTGGTACGACAACGAATGGGGTTTCTCCAACCGTATGCTGGACACCACTGTTGCATTGATGCACGCAAAATAATCTGCTTGCCAGATAGTTTTTGCAACATGCTTAAAAATACCCCGAACTTTCGGGGTATTTTTTTGTCTACTTGTGGCAAGCTTAAGTGATTGCTTTATATTTTTTTGCTTTGTCATTGGGAGATTGCTGTGAAGCTCAAGAAACTGTTAGCCGATAATAAAGGTTTCATCGTACTCATGCTGGGCATGGTTTTTGTGCGCAGTGCACTGGCTGATTACTACATCGTTCCCACCAGTTCCATGTACCCGACCCTGCTGGAAGGTGATCGTGTGATTTGTGACCGCCTCGCCTATGATGTCAAGTTGCCGTTCACTGATGTCATCCTCACGCATGTGGCGGACCCTCAGCGTGGTGATGTGGTCACCTTCACTTCGCCAGCAGATGGTGTGCGCCTGATCAAGCGCCTGGTTGCCGTGCCTGGTGATGTGGTGGAAATGCGCGAAGAAAAACTGTTCATTAATGGTGTTGCCGCCAGCTATGAGCCTATCGAGCCGCGCAGTGACGACCATCTGACACCAAAACGTGAATACAAAGGCCAGCAACTGGTCTACAAAGAACGATTAGGCAGCCTGCAACATGACATGATCGTCATGCCAGAACGCGAAGCCCGGCGCTCTTTCGCTCCCGTCAAAGTGCCGGAAGGTGAATATATGATGCTGGGAGATAATCGCGACAATAGCCAGGATTCCCGCTACATCGGCCTGGTCAGGCGTGAGTTGATTACCGGCCAGGTAAAACGCCTGATGTACTCGCTGAATGGGGATCAGTATTATTCGCCACGTTTTGATCGCTTTGGGGCAAAAATCTAGTCTCGTATCAATTGAATCGAAAAGCCAGTGCTGTGTAAAGTACTGGCTTTTTTATGTAGCAAGCACATCCAATAAAAATTAGTTAATATGCAAATACTTGTTCAGGCAGTTTTGCATAAGGTATATGCTAATAAGGAGACTTGCATGTCGCTAAAAGAATCTAAGGGTCGCCTTGCATTGATGGCCGTGCTTGCTCTGTGTGCCAATCCAGTGATGTCTGACGAAGTACGAAGCAACTACTTCAACGATCCTTTCCTCAAAGTTACCCAATTCATCAGTGATTGTTCCACACCCGAAGGTCCTTTATTGACCGAGGCGCAAGCCAGGGCGGAGGCTCACTCCAGAATAGAACGCGGCACCAGTTGCTATCAATCAGGGCAATGCCGTTTGCCCAATTCCTATTTGTATGATCAGGAAATCATTCCCAGGGTCAAGCGCGCCATAGAAGCGGATGGTCGTTTTGCTGAAACCAGTATCTGGATAGAGGGGCAGCGCCGCTTCGTCACTCTGAAAGGTTGCGCGCAAACTGTTGGTCAGGCAAAAGAACTGGAAAAACTGGTGCGCCGTCTGGACGATGTGGAGGGAGTTGTAAATTTGCTTAGCTATAAATAGCTGTATTGCACTATGCTGTAGTTGCACTGATTGCAAAGAAAGGCAAATTTATTGCGCTGCACAGTGACTAGTACTGGACTGGATAGTGCAAGTCATGAATGATTGGTTCTGCAAAGCAATAATAACCATGCGCCGATATACGCGGCCCTATAAAACAAGGAGATGAGTCATGAAATTGATAAGCAAACTGTTTCTGCTGGCAGTAATGGGTTTCTTTATGTCTGCGTCTGTCATGGCCAGTGATGAACGTGGCACGCCAGCACAAGCGCAAGCCATGGTAAAAAAAGGAATTGCCCACATCAAGAAAAATGGCAAGGAAAAAGCTTTTGCAGACTTCAATGATGCATCCAACAAAGATTTTCACGACCGTGATCTGTATTTGTTTGTGTATGACATGAATGGCGTCAATTTGTCGCATGGTGCCAATCCCAAGATGATAGGCAAGAATTTGATAGATTTGAAGGTCGAGGGCAAGACTATCATCAAGGACATGGTCACCGCGCTGAAAATCAAGAATGATGGCTGGATCGATTATCAATGGCCAAATCCTGTGACCAAGGCTTTGGAAACCAAATCCAGTTATTTTGAAAAGATTGATGATTATTTTGTCGGCGCGGGTGCTTATAAATAGGCTTGAAACAATAGGCTTGAAACTGCAGTACGTAAGATGGTAAAAAAACCAGTGTTAAAAAAAGTACTGGTTTTTTTATTTGAATAGAGCTTCTGTTCAGAATGTGCCGGTATAACCCAGAGTCAAGGAAATCTGTCTGGCTGTATCGGTCAGGTTGCTCAACCATTCTTCCTGCAGGCGGTCTGCTGGTGCCGAGATCGATAATCCTGCAATCATTTTGCCACTATCGTCATGGATGCCTGCCGCCATGCAGCGCACGCCAAGCTCCAGTTCTTCATTGTCCCTGGCATAGCCATTTTCACGCACAGCCGACAATTCTTTTTCCAGTTTGGCGAGGTCAGTAATCGAATTCTTATTATGGCCAGCAAGGCCGGTACGCGTCGCATAGGCTCGTATGGCCTTGGGTTCATCCAGGGACAAAAACAATTTACCGGTTGAAGTCAGGTGTAATGGGGCCCGGCCGCCTATCGCCCGTACTACCTGCATGCCAGAACGTTCAGAGAAGGCGCGATCTATATAGACGATCTCATCACCCTGGCGTACCGACAAATTGATGGTCTGGTTAGTCTGGCGGTGCAAGGCCCGCATGAATTCCAATGCTGCCTCGCGCACATTCAAGCGGCTTTTTACGATATTCCCCAATTCCAGCAAACGCATGCCCAGGCGATAGGAGCCAGTGTCGGCACGGTCAACGAAGCGGGTGAGCACCATATCATTGAGGATGCGGTGAGCGGTGGAGGGGTGCAAGCCGGTGACGATGGCCAGTTCCTTCAGACTGACCGGGTCCTGGTAACGTGACAGGGCATCCAGCAAGGACACCATGCGTTCTATTACCTGGATGGAAGTTTTATCAGAAGCGGGTGTATCGTTTTTCATATTATGGTTGGTGCGCTGCAATATATAAGTTATACCACAATGTGAAATGGACGTCACGGTTTCATCTTAAAAATGCAGCGTAACGGTGCATGATGCTTGATTGCTGTCCCAAGAATTTAATTTGCAAGAAGTAAATCTGCTTGTTCCTGACTTATTGTCCTGTAAAATTCGCCACCTGAGTGAAGGCATGCTGGTCTTGCCTCTCACTACAATACAGTTTAAGTACGCGTGTTTGAATGCCGTTTAAGTGCCGTTTGAGCATGGGTTTAAGGAAGAAAAATGTCTGAAAAAGAGCAAGCAGTCAGTGAATTCAAAAGCAAAAGTGGTCTGCGCCGTATATTTTCGGCCATCCTTTATTCCATCGATGGCCTGCGTTCCGCCTGGAAAAACGAACATGCCTTCCGTCAGGAGTTGATACTGGTCGTTACTGGCGCCATCATTGCTTTGGCTTTGCCAGTGTCGGCTTTTGAAAAGCTGATGATGATTGTTGTATTGGTACTGATCCTGATCGTAGAGTTGATTAATTCAGCGATAGAAGCGGTGGTTGACCGTGTTTCGCTGGAGCGCCACACCTTGTCAAAAAATGCCAAGGACTTTGGCAGTGCCGCTGTCTTGCTGACAGTGTTGATCGCACTGGCAACCTGGGTAGTGATTTTATTGGACCGCTTTTACTATTGATTGCCTGACATGCTCAATTTAAACATTGTCGCTACTGCGAATCCAGCTCTCGAAGCTGAGCTCACTGCTGCCATCAACAACAAAACCAAGCCTCTGGGCAGCCTTGGCCGCCTTGAGCAACTGGCTGCGCAGATAGGTTTGATACAGCAAACCACGCAACCACAATTGCGTGAGCCTGCCATCATCGTGTTTGCAGGTGATCATGGTGTGGTAGCAGAAGGTATTTCTGCTTTTCCTCAAGATGTGACCTGGCAGATGGTAGAAAATTTTCTGACCGATGGAGCTGCTATCAATGTCTTTGCAAGACAAAATGGTATCGCCTTGCACGTGGTGGATACTGGCGTCAATCATGATTTTGGCCCGCGTGAAAAATTGTTGAGCATGAAAGTCGCAAATGGCACGCGCAATTTTGCCACAGAGCCAGCAATGACTGCTGCAGAATGTCAGGCTGCCATGCAAAATGGCGCTGAACTGGTGGCAGGCTTGTCTGGCAATGTGCTGGGTTTTGGTGAAATGGGCATAGGTAATACGACTGCCGCAGCTGCACTGATGCACAAGCTGACTGACATCCTCGTTGTGGATTGCGTAGGCGCTGGCACAGGTTTGACGACAGAAGGCATACGCCATAAGCAGGCTGTAATTGAAGCGGCTGTTTCCTTGCATGCAGGTGTTAATGAGGCAGCAGATGTGCTGGCCACCTTTGGTGGTTTTGAAATCGCCACCATGGTCGGTGCCATGCTGGCGGCAGCAGAACGTCGCATGGTCTTGCTGATAGATGGCTTCATTGTTACCAGTGCCTTATTGGTCGCTGCCAGAATGCAGCCAGCGATCCTCGATTATTGCGTGTTTTCACATCAGTCGGATGAAAGTGGTCACGCCCGCATGTTGCAGGCTCTGCAGGTCAAGCCTGTACTGCAACTGGATTTGCGTCTGGGTGAGGGCACCGGTGCTGCCTTGGTGTATCCCATGTTGCAGGCAGCAGTGAATTTCCTGAACCAGATGGCGACTTTTGCGTCAGCACAGGTAAGCGAAAAAAGCAGCGATTGAAATAATTTCCCCTATTGCAGGAGCTGGTTTGCATCAACTACGCCTATTCTTCATCGCTCTGCAGTTTTTTACCCGCATCCCCATTCCTGCATGGGTGGGGTTCGAGCAAGACT
>JACQDX010000138.1 GCA_016200895.1 Burkholderiales bacterium
ATTTGGCTTACCAACAAGTATTGGCAATAATCCAGTCGGCTTGGGCGTTTCGATGTCATGTCTCGTAGTTTACAGATTTTAAAGCCGCTTTAGGTTTACATCATTTTTGAAATAGTTCACTTTTTTTGCGTAAGTCCTATTAAAGTTGTTGTGAAAACTGTTAAGGAACCTCTGATTAAGTGTGTATGGCTGCGCCGTAACCCGCATGAATACTTAGCCGAATTTGAGAAGCCGGACTTCATCAGGCCTCCCCCTAAAAAATCCTGAGATGAATTTCAGAATTTCTTGGGGGCTTTAAATTTCCATTAAAAAAATTGTGTCAATTAGTCCTAGTCCTTTATTTCTTCAGGCATTTTTCCAGGAACTGATCCTGCTCCCACAGCAAATGCATGATGCTTTCTTTGGCGGCATAGCCATGGCTTTCCTTGGGCAAGATCACCATACGTACTGGTGCGCCTAGCCCCTTCAATGCCTGGAAATAACGCTCGGTTTGCAGGGTGAATGTGCCGGGATTATTATCGGCTTCACCATGTACCAGCAACATCGGGGTCTTCATTTTGTCGGCACTCATGAAAGGCGACATCTTGTTGTAGACCTCTGGGCTTTCCCAGTAATTGCGCTGTTCACTCTGGAAACCAAACGGCGTCAGCGTGCGGTTATAGGCACCACTGCGCGCAATGCCACAGGCAAACAGTTTTGAATGCGTCAGCAGGTTTGCAGTCATGAAGGCACCATAAGAATGGCCACCTACGGCAACACGTTTGCGATCTATATAACCCAATGCATCGACAGCATCAATCGCCGCTTCAGCATTGCTGACCAGTTGCGGGATGAAGTTGTCATTTGGCTCGGTCTTGCCTTCACCTATGATGGGGAAGGCGGCATCATCCAGCACTGCATAACCACGCGTCACCCAATAAATGAATGAACCATAGTTGGGGAAAGTAAACTGGTTTTCATTATGCCTGCTTTGACCTGCAGAATCCTTGTCCTTGAATTCTGCTGGGTAAGCCCAGATCAGCAAAGGTAGTTTTTCTTTCTTTTCTTTATCATAGGCCGCTGGCAAATACAGGGTGCCTGATAATTCCACGCCATCCTTGCGCTTGTACTTGATGACTTCTTTCGAGACGTCTTGCAAACCTGAGAACGGGTTCTTGAATTGCGTCACCGGCGTCAACTGGTTACCACCCTTGATATTACGGAAGTAGTAATTCGGGTATTCAGTCTTTGACTGTATCTGCACCAGCACATCGCCTTTCTTGACATCTTCTATCGAGACGATGCTTTCTATCTTGTCGGTGTAAGTGGACTGATACAGACGGTTCTTTTTCAGGCTGCCCAGATCCAGTTCATCGATGAAAGGGAACTGGCCTTTCTTGGTGTGACCAGCACCCAGCAGATACGCTTTGTTATCTTCTATCGCCAGCACGCGGCGGTGGTACTGGTTGTACTTGGTTTCAAAACGGCCAGGATCAGAATAGATATCCTGCATATTGCGGTCTGAGATGACACGTGGTGCTTCTGCCGGATTGGATGGATTAAACAAGTAGGCCTTGATATTGCGCGTGTCATACCAGGTATCAGTGACGACTGCCAGATTGTCGTTACCCCAGACTATGCCACCATAACGCTGCGCGACTTTTACCAGGGAGATTGCGGGCTTGTCGAAAGGCGCATCCCAGGAAAACACTTCATCACGGAACTCGGCCTTATTAGCCGGGTCGCCGCCATCCAGTGCCTGTGCATAAGTCAGACTGGCTGGCTTGTCAGCGCGCCAGGCCATATAACGTTTGCCAACAGGAACAGCACTGAAGCCCTTGGGAATGATTTCATTCAAAGGCGATTCATCGACGACCTTGATCTGCTTGCCAGTTATATCGCTGACGATGGTTTTTGAAGGAAAACGTTGCAGCGGTACGATGTAGGAGAAAGGCTTTTGGATAGAGCTGATCTGCAGGTATTTGCCGTCAGGAGAAAAGCTGACGTCATCAAACATCTCTGCCTTCTTGAACAGGCTGCTCTTGCCATTCAGGCTCAGTTTATGTAGTTCAGAAGTTGTCAGGTTGATGAAATTGCTTTCATCATTCTGATTTTTCAGCAGATCTGCATAAGTGCGGTTTTGTGAAGTGGCGCCGCTGGAAGTCGAGATGATAGGGCCACTCGGTAAATCCTTGCTGGCATCCAGCAGGGCTGGGCGACTCTTGGGCAAGACCTTGATGAGAAGGCTTTCGCTATCCCGGTACCAGTCAAATGGTGTACCCAGATTGGCGTTGAGATTTGCTTCAGTCAATTTTTTCGCTGTTGCGGTTTCCACATCAATGACCCACAGCTCGACACCCTTGGCGGCGGTATTGGTAAAGGCAATTTTCTTTTCACTCGGTGACCAGGTCACGTAACTGATCAGCGGGTTTTCTGGCAAGCCCTTGACCTGCACTTCATCAGTCGCATCGACTTTGCGTAACTTCAGATTATTGACATAAGTCAGCGTGCTGGAAATATTCGTCACCGGATTAATGCGTAAACCAGCCAGACGCATTTCAGTCTGGTTCAAATCATTCAATGATTTATAGGTATTACGGTAACTGAGCAGCAGCGTCTTTCTATGACTATCCATGCTCACGACAGGTGCGCGCTGGAAATCTGCCAGCTCCAGTATGGATTGCGGCGGTTTTTGATAGCTCATATTTTCTTGCGAACCAGCATTGGCACTCAGGGCTGCGAGCAGTAACAGGCTCAGTTTGCTTGTCATTAATATCCTCGGTTGAATTTTTATGAATCAGCCCTGGCAATTGACCAGAGTCAAAAGCTTTATTCTAGCACCGCAAAATATATGAAATATGCTGTTTTTGTCCGCATCCATAACCAAACAGGCAATTGAAGTTCAGACAGGGGACAGCTCTACAGCCTCTATGAAATAATGCGCATGTTAAAGGCACGCTCTATAAACCAAACCAGGGCAATGATAATGACCAGCCCTGAGCCCACCTGCACGATGGCGCGCTGATACAACCAGTGGCGGCGTAATAGATAGGCCAGAGGTAAAAAGCCTGCAACGATAGCCAATTGCCCTATTTCCACACCCAGGTTAAAGCCGACCAGTGCCAGCACCAATGTCGATTGTGGCAAGCCAAGGTCGGCCAGTACGCTGGCAAAACCAAAGCCGTGGATAAGCCCAAAAATAAATGCCACCAGCCAGCGCTTACCCTGAAAAAGGGGGCGCAGATTATTTAGCGCGGCCAAAATGACCGATGCAGCAATCGCTGACTCTACCAGCCGTGTGGGTAAGGCTAATACATTCAGGGCCGCCAGAGTCAGGGTAATCGAATGGGCAAGCGTAAATGCCGTGACGATTTTCAAGACATCGATAGCCGCTGCTTTAAAGCTGCTGGCAGCCTCCCATTTACCCGCTTTTAACATCAGTACGGCAGGCAGCAATAAGGACAATAAAAACAGGATGTGGTCAAAGCCTATCCAGATATGCCAGATGCCATGAAAAATATAATCGCTGAATTGCTGCCATTTATTGACGTCGGCCACGACAAATTCCTGGCTGGCTTGCTCGGGGCTGAAGATGGCGGTAGTTGTCGCATCCTTCCTGTTGACCAAACGCAGCAAACCCTTGTGCTGAGTATCCAGGTCAAAAAATAACTGGTATTGCACTTTGATTTTTTCAGCATTGCAAGTGCTGTCGAACATCAATACGGTATAAGCGCCATCGCTATGCTGGTCTATCAATTGTTGTCCTGCTGTCAGTGGGCATGGCAGCTCACCCGCAGTGATCTTCAGCCTGGCCAGTGCATAGGCGGCGATGTCTGCATGTTTGCTGCGCACCTCATCCCAGGTCAGCTCACCATTGCCGTCTTCATCCAGACCTATCGCAAAGTCCAGGTCGCGCAAGGCGATATCCCATTGCCCATGGATGCCGGTCTGGTCAGCCCGCAGAGTCAGGTAACTGTCACTGGGCTTGTGGGCATGGGCGGGCAGACTGAACAGACTGAATAGCAATGCCAGCACAAGACTGCGCGCCAGGTGATGGATAGTGCAGTGCATCATGACTTGACTCCCAGCTTGGTGAGTACGGGTTTCAATGTCATGTCCTGCAGTTTGTTTTGATTCAACCATGCCAGGGCCGGGGCTGCTGCCTCAGGTTCATGTGCCGCGGCTGCTTCCAGCAAGATGCGCAGGTCTGCGGTTTCTTTTTGTATGGCCCAGTTCAGTTGCGCGAGTTTCAGGGCGATCGCCGGGCGGATTTTTAATTGCAATTCATAACGTGCTTGCTCGCGCTGGTGCACAGTGTCGCCACGCAGCATGGCGGCTTCAAAACGCTGATCCAGCAAAATAATTTGTCCGGCAGCAAGCGGCGATTTTTGTGCTTGCAAGGCTAGCGCATAACGCAACAACAATGCATCTACCCTGGTTTTGTCTTTCAAAAGTTTGACGACTTCAGCAGGTCTTTGCTGATCCAGTAAAAAATCCGCGTAGGAACCTAACAGATAACTGTCAGGTGATGCCAATGTCAGTGCTGCCTGATACCAGGCTTCGGCTGCTTTGACATCGCCCAGTCTGGCAGCCATCTCTGCCAGCAGTGTCGTGATCCAGATTTTTGTCCCAGCATCGTTATCTGCATTTTTTTCATATTTTTTATAGGCTGTGGCAAGCGTTGTATAACTGTTTGCTGCATCGCCATTCAGGCTGCCGACATTATGCACGCAGGTCAGCGTGACCAGCTCTGGTGCCAGGGGATACAGGTGCATGCAACTGGCTTTGGCCTGGGCAAACTGGCCCTGTACCTGCAAGACAGTGGCACGGGTCAACCAGGCCTGGGCATTGTTCCTGTCCTGCTTTAATACACTGTTCAGATCAAGCAAAGCTTCAGGGAATTGATGTGTGCTTTGCAGGATGGTGGCGCGCAGCACCAATACACTGATGGGGGGATTGGGCAGGCTCCACCAGGGTTTCAATACTGCCTGTGCATAGCCCAGATAACGCGGGTCACCGTCATTGCGGGCGGCATTGATATAGGCTTGTGCCAGTTCGCTGGCAATTGCATGATCTGCTGGCCTGGCTGCCAGACGTTTGCGGAATTCGGCAAAGGCACGCTGAGCTGGGTCTGTACGCGACGGTAATTCTTCCAGTACCTGTTTGCCATTGATTGGAATAAACGGTGTTGCCTGCACATTACAGGCAAGGATGGACAAGATCAACAGCGCAGAGAAGAAGCGAGGCAGGTGCATGATATTTTTTGAATCGCAAAATTCGTTGGCGAACACAAGACACAGACAAACTTGCCTGTGCCTTGTGTGCGGTACTTCAGTTGACTACGACAATCTGTCTAGTTGACACTGACAGGCTCAGTCGCTTCTGGTGCTGTGACCACTGCTGCATCTATCGATTGCGGTTCTGCTGTATCTGCTGCACCGAACAGGTTCAGCACATATTGCGTGAAGGTATCAATAACAGTGGATGTACCTGTTCCGGTTCCAGTGCCGGTCCCCGTACCAGTTCCCGTGGTGTTGGCCGCAGAACTTGAACTGCCGCCACAGCCTGCCAGAATGAGCGTCAGCGCGGTACCGGCGATCAGAGAATAATGTCTTGCTTTCATGATTGCTCCTTGAATATGTTGTGCAAAAAGACTGAGACGCTTAGAACCTGTTTATGATCTTACTGCGCGAGCGTGATCGGGGTTCATGTGCTGCTCAAAATGCTCATGTACTGGTGTACATTCCGCTTTTTGCGCTGCTCTTCTCCCCGCTGACGCTCGCTCGCTACAGATCGTAAACAGGTTCTTAGCGTTTCAGTGCGCCAGCCACAGGGGTTTTCAGGTAAGGGAAGGCATTGTCGACGTAGCTGCTGTCCAGATAAGCACCATCAGTGAAGTCTATGCTGCCAGCCGGTGCATCAGCAGGTACACAACCTATGCTGAGTGTGCACAAACGTCCCATGACCACGCGCAAGGCGATATCCACCACGTCATCACCAGGACGGCGACCGTTAGGGAAACCGGCACTGTCGCCACCTATAACACCCAGGCGATTTTGCGTTGCACTGACAGGCGTTGTGGTATTCAGACGCAGCATTTCAGATGGCGTCACGACGGCTGGTTGATTGACTCCTTTGATACCGGTCAGGAAAGCTGCCACCAGATCGTTACGCGGGAAGTTGGTCGGTGCCTTGACGCCAGCACTGCCGAACAAAACTTCCACCAGCATAGGCAAGGTCGGGTTGGTCACGTAGTTGATGAATTGTGCATCACCACTGGGTTTGCTGTGGTTGAACTGGTCCTTATCCTTGAGGCCAATCACGACTTCATTTACCAGCGGCATGCCCAGACGTGATACCTGTGTCCATGCGCCACCTTCCTTGGATGCCGCACCTGTACTGCTTGGTGTCGGGTTAATCGCACGGCCCTGACGCAAGCTGGCTGTGGTCCAGCCACCAATAACGGCTTCTTTGCCATTGGTCAGGCAACTGGTCGGCACTTCCATTTCTATTGCTGTGATGTTCTTCATGGCCAGGTCATCGTGACCTGCTTTTTCTGCATTCGGATCAAATGCAGTGGCTGGGGCCTTGATATTGATCAGGTCAAAGGTTTCACCCAGGTTGACCACGAAGGGATCTTTACGCTGGCCGACAAAAACTTTGCCGGGTGTTGTGCAACCTGGGATATTGACGGAAAACACATGCTTGGCGGCATAGCCTGCATAGTCAGGAATGGATTTGTTACCGATATAGTCTATCGGTTTGTCAAAGGTAGCAGAACCGGTAGTTGCGTTAGTCACAGCCTGGCGGGTGCCAGTGCGGCGGTCGCCCGTCACCATGGTGACAGTGTAGGTTTCACGTACATTCAAACCAGCCGGGTTCACGCCATCGATGGCACCGGCATTAATCACCAGAGGTATCGAAACTTTTTTGCCGCCCACCGTGAACTGCGCATCATTATTGGTATTGGTAAAGCGGAACTGGAAAGTCAGATGTTCCTTGCCATCACCGACATTGTCGATATGGATTTCATACAGGGCATCCGGGTCCATGGAGAAATAATTCGGGCCGCCGTAGGAATCTTGCAACGGAGAATAATTGGCGATCAGTGTCGTGAAGGCAGCGCGGTTGGCTTCATAGCTGCGGAACATATAAAAGTCAGCAGCATCCACTTTTGGGTGGCGGGTGATAAATGGTGCTTCGCGATGGCTCGATGCCTGTGCGGGCAGCGAGGCGATGCCGCTTAAGCTGCCTGCGGTGACCAGGGCGAGTAGAATTTTTTGATTGAACCTCGATGTTACTTGTCTCATGACCAACTCCTGAAGTGTAGGGAAAATGACCGTCGAAAAGTTAAAAAACTTTACGGGCACTGTTCATACGCAAGGAATTTGGTTTTGGATGCAACTATTTAAAAATAAATTTGCTGCTGTTTATTCAGACTGTCACCCGGTCAGACTCTCACCCGGCAAAGGGCTGAGGGCGGCCTGGTTTTCCAGCCAGCTACAAAACAGGTCGAGTTTTTTATCTTGCTTGCGGCTGCGCCGTGCTACATAGCGGTAAGTGCTGGCACTAAAACCGAGTGGGGCAATCAACCTGCCACTGCGGATATCATCTATCACCAGATGCCAGGGGGCAATGCAGATACCCAGGCCAGCAACGGCGGCTTCCAGGGTAAAGTAATAGTGCTCGAACTCCCTGCCCTCTGCCACAGGTGCTGCGCAACCAGCCGCCATCCCCCACATCTGCCATGCATTTGCCCTGGTGCGTGTATGCAATAAGGCTTTCCCGGTCAGGTCGGCGGCTGTGCTTATCCTGATGTTGGCTGCCAGCGCAGGTGAAAGTACTGGCCCCAGCCATTCCTGAAACAGAGGCAAGACCCGGTCCCGGTTGTCTGACTCTTCACCTGCTTCATCCACGCTGATCATCAGGTCGTAGCGTTCAAGCTCAGCGTCTGGCGCTGCATAGGGGCGACGGTCAGTAGAGCTTAGCCTGACATCGATGTCAGGATACCTGGAATTGAAATCATACAAACGCGGTATCAGCCACTTCACGGTGAAAGTGTTGAAGCAGCAAATATCCAGAGTACCGCTATTATCATTGCGCACGGCATTCACGGCAGCATCCATCTGATCAAAAGCCGCAGTCAGAGCGGGCAGCAATTGCCTGCCCATGGCACTCAATTGCGGGCGGTTTTTAGAGCCCTCAAACAAGACCGTACCCAGGCTCTGTTCCAGTTGCTGGACCTGGCGACTGATGGCGCCGGGCGTCACTGCCAGTTCATCGGCGGCGACGGTCATGCGCCCCAGCCGGGCAGCAGCTTCAAAGGCGCGGAGTGCGTTCAAAGGTGGCAGGCGACGTTTCATTATGTGAGTTTATCGCACATACGATTGAGTGAATATCGATTTTCTTTCAATGTGGTTTATCTGAGAATGATGTTTGTTGCTTTACATGTCAATCAAATCTATTTTCAGGAAATATCACATGCCGTTCGTCCGCACCCATGTCAGTAAAAGCACCAGCCAGGAACAACGCCAGGCTATCGTCGAAGGTATACACCAAGCGCTGGTGAGCAGCATAGGCATGCCACAAGACGAGTTATTCAATCTCGTCAGCAGCTATGAGGCAGAAGATTTTTTCTATAGCCGCAGCTTTAACGGCGTGGCGCGTTCAGACGAACTGGTGGTCATCGACATCAGCCTGAGGCGCGGTCGCAGCGACGCCATGAAGCGCGATCTGTATGCCCTCATTGCAGAAAACCTGGCAGCAAATGCGGGCGTGGCCAAGGCCGATGTTTTCATCTTCATGCATGAAAACGATTATTCCGACTGGTCCACAGGTAACGGAAAATTTGCCATGGCGCTGGTGCAGCAGGTGGCTGCTGGCTAAACAAAGAATGAGGAGGTATGTATCTTGAAGATACCTCCTGCCACCAAATTATTTGCACTTGCAGCAAATTTCGTTATACTCATAGTCCTCCTCTTGGCGCTGCTGCTAGAGGTACAAATGCCCCCGAATTGCCGGAGGCGCACCTGTACTTCAAATTTTGGTAGCAGCTATGACTTCTATTTCTCGTTTAAAAATTGCCCTGCAAAGACAGGGCATACACGTTGAACATGCCAATGGCATCTTCCAGCTTCATCATGAACATGCTCAGGCGACTGTGCTGTTACCTGATAGTCTTCCTCTGGAAGAAAAGGCAGTAAAACAATTAATGGCGTTTGCCGCTGTCAAATCAGCGGACGGGCATCATGCCGTCTGCAAGGCTTGTGCAACGCCTGACTTTCATCCCGGCAGTATTGCGCCAGTTGGTTCCATTGTGGCGACTGATGCGGGCTTTGTCATTCCCGCAGCCATAGGCACGGACATCAATTGCGGTATGCGCTTATTGACTACTGGCTTTAATTTGTCGCAGGCAAACCAGCACAAACCTGCACTGATACGCCAGTTGCAACGCGTCTTGCTGGAAAATGGCCGGGACGTGCCTGCCCATGCCAAAGCCTTTGCCGCACTCAGCGATGCCGGTCCTTCGGCTTTCCTCGACAGCTTGCCGGACAGCGGCATCTGGGCAACAGCCGACCGTGACCGTCTGCAACAAGAGCTTGCTGCCTGCATAGGCTTGCAAGAATTCGGTGGTGCCAGTCGCTATGCGCCAGAAGCCTGGTTCAGCCGAGACGGCATCGTGCGTGACCCCAGCCTGGGTACGCCAGGTGGTGGTAATCACTTTGTTGAATTGCAGATCGTTGATGCAGTCTTTGACCGCCACCTGGCTTATCGTGCTGGCCTGGCCAAGGACGATATCGTCGTCATGATACATAGCGGTTCACGCGATGTGGGTTTCTATGTGGGCCAGCGCTGGATGGACAGGGCCAGGGCAGAATGGCCAGCCAGTCTCAAGCATCCTGACACAGCCTTGTATGGTCTCAGCGGTGAACTGGCCGAAGAATACCTGCAAGCCATGGGCGTGGCGGCGCGCTACGCCTGGGCCAACCGCATTGTATTGGCAGAACTGGTCAGGCAGCAATTGCAGGCAGTGCTGGGCCATGCCAAATCTTCCCTGATCGTGGACGTGCCCCATAATGTCATTTTGCGTGAGCATGGCATGAATATTCACAGAAAGGGCGCAACCCCGGCAAGGGAGGGTGACCTGGCCCTGATACCCGGCTCCATGGGTGATGCCAGCTATCTGGTAGAAGGACTGGGCAACCCTGACTGGTTATGGTCTTGCAGCCACGGTGCCGGTCGTCGTGTACGCAGGCAGGATGTACGACGTCTGCGGCATGATAATGCCGACGCCACTTGGCAATGCGTGACACTCAGGGAAGAGCGCAAAATAGAAGAAGCACCGCAAGCCTATAAACCCATAGGCCCGGTGATAGAAGCGCAAGAGACCGCAGGCCTGATCAAGGCTACGGTAAGGCTGAAACCCTGGGTGACATTCAAAGCTTAAAAGTAATGTGCCATAAAAAATCCCCGCGCAATGATCATTGCGCGGGGATTTTTTATGCGGTCGGCAGCTTAGTGGATGCCGTGCATTTTTCTCTCCATCCACTTGTTCAGCATCATCAGAACCAGACCAGCACCGATAGGTATCAGGGTGAAAATCAGGAAGAAGACTGACAGGGAATAGGTTTCAGAAATATGATCGATATAGCTGCCTGTGAAACCAGCCAGTTTGTTGGCAATCGCAGTATTGAGGAACCAGACACCAAACATCAGGCCCAGCAAACGCGGTGGAGCCAGTTTGCTGATATACGACAAGCCAACCGGGGAAACACAGAGTTCACCCATGGTATGGAAGAAGTAAGCGGCGATCAGGAAGATCATGCCTACGTTTGCTGTTTTTGCACCAGCCGGGATGCTGTATGCGCCATAGGATAATGCCGCAAAGCCCAGACCCAGCAAGATCAGCCCAACACCAAATTTGACCGGGCCAGTCGGATTCCAGTATTTTTCCCACATTTTGGAAAACATTGGTGCCAGGATCACCAGGAAGAAGGAATTCAATACACCAAACCAGGTAGCAGGCACACTGGATTGGTCAAGAGCAAATTCGCGTTGCAACATCCAGATCACCAGTGCCCAGATCAAACCTATGCAAAGTACCAGTAAGGCATTCGACAAGAAATAGCGCTTTGCTGTGCCAGCAAACAATTTGATCAGCAACCATGACAGGATAATTGTCGGGATCACGGTCATCAGGCTGTTGACGATCTTGAACAGCATGCCACTGGTACCCACCAAAGCGCGGTCGGTATAGTCAGCGGCGAAAATCGTCATCGAACCACCAGCTTGTTCAAACGCAAACCAGAAAAAGATGGTGAAGAAAGAGAAGACGCAAATTGCTTTCAAACGGTCGGCAACGATATGTGGTTCGGCTTCTTCTACGACAGCGTTACCGCTTTGCTGTGATTTTGCCAGACCGATCTCACCAAAAATGCCTTGACCAAAATAAAACTGGATTGCACCTAGTATCATGAAGGCACCGGCCAGACCAAAGCCCATGGGCCAGGAGATTTTTTCACCGATATAACCGCACAACAGGATACCGAAGAAAGCACCGGAATTAACACCCATGTAGAACAGGGTATAGCCGCCATCACGACCGCCTTCATTTTCCTTGGTATATAACTGGCCAACGATGGCAGAGATATTTGGTTTGAACAAACCGGTACCGGCAACGACCAGACCCAGGCCGGTATAGAACATTGCCGGGGTATCAAACAACAAACAGGCATGTCCGGCGGCGATGATGAAGCCGCCTAGTACGACGGAACGGCGGCTGCCCAGTATCTTGTCGGCGATATAGCCACCGAGAATAGGGGTCAGATACACGAGGCCGGTGTACCAGCCATACAAGGCTGTTGCATCAGCACGGCTCCAGCCCCAGCCGCCTTTGGCTGCGGTGGTGACCAGGAACAGCACCAGCAGGGCGCGCATGCCGTAGTAAGAAAACCGTTCCCACATTTCTGTAAAGAACAGGACGAACAAGCTATCCGGATGTCCCAGAATAGTGTGTGCACCTGGCGTTTGAATTTTGTTCAAAGTGCTCTCCAATAATTATTTTGTATAAAAGTCGCAGCTGGCCGCAAAATATTTTTCAATGCGTACCTGTAAATGATGTGAATTGAGTCAATTCGGCGCGTAGCTTACCACGACAAAAATCTCATATAAAAAGACATATGTTGCATCGCAGCAAAAAATACTGTGCTGATTTCCACTGGCAGCTTTATTCAGGATGTAGCCATCCACCCTCTGGAGAGCTGGCTTTTGCTAACAAAATAAATAATAAAAAAGCAAAATTTCTGTGCAGGTGCAATAGTTAAATAATGTTAAGTCAAATATATTTAGTGGTATTATTTTGTCGAATTGGTAATTTACAAAAAAGCATGTAGCCAAACTCTCTGGAGAAGAAACGCAGAGAAGAAGGTAGCTATCTTATGTCATAAAACCGGGCATTTGATCTGGGGGCGAATGTTCCGGTGCTGTTCTATCCCCCCATTAAATAAATCAGGAGACTCTAGATGTTTAAATCAACAACAAAAAAATTAATCGCTCTGGCATTGGCAATTGGCTGCAGTGCTGCATTTGCTTACCCTCCACCGTTTTATTTCTGCAATAAGATTTGTATCAAAGAAGGCCCACGTGGTTCCGAGGCTTGGGCCGCCTGTATGGAGGATTGCCTCAGCGGTTATCCGGAATAATGATTTTTTGAAGCTTGGCTGACCTAATGCCGCCCAGCTTGTGAGCGGGCGGCCTGGTATGGCTGCTCCACAGCAGTGATCAGCAACAGGCTGGTCACTGTCTGTATCAAAACCTTGTTCATCACATCTTATTTATCTGGAAGACAGTATGAAAATAGCAAAGACGATACTGACCTATGCTCTCATCATTGCCGTGGGATTGTTGATAGGCTATGTCGCACCACGTCTTCCCATGTGGTTGAAACCCGCCTACCAGGAAGCTGATTATTCGGCGCACTTCCAGAACAATAAAACCAAGGTCTTGATGTATGGCACAGCCAGTTGCAGTTTTTGTAAAAAAACGCGGGCTTATTTTGATGAAAACAAAATCGAATTCGTGGACCTGGATGTAGAGAAATCACCTGCTGCAGCTGCCAGACATGCAGAACTGGGCGGTGAAGGCGTCCCCGTCATCATCATAGGCAAGCGCATGATACGTGGCTACCAGCCCGAAGTATTTACTGAGGCTTTGCAGGTAATAGCGAAGACGCAGACTGCTGCAAAGTGAAGCTACGTTAGGTAATGTAGACCGCAGCCGATAAGTTGAAAAAATGGACATCAAACAGTGGGTCTGATGTCCATTTGTATGTGCCGCAACGTCTATTGAGAAATCAACTGACTTTAAATACCAGCAATGCCTGCCACAATTTCTGCGCTTCTTCTTTCAGTGAAGCCGCTGCCGCCGCAGACTCTTCCACCAGTGCGGCATTTTGCTGGGTAGTCTGGTCCATCAAGCCTATCTCTTTCGTGATCTGCGCTATGCCATGGCTTTGTTCGGCAGAGGCGCTGGAGATTTCATTGAGTATCGTTGACAAGCCTTCTACCGAGGCCAGTATCTCGGTCATGGTTTTACCGGCATGACCAACTACTTCCGAACCCACATCCACTTTGGCAATCGAGGTTTCTATCAGTGACTTGATTTCTTTCGAAGCGACGGCGCTGCGCTGTGCCAGATTGCGCACTTCTGACGCGACCACGGCAAAGCCGCGACCCTGTTCACCAGCCCTGGCAGCCTCGACAGCTGCATTCAGCGCCAGGATATTGGTCTGGAAAGCGATGCCTTCTATGGCGGCAATAATGTCAAACATCTTCTTCGATTCAGCCGAGATTCCCGCCATGGTATTGACCACCTTGTCGACCTGGGTGCTGCCGCGTTGCGCGGTTTGTGCTGCGGAGACGGCGAGTTGGCGGGCTTGCTCGGCATTGCCCGCATTTTGCCTGACGGTCTGGTTCAGGCTTTCCACGCTGTTGGCAGTTTGTGCGAGAGACGAAGCCTGGTTCTCGGTTCTTTGCGAGAGGTCAATATTGCCCATGGCGATTTCGCCAGAGGCATTCGAGACAAATTCGCTGCTGTCACGTATATGCGTGACCATGCCTGTCAATTGCTGCTGCATACCTTGCAGAGCATACAACATGCTGCTGCGGTCACCGGGTTTCAGTGTCACTACCGTAGTCAGGTCACCTTCTGCCACGTTCCTGGCAATATTGACGGCGACATCCGGCTCGCCACCTAGCGGCGCGATCACCAGTTTGTTGATGACGAAGCTCAGTATGGCTGACACCACCAGCACGCTGAATACGCCAATCAGGGTCGCGGTATTACGGAGGTAACGCACGTCGGCCAAAATTTTGTTCTCTGGCACGCTGATGACAAAAGACCATGGCGTCGTGGTGGCGCCTATCTGCACGGGCACATAGATGCGGTTCACCGTCGTCTGCATGGTGCTGTGTTCAAAGCTGTCGTTATAAGTCTGGCCATCCTTGATAGCCGTCTTTGCAGCTTTTGCAGCGGCACTGTCGCCTATATTCTGACCGACGTTTTTAGCATCGACGTCGCCGATATAGATACCATTGTTAGAAATCAGGCTGGCATAGCCGGTTTCATAAGGGTGGATTTTGCTGACATCTTCCTGGAAGCTGGATACCGGCAAATCCACTGTGACCGCGCCAATGACCTGGCCTTTGGCCTTGACCGGGACAGTGACCGTGGTCATGAACACATCCTTGCCAGCGATCTTGTACATATATGGTTCGAGCAAGACTTCATTGCCGCTTTTCTTCGCCAGCAGATAATAGTCGCCTGCACCTTCTTTCTCATAATCGGTCAGGGCTTCGACCTGGGTCTTGCCACTGCCGCGGTTCCAGTAAGGCAGGTAGCGGCCAGTGGCATCATGGCCTTCCTTGCCGACGTATTCGCTATCCTTGCCATCGAAGGCATTGGCTTCCCAAATCGTGCCTACGCCGGTAAATTCAGGGTGGCCTTCCAGCACGCTCTTCAGTAGCAGGTCTGCATTGGCACGGTCGGCCTTGCCGCTGGCCTGCATCGCAGCCAGCTCAAACGCCAGGCTGCGCGCCGCATGCAAAGCCAGATTGATGCGTTCTGCCACCTTGCCTGCATTATTGATGGCCAGTTGCCTGGCGTATTGCTGAGCAGATTCCTGTTGCATGCTGCCAGCCTGCTTGGTCAGCAGACTAATGGTCACTGTAAAACCGGCCAGCACCATGGCCAGTACGGCGAAGAGCATTTTTGCCCGCAAACCAAAGCGAGCCGGGGATGTCGTTAATGTCATGATACTGAGCCTTGCGTGTTTTTCCAGGCAGATTGTCTGCAATGTTGTGAATGATATGACGGATTAAGGCAATCTCGCCGCAGTGAATAACTTACATTGCCCTGGCGTGACAATTTGCAACGATTCTGCTTGCCAGTATGACAAATTAGGGTAAATATCTGCAGTCTTTATATATCCAGAATATTTTTGATCCGAACTACAGCCAGTCTCCACTGTCATAGCTCAGGGATCAGCACCCGCAATCAATAAGCATACAAGGGAGAAAATGCAATGAAGTGGAAAACCATGGCTGCCGCTGGCGGCCTGTATTTAGGTCTGATGGCGGGAGCAGCCCAAGCCGTTACAGTCGAGCAGGTGAAAACCTTTACGCTGCCAAATGGCATGAAATTCCTGGTGCTGGAAAACAGCACGATACCCAACGCGAATATGTACACCTACTGGAAAGTCGGTTCGCGTAATGAAGTACCGGGCATCACTGGCCTTTCGCATTTCTTTGAACACATGATGTTCAATGGCTCCAAGAAATTCGGTCCCAAGCAATTTGACCGCACCATGGAAGCCAATGGCGGCGCCAATAATGCCTATACCAGCAATGACCTGACGGTATACCAGGACTGGTTCCCGGCCACTGCACTGCCGACCATTTTTGATCTCGAAAGCGATCGTATCGCCAATCTCAGCATAGACCCAAAAATGGTCGAGAGCGAGCGCGGCGTGGTCTTGTCCGAGCGCAGCACCGGCCTGGAAAATTCCAATCTGCGTGCCCTGTGGGGTGAAGTCTATGCTTCTGCTTTCCGTGCCCATCCCTACTCCATTCCCACTATCGGCCATGAGTCCGACATCAAGGCCTGGACGCAAGATGACTTGCAGCGTTATTTCAATGTCTATTATTCACCGAATAATGCAGTGGCTGTCATCGTCGGTGATGTCAAGGCAGCAGAGGTTAAACGCCTGGCAGAGCAGTATTTTGCCAATGTCCCACAGCGTGCCCTGCCGCCAGTGGTGCGTACGGTAGAGCCAGAGCAAAAAGGCGAGCGGCGGGTATTCGTGCGCAAGGAATCTGCCACCGCTGCCAATCTCATGGTGTCGTACAAGATGCCAGCGACCAGCCATCCTGATTACTATGCGCTGAATGTCATCGCCAGCGTACTCACTGATGGCAAGACTTCGCGCATGTATCAGGCTTTGGTGGATCAGCGCCTGGCAACCCAGGTTGGTGCCGATCATGGCAAGAATTTTGACCCTGGCCTGTTCAATTTCTTTGCGGTTGCGGCCAACAAGGTGCCTGCTGCCAAGGTCGAAGCCGCATTGCTGGCTGAGATAGACAGGCTGGTCAAGGATGGTGTCACGGCTGATGAATTGCAAAAAGTGAAAAACCAGAAGCTCCTGAATTTCTACCGTGCCCAGGAAACCATCAACGGCAAGGCCGCCCAGCTTGGTGAATATGAAATGTTCTTTGGCGATTACAAGAAATTGTTCGACGCACCGGATGCTTATCGCAAACTGACTCCTGCCGATATCCAGAGCGTTGCTGCCAAATACTTTAAAAAATCACAAAGAACAGTAGGCGTGCTCGCCTCTGTGGAGGAATAAGAAGATGTTCAGTAAAAAGATGATCTCTAAAAAAACGCTCGCCTGCAGTCTGGCCAGTTTGAGCATGTTGGCAGCAAACAGTCAGGCTGCAGAATTCCGCCTGCCTGCCTTTGAAACCACCAAGCTGCCCAATGGCCTGACTGTGTATCTGATGGAACGTCATGACGTGCCTCTGATTGCCGTGCGCGCCGTCGTCAAGGCTGGTGCTGTCAGTGATGCTGGTAATGCAGGCTTGTCCAACCTGACAGGTGATGCCTTGTTATTAGGTAGTGGCAAGTTTGATAAAAAGACCCTGGACCAGAGCTTTGATTTTCGTGGTGGCCGCATTTCCAGTGCGACGACAACAGAATCCACTTCCCTGAATGCAGACTTTGCCAGCGCCGACGTGGATGTGCTATTGCCCATCTTTGCAGACGCCATTTTGCATCCCTCATTTGAGGTAGAAGAATTTGGCAAGCTGCGCTCACGTACTGTTGATGGTTTAAAGCAGGCAAAGGAAAGTCCACGCAATGTCGTGCAAACCTATTACCGCAGCATGTTGTTTGGTAATGGTGCCTATGCCAATCCAGTGGCCGGTACGGTAAGCAGCGTGACGGCATTGCAGCCCCAGGATGCAAAAAAATTCCATGCAAGTTATTATCGTCCTGAAAATGCTGCCCTGGTGATAGTCGGTGACTTCAAACCCAGCGTCATGCGCGCCCAACTGGCAAGCCTGTTCGGTTCATGGAGGGCCACTACTGCCGTGCCTGCGACTGCCACCAATGGCAAGGTAGAGGCAGACAAGGCCCGCGTCTGGCTGGTCAACAAGTCAGACGCTGTCGAAACCACCTTCCTGTTTGGTGGCAAGGGCATCGCACGCAATGACCCTGACTATGTACCTTTGCAAGTCATCAATACCATTTTGGGCGGGCGTTTTACTTCCTGGCTTAATGATGAGTTGCGTGTCAATTCTGGGTTGACTTATGGTGCCAATAGCAGCTTCATTCCCCTTGCCGAGACGGGCAGTTTTGCTGTTTCCAGTTTTACCGCCACCCCGAAGACCGAGGCCGCACTGGCATTGGCGGCCAAGACTTATCAGCGCCTCTGGGACAAGGGCATAGATGCGGCGACCCTGGAATCGGCCAAGGCTTATGTCAAAGGGCAATTCCCGCCACGTTTTGAAACCAATCAGCAACTGGCGGGTTTATTGGGTGAAATGTTTGTCGCCAAAGTTGGCCGTGAACAAATTGATCATTTCATGCGTGACGTTGATGGCCTCAATGTAGAGAAAGCCAAGCAATTGGTGGACAAACATTTCCCACGCGATAAGCTGCAAATGGTATTGATAGGCAAGGCCGAAAGCATACGCGGCACCGCTGCCAATTATGGCGAAGTCACTGAGCTGGACATTACCGCCAACGGCTTTGCACCGGGCGCAAAATGAGTGATTCGCGATATGGGTTCTTAACTAAGCTGTAAAAAGCCTGTAAAGCGCTTACAATGCATTAAAAACTCCGCCCCTTAGTTTGCATATAAGGGGCGGTAGTTTTTTATAGGGCATAAAAAATTATCAAATTAGCCCTGAAATTATTGTCAAGCTGTACGCAAGCTTTTTTTAAGCTTGTACTTAAGCTCGTTGTTAAGCTTTAGATCAGGATGCTCTGTTAATGATACGTATCAAACCCTTGTTCGTCGCCGCTACACTCGTTCTGTTAGCCTCGACTAGCAGCCAGATCCAGGCTGGCAATGTAGCTGAATCCGGCTACCAGCTGCCACCGGCAGAATTGCAAGCCGTGGTCGATGCCCCCAGGGGCCCGCTGTTTCGCCTGGGGCCGCAACGCAAGACGGCTTTGTTGCTGACTCTGCCTGGCCTGCCCGGTATTGCCGATGTCTCACAACCAGAATTGCGACTCGCGGGTTTGCGCATTAATCCGCGTACCCGTGCCGCCAGCCATTTTGATTTTGGCAATGGCATGAGTTTGCTGGATGTCGCCACTGGCAAAGCGCGTGAAGTCAAAGGTTTGCCAGCCAAGCTCAAGATCGCCGAAACGGCCTGGTCCCCTGATGAACAATGGCTGGCCTTCAGCCTGTGGGTAGAAGGTGGCGTTGAACTCTGGTTGCTGGACATTAAAAAAGGCACAGCCCGCCGCCTGATGGCAGACAAACTGAATGCCGTGACTGGCCCCGGTTTTTCATGGATAGAAGGTTCAGAAAAAATACTGGTCAGGCTAACACCGCAGCATCAAAAGGAATTGCCACCAGTGCCTGCAGTACCGGCAGGGCCCAATATGCAAGAGACCAAGGGCGGCAAGGCGCTGCAAAACCGCATCTACCCAGACATGCTGAGGACAGCGCGGGATAGCGATACCCTGGATTGGTATTTACAGACCCAGCTCGGCATCGTCAACCTGAACGGTGAGGTGCGTCGTATCACCCGCCCCATGACCCTGATCAAATCCCTGGCTTCGCCTGATGGCAAGCTGATCCTGACCACACAATTGCGCCGCCCCTACTCCACCATGTTGCCGGTAGACCGCTTTGGCCAGCTCATAGAACTCTGGGATATCCAGGGCAAGAAGGTCAAGACGGTAGCTGAGCGCCCGCTGCGTGAACGTATACCGACAGGCAATGATGCCGTGCAAGCCGGCCCGCGTGACTTTGGCTGGCGCACCGACAAACCAGCGACCCTGTACTGGCTGGAAGCGCAGGCAGGTGGCGACCCTGAAGTAAATAGCAAAATCCATGATGCCCTGTTCCAGCAGGCAACCCCATTTGATACCCCGGCACAAAAAATCATGGATCTTGGCTGGCGTTTTGGTAATGTACAGTGGGGTAATGATTACTTGGCCGTGGTCACCGAGAACTGGCTGAAAACCCGTGACACCCGCACCTGGCGCATACAGCCTGGCGTGCCGGACAGCAAGCCAGAACTCATGTTTGTCCGCAAGTCAGAAGACCAGTATAGCAATCCCGGCAACCCGGTGATGACACAAAATGCCCAGGGCCGCCTGGTCTTGCGTATCAGCCCGGATGGCAAGGCCATCTTTTTTACCGGCACTGGTGCCAGTGCCGAGGGTGACCGGCCCTTCCTTGATAAATTCGATCTGACCAACAAGCAGATCACCCGCCTGTGGCGCTCGCAGGCCCCGTATTATGAAGAAATACAGGCACTGCTGAATGACAAGGGCAACAGCTTTATTACCAGCCGCGAGTCGGTTGAAGAAAGACCCAACTTCTATTTCTATGATTTGCAGGCCAGCGCTGCACCGCGTGCATTGACGCAATTCCCGCACCCCATGCCACAATTCAAGGGTATCAAGAAACAGCAAATCCGTTATGAACGTGAAGACGGCGTAGACCTGACCGCCACTTTGTATCTGCCACCTGGCTATGACCCCAAGCGCGATGGCCCGCGCCCCGTGCTGATGTGGGCTTACCCGCGTGAATTCAAATCGGCAGAAGCGGCCGGGCAGGTGATAGGTTCGCAATACAAGTTCAACCGTATTTCTTATAACGGCCCCTTGCCCATGCTGGCCCGTGGCTATGTCGTGCTGGATGGTCCCACCATGCCCATCATCGGAGAAGGCAAGAAAGAACCAAATGATACCTATCTGGAGCAACTGAAGATGGATGCAGAAGCAGCCGTCGATGAAGTCGTACGCCTGGGCGTGGCAGACCGCAACCGCATCGCCATCGGTGGCCATAGCTATGGAGCTTTCATGACCGCGAATTTACTGGCGCATACCCGTTTCTTCCGTGCCGGTATTGCCCGTTCTGGTGCCTATAACCGCAGCCTGACGCCTTTCGGCTTCCAGTCTGAAGACAGGAATTACTGGAAAGCCAACAAGGTCTACCAGGAAATGTCCCCCTTCAATTTCGCCCACCAGTTCAAGGACCCCATCCTGTTCATCCATGGCGAGCAAGATAATAATTCCGGCACTTTCCCCATGCAAAGCGAGCGCATGTACCAGGCCATACAAGGCCTGGGCGGTGCCACCAGGCTATCCATGCTGCCAAATGAAAGCCATAGCTACCGCGCCCGCGAATCCATCCTGCACATGTTGTGGGAACAAGACCGCTGGCTGGAGATGTATGTCAAGAATGCCAAGCCTGACGGTAATCGGGAATAAGATATACGCGAAATAAATAATAGCGATGGGAAGGCGGCAGATTAGAACTCATTTCATCAATAGTGGTGAGTGCGAACAAGACGATTTGGGATGCAATGCAAGGCGTGACGCGCAGCTAAGGCGTCTGCCTTAGCAAGCGGCACAACGCAGCAATGCGCCCAAATCGTCAGTTCCCGAAGGGTTTGTTTCATAACGTGTGCTGGCCGCGCAGGTATTGACAATTCGCCCGTTGCTATTTGGCAACGCTATTGACAGCCTCGTCCGCCTTACCAGCACAGGTTATGAGACAAACGCATCTCATTCCTATTGATGAAATGAGTTCTACACATCTGCCGCCTTTTCTACATGAACTTAAAGTTTTGCATTAATATGCAAATTGAATCTTTCTCTACATGTAGCCATGCTAAAAGCCGTCATTCTGGATGCAAATGCTGTTGCCCGTAATTTGCTGACTTCTGTTCTGGTGAATGGGGGCCATGAGGTGGTGGGAGATGCCAATCTGACGCCTGCCAGCCTGGCCCGCGTGATCAAGCTCAAACCACAGATTGTTTGCGTGGATATAGGCGAAACCGATGAAGAAAGCCTGGCTTTGCTCGACAAGATCAAGGCAGAATTGCCCAAGGCACTGCTCTTCCTGGTGTCATCAAAAATTGATGCGACCATATTGCAGACGGCCCAGCAACGCGGAGTACAGGGCTTTATCGTCAAACCCTTCAATTCTGTAGCGGTACTGAGCTCCATACGCAATACCATTATACGTATTGCCAAACAGCAAAGAACCAACGCGACGGAAGATGGCAACGAGGCTGGGGCAGAATAATTCGTCGCTGCAAAATCGCATTTCATCGACTGTCAGCCAGTTTTATCGCATTCTTCCCACATCATGATCGCATTCCTTAGACTAGGCATAACTTCATAAGGAATTGTCATGTCAGTCATTAATCCTATGCGCACAGCTTTACATACTTCAGAACAATTACTGCCTTCCGAAGTGACGGCAAGAAGTGAAACCTGGCTGACCCGCGCCCGTAACTATCCTGTGTTTTCACGTACCTGGTTCCGTTACCGGGCACAGGCATGGATAGGATTGTTCATCATCGTTGACTTGCTGGTGATAGCGACGGGCCTGGTGGCTGATACAGATCTGCGCAAGCTGGCGGTGGCTTTTGTCCCCCTGACAATAGGTGGCACTGCCTTGCACCTGATCGGCCCTGCCATGGCGGTATGGGTCAGAAACCAGGCCTATGCCAGCAAGAAAGAAGCCATATCGCTGACACTGGCCTTGTTGGTTGGTGCAGGCATTAGCTATGGCATTATTTCTGGGACTAACTATGCCACCAAGTACCTGGCTTACGGCGGTGAAAATATGGAATTTGCCGTCGAGGGCAGTATTACTGCCTCCGGTGCACCGACGTCGAAAGCAGGCAAGCCAGCCGCCGGAGTGACGGTCCACCCGGTCGCGAAGGGTGATAAGGACAAAAACGTCAGCAAGATTGAGCAATCACCTGCCTTGAAAATGCTGGTGCAAGGTTTTTCCATATTCATTGTTTTTGGTCTCGTCACCTATACTGCGGGTGCGATTGATCTCTGGTATTTTTTCCGCCAAAAAAAGCGCATGCTGGAAGTCATGCGCCAGCGCGAACTCAGCCTGGCGCAAGAAGCACGCCGTGAAGCCGAATTACGTCTGTCCGTACTGGCTGCTCAGGTCGAGCCGCATTTCCTTTTCAATACCCTGGCAGGTGTGCGTTCCGCCATCTTGACCGAGCCTGAAAGGGCCACGGCCATCGTTGATCACCTGGTCGATTACCTGCGCGCCACCATACCGCAAATGCGCAATGATGGCAGCTCTGCCCAGGCCAGACTCAAGCAACAACTGGAAGCCGCCAGCGCTTATCTGGGTCTCATGCAGGCCCGCATACCGCGCCTCAGTTATAGCGTCGATAGTGAAGTGACAGACGCTGCCTTGCCACCGCTAATGTTGATTTCTTTGGTCGAGAATGCCGTCAAACATGGTGTGGAACCCAAGATAGGTGCTGTGCATGTCGCTGTTTATGCAAAGAAGATCGAGCGCTATGGCGTAGACATGCTGGAATTGACAGTCGCCGACAATGGTGTCGGTTTTGCTGGCAGCAATTCTGGTACAGGTATAGGTCTGGCGAATATCCATGAAAGGCTGGAGTCTACTTATGGAGTACGCGCCAGTCTGGTATTGAAAGCCAGGCCTGAAGGCGGCGTTGCTGCGACTATATTGCTGCCTTTGGAAACCTGATAAAAATGACGAAAGTAATGACATGACCACAGCCATCATTGCCGATGACGAAGATTTACCGCGTAAAGAATTGCGCCGTATGCTCCATAAAGTCTGGCCAGAACTTGAAATACTGGCCGAATGCGAACATGGTGCCGAAGCGCTGGAAGCAATTCATCAGGAAGAACCAGACATCGCTTTTCTAGACATACGCATGCCAGGCATGACAGGCCTGGACGTGGCCCATGCCGTAAAGGGACGTTGCCATGCGGTCTTCACCACTGCTTACGACAGCCATGCACTGGATGCTTTTGCTGCTGGTGCCGTCGATTATTTGCTCAAGCCGATTTCTGAAATCAGATTGCAGGAAGCCGTTGCCAGGTTGAAGGAACGCATCGCCAGCAAGCAATCGGTGACCGATGTCAGCCAGCTCATGTCTGAACTCGACAAGCGTTTGAAGAATACAGCGGTGGAACGCATACGCTGGATCAGTGCCAGCGTGGGCGACACCATCAAGATGTTCCCGGTAGAAAAAATTCTGTTCTTCAGTTCAGATGAAAAGTACACGCGCGTAGTCTGCGCCGATGATGAAGCGCATGTGCGCAAACCACTAAAAGAAATCATGGATGGGCTTGATCCGGACATCTTCTGGCAAGTGCATCGCGGCACCGTCGTGCGTGCTGATGCGATTACCCGTGCGCACAGAGATGAGATGGGTAAGTACACGGTAGAACTGCGCGGTTTGCAAGAAAAACTCAAGATCAGTCAGGCGTATGCGTGGCGTTTTAAGCCAATGTAACTAGAGCTCATTTCATAAATAGGAATGAGTGCGAACAAGGCGATTTGGGATGCAGTGCAAGGCCTGCGCTCTGCTAAGCATGAGCGAGGGGGACACACAACGCGCTGTAATGTGCCCAAATCGTCAGTTCCCGAAGGGTTTGCCTCATAACGCGCGCTGGACTGCAGGTGTTGACAATTCGACTCCTTGTCAATAGCTCGCTATTGACTGCGTCATCCGCCTTGCCAGCCCACGTTATGAGACAAACGCATCTCACCCCTATTTATGAAATGAGTTCTAGCTAGTATCAGCAATACACCTTGATGAAAACGCTTGATATTTTTCATCATCCCGCATTAAGATGGCGCTGGCGTTAAAATCAGCGCCGTTAATTTAAACAATAAGATTTGGATCTATCCAGACTATTCACTTGCAGATTCTGCTCCAGAATACCCTCAGTTTATCTACTGAGCGGCTAGTAATCCAAATAATAAAAACAACAGGAAATTTATACCATGCTACAAAAACCTGCACTGATAGATATCGGTGCGAACCTGAGCAACCATCGTTTTCATTCTGACCTTGAGGCCGTGATTTCACGCGCAAAACAGGCTGGAGTGGAACAAATCATCGTCACAGGCACGTCTGAGCGCGCCAGCCACGAGGCCCATGCGCTGACGCAAACTTATCCCGGCTATTTGAGCAGCACTGCGGGCGTGCATCCGCATGAAGCCAAGAACTGGAATACGCAGTGTGCAAAAGCGATAGAAAAACTTGCTTCCAGCGATACTGTGGTGGCCGTTGGTGAATGCGGGCTCGACTACAACCGCATGTTTTCGACAGAAGTTCAGCAACGCGCCTGCTTTGAAGCGCAATTGCAACTGGCAGTGCGCTTGCAAAAGCCAGTGTTCCTGCATGAGCGCGATGCGCATGAAGATTTCTTTGCCTTGCTGAGACAATACCGTCCGCAACTCAAAGGTGCTGTAGTGCACTGTTTTACTGGTAACACCGAAGAGTTGCGTGCTTATCTGGATCTGGATTGCCACATCGGTATTACCGGCTGGATATGCGATGAAAGGCGTGGCGATGATTTGCGCAAGGCGGTCAAATACCTGCCCAAAGACAAACTGATGATAGAAACCGATGCACCGTTTTTATTGCCACGCAATTTGCCGGTACGCCCGCATGACAACCGTAATGAACCCATGCATTTGCCAGTCGTGCTGGAAGCAGTTGCTGCTATTTTACGGATATCGCCGGTAACGCTGGCACAGCAGATCAAAAAAAATACTGAGCAGTTTTTTGCTTTGCATGGCGCATCTCAGACAAACCAAGCTCAGACAAACCAATAGGCGCACTACACTTATGCTTGCTGCTCTGCGCCTTCAGTAACATCTGCTACAATTGATGGTGAGTTTGGCTTAGCGCTGCGCGACCAGCGCAGCAGACCAACTGCATAGCTGATGTAGTAAGCTGCCAACATACCAAACAGGAAAAGGGTAAGCGGGCTGCTGGAAAAATCACCAGGTGGGGCAGTAAAGGATTGGGTGGTGAAATACAACGCACCCATGCGCCAGGCAATCCGTCCTATCATCAACAGTGACAGTGCAATCCCGAGATGTGCATTCGGCGTATAGAATTTTCCTGCTGGAGTGTTTTCAAATTTGGTCAGACGCAGACCATACATGCCAAGACCGCTACCGACTATCAGTCCACCCAGCATGAACAGCACATTGCCTTCATGATTCAACGCACCAAACGTCACTAGTGCAATCAAGATGGGAAAAATGCAGACTGTGATTATGGCACGCACACTGGAGTATTTTTGCTTGCCCACCATGCGCCGGATACGCGAGACGATACGCCAGAGAATGAAAGCACCGATGGCGGCACCGAATAGCATTGATGTTGGGCTTGTACTCATGATGGACTTTCAATTTCGCAAACAGATGAAGCGTAAAAGTCTACCATGTACAAAAATTTGCCTGTACCAGAATGTATCAGGCCAGTGATTGTTCACTGGCCTGAGGGCGCGTTTATTGCAAGATTATTGCAAGAGATCTACCGCATCATACGAATAACCCGGACTCAGGTAAGTCGTACCACTGGAGCCGCTGATAGCTGTCAGGGTCAGGGTATTTTCGCCAATCACAAAAGCACTGGCCGGAATACTAAACGTGTACATGGTGTTATTGCCGCGATAGCTGCCTACGGTCAGGGTGCGGCTGGATGGCTGGGTTGATGCTGCCGGATTGGCAGAGACCCAGGCATTCATTTGCGCTTTTGGACGTCCGCCAGCATAGGCGGTGGTGATACCTACCCGCAGTGTGTGGTCAGCAACCTGGCTGGCAGTCAGATTGAACTTGATGGTGTAGCTGCCATTCACTGCTTTCCACTGATAGGCAGGGAAGTTGGCGGCGGCAGTGGAGCTACCTATCACAAAATTACCAGGCACCCATGAGCTCATCCGTACATCAGATGGGTGCATGGTAGTGACTTTGTCGCCATTCAACAGTTCAGCGGGCGTGCCATCCCAGTCACCGATACGCCACAATGCTGCGCTGCTGCTGGGGTCGCCAGTGATAGTGATTGCACCCGTGTTATAGGTGCTGCCTGCATTCACGGCGACAGTGCGGGTATCGACAGCCAGCTCGTTTTTGTAAATCTTCATGGTGTAGGTGCCGGGTATCATATTCGGGCTGGAGAACGAACCATCGCTGGCATTTGCCGTCGCCCAGTATTGCGCCGTTGTATTCGCGAAACCCACTGTATAGCCATAGCTGGTGTTGCGGCCATTGATAGCTGTGCCTGCCACTGCACCACGTGCTGATGAGGGAGTATATCCACTCATGCCCATGTTGGCGAACCATGAAGTGTCCAGCGTACCGGGTGCCGCTCCATTGGTAAATACCAGGGTGTAGGTATTCAGGATGCCGGGGCGGTAAGCTTCCGTCTGGCTTTCACCATAATTGACGATATAGGTGATTTCCTGATTGGTGGACGTAATCTGGTTCAACAGGCTGCGGAAGAACGGCCCGCCAGAACCTCCTTCATTATTATCCCTGACCATCCACAGACCCGCGCTGCTACTGGTGCCACCTATATAAGACCAGTCCTTGAGGCGCATATTTGAATAATGCTTGGAGCGCGTCTCACCATTTGCCATCCCAAAGATGTCACCAGATTCTATGGCACCGGTATTGTTGCGCAAGTCTGAAGGCCCGGGACCAAACGGCAATACACCAACGGGCACACGTACGATATAACGCACCAGATTCAGCGTGTCAGGTTCGCTGGTGAAGTAGGTGCCCATGTAAATATGCGGGTTGCCTCGCTTGGCCAGGTAGTAGTGAGTCAGGTTGCCTGCCTGTACGGTGACACGGATATAATCGGTATTGATGACATCGGCATTCACGGTCACTGCAGATAGGCCAGTGTACAGATAATCAAAGCCACTGTTTACCTGCGAACCACGCGACTGATCCTGGTATTGCACACCGTTATAAATCAGTGAAGCAATGTCACCTGCAGACTGGGTGCTGACGCCATTATCCAGACGGCGTATCTTGAAGACCAGACCGGCACCGGTATCGACGATAAAGAAATTGCTGTCGGAAGTCAGGCCGAACGTGTCGGCTGGTGGTGCCAGTACTGGTGGAACTGCAGCCATCAGCGCGCTACCGCTTTGCGAGCTTTTGCCAGTGTCACTGCCACCGCAAGCTGCCAGCAAAGTCAGCATGCTTAGCAATATACCGTGTGTCCAAAAGCTGCGTGATTTTCTTGTTTTCAATTTTGTCTCCTGTTATTGGTAGGAAGTGATTCAGTTTTTTTATGGCTTTTCCCTTAAGCAGATGTCGTGCTTTTTCAACGAAATGAATGCAGAATGCGGGCGAAAAATGATTGCACGCAAGCTGTCCAGATCTCGACAAAATGCCTGGTGATGGAAAACTATTTTTTAGTGATGCTGTAATAGGCGTGAGATAGCTGAACGCTTTTGAGGCAGCAGCCATCAGCTGGACACTGATAGATGTCCTGCATGGTTTGCTGTTCTGCATACAGTCATCGTGATCGCATCTGCGCAGCTTCCGCGATCAAAAAACACAAGGAATAATGTGATGTTTGAGTTGAAGAAAAGAGTTTTTGTTTGCGGCGAGTCAGGTAAAGAAATTCCTGCTGCGCAAATCTCGTGTAGTGGATGCAGTATTATTTTCTGTATTCAGCGTGTCAATTCAATTGCACAACAATAACTAGGTTTCCAGAAATAAATCATTTTTTTGAGCGATTTGGCGCTATGTGGACTCACAGCTGCAATGCACCTGTATCAACGGTCATTTTGTATGTAAATCTTGCCATGTCCGAATGCTGCCTGCAGCTTTTCCCTTAGTTTGTTAAGCTGTAGTGCTGAACTTGTTGGAGAGTATATACGCAATCTTTTTGAGTCAGTGTTGGACCATGGATTTTTCAGATTACCCGGCAACGCGTAGCGCGGATTGAAGAGGAAAAATGAAGTACACCTTACTATTTGGAGCGAGTTATCTGCTGTTGAATGCGTCAAGTGCGCAGGAATTATCGACGGCGAGATATGTCGGCTCTTTGGAAGGGGCAGCGCAGGCATGCGCTGAAGCCTTTCCTCAAAAGGCTGCGATCTACAATGACACACTGTATCGTTCGGTCAAATGCCATCTCAGTGAACCTGAGTTTCAACAATGGCGCAATAAGCTGCGTAATCAAGCACCGCACCGTGAGCAATACCTGAAAGCCTATGCCGAAGGAAAGAATAGCCTGAGCGATCATCCGGCGAACAGGAAGCGGGAGTGTGCCAGCCTTGAATCACTGGCTTGTGATCCCGGCAGCGACCCCAGGCGCGACCCAGATTTCAAGAAGTAAGAAAAATTCCTGAATCAGCTATGCGCCATCATTTCTTATAGCCTGATGTTCGTTTCTTGCCGCTCATTCCCCTCATGTCCGAAAGCTGCCAGCAGCTTTTCCTGTAGTTTGTTAAGCTGCACTCCTGATTCTGATGGAGTATGTATGCGCAGTGCTGATTTATTACGTTTGATTTCCCTGGCCGCTATCTGGGGCGCGTCTTTCCTGTTCATGCGGGTACTGGCACCCGTGGTCGGGGTATTGTGGAGTGCCGAAGTACGGGTAGGGCTGGCTGGTGCGGCCTTGCTTGCCATGATGCTGGTCACTGGCAGGGCGATGAACTTCCGTGAAAACTGGAAGTCTTTTTTAATACTGGGTACGATTAATTCCGCGCTGCCGTTTGCACTGTATTCGTATGCAGCACTCAGCATCCCTGCTGGCTATTCAGCCATCGTGAATGCCACCAGTCCACTCTGGGGGGCAGTGATGGGAGCGGCATTTCTGGGTGAACGGCTGACCCTGCGCAAGATGGCGGGCATGGCGATAGGCGTGCTCGGTGTCGCCTTCCTGGTGCGCCTGGGCCCGGTGGAATTCAATAGCAAGCTGGTGCTGGCGGTGTTGGCTTGCGTGGGTGCGACTTTATGTTATGCCGTCGTCGGTATCTATACCAAGAAAAAACTGACAGGCCTGACGTCCATGCAAATGGCGACAGGTTCGCAAGTGGGCGCGGCATTTGTGTTATTGCCCTTCCTTCCTTTGGCGCCAGTGCAGGGTGAGATCACGGCGACCATAGCGATGGTAGGTATTGCACTGGCTTTATTGTGTAGTGCAGTTGCCTACCTGATTTACTTCCGCCTGATGGCAGACCTGGGGCCAACCAAGGCCCTGACGGTGACTTTCCTGATCCCGCTGTTTGCCTTGTTGTGGGGTTATTTGTTCCTGAATGAACACATCACCATGAATACCGTCATAGGCTGTGCCGGTGTGGTAGTGGCGACCTGGCTGGTGGTGTTCCAGCCAGCACCAAAACCGACGTGAATATTGTTGATTAAAAAATGCCGCTTACTTCATATGGGTAAGCGGTATTTTTTTTATTCGTCCAATGCGGGCAAGACTTTTACATGCAAGGCACTGGGTTGCTGGCTACCGTAATAGACTTTATGCGTGGCCTTGATGAAGTCACTATCTTTGGCTTCATAGATATTCGGCACAAAGGATTGTGGGTTACGGTCTATGAAGGGAAACCAGCTCGACTGCACTTGCACCATGATGCGGTGGCCGCGCTGGAAGGTGTGGAAGACATCATTGATGGCAAACTTTAGCTTGGTCATCTGGTTCGGCACCATGGGCTTGGCAGTCTCGAAACCATCGCGGAAGCGGGCGCGGAAAGGCTCGCCACGTACCAGGGTTTGCTGGTTACCACGATTGGTTTGCGCATCAACTTCCAGATTGGCTGGATTGACGTCAATGAGCTTGACGACAAAATCAGCGTCGCTGCCGGTGACGCTGACAAATAAATCTGCACTCAGCGGGCCAGCCAGTGTCACGTCTTTTTCCAGCACTTCACTCTGCCAGCTCAGTACATCCGGGCGGCTGGTGGCAAAGCGCTGGTCAGCGGCTATATATTGTTTGCTCCAGCGCGTTTCTATCTCGGTAGTGTAAGGAACAGGCTTGGCTGGGTCGCTGATGTATTCTGCAAACTGGGCATCCTGATTCGCTGGAGCGTTAAAGCTCAGCTTGCCGTTGGCCTGGAAGTACAGGGCTTTGTCCTTGCCCTCTTTCGGTGGCCAGCTGTCAAAACCACGCCACCGGTTGGCACCGGTTTCAAACATCCAGGCTTCTGCCAGCGTAGGTTTGTCGCCGTTTTTCAGATAATGCTTGAAGAAGGCAAATTCTACAGGCTGGTAAGTCTGCACAGTCTTGTAACCAAAATTTGCATCGCCTACTTTGTCACCATCAGTACGGAACCAGCCACCATGCGTCCACGGGCCTATGACCAGGGTATTTTGTATACCAGGATTTTGTTTTTCTATGGCCTTGTAGGTATTGAGCGGGCCATATAAATCTTCTGTGTCATACCAGCCGCCCACTGTCAGCACTGCGGCCTTGATGTTTTTCAGGTGCGGCAGGATATTGCGACTCTGCCAGAAATGATCGTAATTCGGATGCGCCGTAATCTCATTCCAGAACGAGATGCCGTTCTTGAAATAACGGGTATTCGCATTCGCCACGGAACCCAGGTCCAGGAAGAACTGGTAGCCATCAGGTGTGCCAAAATTAAAATTCTTCCAGCCTGCGCCTGTGGTGGGTTGTGGACGTGGCTGGCCAAAACTGTGGAAAAAGCCAAACGCCATCTGCAGGTTGAAAGCGCCATTCCTGTGCATGTCGTCGCCACGGAACCAGTCAGCTATCGGTGCCTGCGGCGAGACAGCTTTCAATGCCGGGTGGCTGTCGATGGCTCCTGCTGAAGTATAAAAGCCGGGGTAAGAATTACCCCACTGGCCGACCTTGCCATTGTTGTTTGGCAGGTGCTTGATCATCCACTCTATGCTGTCATAGGTATCGCTGCTTTCATCGATATCGGTCTTGGATTTTTTCTCGTCAATATGCGGGCGCATGTTGACGAATTCACCTTCTGACATATAGGTGCCACGCACATCCTGGTAGACAAAGATGAAGCCGTCTTTTTCATACTCGGCAGTTGGCCCCAGCATGGTTTTATATTGATCGCTGCCATAAGGCCCAACAGAATAAGGTGTGCGGCTCATCAGGATGGGGTAGCGCTTGCTGGCGCTGGCATCATTTGGTACATACACAGAGGTGAACAGGAGTTTGCCATCACGCATGGGGATGCGGTATTCAAACTTGGCATAGTTTTTACGGATGTACTCGGCCCGCAGCCTTGCAGCATCAGCCTTGTCGTCGACAACAACGCTATTGCCTGCGCTGACGTTTGTGCTGACGATATTGCTGCTCAGTGTCGGTGCGGTAATGCTGGCCAATATTGCGCCCAACATGATGGATAGAGCAGGCAAGACCTGTCGCTGCTGCGGTGTTCTCATGATGTTCCCTGAATATTTTTGTTTGGATTATGGCCAGCCAGGTATCAAACAGGACGCATCCAGTTTGATGCCTTTTGGATGCTTAATTGAAACTTAACCGGCACTACTTGGTGTGTAAAGACGCCAACAAGTTCCCTTGGAGGCGGTTGAAAAATTAACCTAGCGTTGTTGCGTCGCCTTGCCGTACTAAAGTACTGTCTGCGTCGACGTGCCTAGCCGGGGGCGCCTAGCCGGGGGCGCCAAGCCATCTTAATTTTTCAACCTCCTCCTATTCTGCATTCGGGTCGTAGTCTGGCAAAGGCGGCTCAATTTCCACGATGCTGTCTGCACCCTTGCTGCGGGCTGTCTGCAAGGCGCTGTTGACTCTTTTCAGCATGTTGTCGGCACTGTCCTTGTGGGCATTCGTCGTCAGACCGGTGGCAAAAGTCACTTTCAGGCCTGGGGAAATGGCTTCCCAATCCACCCCTGCGATGCGCAACTTAAGGCGGGCAATGGCTTTGCGGCTGGCTTCCAGCCAGGTAGTGGGCATGACGATGGCAAATTCATTAGCGGCGACGCGACCAAAGGAATCCAGGGTGCGCAACATGGTCAGTGCTTCTTTGGCGACTTGTTGCAAGACCTGGCGTGCTACGGCTTGCCCATGTTGCTCGAGTATCTGTTCCAAACCATCGACCGCAATGGCGGCCAGCGTAAAAGTATGGCCAGTACGGAAGGACCGTGCCAGTTCGCCATCCAGCATAGCCATCAATGTGCGGCGGTTCAGGGCACCCGTCAGGTGATCGGTCCTGGCCATGCTGTCGAGCTGGGTCAGCACGGTTTCCAGCGCGGGCAAGAGGTTATCCTGATGACCATCGTTCTTGATTTGCTTGATCAATTGATCAATTTGTTGTCTTGCTTCTAACAAGGGTTGATTAAAATCTGTGGGCATGTACTCTCCGGCTATGGGCGCTACAATGCCACTTTACCATTGTCATCTGCATTTCTGCCAAGCATGTTATTCGCAAACCAAATTTCTCCTTGCCAGCAAGTCAACACTCAGCTTTTTCCTGACATGGATTTGTGGATGAAACGCGACGATATGTTGCATCCCCAGGTATCAGGCAATAAGTTTCGCAAATTAAAATATCCCTTGCAAGCCTTACAGGGGCAGAGTACGCATGTGGTCTCCATGGGCGGCGTCTGGTCTAACCATATCCATGCCCTGGCCCATGCGGCTCACATACTAGGGCTGCCCACTACTGCCCTGATCAGGGGGGCAACAGGCATGCATAGCGCCATGCTGGATGATGTCAGGGCTTTGGGCATGCAGGTGCAATTCGTCAGTCGTGAGGCTTATCGTGAATTAAGGCAGGACGAATCTGCCTGGCGCAAGCATGTGGAATTAAATGATGCAGTAGCGCTTTGGTTGCCTGAGGGCGGCAGTGCTCCGCTGGCTTTACGCGGTGTGGCAGAGCTGGTGGCCGAGCTGCCCTTCATCCCTGATTACCTGGTAGTGGCCTGTGGCACAGGGGCGACATTGGCAGGTCTACTGGCCGGCTTGGGTGGGCGCTCCAACGTCATCGCAATTGCGGCAATCAGCAAAGGTGAATACCTGCGCGCAGAAGTCAGCCGTTTATTGAGTCATGCAGGCTATCCCGACTACCAGAACTATGAGTTGTTGACCGATTATCATCATGGTGGCTATGGCAAAACTACGCCCGCACTGACAGGCTTTTGCCATGAATTTCAACAAGAGACAGCGATTCCTCTTGAACCCGTATATACAGGCAAAATGATGTTTGCCTTGCGCCAGTTGTGGCATGATGGATATCTCGCACGAAATGCCAGAGTAATTGCTGTTCATACTGGTGGTTTGCAGGGCGCGCGCGGTTACTTGTAGCCTTGGGTTTGTGGCCGTATCAATTGGGTAGATGCAAATATGAAAACACAGCACTCAAGTGTGGCTATTGTTGTCAGCCGTTTGGCTGGTCTGGCTGCTCTCGCTTTCTGTTGGGCATCGTCCTCGCTTGCGTTGGCAGCGGAACCGCAACTGCGTGTGGCTGTCTATGAAAATCTCGATTATCCCCTCAATATTTTTGACAAGAACCATCAACTGATTGGTGGCGTACAAAAAGATTTTACTGACCAGCTGGCAAAAAAACTCTCTGCACAAGCCAGTTACGCCCCTTATTCGCGCAGACGCATAGAAAGCGTGGTGATACAAGGCGACGCCGATATCATGTGTTATTCCAGCCCGGCCTGGTTTGATTTACCCAAGGAAGTCAGTTGGACCGTCGCCACTTTTCCCCAGGTGGAAAGAGTGGTGGTCATGGCTGACAAAACCAGTATAGAGATGGTGCCGCAGCAACTGGAAGGTAAAAAAATTGTTTTACAACTTGGCTACCATTATCCGCAAATCGCCAGCCAGCTAACTGAAGGCAAAATCAAACGTGTTGATCTGACTGACGTGCCCAGCATGTTCCGCCTGCTTGCCCTGGGTGGCGGTGACGCCATGGTCAGTTCTGATGGCGAGATAGAGGGCTATTTCAAAAACTTCCCGGAAAAACGGGTTTTATACAAAGTATCCAAAACCCCCTTCTCTGTCGTGCAGACTCAGTGCGCCTTGTCGCATAAATCGACGTGGAAGCTGGAACAAATCAATAGTGCGATACAGTTTTTGCAAGAAACCGGTGAGATGGACAGGATCATGCGCAAATATGGTTTGTCCATGCGCTAGTTTGTGTTGAATGGTGCTGGATGGTGCTGAATTGTGTTGTTAACTGCTATCCTGCTGGCTTTATTCTTTCCCTTTCCTGAGATGAAATCTTCCCTGACTGCTGTGCTGACGGCACTGCTCTGCAGCCTGAGTCTGCCTGCAATGGCGGCAGCTGATCCGAACAAAGTCTTGCATCTGTCCTTTGAAGCTGCCGACGATGGCTTTGATGCCATGCGCACCAATAGCGCCTATTCCAACTGGGTGTCAGATGCAATTTTTGAAGGACTGGTCACTTATGATTATCTGGCCCGTCCGGCCAAACTGGTGCCTAACACTATAGAAGCCATGCCTGTCATCAGCGATGACGGCAAGACCATGACCTTCCGTCTGAAGAAGGGGATTTATTTTTCCCCCGACCCGGCATTCAAGGGGCAGCGCAGGGAATTACTGGCCAGTGATTATGCCTACACCTTTAAACGTCTGGTAGACCCGAATAATCGTTCAGTGCAAGCCAGCATATTGGAAGGCAAGATCGTCGGTCTTGATGAGCTGGCGGCTGCCGCTAAAAAAACTGGCAAGTTCGATTATGACAAGCCAGTTGCCGGACTGGAAACGCCAGACCCTTATACCCTGATCATGCGTCTGAAGGCGCAACATCCAGGCCTGATCTACTATCTCGCCAAACCCCTGGGTGGTGCAGTAGCGCGCGAGGTGGTTGAGCATTATGGCGAAGCAGTCAATCAGCATCCGGTAGGCACGGGTGCCTATATGCTCAAGCAGTATGTACCGCGCAGTAAGATCATCCTCGAAGCCAATCCTGAATACCGTGGTTTTGTCTGGGACTTCCAGGGAACGGGCACAGACTGGGACAAGCAGATCATGAAGGACATGAAGGGCAAACAGATGCCGCAAGTCGGGCGGGTCGAGATTGCCATCATAGAAGAAGAACAGTCACGCTGGCTGGCCTTTGATTCTGGCCAGCTCGATTTTGAAATGCTGGTACCGGCAGCCTCAGTCAAATTGCTGGACCAGGGCAAGCTCAAGCCAGAATTTGCAGCCAAGGGTTTGAGACTTTACCGTGCCGTTGACCCTGGTGTGACCCGTACCTTTTTCAATTTCCAGGATCCGATTGTCGGTGGTTACAGCAAGGATAAAATTGCCCTGCGCCGCGCGATTGCCCTGTCCTTTAATCACCAGGAAGAGATAGACCAGGTCTGGTTCGGGCAAGCTATCAAGGCGCAGTCCATGGTGCCGCCGGACGTGGCAGGTCACGATGCCAGCTACCGCAACAGCAATGCCTACGACCCCAAACTGGCCAACAAGCTGCTGGACAAATTTGGCTACAAACGCGGTGAAGACGGTTTTCGCACCATGCCCGATGGTTCGCCGCTGAAACTGCGCATCCATTCTGCCCCCAAGACCAAGGACTATGCCCGCATGGAAGTCTGGAAGCGTTCGCTCGACAAGATAGGCATACGCGCTGAATTCCCGGTCGCTGGTTTTGCCGACAACCTGAAGTCGGCTTACCAGTGCAAGCTCATGATGTTCGGCATGGGTTATATCGCCGATATACCGGATGGCATGGATTTCATGGAACTGTATTACGGCAACAACGCCTATCGCGGTAATCACGGCTGCTATAAATCGGCTGCTTTTGATGCAGTGTATGACAAGGCGCGTCTGATGCCCAATGGGCCAGAACGCCTCAAGTTATTCAACAACATGGAACGTATCCTTGAAGCCGACACCGTGCACAGTATGGAACTCTGGCGCGTACGCAACTGGCTGATACAACCCTGGGTCAAGGGTTATAAAACACATCCTATCTTGCGTGGCGACTGGCGCTTTCTGGATGTGGAAAAGACCAGGTAAGCATTTTCCTGGCCGCTGCCATGGGCATCCTTAACTAGCCCATCACTGGCCGGAAAAAACTTCTTTCATAACTGACTATGCACTTGTGTTCTTCTGCATATTTGAATGCTGCCTGGCATTCAGGGTCATCCATCATCTGTATGCGGTATTGCTCATACGCCGCCAGACTGGGGAAGGTGAAGAGTGCCAGTGCCACATTATTCGCGCCTTCAGAAGGCAGGAAATAACCGTGGTGCTGGCCACCAAACTTGTTCACCAGTGGTATCCAGAGTTTGCCGTAATGTTCAAACTCTTTCAGTTTGGCGGGATCGATGATGTAGCGCAGATAGCAGGTGACCATGATGGTAGGCTAGGCAGTTTAAGAAAAGCCTATCTTACCTGCATATGCCGCCTGGCATCAAACCTGGCTTAATCCTCCATCTGCACACAACTCCACACCATTCACGTAACTGGCTGTCTTGGATGCCAGGAACAGTACGGCAGCGGCGATTTCTTCCGGCCTGCCCATGCGCCCTGCTGGCGCGGCATCAGCCAGGTAGGCAGAGAAATTGGCGATGTCTTCTTCTTTCATGCCCAGGCCATTTTCCATGATGGGGGTCCTGGTAACACCGGGACTGATGGTGTTGACGCGTATCTGTCTGTCCTTGAGATCATTTGCCCAACTGCGTGCAAACGAACGCACGGCAGCTTTTGAGGCATTGTAGAGACTCAGGTTGGGCATGCCCTTGCTGGCAGCGATAGAGGCGTTCAGGACAATGGCAGAAGCAGGTTTCATCAAAGGCAGCAAGCTTTGCACGGTGAAGAAAAGGCCTTTGACATTGGTGTCGAAGGTAGTGGAAAATTCCACTTCTGTGGTGTTGCCAAATTGGTTGTGATTGGCGATGCCGGCATTGGCAAACAGCACATCAATCTGGTCACCATTGGCGGCAATCTTGTCATGCAGTGCTTGCAGGTCACTGATTCTGGCGACATCTGCTGTAATCGGGATTACTTTATTGCCGAGAATTTCTCTGGCTTGTTCTAATTTGGTTTTTGAACGGCCAGTGATGTAGATGCGTTTGGCACCTGCATTGATAAATGCCTGGGCGCTGGCGAGGCCTATGCCGGAGGAGCCGCCTGTAACGACGATGACTTGATCATTGAAATCAATTGATGTTGCTGACATTTCGGTTTCCTTGAAAAGGGTTGGAAATGACAGTATGGTGGACAGGAATTGGTGAAACAATCTCTGTTTTGTTCATGGCATTGATGAGTGAATTTCAGGAATTGGAGATGGTATTCTGTGTGCCAAGTACCTTGTCCCTTGTCCCAGAACCTGACCTGGCTGATTGCACAATAAACTAGGGACGATTTTATTAACGTCATTCCTGCGTGGTTTTGGCAGGAATCCACCGGGCTGGCGCTCCAGAGGCGTTCATCGCATGTCGTGAAATTTATTAAATCGGAATTTCGTCACTTTCCAATCTAAATTTTCAAATACCTGCATACGTATTTTAAGTTCGCTGGCCGGTGGTAGACCGGCGGCTACACACCTTTTTGCTTCGCCAAAAAGGTGTGCCAAAAAGGCGACCCAGGCGTCGCCGCCCCTAAAGGGGGCCCCTTTGCTGCAAGTCAAAAAATGGGAAAGTCCGAAAACTCGCCTGCGGCTCAAACATCGGCCTTTCTTTTTCCATTTTCTGCCTTGCAGCAAAGGCATCGACACATGGGAACTGCGAAAAATCAAAAACAACCCCAAAATCAAAAACAACCCCAACGTCAAAAGCCACCCCAAATTCAAAATCAGCCCCAGAGTCAAAATCAACTGCAAATCAAAAACAAGGTCAACATGACCATCAATAAAATTTCTTTAATCTACGCTTTGTCGCCGCTTAATCCTTCGTCGGACGATACTTCCCAGCCCAACCAGCAAACGCGCCAACGCTGCGTGTCTGTATCCACAATTTACCTTCACCCTTGAAGCGGCAGACGAAGCCTTCGCCGGAGAAGAATAAAGACTTGTAGCCACCGACTTTGCTGATGCTGTATTCCAGGCCTTCAGTAAAGGCGACGATGTTGCCGGTGTCGACGACGTAGCCGTCCTTGACATCGATTTCTATGATGGCGCCATAGCTATTGAGCCAGAGGTCACCTTCGCCGGAGGCGCGGATGAGGAACAGGCTTTCGCCGGAGAAGAAGCCTTTGGTGAAGCCCTGCCATTTGGTTTCTATGTTGATGCCAGGGGTGCTGGCGACAAAGGCACCGCTTTGCAGGTACAGGGTTTCGCCGCGCAGGTAGCGGTGGATCAGGTCGCCGGGTGTGGCGGGGGCGATACCGATTTCGCCGGGGCCGTTCTCAGCGGTGAATTCATTGAGGAAGAGGTTTTCACCTGACAGCATGCGCGAGATGCCACCTTTCATCTTGGTTTTCATGACCAAATTGGTGTCCATGGTGGCCATGGCGCTGGCTTCCACTTTCAGCATTTGTCCGGGTGGTAACTGGACTGTGACAAAGCCAAAATCCGGGCTGCCATCGATCTTGAATTTCAGACCGGCGAACTCGGTTGCTGCGGTTGCCTGAGCTGGTGCCACGCTGGTGCTTGCTGTGCTGGTTGTGCTGGTTGTGCTGGTTGTATTGACTATTGCAACGGCTTCTTGTTTGACTATGGCTGGTGGTGTTGCTTCCACAGAGGTTGCAACTGCAGGTATTGGTGCCGGTGCTGTTGGCTCAATGCTTGTTGCTGCATCATCGCTTTGGAAAACTACCTTCAAACCGTTTTTCTCTATGGTCTGGCGGTATTTTTCAGCAGTCTCGCTATCGAGTCCACGCTTGATGACTCTGGGCGCGGTTTCTAGTAATTGCCTGGCTTGTTCTGCCGGGAGCTTGAACAGTTTTTCTACCGTGGCGCAAGCCTGTTCAAAACTGATGCCTTCAGCCAGTTCACCGGTGAGGACGATATCTATCATCGTGTTATTCATATCTTTTTGTCCTTATCCGCGAGCTTTGAGTTCAGGGCCGAGCAGGCTGCCAAAGCTGCTCTCATTATGCGATTGGCACCAGACTGTGCCACGGCCAGAAAATTTACAGACCATGCCCTCGCCACCGAGTATGGATTGCAACCAGCTCTTGCCAGCTTTGGTGATGGAGAATTGCAATGTCTCACTGAAAGCGACAATATGGCCGGTATCAACGATGTAATCACCATCCACTTCTATGGGATAAATGGCACCGAATGAAGACAAGACCGCCGTACCCTTGCCCTTGAGCTTGAGCCAGAAAATGCTTTCGCCAGACAAGATGGATTTGAAACCCTGCCAGCCCAGATCGACTTCTATGCCTTCATCACATGCCAGGAAAGAACCGCCTTGGACGATGAGGTTATCGTTGTCCAGTGGCATTACCAGCATGTCACCGGCCAGGTCAGTACCCAACCAGACTTCGCCTGGCGTATTCTGTGGTTCAAAGTGATTCAGGAACAGCGATTCGCCACCGAGCAAACGCTTGGCTGCTTTCAGTAATGAACCGCCCTGTTTTTTATGGGTGGTCGTGGTGATTTGCATATTGCTGCTCATGGCCAGCATGGCACCGGATTCGGCAGTGCAGACTTCACCAGGACGCAAGCTGACTTTGGCAGCGGTATTGCCAGGCTGATTGACTAATTCTACGTGCATGATGCGTCCTTACAGTTTTGGATTGAGCCAGCCAGCCAGGCTGGAAATGCTGCGTGTCTGGATGATGATCTTGCCCTGGCCGCTGACACGCGTTACCAGGCCTTCACCACCGAAGAAGCTGGAAAACAGGCCGCCCGCCAGTTGCAAATTCAGGCGTAATGATGGGTCGTAGGCCACCAGATGGCTGGTGTCGACGATATATTCACCATTCACTTCTTTTTCCAGCAGTGCGCCATAGGCACCAAACCAGACTTTGCCGTGACCGCTGACCTTGATGCGGAACAGGCCTTCACGCGCAATCCAGGAGGCGAAACCGGCAAAACCCAGACCTATTTTGACGCTTTCTTCACACGCGAGAAAAGCACCAGGTTGCATGTAATACACTTCATCATTGAGTTCCTTGCACAGGATTTCACCAGGCATGGGCTGCACGATGGTCATGCTGCGTGGCGCAGCAGTGGCATTGTTAAAGCGGCTGATAAATAGCGATTCCCCACCCAGATATTTGCGCAGCAATCCCTTGATCAGGCCGCCATTGAAATGGGCTGTCAGATCCAGGCTGGCATCCATGCTGGACATGGCATCGGGTTCCGTCATGATGCTTTCACCAGGTGCGAGTTCTACCTCGACGTAGGAGAAGGCATGGCCTCCCTTGATATTTGCTTTCACTACTAACTCCTCTTTGTGTGGAAGTTCTCAAGATCGCCCCGGCTGCGTTGCAGTTTCTGATTGAGGCAATTTTGTGAAATTCTTATTTAATTTTCAGGACTGCGTTGCTGGCGGTTTTTCTTGTGATGCTGGTGCAGGTACTTTGGGTTCAGTTACGGGAGACTTGGCGACAAATTTTTTGACGGCTTCCTGCAAATCCTTGAAGGCAGCCTCCTGATTGATATACGTCCCAGGCACCTCAGCTTTACCGATCAGCTCACGCAAATGCGCCATGCGTTTTTCGCTGGTGGGGTGGGTGCTGAGCAAGCCCATGGCTTGCTTGTAGGCTTCGCGTGCCTGCTTGTTGTCGATTTTTTCCAGCGCGGCTTTTTCTTCCGCAATCATGCGTTCAAAGAAGGCTGGCATGCCTGCCGGATTGATTTTGGCGCGCTTTAACAGCAACACGCCTTTTTCATCGGCGTCGGTTTCAAAGTGACGTGAATATTGCTGGCTCAACAGCATGGGTGCCGCGTTGCTGAAAACCGCCAGCAAGCCGCTGACGTCACCAAACACAGCACTGGCGACCAGGTAAATGCCGGCATTACCAATGATATTGCGTGTGCCATGACGTTCTTCTACATGGCTGATTTCATGCGCCAGCACGCCCAGTAATTCTTCTGCGCTACCCGCTTTGAGGATCAAGCCTGAATGGATGGCGACATAACCACCCGGCAGGGCGTAGGCATTGGTGCTGCTGTCATTGACGATGGAAATAGAATAGCGGTATGGCGAATTTGGCAAGGCTTGCAGCAGGGGAGCGGTCAATGGCTTGAGCACGGCATCCGTCTCGGCCTTGGCCATGCGCCTGTTTTTCAGGTCATCCTGGGCGGCGACGCTGGCACCGAGTTTTTCTTCCCATTCCACTGGTACTTGTTTGGCGGCATAGGCGGATATGCTATCCATTTGCCACATCAAACCCACCGGCACAGCCAGTAGCAACAGACTGAAACCTATCAGCACACCCCAGCCATATGCGCGTTTGCGGCCCAGTGCAGATACCTGACGCGAGCATTCAGGATGGGCCAGCAGAACAGGATTTTTCAATATGCTCAGATCGCTGGTGTACAGCACCAGATCAGGTTTGTGCGCATGCTTGATAAAGACCAGTTTATTGGCCGCTCCGCCGAGCGTCAGTTCCATATGCGCAAATGGCAGAGTACCCAGCAAAGATGCCACCTGATAACTGACACCCAATTGTGACAGGCTCAGTTCGCCCACATCACGGCCACCTGGCAGCGATGCATGAAATGCGTGGCAAGGATATTTACTGGAGGCAAGATCCATGTAGGTCCTGATGTGATTAAAAAACGTATTGGTCGGACTGACCAATATCAGTCAGGGCGTCAGAATTATAAATCAGGGTTCAGTATTTTTTGTTTAAGTTTTTAAACCTGACAAAACTTGGTATTGACTCGGCGAAATCAGACTGTTAGTCCGGTGCTTAACTCATCCTGTACACGCTACAGACAAGTTTATATTAGGACTTACGCAAAACCGCCCCAGCTGCGTTGCAGCTCCTCGCCGTACTAAAGTACTGTCTTCGTTGCTACGGTGTTTTGGGGTTTCGGACAACATGTTGTCCGCCAACGTAACGAACATCCCTTGCAAGGGATGTTTCCTAAAAGCGATAGCCTTGCTGGGACAATTTTGCGTCAGTCCTATATATAAGCTTTATGTTTCCTCGCGTCGATATAATGCTTTCCATTAATTGGAGTTTCTTGCTATGTCACCAGACTTGAATGATTTATTGGCTTTCGCCCGTGTTGCAGAATGCCGCAGCTTTCGCCAGGCCGCACAGGAATTGCAGCTCACCGCCTCAGCGCTGAGTCACACTGTGACGAAGATGGAGAAAAAGCTGGGCATGCGTTTATTGCAGCGCACGACCCGCAGCGTCAGCCTGACACCGGCAGGTGAACGCTTGCTCCAGAGCCTGCAACCGGCGCTGCAAGAAATCCAGGGTGCACTGGAAAGCCTGAATGAGCTACGCGATAAACCGGTAGGCCGCCTGCGCCTGAACGTGCCACGCCCGGCTGCGCAACTCATACTGGCACCGCTGATGGCAGCCTGGCATGCCGCTTATCCCGGGGTGGAACTGGAAATCGTCAGCAGCGATGCCCTCATCGATATCGTTGAGCAGGGTTTCGATGCTGGCCTGCGTTTTGGTGAAAGCCTGCAGCAAGACATGGTGGCTATCCCGGTTGGGCCGGAAGTCCGTTTCGTGGTGTGTGCTTCTCCTGCCTATTTGCAAAAGCATGGGATTCCTGCAACACCCCATGATCTGTTGCAACATCAATGCATACAATTTCGTTTCCCCAGCGGGCAAAGATATCGCTGGGAATTCCAGCGCGACCAAGAAAAGATGGAGGTTGCCACCACTGGCGCGCTGGTGGTGGATGATTTCTATGTGGCGACGCGGGTTGCCCTTGATGGTGCCGGGATTTGCTACACCTATTCTGGTTATGCGGATGAACTGGTGCAGCAGGGGCAATTGCAATATGTGCTGGAAGACTGGTGGCCAGCGGCTGAGCGCACTTATTTATACTATCCCAGTCGCCGCCATCAGTCAGCGGCTTTGCGGGCTTTCATCGATTTTATGAAGTAAGTTGATGATATAGACACAGGAAATAAGCACTTACTTTGGTGTTGTCGCTATCGTCCAGGAGAAGCTTCCAGTCTTCGACTTCACGGATTCATACAAGCTGCTGACCTGTTGATCGGCATTATTATCTTTGGGATCTACTTTGCGACTGATTTGCATTTTCCATTTTTGTGTAGTGGTTTTATTGTCAAATTTTGTTTCCGTCTGCTCCATCGTGTAAGCGAGCTTTTGATCGGCAAGTGCTTTGCGAAATGCTTCCATATTGGCCTGGTCTTCAGTCTCATACGAGATTTTCAAAAGCACATCGACTTTGGCGTTTTTTGCATGCTGACGAATGGCATCAGAGGGCAAATCAGCAGCGCTCGCAATGAGCGCTGTACTTCCAAGGCAGATGAGGATGGATGCCAATAAAAGAGTTTTTTTCATGCTGTGTAGGGTTTTGCGAGTCCGGTTTATTCAATATTGAGTATCAAAAGCATATTCAATAGTATCAAAAATACACTTTATAAGTAAATGTTTGGCACATTTGCCGACTAGCCTCAGGGCAGGAAAATTCCCTGAGATTGGCGTAGAAGAGTAAACTGTAGGGATAACCATCTTGTCGCATCCTGCGATACGAAAGAACGAGCGAGCATCGCCATGTCAGAAAACAAACCCCCGATTACCTTTGAAGACCTGCAACTGAGTGCGCCTATTCTGCGCGCCTTGCAGGATGTAGGCTATGAAACACCGTCGCCGATACAGGCAGCCACCATCCCGATTTTGCTGTCCAACCGTGACGTCCTGGGCCAGGCCCAGACAGGTACTGGCAAAACCGCTGCTTTTGCCCTGCCGGTCCTGTCGCGCATCGATATTCGTCAGACTACGCCGCAGGCGCTGGTGCTGGCACCAACGCGTGAACTGGCAATACAGGTGGCTGAAGCTTTCCAGACTTATGCCCGTCATATTCCCGGTTTCCATGTCTTGCCTATTTACGGTGGCCAAAGCTACGGTCCGCAACTCTCGGCCCTGCGCCGTGGTGTGCATGTCGTTGTTGGGACACCTGGCCGTGTCATCGACCATCTGGACAAGGGCACGCTGGATTTATCTGCGCTGAAAACCCTGGTGCTGGATGAAGCCGATGAAATGCTGCGCATGGGCTTTATCGATGACGTAGAGCGCATCTTGCAAGAGACGCCAGAAAGCCGCCAGACCGCATTGTTCTCGGCCACCATGCCATCTGCCATCAAGCGCATTGCCCAGACTTACCTGAATAATCCGGCAGAAGTGACAGTCGCTGCCAAGACTGGCACCGCCGACAATATCCGCCAGCGTTACTGGCTGGTCAGTGGCATGCACAAGCTGGATGCCCTGACACGCATACTGGAAGCCGAGACTTTCGACGGCATGATCATTTTTGCCCGTACCAAACTGGGTACGGAAGAACTGGCAGCCAGGCTGGGTGCAAGAGGCTTCTCGGTAGCAGCCATCAATGGTGACATCAACCAGCAACAGCGTGAACGCACTATCCAGCAACTGAAAGACGGCAAGATCGACATTTTGGTCGCCACTGACGTTGCTGCCCGTGGTCTGGACGTAGAGCGTATCAGCCACGTCATCAACTATGATGTACCGTATGACCCTGAAAGCTATACCCACCGCATAGGCCGTACTGGTCGTGCCGGTCGCAGTGGTGAAGCCATCCTGTTCATCACGCCGCGTGAAAAGAACTTGTTGAAAGCGATAGAAAGAGCAACGCGCCAGCCAGTGTCGCCATTGGAATTGCCGACGATACAGACAGTCAACAATGTCCGTATCGCTCGCTTCAAGGATCAGATTACTGCCACGCTGGCACAAGGCGGCCTGGAAGAGTTCACTTCCCTGATCGAAGATTTTGAACGCGAACAAAATATCCCGGCAGTGGAAATTGCTGCGGCGCTGGCCAAAATGGCGCGTGGCGACGAACCTTTGCTGCTCGATAAAAACCGTAAAGAAAGCAAGACCGACGATAGCTGGCGCGATGAGCGCCCGGCACGTGCTGAGCGTGGTGATCGAGGCGATAGAAATGACCGCGGCGACAGGGGTGACCGGAGCGACAGATTCGAACGCGCACCGCGTGAAGACCGTGGTGCACGCCGTGAACACAGCCCGCGCACGCCAGAACCTGGCATGCAGACTTTCCGTATCGCGGTTGGCCATGATCATGGTGTCAAGCCTGGCAATATCGTCGGTGCGATTGCCAATGAAGCCAATATAGAATCCAAGTTCATTGGTCGTATCGATATCTATGATGACTACACCATCCTTGATCTGCCAGACAATCTGCCCGGCGACATGATGGAACACCTGAGTTCAGTACGTGTTGCTGGCCAGGCCCTGCGCATCAGTGCAGAAAAAGGTAATGGCAGCAGTGCTTCATCTTCCCGCCCGGCACCACGTGCGGCGCGTGAAGAAGCACCTCGCGAACGCGCGCCTCGTGCCCCCAGTGTTGCTGAAGCAGCACCTGGCAGCAAGCTGAACCAGGTAGTGGATCGCGCCGCCCGTGCCCCTATGGACGAAGAGCGCCCGGCCAAGCCTAAGAAAGACAAGGCCGACGGCAAAGGCAAGGTCAGCATCCCTATGCTGACTTACCGTATCGAAGTCGGCAAGGCTGACGCTGTCACCCCCAGCAATATCGTCGGTGCGATTGCCAATGAGGCGGGCCTGGAAGCCAAGCACATAGGCCGTATCGATATTTTCGACGACTACAGCACGCTGGATTTGCCAGATGGCATGCCCAAGGAATTGCTGAAACAGTTGAAAGGCGTCTGGGTCGCAGGCAAGCAAATCCAGATCAGCCCGGTCGGTGAAGACCATGTGCGTAAGCCGCTGCCAGTAAGCCAGCCATCACCTTTCGGCCCAAAGAAAGCTGGTGGTGATCGCCGCGTGACAGAAAAAGCCAAAGGTTATGGAGCAGGCAAACCAGCAGCAGCCAAGCCACATCGCAAAGGCCCTAAAGCCTGAGTATCAAAGCCTGAATATGTCAGCCTCATCAGATTTGATACGATAGTATGAATACCCCCGCGCATGCGGGGGTATTTACTTCTGCATAGGGTTTTATTTCTGAACTTCTATGATTTTCGGGGCAGGAAACGAAAGCCTTGGAAATGCAGGGGTCTTGCTCAAATAATGAGCAGGCAAGCCGAAAAAAATGGCCGCGGCTTAAGAGAGCTCAATAATCCAGATCCTGCACTGGCACAGGCAAAGCATCTGCAGTTTCCAGACCCAGGATGCGCGCCAGGGTTTGCGAGACGACCTTCACATCATTATCAAAACTGCCGTGAGCAAGCGGGATCAGGCGTTTACCGCAGTCAACATGAGTGTCATGGATGATGTGCAGTTGCGCTTTTTGCTGTTCAGTCAAACCCTCGCCATCGGCAGCAAAGTCGCTGGGTAGCTTCTTGCCCCAATAAAATTTATTCCAGCTTTTCAAGCTCTCAAGACTGGCGTCATTCCACTGCCCATCCTTGGCTTTGTCACCGATGAAATAAGCAGCGTCCAGGCTGGCCGCCATACCCAGCAGAGGTGTTTTATGGCGGGTTTCAAAAGCACGGGCTACCAGATACAACAAAGACTTGCGGTAAATCTGGGCGACATTGTCGTCACGTTCACGTGCATCCGACATCATGTGCAGGTAGAAATTTTCCCGTGCCAGCACTTCATTTTCGATGGCGGGGCGGTAAGTGTTTTCGGCAAACTCTATACTGCAGGCGGGTGCATACAGGGTACAACTATTGACGGTCAGCTTGCGCGCCGCCAGCAAGTCCAACAGGTGGCCGTGCACGATGGAACCCGCTGAATGGCCTATCAAGTGGATTTCCAGCTTGCCCTTGCCCAGCGCCTTGCTCAAATCTTTCAAGCGATCAGCCATCACCAGCAAGCCACGCGCCGGGTCGCCGTCTTCAATGGAGAGTGCAGCATTTTGCTTCATCTGCGTCCATTGTGATTTGCCACCCAGGCTGGCAGCCATGCTCTCCACGGTGCGGTCGATGACATCCACGGCAGTATTCTTGAGCTGGCTTAGCCAACTGGCGGACAGTACAGAGGCAGGCAAATATTCTTTCAGCTTGTCCTTCAGGGTATCGCCCAGGGTTTCGCTGAGTCCGGTTTTCCAGGTAATGAAAACCGGGTAAATACCATTCGCCAGAAAATACGGCGCCATGGCGGCGACGCGTTTCAGTGAATCATCTTCACTATTCAAGCCGCCATGGGCATACAGGGCCAACTTCAAAACTTTGTCTTTAGTCTTGACTTCACTCTGTTGCTTCAGCCAGGCTTGCGGGGCTTGCAGTAATACTTTTTCTACCGTTGCTTCTGCATCGGCCACTTCCAGCAATCTTTGTATCAGGCCACCGTCGTTACCCATGACCACAGTCAGACTATATGCCTGGTCCATGCTCAGATTCGGCTGCCCTGCTTTGTTGGCTGCACCCGCAGCACCTGGTATCAGCGCAGAGCCACTGGCCTTGAAGGCAGCAGCAGGCGGGATATTTGCCAGCGGAGCCAGTTGTTTTTCTGCGCGGGTACGGTTCACCGCATCGACATAGCGCACCGGCACACCCAGTGAGACTGTCCAGGCATCGCCACCATTCACAAGCCAGTCATCATAGGTGAGTATGGCAAACCCCTGCCAACCCCATTCCTTGCCCCAGGAATTTTGCACGACAAAGCCCTGGTCGGTATAACCCAGCAAGGCAAAGGCATGGCCGCCGGTGTTGATTTCACTGAAATTGATGACCGGCATTTGATCCAGGCTGGTCAAAGTGGCCGTCCTCGCTTTGCCAGGTTCCAGCGCCCAGCCCTGATGTATCTTGCAGGAAACATAAATGGCACCGATCTCTACAATCGCTGCCTGCATGTCGGTGATGGATGCCTTGTCGATGCGGTAGTAGACACCCAGCGCACGGTTGAGCGCATCTTTTTCCCAGCCGGTTTTGGGAGTTTCAAAGGGCACTACCTTGTCGTTTTTATCTACCGTATATGGCCACAGTTCACGGCTGCAGACCCCATGCTTGTGCCAGCCTTTGAGGGCGCCACGGCAACTGGAACCCAGATAATCCTCCCCGGCCCATTCATCATACAGTTGCGCCAGATGGAAAATCATGCGCGGGCTGCTTTCCTTGATATTGGTATTGTGCAGCCAGAACAGATAATTGATGACGGCAGCCAGGCCAAAGCCGGTACATGCACCATCTTCACCCTGGTTCAGTATCAAGTTTGTCTTGATGTATTTGGCCAAGCGGGTTTTGATGAAGTCAGTGTCTGGAAAAGCAACTGGCAGATTCATGACCCTGGGGGTGTACATGCGGTCACGCAAGTCCAGGCGGTCAGGCCGCGCATCCAAAGCCAGTTCACTGCCGTTGAAAGGTATGGTCTGGGCTGGCATGCGGGTCTCCTGAGTGACAATGGCTAAGCTTCTATGTGGATATTGATTAAAATATTGGCAACAATAGTGTCTCAGGATTTATTTAACTTGGCAATAGTTCAATGATTTGGCGCGTCTGGAATAAGCATGCAGGCAAAGAAAAAGGCCGCCAAGCGAAGCTTGACGACCCTCTTTTCCAACAATTGCCAGAAATTACTGAGGCTTATTTTTTCGGTGCTTCAGCAGAAGCGGATGCCGCTGCAGATGCTGCCGGTACTACTGTTGGTGTCACTGTCAAAGGCGCACCTGTTGCGGCAGGCGCAGAAGCAGCGGCTGGTGCTGCTTTGACTTCAATCTTGGCTTTTGCCTTCATGTCATCCAGCATTTTCTTCAGATTTTTTTGTTGCAATTGTTGAGTCAGGCCAGCCTTGACTTCTTCCAGTGGCGGGATAGCCACAGGACGGGAGTCGTCAAGCACGATAACGTGATAACCGAACTGGGATTTGACTGGCTCTTCAGTGAATTTGCCTTTTTCCAGTTTGGCAACTGCTGCGCCAAATTCTGGCACCATGCCACGCGGGTTGAACCAGCCCAGGTCACCGCCATTGGCTTTTGAGCCTGGATCTTGTGATTTGGATTTTGCCAGGCCTTCAAAGGATTTGATGTCTTTCTTGATCTTGGCGATGATGTCTTTGGCTTCGTCTTCTGTTTTTACCAGGATATGACGCGCCTTGAATTCATTGCCGCCGTTCTTGGTTTTGAAGTCTTCGTATTCTGCTTTCAGTGCATCATCCGTCACTGCCGCTGTCTTGATGTAATCCTTGACGTAGGCATTGGCCAGGATGGATTGACGGGACATTTCCAGCTGGTCAGCTACGTCAGGTGTTTTATCCAGGCCTTTGGTGACGGCTTCTTTGGCAACCAGCAGTTGCATGGCCAGATTGTCGATGACCATTTTGCGTGTTTCTGGTGTATCAGGCATGCCTTGAGCAGCTTGCTGCTGCATGATCTGATCCAATTGTTTTTTGCTGATAGGCGTGCCATCGACAGTTGCTGCGACTTCGCTGCTGCTGGCAGTAGCGGAAGCTGAGGCGGAAGCCGACGCGGCCTTGTCTGCATTTTTATCATTACAGGCGCTGAGTACCAACAGGGCAAGCGCGCTACCCAGGACTACACGGGACTTAATTGACATACACATTCCTTCAATATTGAGCTGACTTTGCAGCAGATATCATGCCTGTCGGCATACGACGATTTAAAAAATGACGCTGAATTCTACTCGCGATTTTACCAGTCATGCTAGTTATTCACTTTTACTTACTAAATTTCAGTAAAAATAGCTGCCTCTGGCGCTTGTAAAAGTCGACCGCCACAGCCGCTGCCAGACTGGAACGGTTTGAAATATCAAAGACCGGCAAGGTCAAGCTGCCATTGATACAGTGTGTCGCCAAAACCCTGACCCATGCAGGCAAAAGTAAGGTGTCATCTGCATGTTCATCATTATCTCCATGACAAATTGGATTCCAGCAAATTTTCCAGGTATTCCTGTTAAAAATAAGGAATATTTCTTAAAAGCACGGAAGTTGGGGAACAAATTTTGACTTGCTCACTCCAAGCAGGGTAGTTTTATCCGGTATAAGAATGACAATCAAGATCCGCGCCGGCAATTAAAAAAAGCATCGCACAGGGAGTTTTGGTCAATCCGACCAGAAACTTCGACAGAAGAATCCAAACAGGAGACATTATAGATCCGGCATTTAAATAGATGAACTTTTATGTAAAAGTGCAGTCAATAAGAGATGGAAAAAATAGACAGCAGAAAATTAAAGCCGGAAGCGCTCTATGAAAGACGCAAGCAAGTAATACGTCTTTTGAAGTTGGGG
>JACQDX010000135.1 GCA_016200895.1 Burkholderiales bacterium
AAGGCTGGACCAAGAACCCTTATGGCGGTGAAATAGAAAACGGCAATATCTATGGCCGCGCCACTGCCGTCAGCAAATGCGATTTCTCTACCTATACCTTTGCCTTGCGCGCCCTCGAAGCGGTTGCCAAACCAACAGCGGGCACGTTGGAGTTATTATTTACATATGATGAAGAATTCGGTGGTGAAGTTGGCCCGGGCTGGATGCTCGAGCATAAGCTGATCAAGCCCGACCTGATGATTGCCGCTGGCTTTTCTTACCAGGTCATCACGGCGCATAACGGTTGCCTGCAAATGGAAGTGACAGTACATGGCAAGATGGCGCATGCGGCAATCCCTGATTCTGGCGTCGATGCCTTGCAGGCCGCAGTGAAAATCCTGAATGCCCTGTATGCTCAAAATACCCTGTACAAACAGGTCACATCGAAAGTCGAAGGCATTACTCACCCTTACCTGAATGTGGGGACCATAGAAGGTGGCACCAATACCAATGTCATCCCTGGTCGCGTCACCTTCAAGCTAGACCGGCGCATGATACCGGAAGAAAATCCGGCAGAAGTGGAAGCGACTTTGCGGAAAGTCATCAGCGATACTGCGGCTGAGTTGCCCGGCATTAGTGTTGATGTAAAACGCATCTTGCTGGCGAATTCCATGCGTCCATTGCCGGGTAATACACCGTTGGTAGAGGCGATACAAAAACATGGTGGTGAAGTTTTTGGTGAAGCGATTCCTGCACTGGGTACGCCTTTGTATACCGATGTACGTTTATTCTCGGAAGTGGGCATACCTGGCGTCATCTATGGCGCAGGGCCACGTACTGTACTGGAGTCACATGCCAAGCGGGCGGATGAACGTTTGAATCTCGAAGATTTACGCAAAGCCACCAAGGTGATTGCGCGTAGTCTGGCGGATTTGCTGCAATAAAATAACAACGCCGCACATGGATTTATCCGGCTTTGTCGGCTAGGATGTAGAGGGTGTTGGGAAATTGTTTGGAAAACTTTTAATGCGATCACATTTTGAGAGACCACTATGAACAACAAAGCTCTTTTTCAATTCTGCACACTAGCCATGCTGGCTGTTACCACCAGCAGCCAGGCCGACGACAAGATCGTTCTTAACTACAATGTGCGGCCACCGTATATTGTCGAAGAGCCGGATGGTTCTGCTTCAGGCTTGACGGCAAGCCCGGCAGCCAATGCGTTCAAAAGTGCGGGTGTGGCATTCACCTGGGCCAAGGCACCTCCTAACCGACAATTGGCCATGGTGCAGGAAAACACACAAAAAACCTGCGCCATAGGCTGGTATAAAACTGAAGAGCGTGAAGGCTTCGCCAAGTTCAGTAAAGCCTTGTACCGCGATAAACCTGCAGTCATGATTGTCAACAGCAGTTTCAAGATCAAGGACAATGCCAAACTGGAAGACGTATTGACCATGCCCGGCATCAAGATACTCACCAAGGAAAAATTTTCTTATGGACATTACATTGACGCAGCACTGGGAAAGATCAAACCACAGACGGTAGTATCCAATGGTACCAACACCCAGATGCTGCAACTGGTCGCCAGCAAATCAGCCGACCTGATGTTTGCGGCACCAGAAGAAGCAAATTACCTGATTGAACAATCCAATATGGCAAAGGACAAGTTCAGCCAGTTCAAGGCAAGCGATATGCCTGACGGTGGGGAGAGATATCTTATTTGCAGCAAGAATGTGCCTGATGACGTGATTGCAAAATTGAATAAGGCGATTAGTTTCAAATAGACCTTATTTAATGCATGGGGAATGCAGTGCAAGGCCAACGCATGTTTGCACTACACTGCACCCAGTGTCTTCTGCATCGCTCCCGATGAAGTTAAGACGCTGGATAGTAGCCTTATCTTCAATAATGCGGTGGCCTCTCATCCACCACCGCCGTGCGCTGGCTGGCTGTCACGGCCACTTCCTGTATGCGTGCCACCATCGCAGCACATAGGGCTTCGAGTTCGTCGATTTTCTTTTGCTGACGATATACCTGGGTGTTCAGGGTATCGACCAGATCGTCCTGGCGGGTCAGGCGTATTTCAAGGTCTATCAGTCGTTCTTCTGTTGTCATGATGCGGTTTTCCTTCAAAATAGACATATAGTATGCCATACCAGTCTGGTATTATAGTGGACTGGTATGCTTATCTTACACGCCGCGCATGCAAGTGGTATGTTCAACTTTGGCAAGAAGTAAAAACCTGTTGACCCATTTTGGTGACGCTTGCATGCTATGAGTATGAAAATCACCTACTCTGCTCCTCGCCCCTTGCTGTCATGCCTGCTCGGTATGCTGGCCTTATGTTTCTCATCTACCATTCTGGCGAAAGAAATCAGCAAGCCAGTAGTCATGGCGTATTACGCACTGGATAAGGAAGATATCAATCATTACGACGAGGGTAAAGTCGCATTCCCGGTATCAGCCATCACCGCAGAGAAGGCGCGCATGCTCACGCATCTGAATTTCTCGTTCTTGACGCTAAGCGAGGAAGGCAAATGTGCGCTGGAAGAAGGCACCAATCTGCAGGCCGCCAACAAGATATTTCATGCATTGCACAGCCTGAAAAAACATAATCCTGGTTTGCGCCTGCAGTTTTCCATCGGTGGCTGGGCTTATACCAATGACGATAGCCCCACGGCGGGGCGTTACCGCACTGCTGCTGCGACAGCAGAGAACCGCAAGAAACTGGCACAATCATGTGTCAGCTTCATGCGTGAGTATGGCTTCGATGGTCTTGATCTGGACTGGGAATATCCACGCGCTGAAGACTCCCAGAATTTTGTGGCCTTGCTCAAGGAAATGCGTCTGCAACTGAAACAAGCCAAGCCATCAAATCAATTGTCTATCGCGGTCGCTGGTGGTGCTTTCAGCATGGCACGGACCTATCTGCACTTACCGCAAATCGCGGCGCAAGTCGATTACGTTAATCTCATGAGTTATGACTTCAATGGGGCCTGGGAAAAACTGACTAACCACAATGCCCATTTATTCGGTGATGCGCGTGAACCCATGTTTGAGAATCCCTTGCGCGAGCTGCCTTTCAAACCGGCCTTGTCGCAACAAGAGCTGGAAAAGCGCTTCCCGTCTCCAATGGCATTGACGGTGGATGCAACCGTACAACAACACCTGCATGCTGGTGTGCCAGCTAGCAAGCTGGTCATGGGTCTGCCATTTTATGGACGAGCTTACTTCATGGTTGAAGCGACAAATCAGGGCTTGTACCAGCCCTTTGTCACGCCTGCCGGTGATGTATATGCAGGCGACCCAGGTTTGCTGACCGGCTGTGATACCTGTGCCGCCCGCAAGGACCCGCGCACGCCCGGGTATGGCGAAATCAAGAAACTGCTGGCTGCCAACCTGGGCTACAAATCCTATTTCAGTAATGAAACCAAGGTGTCCTGGATCTATAACGCCGAAAAGAAAATCTTCATCAGCTATGACGATGAGCAATCCTTCACTTATAAAGTCGCTTACCTGAAAAAATATAAACTGGCGGGTGCTATGTTCTGGCACCTGGGGCAAGATGATGAAGAGGGCAGTCTCTTGCGCAGTTTATACATGCACCTGAACCCCGAAACCAGCTTGCAGGGTGGTGTGAAATATATTGTGAAATAGCAAGAAAAATCCTGGCATTTACAGTAACCGGATTACCCGTCCGGCCTCCTCATTTCAACCTGGCAGCAATTCTAAATCCTACTGAATGGTAGGCACCCGCCGCATTGCGCCCTTCACCACGCCCAGTGGATTTGCCGCTATTTGAAGTCGCATACCATGAGCCCCCCTTGACCACGTTGACACTGGTGCCTGCTTCTGCGCCGTTGGACGCAAGGTTGAGGGTAGTGGTCCATTCATAGGCATTACCTGCCATGTCATAACAGCCGCACCAGCTTTTGCCAGCTTCATACGTGCCAGCCGGAGTGGTATAACCGCCATACATATTCACCAGCGCACGAAACTGATCGGTGTTGGCAAAATCGGCCCAGGCACTATTTGCCGTCGAGTCATATTGCCAGCCGGTGACACCACCATTGGCATTCATGCTCAAGACTTTGCTCAGCAGGGCAGTGTCATTCGTCAATGCGGTGCTGCCATCATTAAGTGTGGTGACCACGCTATCGTTGTAATAACTGACGGTGGCAAAGGCCGCAGAATTCAAAACATACTGGCTGCAGACTGCATTGCAGTTATATACCGTTGACAAGGCACCAGTACTGCTGTTGTAAGTGATACCGGCATTGGCACCCCAGGGGAAACTGTAGCTCGTGTTATTGCCCAGTGCCGCGTATTCCCATTCCCCTTCGGTGGGTACATAGAAATGATAGCCGGGTATCTGGGTTTCCAGCCATGCGCAATAGGCAGTTGCAGCTGTCAGTGACACAAACAGTACCGGATGCTGTTCCTTGCCTGCCGGGTAGCTGCCGCTATACCAGTACTGGCCAGCAGTCTTTGCCGTGCTGGGGTAATAACTGCTGCCCTGGGCATTGCAGAATGCCTTCCAGTTGGCATTGCTGACCAGGTATTTCCCCATCAGGTAAGGCTGGAGTATGGCTACGCTGCTGGTGTCACTCAACACGCTAGTCACTGGATCGGTGGTGGCGCTGGTGGTAGATGTATGGAAGTTGTAGGCAATCATGCCCGATGCAATCACAGTGACAAACTCGGCCATGGAAGGCAGGCTCGCCGCCGTACTGGTGCCAGCCGTACGCCAGCTCCAGGGATCTGTCGCGATACTGGATGTGGTTGTTGAGCCAGTTGTGTTGCCAGTTGCAGTACCTGTTGTAGTACCGGTGGTTGTGCCCGTCGTTGTCGTACCAGTGGTAGTGCCAGAAGTTGCCGCAGTACTACTGGCTGAACCACCACCACAGGCAGTCAACAGTTCAGCCGGAGCCAGCATGCCCAGCGCCATCCATAGCAATCTGCGGCGTGATTCCATAGCAGTCGGTACACGAGAAACTAGTGGCGGATTGTGCATGTTTTTCTCCGTGCTTATCATTTTTTCGGCCAACATGAAGCCATGCATCCAATAAGATACTGCATGGAACATGCGTTGGAATCAGGTGTAAATACTATCCTTTTACAAAACCGGGAAAGTGGGATTTACCCAGATTTACATCTGTTGCGGTATGAAAAAACATGAAGCGAAAAGTAAACAGGCATTAAACCCGCACTCGGCCAGAGGCCTGCCCATTCGCAATCATTGCAGACTCTCTAACCATATCTTTTGACCTGCATGGTGATCTGCAATAGTATCCAGTGCGCTTGAGTAATTGGCGTCTTCAGGACTTTTTAGTGGATAGATAAAGCGGGAAATATTGTTGCCCGACAGGGCAGCATATTCGGCTTCTGTCAGGATATTACTGCCACACCAGATCGCCAATTCTGGAGCGGGATTAAGCAAGATCAATTCATCCAGGCCTTGACGGGTAAATACAAGAAAAATCATCAGCGCTTTATCGGAAATGAGAAGTTTTACATATTAAGCCAGCTATCTGCTCGCTGGCAAAAACTTATGCGCGAGCACGAATACCCAAGCATCCGTTATTTAAGGCAAGAGCGAACGCGACGCAGGTTCAAGCATTAAGATTTCCGGCCAGCGTTGCAGAGATTTATACAAATCAGCAAACGCCTGGTCACGCCACTGTGCATCAGCGGCCAGACGTAGTAGATAGTTTTCATACGCAGCGCGATCAGGGTAAGCAGCAAACCAGACAAAGACATTCACATTTTCACGCACAGGCAAACGCTCAAACGTATTGCGGCTTTTTTCTGTGACAAATCGTCCCATGATCTGTGCACCATGGCGCTCAAACATGGGCATCAACTGTTCATTGAATTTGCTGATGAATTTAGGCTGCACTTCCTGCGCAAAATGGTAAACCGTTGCCACTACGAAGCCCTTACGTGGAGCTGAACTATCCAGAACTGGCCGTGTGCGTGAGCCCGGCATAAAACCACTGCCGGGTGTCGCGGGGCGCAGCAGCAACACATCGTCGTTGTCATACAAAGTTGCGTTGGCTTCATTGCGGTAAGCCTGCCAGGTCTTGCCTGAATAAAAATCCGTCAGGGCTTGCTTGCGTGCTTCCATATTGCGAAAGCCGCGCAGCCAGGTGTAGTGGTAGGGATCATTCACGTCGCGGAACTGCCCCAGCACGCGTATCCCGGTTTCTTCCTGGGTTTCGATGAAGTGTTTCTCAAACAGCGAGATCAGTGCATCGCGCTTACCCGGATAAGTCACATACTGGCGCAACTCTATGACATTGCAGCATTCATCAGTATTGGCGGTGTTGCCAGTTAAGTCAGTTGCACTAGCCGTAGCGAGTGTACCCAGCAGGGCAGCGCCAGCCAAGGCAAGGGATGAGGTGTTCATTGCTTTTCTCCATGACAATTAATTGCGTGTTAATGCAGTGGAGTCAGCATATGTTGTAATTAGGACGATTTCGGCCCTAAATAAAATGGCCACTCAAATAAATTTAACGGTCACAGAATCATCCGCTTCTCTCAGCGTGAAAAGAAAGCAGTCTGCTGAAATCTGATCCCAGCCAAAATCTGCAAGACTCTTTCATCAGACAAATGACCTATGAATTCTCCGAGTTGATTCTTGGGTATGGAAGAGATCTGCGAAACCACCACCACGCTTTGCTTGTTCAAACTGCCTTCGTCCAATTCCAGCAGCACATTGCCTGGCTCAGTTACGCGCTTGAGATTTGTTGTCAGGGCGCAGACGATCACGGTAGCGATGCGGGATTGATTGAAGATATCATCCTGCACAACCACATGCGGGTGGGCAAGGCCGGGGACAGTATTACGCTCTTCGTCTGGATTTGCCCAGAAAATATCACCACGCTTGATCATGGGCTGTCATGGGCAATAACTAAGGGCTTCAAGAAATTATCCACCGCTGCTGTATAGGCATTATCCAGCCCAAGATTTTTATTGATATCGGCATGGCTCAGGCTTTGCGGCAGCAACAATGCCTGCATGCCCAGGGACTTGGCTTTGTTGATAAATATTTCTGCCTGCACGCAGGGTTTGTCTGGCCTGATGCTGGAGCATACAGCCACGAAGGGTGCTGCAGCCTGTTTCAATTGAAGCGTAGGCGAACTGGCCTGCCAGTAGGCAGGTTCAGTGCCAAAGGCTTCATCATAGAAGCGGTAATGTTTTTGTTCCATGATCTTGTTGATATCGTAAGCGGCACTGTCAAGCGCGATGGTTGCCAGCCAGGCAGAGGCACCGGCTTTGGCGGCGATGGCAGGTGAGCTGGCCAGCAGGGCAACCAGGTGGGCCCCGGCTGAATGGCCCATGATGATGAAGCGCTTGCTTGAGCCGCCCCATTCTGCGGCCTTGTTTTGCGCTGTCGCCAGGGCCCTGGCGACGTCATCGGCTTGTTCCAGTGGTTTGATGTCGGGCAGCATGCGGTAATTGATGGAGATAAAAATATAGCCCTGGGGTAACCAGTGCGCGGCCTTGTTCTCGACCACACCACGCGCAGTCTTGCTGCCTATCTTCCATGCACCGCCATGCACCATGAAAATGACGGGCATGGCTTTTAGGGCTGCCGCATTCGCAGGCAGATACACGTCCATGGTCTGGCGCTTGTCACTGCCATAGGCGATATCGCGCAAGACTTTGGTACCGGCAGGTAAGCCTTGCGGCGCAAGGTCTGTTGTTTCTACATCAGTCATCTCACTCTTTTCAGCTACCTGCTCTGCCCGCTGCTCTTTTCTTTCCTGTCGTCTTTCCATGATTTTGTCACGTAGCGTGCCTGCCTCTACCTGCGCTACAGGTACGACAAGCACCAGTGCAAGGCAAAGCGAACATGCTTGCAGGGCTGGATGACGAATTGCAGAAAGGGTAAATAACTTGGACATGGTGGTGCTCCTGAGACAAACAAGCGGGAATTGTAAGTCCTCATCTTAGAAAATCAGACTGTTTTTGCCCTAGTCAATTTATGCAACAACTTGTAAAGCAAAGTAACATAATCAAGGCAAATGCATGTTGCAGGCGTGCATGCAAGGCTGGGTTTATGCGAATATAGCAGGCATCCACTTCAGGAGTGCTACAGACCATGTTGCAGATTGTCCTGCTGTCCCCGACGCTTTTTCATCGCTGCCATCAGCAGGAGGCCGGGTGCTAAGCTTTGTGCGCAGATTACTGACGCGACTGGGCCTGGGTTCAGCCTACGCTGATGCGGATTCACTGCAGGCAGTGACTGTCTTTAGCGCACCAGAAGACATCGTGGCCGAAGAGGGTGCCTGGCAAGCGGGCTTTGATGTTGATTCACGCTTCTACCCCTGGCTGTTGGGTGAATACGGTAAACAGATACAGCATGGAGCGGAAAAACCCTTGCTGATCGCACTTGATCGCCTGGTAAGGGCGGACTTCAGCAATACCCGCCATATCCCACGCGTGCCCAGCGTGTTGCCGCAACTGCTGAAAAGCCTGCGAAATGAAAATGTCTCGGTCGATGAACTGGCCAGCCATATCGCCAGGGATGTGACCTTGTTGGCTGAGGTTATCAGTGAAGTGAACAGCTCTTACTACAGCCCGGCAGACAAGATCAGCAACCTGGACAATGCCATACGCCTGCTGGGTATCAATGGCTTGCGCATGCTGGTGGCGCGCACAGCTTTCCGGCCGTTGATACAACTACAGTCGGGTCGTATCACATGCGTGGTAGCGCCGCTGATCTGGGAACAGTCAGAAAAATGTGCGCAGGCATGCCGCCTGCTGGCACAAGAACGTGGTCTCGATGGTTTTCATGCTTTTCTGGCGGGGCTGGTGCAAAACATCGGCTTGATCATTGCCTTTCGCAGCCTTGATCAAATCATGGTGGCCCCGGTCATGCCGTTGGCGACAGAATTTCGTCTGCGTTTTTTGCATATGGCGCATATCCTGTCTTACCGCATCGCCAAAGAATGGGATTTCCCTGATGCGGTCATGCAGGCACTGAAAGACCAGGTCAGTCATGATGGGCCACTACAGGATCTGGGGTTGGTACTGAAGCAGGCAAGCGATATCAGCAAAATCAGATTGCTGGTCAACGCTGGCGTCATCAACGCAGATGATGACGATTTGTGCCTGGCCACAGACGCAGAAATGCAGCGCTGTTTTATAGCGCTGCATTTACAGGATAAAGATGAGAGCTAACTCATTTTCTATGCCCATTTTCAAAACAAAAACTTCCGTAATATGTCAATAATGAAGTCGAAAATCTTTGTTTTAAAAACGGGCTGTCGTCAAGAAAAAAACCGTTTGCAAACATTGGCATCCCGCGTGGTTTTGGCGATGACTATCGCGCAAAAAACACATGCTTATCAGCCTTGAACATGTTTGCGTGATGCGGCTTTTTCTGCCACTTGCTGACGTTCAAATTGTTCAGCTCTGTCCATCGCCATTTTTTCATCAGCAGTCATTCTTTTAGCGCTGATCAGCACTGTTTGTGTCACGTCCTGGGCTGCGTCAAATGCCAGTTTTTGTTCTTCAGTCATACGTTTTGCAGAGATAGTCACGCTGGCGATGTTCATGCTTGCTTCAGCTTTGCCTTGGGTAAAAGCAGCAGTGATTGCCAGTGCGCCAGTCAGCAATGCTGTAGACAAAATCAGGCCAGATTTAAATGTGTTGTTGAATGTGTTTTTCATTTCGTTTTCCTCTTTGTGGTTGGTTGATGTGTGTACTTTAGAGCTTGCGCTGTCAATTCGCGAGGGGCATGCGACGAAATGCAGGAAACTGAGATTGAAGTGTCAAAAACACCTCTCCAACGTTTTTTATGGCGAAGAATTTTATGAGGAAAAACGGCTTGAAAGGATGCTGACGGACTGGCTTAAGCAGCCTGGACAAGTACTGGCACTATCCGGCAAGGCATGGAAGAGCGACGCGAAAACATAGGCTGCCGAACTATGCTGCCGACCTGTATATATGCTTTTCTGCCTGGCTTCGTGCCTGACAGTGAGTAAGGGATACGATATTACATCCATGTGAATTGGAAATATGACTTAACAGTGACATTCACATTTCATATAACAGACATCTGATCATGTGATTGGATTAACAAGTTTGCTTCTCTTATCATGAGCTTGTTTTTAATCAACCAAGGAAATACACATGATCACCGCTATCGTTTTTGCTCAAATACTGGCAACTATCGTTATGCTGACTGCTGCCCTGACTGACTGAGTCTGATGTTGTCATAAGCATTAATTAGTAATTGCATACACGTAGTATCTATACAGGCTGAATTTACAGACTGGATTTGAAGGCTATATCAGGTCTGAGGCATACAGTGCCAGATAAGTAAGTTTCATCACCAGCATATGCGCGACCGTCCAGCGTCGCGCAGCGATGCACAGTAATCATGGCAGGATGCCTGCAGTTGAGGCGTACAATAGCGACTTTAGCTGCTCCCGCCTCTTCGCACCATGACTATCCTGCTAACCACCCTGAACGCCCGCTATACCCATGCTTCTCTGGGGCTGCGCTATTTGCTTGCGAATATGGGCGAGTTACAGTCAGTCACGCGGATACAGGAATTTGTCACCGGTGCGCGCAGTACTGATATTGTTGAAAAAATCCTGGCGCTGCGCCAACCTGGCGAAAAATTCATCGTCGGTTTTGGTGTCTACATCTGGAACGTAGTGGAAACCACGCAGATCGTCGCTGTCCTGAAACGGGTAGCACCGGATGTCGTGGTGATACTTGGCGGCCCCGAGGTATCGCATGAAACCGGTGACCAGGAAATCATCAGGCTGGCCGACTATGTGATCACAGGTTGGGGCGATGTCAGTTTCCCTGCCCTGTGCCAGCAGATACTGCACGGCCCGCAACCACTGATGAAGGTGCATGCGGGTCTGCAACCACCTATGGCCGACATACAATTGCCTTATCACTTGTATAGCGACCAGGACATCCGTCACCGCACCCTGTATGTAGAAGCTTCACGCGGTTGCCCATTCAAATGCGAATTCTGCCTGTCGGCTCTCGACAAGACAGCCTGGCCGTTTGATATAGACCAGTTCCTGCAAGAGATGGAAGTGCTGTATCAGCGTGGTGCTCGCCTGTTTAAGTTTGTTGACCGCACCTTCAACCTGAATATCAAAACCAGTTTGAAGATCATGCAGTTCTTTCTCGATAAACTGGAGGCTGCACCGCATGACCCTGTATTCGCCCATTTTGAAGTGGTGCCTGACCATTTGCCAGATGCCTTGAAAGAGGGCATACAAAAATTCCCTGAAGGCAGCCTGCAATTCGAGATAGGCATACAAAGCTTTAATACCGATGTACAAGCCCTCATCAGCCGCAAGCAAAACAATGAAAAAGCTGCCGAGAACATACGCTGGCTGTGCGAACATTCACACGCGCATCTGCATGTGGATTTGATTGCTGGCTTGCCGGGCGAAACCATGGAGAGTTTTGCCGCAGGCTTTAACAAGCTGGTGGCTTTGGGCCCGCATGAAATCCAGTTCGGTATTTTAAAACGCCTGCGTGGCACACCGATTATCCGTCACACAGAAGCCTACCAACTGGCGTTTGATCCGCAGCCGCCTTACACCATCCTGGCCAACAAAGACATTGCCTTTGGCGACATGCAAAGGCTGATACGCTTTGCCCGTTACTGGGACATGATAGCCAATTCAGGACGTTTTTCCCACAGCCTGCCTTTGATACTGGCAGATACTGCCTTTGAAAACTTCATGGCCTTGTCAGACTGGTTGTTCGTCAATACCGACGCGACGCACCGCATCGCCCTCGATAAACTGGCAGCACTCGTCAACAAGTGGCTGCTGGAAGTGCGTGATGTAGGTACTGAAGCAGTGCAAGCCGCAGCATCCCAGGACTACGCCGGGCTAGCCATGCACAAACAGGGCAACAAGAGTGATCCATCTGCACCACAAAGACAGACCAGGAAAGAAGCTGCCAGGGAAGTGGCAAGGGCATTGCCACAAAGGCAGGCACGGCATATGGCGGCATAAAAATTGTCGCTTATTTACCGCTGATCAGTATGCGGCTGATGTCCGGATTTGAAGTGAATAGGGAGGACGCCAACAGCAAGCACAAGCTCAACCACGCAGGCTGCCAGAGTCTACGCATATACCCAGTTGCAGCTGTTGTAGCCAGAATGAACATGCGGCGCTCCGTTTTGCTTAATGTTTTTGTTTAGTGCATCATGATCAGGCGAATTTTTCCAGCAAAGACGCCAGACGTCGGGTGCTGGCGATGGCTTCTTCTGTCGTTTCTGCATTTTCTGCATTGGTGATCACTGCACTGGTCAGCAGGGTCACGAAAGAACGATCCAGTGCTTTGCGCGCGGCTGACATCTGTTGTGCCACTGCCTCACAATCAGCCGGCACTGCCGCCTTGGCAATCAGTTTTTGCACACCGCGCAATTGCCCTTCTACCCTGGCCAGGCGATGTAACAAGTCTTTCTTTTGCTGATCATTTAAAGCCGTGCCTTGCACTATTTTCAGTGGGGGAGTATCTGCCATGAAAATGCTCCTTCGCGTTGGTGTAACTAAGTTCTGGATACTACTACCGAGTATGCTACACCAGTCAGGCGATGGCAGGGAAACAGATATGTACGCACAATCCCCGGGGTTCTGATGTCGCATCCAGGTTTGCATCTGTCAGGCATATTTCGCCGTCATGCAATTTGACGATGTCGTGCACGATGCACAGTCCCAGGCCAGTACCGCCGGGATTTGCGACTGTGCTGGCTGAGGCGCGGTAAAAAGGTTCGAATACTTTTTCACGTTCGGCTTCTGCTATTCCTGGCCCTGTGTCCTGAATATCGATATGCGCCTGCCCATGCTGCTGATACACGCGCAAGACAATGCGGCCACCTTCCGGGGTATAGCGTATGGCATTGTCCAGCAGATTGCTGAGCATTTCATGCAGTAGCAAGGTATTGCCGCGATAGGGGATGTCTTCATCGGCTTCCAGCGCCAGGTCTATTTGTTTGCGCACTGCGGGCATGGCCAGTTCCAGGCATACCTCTTGTGCCAGCTGGTTCAGCAAGATATCTTCCAGCTCCGCCGCTACCGCACCGTGGCCGGTACGCGCCAGCGTCAGCAAGCGGTTCGCCAAGTGGACCGTGGCATCGGTAGTCTGGGCAATGCTGGCGACGATCTGGCGCATGGCTACTGCATCATTTTCGCGTAGCGCCAGTTCCGCCTGGGTTTTCAATACCGTCAGCGGTGTGCGTAGCTGATGTGAGGCATCGGCGATGAAACGCTTTTGTCCATTGATGAGAGTCTGCAGCCTTTCCATATAGGCATTCATGGCATTCACCAGTGGTCGTATTTCCTTGTGCACGACATTCGGATCAAAGCCGGACAAATCAGTCGGTTCACGCGCCTCTACATCTGCACGTAATTGCATGATAGGGGCGAGTACAAAACGCAAAGCCACCCAGACCATGAGTGCTACCGCCAGCACCAGTGCCGCCTGCCGCAGCAGGGTATCGATGAGAATTTTGCGTGACAGGCCACGCCGCGCATCCATGGTTTCACCCACTTCTATCAGGGCTATGCCACGCATCTGGTCGTCATACACTGGCTGATGGAGGGCAGCGATACGCACTGCCTGGTCCTGATAGTCTGCATGAAAGAAATGCACGAGAGCAGGGTAGATTTCTGAACGTGGCACGTTCTTGGGCAAATCGGGAAGGTCTTCATAACCAGAAACAAATTCACCATTGACGCCGGTAACCTTGTAATACAAACGCCCCAGGGTATCGGTTTCAAAACTGTCTAGCGCCACATAGGGTACATTCGCCACCACTTTGCCATCGACGATTTGCACTCTCTCTGCCAGCGCCCTTGCCGAAGCCAGTAAAGAACGGTCATACGCCAGATCAGCCGCATCAAGAGCATTTCGATACACAGAAAAAGCATTCAATGCCACCAGCAAGACCAGGGGTATCAATAACCAGCGCAAGAACTGCCCGCGCAAACTCCCCAGTCGATAAGGCCTGGCCATCAGCGTGCTTCCAGCAAATAACCTATGCCGCGCAGGGTGACGATGACGACCTTGCCAGTGCTGACGGAATCGAGTTTTTTTCTTAGCCTGTGGATATAGATTTCTATGGCATCCAGATTCGCATCATCATCCAGGGCAAACACTTCATCAAACAGTTTGTCCTTGGATACCGCCTGGCCAGGGCGGCTGATCAGGGTCTCCAGCACGGCATATTCACGCGGAGTCAATGACAGTGGCAGGCCTTCATAATGAAACTGCCGTATCACGGTATCAAAGCTCAGGGCACCGCAAGTCAGGGTCACCGCCTCATTGCCCTGGGCACGACGCAACAGGGCTTTGACACGCGCTTCCAGCTCAGCCAGTTCGAAAGGCTTGGGCAGGTAATCGTCAGCACCAGAATTCAAACCCTGCACCCGGTCATTCAAGCCCCCACGGGCAGTCAAAATCAATACCGGGGTTTTGCTGCCACGCGCGCGCATGCGTTTCAGCACATCCATGCCATCCATCTTGGGCAGACTCAGATCAAGGATGACCAAGGCATATTCCTGGGTGTGCAAGAGTGCATCGGCATCGGCTCCGTTCATGGCGGTTTCCACTGTCAGATGGGCATCACGCAAGGCCTTGGCCAGCCAGTGGGACAACTCAATATGATCTTCAACTAAAAGTATGCGCATACACAGCCTGTTCAATCCAGATACACGCTAGGCTACCAGCCTGATTCAAAAGCGTCACTATTTCTGTAACTATTTCTGACAAGAAAAACGTGCAAATTTCAATAAACGCATCGCAATCCTTCCTAGGCTAAGCTAAGATAAATTTATAAACTTTCTGTCCAACAAGAAAATCTTATAGATTCCACAACAGGAGGCCGGAATGACATCCATATTGACAAAGTTATTGCTATGGCAAAAATTTGTACTATTGAGTGTGATAGCGCTGATTTTGACAGCCATACCAACCGCCCTGTATTACCTTGAATCATCCAAAAACCTGGACGCTGCACTGGCAGAAAAACAAGGTCTGCCCGCCATGACCCTGATACTCAAGACGGTGCAACTGACGCAACAGCACCGGGGATTGTCAGCTCTGGTACTCGGTGGTGTATCCAGTGAAAAAGATAAACGTGAAGCCAAGCAGAAAGAAGCTGATGCCTCGTATACCGGTATGGCAGCCATTGTCAAAATCATCAATGACAAAGCCATCACCGATGCCTGGAACAAGGCTGAACAAGACTGGAATACCCTGCGTGAACAGGTTACCAAGGCCAGCATCGCGGTACCTGCCAGTTACCAGGCTCATAGTGCCCTGGTGCCCAAATTGCTGCTGGTGAATGACCTTATTGGTGACTATTACGGTCTCAGCCTTGATCCCAATATAGATAGCTATCAGTTGATACAGGCGATGTACTACATCCAGCCCTATCTGACTGAAGAACTTGGGCGCATGCGTGCCAAAGGTGCCGGCCTGTTGGCCAAAAAAGAAGCCGCGCTGGAAGACAAGATGGTCGTGTCTGACCTTATTGCCCGTTCCCAGGAACGTACCCAACAAATGAACAATTCCTTCAATAAGGCTGTACTCAGCAATCCTGATATCGATAAAAAACTTGGCGGCATCATGAAAGAAGCCACGGACCAGGCTACAGGTGCGATGAAACTGGCCACGGAAAAAATTGCCAAGGCAGAGTCTCTGGACTTTTCCTCGGTGGAATATGTGCAAGTGACTACCAGGGCAATCGATACACAATTCCAGCTCAATGCTGATGGCACCAAGGAATTGCACAGCATACTGGATCAGCGTATCCGCGATTTCTATCAACTCAGGTGGACCATGATCATCGCCATGCTGGTACTGATCTGCGTGGCAGGCCTGTTTGCCAGGGCCATTGCGCGATCAGTCAGTGTCCCGCTGGAACAAGCTATCGTGGTGGCCCAGCATATTGCCAACGGTGACTTGCGCTTCCCGGCAGACCCCAATGGTCACAACGAAACCGGCCGCCTGTTACAGGCGCTGGAAGACATGCGCGTCAGCTTGATAGACATAGTTGGCAATGTCAGGGACAGCATAGAGAATATCAATAATGGCACCCATGATATTGCCAGGGGCAATGTGGATTTGTCAGCACGTACCGAAACCCAGGCTTCCAGCCTGGAAGAAACCGCTTCGTCCATGGAGCAGATGACAGGCACGGTCAAACAGAATTCTGACAGCGCCCGGCAAGCCAATCAGCTCGTCAACGACGCCAGCAAGGTCGCCACCGAAGGCGGCGGCATCGTCGACCAGGTCATCCATACCATGGAAGCGATCAATATCAGCTCCCGCAAAATCTCTGAAATTATCGGTGTTATCGACGGCATCGCCTTCCAGACCAATATCCTTGCCCTGAACGCCGCCGTCGAAGCCGCCCGCGCCGGCGAACAAGGCCGCGGCTTTGCCGTAGTTGCCGCCGAAGTCCGTAACCTTGCCCAGCGCAGCGCCACCGCCGCCAGGGAGATCAAAGGCCTGATAGGCAGCAGCGTAGAACAGGTCGATGCCGGTAATGAACTGGCTGGCCATGCCGGCAAAGCCATGAAAGACATCGTCGCCAGCGTCAAACGCATCACCGACATCATGTCAGAAATCGTCACCGCCACCGTCGAACAAAGCACAGGCATAGAACAAATCGACCATGCCATCACCCAGATGGATGAAATGACCCAACAAAACGCCGCCCTGGTGGAACAGGCCGCTGCCGCTGCCGAAGGCTTGCAGGAACAATCGCAGGCACTGGTGCAGACAGTCAGTGTGTTTAAGTTGTAGCGGGATTTTCTGACGACAAAGGGACGCGTAAGCGTCCCTTTTGATTTGTTGAGCCGCAATGTGCAGTGCAATCTGGATAGAGGATGCATTGACGTTGTATTTGACTTTGGGGTTGCTTTTGAATTTCGCAGTTCCGATGTGTCGATGCCTTTGCTGCAAGGCAGAAAATGGAAAAAGAAAGACCGATGTTTGAGCGTAGCGAGTTTTCGGACTTTCCCATTTTTTGACTTGCAGTAAAGGGGACCCCGCAGGGGCAGCGACGCCTCGGTCGCCTTTTTGGCACAACTTTTTGGCGAGACAAAAAGGTGTGTAGCCGCCGGTCTACCACCGGCCTGCAATCTTAATCGACGAATGTGAGTATTAAACGTCAGGACACTAAAAGTTCAACGAATCTGAAATTAATTCACGTAATATTTTACAACGAACGTCGCTGGATTCCTGCCAAAACCATGCAGGAATGACGTTAATATGATTGCCCTCTGATCCAGACTCAAACCGCAGTGCGCATAGGTTCGTCACACACTCCAGTACCCCCAAAATTTCCGAAGGGCGCCGCTCTGCAAGCAAGCTGAAAGCTCCCCGGCTCTATGCTCCCTTACAAAAAAAATTCCGGAGACTACCATCATGAAGCCCTTACGCCTCAGTTTCTTCCTGCTCGCCTGTTTCATTTGCCCTGCCATCGCCAGTGCAGAGGGTAAGATCGTCATAGGCCAGTCCGTAGAATTATCCGGCCAGGCCACCGGCAAGGAAAACCGCGAAGGTGCACAATTGTATTTTGACGCACTCAACCGCCAGGGTGGTATCCATGGCAAGAGCATAGAACTCGTCAGCTATGACGACAAGCGCGATCCGGTGCTGACCAAAGAAAATACCCTGAAACTCATCAATGAAGACCATGCAATCGCCCTGTTTGGTTACCGCAGCACCCCCACCATAGAAGCCATCCTGCCGCTGCTGGACAAATATGCAATACCTTTGATTGCGCCTTTTTCCGGTGCCCAAAGCCTGCATCAGCCTCTGCACGCCCAGATATTCAATCTGCGGGCCAGCTACCAGGATGAGGCGGCCAAGATGGTGGTCTCGCTGGCTGACCTGAGTATCAGCAAGGTCGCCATCCTGCATCAGGATGACAGCTTTGGCAAAGATGGCCTGAATGGCTTTGTCAGCAATCTGGAAAAGCGCAATATGCGCGCCACTGTCATCGCCAAATACGATAGAAAAGAAATGAAAGTCGATGCAGCCGTTGCCAGTATCGCGGCAGCGTCCCCGCAAGCGGTGTTGATGGCATGTACACCGGCAGCCTGCGCTGACTTCATCCGGCAAATGCAAAAAATGGGGCAAAGACCGCAATTTTTGATGCTCTCGAATGTCAATTCCGACGATTTCTTCAAGTCTTTGGGGGCAGAAGGGCGCGGCATTGGCGTCATGCAAGTCATGCCTTATCCGCGTGACATAGGCATACCTGTCGTCAAAGAGTTGCAAAAAGTGCTGAAATCCAGCAAAAATCCGCCGCCTTTGTCCTATGCTGTACTGGAAGGTTATGTTGCCGCCAAATTAATGGCTGAAGCCTTGCGCCGCGCAGGTAATAATCCAGATTCAAAGAAATTGCTGCAGGCACTGGAAAGCATGCGCAATGTCGATCTGGGCGGGGTGGAAGTCAGCTATGGCCCCAAGGACCATGATGGCTCGCATTTTGTAGAGCTGACCATCGTGGGTAAAAATGGCGCGATATTGCGGTAAGCTGCAGTTGCAGTTGCAGTTGCAGTTGCAGTTGCAGTTCAATAGATCCACATTTTGTGAAAGCCTACTGAAAGTTTCATTTCGGTATGATCCATGTAACCCTTAGCCTATGGTCTTAACATGTATATCCGGCCTGCCAATCTGACTTTCCTGCTCTGCACTCTGCTGGCCAGCCTGCACGCGGTTGCCGCCAAGCCGGAACCGGCAACAGAAATGCATGAAGCGGCCACCTGCATAGTTCCGGCCAAACCCGGCGGTGGGATGGACCTGACCTGCAAGCTGGCGCAAGCGGCGACAGCCAGCCAGCCCATGCAAATCAATTACTTGCCTGGGGGCGTAGGCGCTATCGCCTGGACCACCATCATTTCCCAGAGAAAAGCCGAGCCGAATACTCTGGTTGCTTATTCCGGTGGCTCACTGCTGAATCTGGCAGAAGGCAAATTCGGTAAATCCGATGCCAGCAATGTGCGCTGGGTGGCTGCTATCGGTACCGACTACGGCATGATCGCAGTGCGCAAGGATTCTCCCTACAAAAACCTGCGCGAATTGATGGATGCGATCAAGAGCAAGCCCGCCAATATCGCCATTGGTGCAGGTGGCACCGTCGGTAGCCAGGACTGGCTGAAGATGGCACAGATAGGCAAACAGGCAGGCATAGATTCCAAAACCATGCGTCTGGTGGCTTTTGAAGGGGGTGGTGAATCTTTCACTGCCCTGCTGGCTAATCACGTGCAAGCAGTTTCCGGCGATGCCTCTGAAGCCAGCCTGCATGCCCGTGATGACAAGATACGGGTGCTGGCCATTTTGTCCGATGCGCGTCTGCCCGGCCCGCTGGCGAATGTACCTACCGCACGTGAACAGGGCTTTGATGTGACCTGGCCGATTATCCGTGGCGTGTATATGGGGCCACAAGTCAGCGACAAGGATTATCAAAAATGGGTCAGCTATTTCCAGCACGCCATGAATACCCCAGCCTTTGATGAACAAAGAAAAATCCACGGTTTATTCCCCTTCGCCATGACAGGCAAGGAATTGACTGAATACATACAAAAAGCAGTCGCGAATTACCGTCTGCAAGCAAAAGAATTTGGCATGGTGCGTTGAATGGATTTCTGAGGTCACATAGCGCAGCTGTCAGTAACAAGCCCGTATTACTTCGTAGAACGCAACAATAAACTGATAAATAAGCAATAAAAGGAGAAGACAAATGCAAGCAAAAAATTACTTCGTTAAAAGCATGGCGGCCATCGCTGTCGGCAGCATCATGATGTTGAACGCCCAGGCACAGGCACCGGCCGGTTATCCAGCTGACTACAGCAAGATCGTCGATGGCGCAAAAAAAGAAGGCAAGCTGGTCATCTATAGCGCCACCGATACCAAGGCCGTGGAACCGCTGATCAAGGATTTCCGCACCATGTATCCTGATGTGCAGGTGGAATACAATGACATGAATTCCACCGAAGTCTATAACCGCTATATTTCGGAAATGGCAGCTGGTGGCAATAGTGCCGACCTGATGTGGTCTTCTGCAATGGATTTGCAAACCAAGCTGGTCTCCGATGGCTATGGCCTGCAATATGCGTCGCCAGAAATCAGCGGCATACCGCAATGGGCGATCTGGAATAATTCTGCGTATGGCACAACGTTTGAACCGGCAGTCTTCGTTTATAACAAACGTCTGGTAAGCGCAGATGAAGTACCAAAAACCCATGCTGAATTTGCCAAGCTGATCAACAGCAAACTGGATAAATTCAAGAACAAGGTCACTACTTACGACATCGAAAAATCTGGCGTAGGCTTTATGTTCATCACCCAGGACAGCCGTGAAAACAAGGAATTCTGGGAATTGGCCAAAGCCTTTGGCAATGCCGCCGTACGCGTGCAGTCTTCTACCGGCACCATGCTGGAACGTATTTCTTCCGGCGAAAACCTGCTGGGCTATAACATCCTTGGCTCTTACGCCTTGGTACGTGCCGCCAAAGACCCGTCAATAGGCGTACAAATCCCCAAAGATTACACGCTGGTATTGTCACGCGTGATGTTCATCAGCAAGGCAGCCAAACACCCAAATGCGGCCAAGCTGTGGCTGGATTACACTTTGTCGAAACGCGGCCAGACCATGATAGCCAATGAAGCCAGGCTGTATGCGATACGTGCTGACGTCAAGGGTGAAACCACTTATTCTGACCTGGCAAAACTCATCGGCATAGGCCTCAAACCTTTGCCAGTCAACCCCATGTTATTGCAATACCTTGATCAAAACAAACGCCTCGCTTTCCTGAAACAATGGAAAGAAGCTGCAGGCAAAAAATAAGCCAGAGGGCACCGTGCTGTTTCAAACGGTACGGTGCCAACCGGCTCTTCTTGCGGGACATTTACCCCGCACAGCCTATCCGGCTATTAGCATTCCGACTGAATCTCAACCCTTGATATTGGGCTAAGCATGAGCACCCTGAGTCTACCTCCGCGCAGCCGGTGGTCGCAATTCAACTGGCCGCGTGGCCTGGTTGTGACCCTGACGCTGCTGGCGATTTTTACGCCGCTGTCACTGATCCTGTTCCAGAGTTTTTTGAATGCACCTTTCTTTTCACCAGTAAAAGAACTGGGCCTGGATTCTTACCGCTTCATCTTTGATGATCCTGATTTCCGCCAGGCATTCTGGAATGGCTTGATCCTGGCTTCTGGCCTGGCTGGCATTGCCGTTCCACTGGGTGCCTTGCTGGCCTTCCTGATGATACGTACCGACTTGCCGGGCCGTAGCTGGATAGAACCGATGTTGCTGGTACCTATCTTTGTCTCGCCCATGGTGATGGGCTTTGGCTATGTCGTGTCCATGGGGCCGGTTGGTTTCTATACCCTGTGGGTCAAGCAGATGACCGGGGTAGAACCATGGAATATTTATTCCTTCTTCAGCATCGTCCTGATCGCTGGCCTGACCCACGTGCCCCACGTCTACCTGTATTCATCTGCGGCCCTGAAGAGTCTGGGCTCGGACGTGGAAGAAGCAGCACGGGTGGCCGGTGCCTCGCCTTTTCAGGTTGCCATGCACGTGTCCCTGCCAATGATCATGCCAGCGCTGGCTTTTGCAGCTGTGCTGGTGTTCTTCCTGGGTTTTGAAGTCTTTGGTCTGGTATTGGTGCTGGGAGACCCGGAGGGCCATCTGGTACTGGCAACCTATCTTTACAAGCTGACCAATAAACTGGGCACGCCTTCATATCACTTGATGGCAGCCGCTGCTGTCTGCCTGGTGGCGGTGACCATGCCGCTGGTGATGGTGCAGCGCTGGTTGCTGAAGTCTGCGAATAAATATGTGTCGATCAAGGGCAAGGGCTCACGCCAAAAACCGCTGCCACTGGGCAAATGGAAATGGCTGGCTTTTGCTGTTTTGGCTGCCTGGCTGATCTTCACTATCGTATTGCCATTGTCGGGCATCGTCCTGCGTGCCTTTGTCTCGTACTGGGGTGAGGGTGTCAAGCTAGCCGATGTGATCACCCTGCAGCATTTCAAGGATATTCTGGAGCAACCTTCGCTGATGCGCGGCATTTTCAATACCGTGCTGATCGGTATCATCGGCGGTGCGCTGGCGGTGATTTGTTATGCCGGTATTGCGCTGGCTATGCATCGCAAACCGGATGGTATTACCCGCCTGCTTGACTATAGCGTGCTGGTGCCGCGTGCCATTCCTGGCTTGCTGGCTGGCCTGTCTTTCCTGTGGGTGTTCCTGTTTGTACCTAGCTGGCTGGAAGGTGGTCTCAAGGGTTTTGATAATGCCTTCTGTGTCTGGCTGATAGAAAACGTGATCCCGCAATTGCGCGCCCTGCGTTCCACCATTTTCTCGGTATGGATTGCTTATTCAGTCGTATGGATGGCCTATGGTCTGCGCCTGATTTCCACGGCCTTGCTGCAGGTTGGCCCTGAATTGGAAGAAGCGGCGCGCGCCGTTGGTGCCAGCCGTGGCCAGGTCACGCGCGACGTGACCCTGCCGCTAGTCAAATTTGGTTTGCTGGGTGCCTGGCTGATGGTCTTCCTGATTTTTGAACGTGAATATTCAACGGGTGTGTATCTACTGTCACCGGGCACTGAAGTCATTGGTGCATTGATCGTTTCGCTGTGGGCAGGTGGTTCTGTTGACTTGGTGGCGGCGCTGTCCTTCATCAATATCACCCTGGTTGCCATAGGCTTGGGTCTGGCTCTGCGCTTTGGCGTGAAGCTCAGTCACTGAGTTGGCCACTAACGACATCCCATAAAATTTCATTGCATAGCAATACAAAAAATACGAGAGCACACTATGTCTGAATTAAGCGTACAAGATTTAACCCTGGAATACGGTTCCGGTGCCACTGCCAACCCCATCCTCAAAGGGGTGTCGATGAACTTGCAGCGTGGTGAGGTAGTCGCCCTGCTCGGCCCTTCCGGCAGTGGCAAGACTACATTGTTGCGTGCAGTCGCCGGACTGGAATCGCCCAAGACTGGCACCATCACCCTGGGGGAACGCGCCATTTTTGATGGCAGCAAAGGTCTGGAAGTACCGGCAGAACAGCGCAACCTTGGTCTGGTATTCCAGTCCTATGCCCTGTGGCCGCATAAAACTGTCTTCGATAATGTTGCCTACGGTTTGAAGTTGCGCAAACTGGGCACCAGCGAAATCAATGACAAGGTCAAGGATGTATTGGGCCAGCTTGGTCTGGGTCATCTGGGTGAACGCTTCCCGCATCAATTGTCGGGCGGCCAGCAACAGCGCGTGGCGATCGCCCGTGCGCTGGTGTACAACCCGCCGGTGATTTTACTGGATGAACCCTTGTCCAATCTGGATGCCAAGCTGCGTGAAGAAGCACGTGCCTTCTTGCGTGAACTCATTGTCAGGCTGAATTTGTCTGCATTGATGGTGACGCATGACCAGGGCGAGGCGATGGCGATCTCTGACCGCATCCTGTTATTGAATAATGGTGTCATAGAACAGCAGGGCACACCGCAAAGCATGTATGAAACACCAGATACCCTGTTCACTGCCGAATTCATGGGCAGCAATAACAAACTCAAAGGCAAGCTCGTCCAGCGCAATGGCGACACGGCCACCATCAGTGTCAATGGTGAACAATTGAAAGCCACCGTGCGCGGCAAGAATGTAGGCGAAGAAGTCACCGCCATCATCCGTCTGGAAAAAGTCAAAATCACCGATAGCCACACTGAAAATGCCATCAAATTGCCACTGACTACCTGCATGTACCTGGGTGACCGCTGGGAATGCCTGTTTGGCCAGACAGAAGGCGGCTTGCGGGCGTATTCGCCGTTCAAACTTAGTCCGGGTGAGTATTACCTGCAACTCGATGCTGACAAACTCTGGCTATATTAAAAAATAGCCACTGTACAGTCCAGGAAAGCCCCACATTGAATAACAATGCGGGGCTTTTTAGCATTCAGGGCAGGAATTTTGCTCAAGACTGTATACTGAGGACTTATTTCATCTTATTTGCCCCGCATGCCCTCAAGATGTCTATTTTCCGCAACTGCCTGCTAACAGTCTTTGCCATACTGGTCTCCCCCTGGCAAGTGGCTAGGGCGGCCGCGCCTGTCGCTGGCCTTGCTGGCTTTATCTCGCCCCATGGGCAAGACATCTGGTTCTGGCTGACGCTGGCCCTGCTTGCCCTGGCTATCATTACTGCGGCTTATACCTGGCATGTGCGTGCCCTGAAACGCCAGAAGCGAGCACTGGAAACTGAAATCAGGCTGAGGACTACAGAAATACAAGCACAAAAAGAAGAACTCGAGAAAATCAACCAGGCCTTGCTGAAAGTGAACAAGCGGCAAGAAGCGCAACAAAGCGAACTGACACGCTTCCTGGCCGTTGCCAGCCATGATTTGCGCCAACCCATGCATGCACTAAATCTTTATCTCGGTGCCTTGTTCAATTTTGAGCTGCCAGCCGCTGTACGCCCTGTCGTCAACAATCTCAGGAATTGCGCACGTACCATGGATGACATGTTTGCGAATCTGCTGGACCTGTCACGGCTGGATGCGCAAATCGTTGAACCGCAATTACAAGAATTTGCGATTGCCGAAGTGCTCGGTAAACTCGACGTGGAATTCACTCCGCAAGCGATAGCCAAGGGCCTGCATTTTGAAATCCACCACAGCATGGTCATCGTCAATAGTGATGTCGACCTGGTCGAACAGATACTGCGCAACCTGATTGCCAATGCGCTGCGGTATACCCCGGATGGTCAGGTCGTAGTCAGATGCATGGAGTTTGATCAGCAGTTGCAAATCGCCGTTGAAGATACCGGCATAGGCATTTCGAAACATGACCAGGAAACCATCTTTGAAGAGTTCTTCCAGGTAGAGTCAGCATCAGAATCCAGACGCAGCACCGCAGGCATGGGATTGGGCCTCGCCATCGTACAAAGACTGGTGCGTCTCTTGCATATCCCCATCAAATTACAATCTCAACCTGGCCAGGGCTCGACATTTGCCATCAGCCTGCCACTCGCTGCCAGCCAGGAAGTCACGGACAAGCATGGTCGCAGCAAGGCCAGCAACAGCGCCTCACTGCTGCAAGCTCTGATTGTCGTGATTGATGATGATGAAAGCATACTGACGGCCATGCGTGCCTTGCTGGAGCGATGGGATGCACGCGTCATCACCGCTACCACAGGTGCTGATGCGCTGGCACTATGCAGCGAAGAAATCAAGATTCCTGATTTGCTGATCTGTGATTACCGCCTGAAACTCAATGAAAACGGCATCAACGTTATCGCCAATCTGCGCGAAGAATTCAATCATCATATTCCTGCAATACTGATTACCGGTGATGCCTCGCCGCAATTGTCAGGTGATGCAAAAGCAGCCAAACTGATATTGATGCACAAGCCCATACAGGCAGAGAGCTTGCATGGAACCCTGACGCAATTGCTCAATGAAGCGAAAGAGTAAAAGCAAAAGAGGTAACACGCAGATGAAAAGAATTTACATCATGTTTACGATTTTCCCTTCTATTTTTTAGAGAATCTTTACGCTGTGGCTGCTAATCTTGAATTGTGTCAAACAGCACGAGATTATGATGAATCAGTATCCTGACAACACCTACACCTCTGAAAATTATTCAGACGTCTTAACATCCCGCAAACGCGAGAAGTTTTTATTTGAAAATAATCGCGAACGCAAAAGCGCTTATGCCCTGCACCAGCCCGTAATCACCTATAAAGCGCCAGCGAAATTGGTCCAAAATGAATTTGTCATGCGTATCACCGTCGACTCAAGCAGCATCACTGAATTACGCCATCTGATACTCAAATCCTGCGGTGACCTGGTCTTGTTCATGCGCGTCAAACCGATAGACCATGCCAGTAAAATGAAGGTCTGGCTATGTCTCAGTAAATCTTCGGTAGACACCATCATCAGCCACATCGTGCGTGCCTTGCCGCAAGCTGAATTCGGGAAAATCACACCGCTGTTGGCGGCCTGATTTAACTACTCCGGCTAATTTATCTTTTCTTGAAAAGCATACTATGTCTATCTACGATGGCATCTGGGTTCCGCTCGTCACGCCGTTTAAAAATGGCAAGCCTGAGCTGGATAAAGTACAGCAACTGGCTACACAAATGATGGCGGCAGGCATACACGGCCTGGTGGTCTGTGGCACTACGGGTGAAGCTGCGACACTGACTGAACATGAGCAAAAGCGACTACTGACTACCGTACTTGAAGTGACGAAAAATTCCTGTCCTGTGCTATTGGGAATCAGCGGTAGCGATACGCGCTTGCTGACAGAAAAAGTGCGCGCCTATGATGGCCAGCATCTGCATGGATATTTAATCAGCGCACCATCTTATCTGCGCCCTTCGCAAGAAGGTGTGCGCTTGCATTTTGAAACTATCGCCAGAGTGACTGAGAAAGATATCGTCCTGTATAACGTCCCCGCGAGGACGGGTGTGAATATAGACCTGAGCACCGTCATCGCGCTGGAAAAACATACGAATATCGTTGCCATCAAGGAGAGCAGCGGCAATCTGACGCAAATGATGGGGCTGGTGAACTGCAGTCATCTGAAAGTCTTGTGTGGTGACGATGCCATGTTGCTCGATACCTTGAGCATGGGCGGTCAGGGCGCTATTTCTGCTGCGGCGCACGTACGGCCTGATCTGTTCGTGCAATTGTATGAACTCATGCGCGCTGATTATTTTCCCGAAGCGCAAGCTCTGTTTGCTGAAATGCAGAACCTGATACGTCTGCTGTTTTCTGAATCCAATCCAGCACCCGTCAAGGCAGCACTGGCGATGCAGGGTTTGATACAGGAAGAACTGCGCCTGCCCATGACAGCCATGTCCCTCGCCGGAAAAATGAAACTCGCGCATGAACTGGAGAGGCTGGCTGATTTGCCTTTGCCTGTCAAAGCCAGGAGCTTGCCCGGCCCTGTTATCAACAATATCCGTTCACTGCGCATGGTGCGCTAAGCACAAAGAGATTACCTATGATCATCACCATTGCACATGGCGCGGGAGACTGCGCCAAATCCATCGTGGCTGACAACCTCGCTACCTTGAGAACACAATCCGGTTCAAAACTCATCTTGCTCGACAACGACGCTCGTCATTCGTCACTGGACTGGAGTCGGGCGCGTCGCCGCACGGCCGACTGCACACCCGTGACCGTGCGCAGAGTCAGCGGCAAGGGCATGCAGGCGGAACTGGAAAACCTGGGCTTTCAATACCAGGATATAGTCATTGATGCAGAAGCACGCGACTGCATGGGCAGCCGTAGCGCATTGGAGGCAGCCCATGTCACGATACTGGTCATCGACCTTGATCAACTGGAGCAATTGCAAGAACTTGAGCTGAGTGCCCGCATACAGATTGCACAAGAAGAAAATCCCCGTATGCACACTCTGGTAGTCATGAGTTGCAGGGACGTTCAGGCAGCCGCTGACAAAGTGAGCAGGGTAAAGAATTTTGTTAGCAAGCTGGAAGCTGCAGAATTATTTCCCTATCCCCTGTTCTGCGGCGGCAGTTTTCATCAGGCGTATCAGGATGGATTGTCCGTCTGTGAATATCCGGCTGCCCATCCCATGACGATCAGGGCCATGCAGGCCTTGTCCACTAAGGTATTTGCCAGCCACTAAAAATAGGGGCTGTGAATACCGATAGCATAATGCCGCACGCAATGAAACACATCCTGATTGCAGCGATAGCTTACAGCGCCATGACTTTGTCTGGTTTTGCCCTGCTTGCTCATATGCAGATACAAAGCCAGACCTTGCAGACAGGCTCTGGCCTGATAATTCTGGTCATTGCTGCCAGTCTATTCATAGGAGTCAGACCGACGGAAAAAACAAGCGAATCAGGCTTTGGCTTTTCTGCTGGTTTACTGGCTGCGGCATCCCTTTCTTCGCTCATGTGTTACCAGGCCTGCAGTAATGGCTGGTTGAAGGAATGCGTGCTGGCGCTTATCTTTACATGCCTCATGCAGGTATTAATTGCACTGCCGTTTGCGCAGCGGCTGCGGCAAAAATACTATGCCACACTGATCATGAGTTTGCAAAAATTGCTGGCCCTGATACTGATTTTTCTGGCAGTGCAAGACCTGCTGTCTGGCATGTCTGCGCAGTTTTCCACAACGTCCAGGCGTACCAGAAATCTGCCAGAGTTGTACCTATCATGATACTGGCGATAGTTACCTCAGATTTTTCAAACGCTGCTGACAGCGCAGCCAGCAAGCTTGCTGAGCGCAGGGCACTGGCCGGTAGAAATGTATTATTGCTAAAACAGAACTGCGAGAGAAAGCAGGCTAACCAATACCGGAAAGAAGCTGAGAATATTGCATGGTCGCGCCAGGAGATGAAATCTGGCGCAAGACCCGGTACACTTACTTCTGATGCCGTGGCGGGAGAGTTAGTGCATGGACACACAGACTTCCACGATATTGTGATGGATATTCCCAAACCGTTTTATGCAGATGCCACCTACGTCTTATCCAAATGTAATCTGTTGGTATGCCATACAGAAGCTAAATCATGGGATAAAGAAAAACAGGCAAAACTCTATAAATGCATCCGGCTGGCACGCAGTACAAATAAGAATTTACCAGTGCTGATCACTATAGATAAAATCGATTGCACACAAAGCCAGAGGTGTGTCAGCCAGTTATCCCAACACCTTTCGCATATCAAATTCATTTATCTCGACGAAACGGATGATATGCCGCTGAAAAATCTTTACAGAGCAATCTATTTACCATGATTGCCCTGCGCCGTAAGACGAAGTCTGTATTTTGTAGGGTAATGAAATGGACGCCCCCCTCCCAAACGGCATCGTGATGTGCCAAAGTAGAGTTTCAACAAACTACTAAACAGAAGGGAAGCGTCATGGAAAAGATTACCGTAATTGG
>JACQDX010000132.1 GCA_016200895.1 Burkholderiales bacterium
CCATAAGCTTCTACATTCAATTCGGTCGCCTTCGCCTGAGCCTCACCGATTTGCTGGATTTGATAAGCCTCTGCATTAGCCAGGGTACGTTTGGCATCTGCGGCACCAGAAGCAACCTGACGCGCTTCCTCGGCTGCCTTGATCGCTTTTTGTACAGCCGCACTACCCTGGTTTTCTGCAATCTTGACAGCCAATTCTGATTCAGTAATGGCTGTTTGCTGCTTTGCCCTGGCTTCTGCTTCGCGCAAGATACGCTCTTGCACTGCTGCGGTTTCCTTGGTTTTATAGGTTTCCAGTTGCTCTCTGGAGACCTGGCGCTCACGTAATTGTTTCAGGATCACTTCGATCTGGGTATCACCATTCTTGGCGCGCGGTGTGCCAATCAAGACTTCATTCAGGGTCAGGTTATAGCCTTCAAAATTCTTCCGCATTTCTGCTTTGGCACGCTCCTGTATGTCTGAACGCTCTTGCAGCAATTCAATAAGTGTTTTGCCCTGACCTATGTTTTTAAAATAGGCTGCGACCATGGGGTCCAGTGTCTGTTCTACCAGTTTTTGGATATCGCCAAACCTTTGTATAACCAGCGGCGCCATTTTATAGTCGATATTGACGACTACCGATAAAGGCAGGTCCGGTTCGAACGCATCTTTGGTGATAAGGGATACTTCGCTCAGGTGTTTGTCCAGTTCGTGCGAACCAACCTGACCCGATTGCCATTTCAAGATGAAATTGGTAGTAGGTACATCGATGACACGTTTGGCATAGGGATTCAGCGCATATTTACCAGGTAACAATGGTGTTACCTGTACGCCTTTTTCATCGCTACTGACCAGTTCACCATGGCGGTAGGCATCACCTGTGACGTCATTACCTGCTTTGCCTGTATAAGACACTACAACACCGACATAGCCAACTGGCACTACACGTTTCTCAACTATTTCATAACTGGCGAAACGTGCGTTCAGGTAATAAGTACCTTCGACCAGGACTTGTAATTGACGCCCCTTGTAACCACCGGCATCTATGAATACCTCTGGATTCTGGAAATCATGATGGTAACTACGCTCTTGATGCGGATCTGCACCAACTACCGGAGCAACAATCGTTCCCTCAGGCAAAGACTGACCTTCATGTGTGGTAATCACCGCCAGTTTATCGTCCCGTATAACTAAGGGAAGAAAACCATTGCGCAAACGCAGTTCATCCAGCATTTCAGCCAATTGCCCGACGACGATACCATCGTTACTGATATTGCTATCACCAGGCAAAGGCAAGGCATACACGCGCTCAGCAGTCAGCACCACGAATTGCGCAAGGTTGATGGCATATGTACCTTCACGCAGTATCTTGCGTTGCAAACCTTTTTGACCAGCATTGGTCAGGAAGCTGCGTACATCAGTAAAATCATTGGCTTCCTTATTACAAGCCAGGTTTTGAGTTGGTGCCATGGCTTGTCCATCGCGGGCAAATACATAAGCCAACGTACCTTGTTGTATCGTCACCAGGTCATGTCTGTGGATGGAATATTGAAATGGGAAAAACATATGGAAACCACCGCGCAAAACTTCAGGCTGAAAACCAGCTTCGCCATTCAGTGCAATAAATCCATGCTGCACAGAACCACTTGTTGACCATTTTTTTTCGACGATACCGATTTTTTCATTCGAGATATACACCAATACATTACTGCTATACAACAGCAAAATCATGACAGCAACAACGACTGCCAAAATAATTTCAAACATACTTAGCCTCTTTTAAAGTCCCAGTTTTTCAGAAATGCAGCAGCTCTACTGGCATCTGGGAGATGTCAGCAGTACAACGAAATTTTGTGTGAGTAGTGTTACGACAATGAGGAACCTGTCACGCCCCTCATTTTATTAGACAGGTCGTCGTGGAGATTCAATAACAGCAGGTTTCTGAGATTTAACAACTTGCATGGCTGTCGCTATCAGGCCGCTCATATCACCCAGATTGGCCGGGATGATAATCGAGTTATTGGTTTTGGCCAGATTGGCAAATGCTGCCACATATTGCTCAGCCACTTTCAGGTTAGCTGCATCAGAGCCGCCTGGTAATTGCATCGCTGCAGCAGTTTTGCGTATCGCTTCTGCGCTGGCTTCTGCAATCGATAAAATAGCAGCGGCCTGACCTTGTGCGCGGTTAATCGACGCCTGTTTTTCGCCTTCAGATTTGGCAATCGAAGCTTCACGTTCACCAGTGGCGATATTGATCTGCTCTTGCTTGCGGCCTTCAGAAGCAGCGATCAGGGCACGTTTTTCACGCTCGGCTGTAATTTGCGCCTGCATCGCATGCAAGATTTCTTTTGGTGGGGTCAAATCCTTGATCTCATAGCGCAGGACTTTTACGCCCCAGTTAGCAGCAGACTCATCAATTGCATTCACGATCGTGGTATTGATGTGATCGCGTTCTTCAAAGGTTTTATCCAATTCCATTTTGCCGATAACTGAACGCAAGGTGGTTTGCGCCAGTTGTGTGATCGCTGCAATATAGTTTGAAGAACCATATGAGGCGCGCATGGCATCGGTAATCTGGAAATACAATATGCCGTCCACTTGCAACTGCGTATTGTCCCTGGTGATACAAACTTGCGGCGGCACATCCAGCGGAATTTCTTTCAATATGTGTTTATAAGCGATGCGATCAACAAAAGGCACCACGATATTTAAGCCTGGCCCCAGGGTGGCATGATATTTACCCAGGCGTTCTACCACCCAGGCATGCTGTTGTGGTACGACATTGATGGTTTTAAAAACAAATACCATGGCCAACACCAATAAAACCAGAGCGACGCTACCTATATTTTCCATATCCTTACCTTTATTGTTATTCAGACTGTTTTATATTGATTTTTATATTGATCTTAAGTACTGCTATGAAGGCTTTACAATCAAACGGCTACCTTGTATTTCTTCAATAATATAAGCACCGGGATAGCCTGCCGAGTGCTGCAATTCAACATCCCACATGGCACCGCGATACATGGTTCTTGCGGCAAACTTGCCATTCCCTAATTCTTTCCACTCATTGACTTGCAAGATTTGCCCTATATCCATATTCACATTTGGGTCACGGGCAGCATTTGCATTTTCTTTCCAGCCATATTTACTCTTGTGTAAGGCTGTGGTTGCGAGCGCGCCGACAACAGCCGCAACAATCATCTGGCTCTCTGAACCCAGCTGAAATACAGCTGCCAAAGCACCTGCCACAAGTCCGATTGAAATCATCAATAAATAAAAGGTGCCTGTGAACAATTCAAATATCACGACCAGGCCCGCCAGTATCATCCACATCATCCATCCGTTCATATTCTTATTCTCCTTATCAATTTTTGTACTTATCTACACTGCTGCTTTTACATTTTCTACGACTTGCTTATATTTTTCATCGGTAATCGCCATAGAAATTTACTCACAAAAAAGCCCCCGTTACCGCATGTGGTAACGAGGGCTTTTCCAAGAGTTTTGTTGAAGTATTGATTTTCTTTTTCTTAAGTTTCGACATCGGTAGTCTAGTCTTAATTTTAAAAAATACAAGGGGTCACATTCGATTTATGTTGCGGCGCACCAACAAGAAAAAACGAGAGTCCTTTTTCAAGGAACTCTCGTTTTTAACTTCAATTCAAACTACTTATTTTCCGACTGCTGCCAGTTTCTGCCAGGTATCAATCACAGAATCAGGGTTCAGGGAAATCGATTCTATTCCCTCCTTCATCAGCCATTCAGCAAAGTCAGGATGGTCAGATGGCCATTGGCCGCAGATGCCGACGTACTTGTCAAGTTTGCGGCAAGCAGCGATGGCGCGTGACAGCAAGGCGCGTACTGCAGGGTCGCGTTCATCGAAATCTGCTGCCAGCAATTCCATACCAGAGTCGCGATCCAGCCCCAGTGTCAACTGAGTCAAATCATTGGAGCCGATAGAGAAACCGTCAAAAAATTGCAGGAATTCTTCTGCCAGAATTGCATTCGATGGGACTTCACACATCATGATCAAACGCAAGCCATTTTCGCCGCGCTTGAGACCATTTTTTGCCAACAGATTCACGACTTTTTCAGCCTGACCCAGGGTACGTACGAATGGCACCATGATTTCTACATTGGTCAGGCCCATTTCGTTACGTACGCGTTTCATGGCCTGGCATTCCATTTCGAATGACTCAGCAAAATCTGGTGCCAGATAGCGCGCGGCACCACGGAAGCCCAGCATAGGATTTTCTTCATCCGGTTCGTAGCGTGATCCACCTATGAGTTTCTTGTACTCATTCGATTTAAAGTCAGACAAACGGACAATGACTTTCTTGGGCCAGAATGCAGCAGCAATGGTCGCAATACCTTCTGCCAGTTTGTCGACATAAAAGGCTCTTGGAGATGCATGTCCACGTGCAACAGATTCCACTGCTTTTTTGAGATCAGCATCAATATTCGGGTATTCCAGAATCGCTTTTGGATGTACGCCGATGTTATTGTTGATGATGAATTCCAGACGTGCCAGACCAACGCCTTCATTCGGCACCGACTGGAAGTCAAATGCCAGTTGAGGATTGCCAACATTGAGCATGATCTTCAAAGGCAGCTTGGGCAATTCGCCACGCAATTCCTCAGTGACTTCAGTTTCCAGCAAGCCATCGTAAATCTTGCCTTCATCACCTTCAGCACAAGACACTGTTACCAAAGTGCCGTCTTTCAGCAAATCGGTCGCATCTTCGCAGCCCACTACGGCTGGCACGCCCAGTTCACGCGCGATAATCGCTGCATGGCAGGTGCGGCCACCACGATTGGTGACGATGGCTGCAGCGCGCTTCATGACGGGCTCCCAGTTGGGGTCAGTCATATCTGCAACCAGTACGTCGCCTGGCTGCACTCTTTCCATCTCGGATGGATCATGAATCACGCGCACGCGACCCGCACCAATTTTTTGGCCAATGGCACGGCCCGATACCAGTACCGTGCCACTGCCCTTCAGTTTGAAGCGCTGTTGTGCATCAGTAGGTTTTTGTTGAGATTTGACGGTCTCTGGACGTGCTTGCAGGATATATAGTTTGCCGTCACGGCCATCCTTGCCCCATTCAATGTCCATAGGGCGACCATAATGCTTCTCGATGATGGTCGCGTATTTAGCCAGCTCCACCACTTCAGTATCATTCAGAGAATAACGGTTGCGCAATTCCACTGGCACATCTACCGTTTTGACCGAGCGGCCAGCCTTGGCTTCGCCAGTAAATTCCATCTTGATGAGTTTGGACCCGATATTACGGCGTATGACAGGTAATTTGCCCAGTTCCAGCATAGGTTTGTGGACATAGAATTCGTCAGGATTAACCGCACCCTGTACCACGGTTTCACCGAGGCCGTAGCTGGAAGTAATGAAAACTACGTCCTTAAAACCGGATTCTGTATCTATCGTGAACATGACGCCAGCGGCACCCAGATCAGAGCGCACCATGCGCTGCACGCCAGCAGACAAGGCGACTTCGGCATGGGTAAAGCCTTTATGAACACGGTAAGAAATCGCCCTGTCGTTGTACAGTGAGGCAAATACGTGTTTCATTGCCTCCAGAATATTGTCAATTCCGACAACATTCAAGAAAGTTTCTTGCTGACCAGCGAAAGACGCATCAGGCAAATCTTCTGCTGTAGCCGAAGAACGCACGGCAAATGACATTTCAGCCGTAGAGTCAGAAACCAGCTTGTTGTAAAACTCTTCTATCTCCGCGAGCAAGCGCGGCTGAAAAGGCGTGTCTATAATCCATTGACGGATATCGGCACCAGCTCTTGCCAGTTCCTTGACATCGTCGATATTCAGATGTTCGAGACGATCGGCAATACGTTTTTCCAGTGGCAAACCGCCGTCGATACTATGCGTCAGGAAATCACGAAAAGCATGGGCAGTGGTGGCAAAACCGCCGGGAACACGCACACCTGCTGTTGCCAGCTGGCTAATCATTTCGCCTAATGAAGCATTTTTTCCGCCGACGGATTCAACATCCGTCATGCGTAAATGCTCAAACGAGGCAACATAAGTTGCTTCAGTAATTGCTGCGTTGGACATAACAACCTCTTTTTGATGGTAAGAAATCTTTGCTGTTTAATGTCGTGCTACTTCGTATCCCGCTGATTTTTTGTTATTCTTGAGGCGAGCTACGCGTGACATGCTGTTGCAGCATTTTACATTGTGTCCTGCAAGATTTATCTAAACGGAATAAGAATTTGCAGTCTTTTTTGTTTCTAAGAGTACAAATATATTCCGTCCAGTCTATTGCCATTATTTATATAAAATTATCATGTCAGATACTCCCCAGCAAGCACGGCCAGCAGCTAACCGTACCGTCTTTTTTGTTTCCGATGGCACTGGCATCACCGCAGAAACCTTTGGTCATTCGGTATTGACGCAATTTGACTTGAAATTCAAACAAGTCCGCCTGCCCTTTATCGATACACTGGAAAAAGCCCACGATGCCGTGCGCAAGATCAATGATGCCTATACAGCTGAAGGCAATCGCCCTATTGTGTTTTCCACTCTGGTAAAAACTGACCTGGCTGGCGTTGTTTTTAAATCCAAAGGTTTGCACATGGATTTGATACAAACCTTTGTGTCTCCGTTGGAGCAAGAGCTGGGCATCAAGTCCACCCATACCATAGGGCGCAGTCACAATATTACGGATTCTGAAGAGTATAAAAACAGGATAGAAGCTATCAATTTCTCTTTGGCGCATGATGATGGTCAGTCGAACAAGAACTTATCGACTACCGATGTGATCCTGGTAGGCGTTTCGCGTTCGGGCAAAACTCCCACTACGCTGTATCTGGCGATGCAATATGGCATCAAGGCAGCAAATTACCCATTGATCCCTGATGATTTTGAACGTGGCAGGTTGCCATCGGCATTGCCTGAATTTAAAAGCAAGATTTTTGGCCTCAGTATTGCACCTGAACGTCTGTCCGAAATTCGCAACGAACGCCGTCCAGGCAGTAAATATGCTTCACTGGAAAACTGCCGTTACGAAGTCAACGAGGCGGAACTGATGATGAAGCGCGAAGGCATACGTTGGCTGTCATCAACTGCAAAATCGATAGAAGAGATTTCGACCACGATTTTGCAGGAAATTAAATCTGACGTACGGATTTACTGAGCTTTTGTATCCAACTGCTGCCGCACCTGCTCAAAAAAGCAGATGGCAGCACTAGCAGCCACATTCAGTGACTCTATTGCGGCTTGCTGGGGTATGGTCACTGTACTGGTGGCCATAGAGATCAACTCAGGTGAAACACCCTGCCCCTCATGACCAAACAGCCAGACCACTTCCTGATTCAAATTGCTTTGATAAATAGTCTGCTTAGTATGAGAGCTGGTCGCCAGCACGGGTATCGTGGCGCTGCTCAATAAGGCAGGCAAGTCGACATTTTCAAAAATATTCAGCAAAAAATGTGCTCCCATGCCTGCACGCATAACTTTGGGGGACCACGCAAACGCAGTGCCGGGGCTGCAAAATACATTTTTTATGCCTGCTGCAGCAGCACTGCGCAGGATGGAACCAAGGTTGCCGGGGTCTTGCAAATTATCCAGTACCACTGAAGATGAAGCCAAGGTAGCTGGAAACTCAGGCGCAGGTGTAGCAATGATAAACATCACACCTACCCCATGCTCAACCTGGCTTAGTGCCTTGTACAAGGCATCTGGCAAACAGATGCACTGCGTTCTGTGTTGCTCACTTTGTGCCACCACAGCGGCTACTTCGCCATGACGCAAGCTGCTTTCTGCAACAATGCAATATTCTGGTGTGCCAAGATGCTGAAAGTAGGCTTCGCACAAATGTACGCCATCGAGCAACGTGCGCCCAATCTTGCGTCTTGCCTGCGAACTGGTTGCGAGATGTTTGAATTCCTTGTAGAGCGGATTGTCGCGGGAAGTAATCGATTTCATTTATTTGAGTAAGGCTTTTACAGGCGCATAAGATTTTCTGTGTATCGGTGATACTCCATGCTCACGCAAGCGCTCCAGATGCAAGGCTGTCGGATAGCCTTTATGCTGATCGAGCGCATATTGAGGATAAGTCTCATGTAGCTGCATCAACACGTGGTCACGTGCTGTTTTTGCGAGTATCGATGCAGCGGATATCGCTGGCACCTTGTCATCACCCTTGACGATGGCTTCCGAAGCTATGGACATGACCGGGCAACGGTTGCCATCTATCAGTGCCAGCGTAGGCTGAACCGATAAACCTTCGACCGCACGTCGCATGGCCAGCATGGTGGCTTGCAGGATATTGAGTTCATCAATCTCTTGCTCAGAACATTCCGCAATACACCATGCAAGGGCACGCTCCTTGATTTCCAACGTTAGTTGCTCACGTTTTGCTTCGCTGAGTTTTTTTGAATCGCGCAGTCCGGTGATAGGACGATTCGGATCCAGAATCACGGCTGCAGCCATGACAGGACCCGCTAATGGCCCCCTGCCCGCTTCGTCCACACCACAAATTACTTCATTTTCATAATCAAACAAAGATAAACCAGGTGTCAGATCATGCATGGAAAAAGGCCTTTAATGCAGCAGGGTCCAGATAGTAATGACAAATTCTTTGCTGATTCTGACCTTCTTTCTGCCCCACCAGGACTGGCACCAATTCATCGTACAGCGCCAGCACTTCATCATCCTGATCAACATCGACTACCTTGACGGTAAAGCCGTATTCAGGGCTATATGCTTGCAGCTGTTCGAGCATGTCATCGCAGAGATGACAATAACTGCGTGAGTAGAGTGTAAATTGAATCATCATTTTTGCCTAAAGTGGTGGGTACGCTCACATCATGCGCGTATTCTCCATCCCTGCATTATAAGTCGCCAATATCAGACCTACAAAATAAAAAAGGCCACCTGAAAACAGGTGGCCTTCACATTATTTGAAAAGTTTATTGATTGGTCGGACGTACTGCCACGAATTTAGACACATCGCCACGCTTAACTAATAACAAAAGAGGTTTCTTTTGATCAACTTTTGCCATGACAGCGGCGAATTCCTTGGCGTCCTTGATATCTGTGTTAAAGATACGCGTGATGATGTCGCCTGCTTGCAGGCCAGCACGAGCTGCGCCGCCTTCAGCAGTTTCCAGAATCACACCACCGCTAACATGAGCATCGCGTTTCTGCGCTTCTGTCAGGTCGGTGATAGTCAATCCAAACACATTGGTAGCTGGCTCAGCTTTTTGCTTGCCTGTTTTTACCGGGGTTTTTTCTGCATCGGCTTCAGCTACTGTGATGATGATATCTTTGGCTCCACCTTTGCGCCACACTGTCACCGTCGCTTTGCCGCCAGGTTTGATATCGCCAACCACGCGATTCAAATCGACTGCCCTGTCAATCGCTACACCATTCACTTTTTGAATCACATCACCCACTTCGATCCCAGCTTTTTCTGCCGGCGAACCTGGCATGACACGCTGTATCAGTGCACCTTGAGCTTTTGCGAGACCCAAGCCTTCAGCAATGTCTTTAGGCACATCAATACGTTCCACCCCCAAATAACCACGAACCACTTTACCAGCAGATTTAAGTTGATCAACGACACGCATTGCCTCATCAATCGGGATGGCGAATGAAATGCCCATATAACCGCCAGAGCGGCTATAGATTTGCGAGTTCACACCAATCACTTCGCCACGCATATTGATCAGCGGCCCCCCAGAGTTGCCAGGGTTAACTGCCACGTCAGTTTGTATCAACGGCAGGTAATCACCCGTGTCACGTGCCTTGGCAGAAATAATGCCCGCGGTCACCGTATTGTCAAGGTCAAAAGGTGAACCGATAGCAATCACCCATTCACCCGCCTTGATCTTGTCAGAATCACCGATGGTGACGCGGGGTAATTTGCTGCTATCAATTTTCAAGACTGCCACATCAGTGCGGCGGTCTGCTCCAATGACTTTTGCCTTGAATTCACGCTTGTCTGTGAGCTTGACATAGACTTCGGATGCGCCATCGACGACGTGTGCATTTGTTAATACATAGCCATCCTGGGAGATAATGAAACCAGAACCGACACCACGTGGTACTTCTTCCTCTTGTTGCTGAGGAGTCTGTTTACGGCCTTTTGGAGTAGGCTGTTGTTTTGGCGTTGGCATGGGAGTGCCAAAGAAGCGGCGGAAAAACTCCTGCATCTGCTCATCTTCAGCACTAGTGCCATTTTGATTTAACTGAACTTTTTCTGTTGTTCTGATATTCACGACGGCCGGACCTGATTTTTCCACCAGCTCAGTAAAATCAGGCAGGCCAGCGACGGCTGCAGCTTCCGCCACAGGATTGGCATTGATTGCGGTCGGCGCAATAAAACCCACGCAGGCACTCAAGACCAGGGTGGAAGCAATTTTTTCAATTGGAAAAAGTTTATTCGCTTTCATGGTGTCATTCGCTTATTTAGGTTTAAATTCAATTGAGTTCATTACTTGCCGGATTGCGCTGGCGGGCACCTCGCCCACCACGGTCAGCCAGTATTCAGCGTGACGCTTGCCCATAATGGTCATGGCACCTTGCTGCAAACTGCCTTCAGTACGGTTTTCGCTGTCCGGCTCTATAAAAACGGAAATCGCTGCCAAACCATCAGAGAAAATCATTTGTATTACCTGATGTGATTTGATCGCTGTTCCATCACTGTTTTTTGCATTTCCTGCAGCAGGGATCAAGCGTTTCATTTCACGGGTTTTCTTGAACCCAGTCGGCAGAGACTTCACAATCCATCCTGAATGAATATTGGATTGGACCGTCAAATTTTCAACCTGCCATTGTGCAGTATTTTGAAAAGTCGGCTTTACTCTCTGCTTGTCTATATCCCCAACGGTCAATTGAGTGAAAGCTATTTGTTCTATTACTTCATTTTTGGTGTTAACAGTTTGTGCACGCAATAGCAAGCCGGAATTTTTTTCTACACACAGCCGGTAGCCATAGCGAAAACCATCGCGCGGATCAAGCAAATATGTCTGGCAATCGATACCAGCAACACGGCTAAGTTCTGCCTTTTTTATTGCATAAGAGTCGGGGAGAGATTGCGCATTCGAGGTAAGCAGGGCGGGAAATACTTCTTGTGTTGCATTTTTCTCTACCTGCAAGGTTTTGCTTTCAGGCAGATAGCAGGTTACTTCTTCGTTTTTTCGCAAGTACTCTCTGGGTTGACCATCAAGAATTTCCAGCTTTTCCAGCTCATTATTTCCATCGAGAACATGGGTAATTCGAGAAGTCCTGATTTGGCTGGCTTGCTGATAAACAAAGGTGCCCGAATAATTCAGCTTTTGTGCAGAAGCCTGCATTTTGCGCAGTACGCTATGCACTTCACGCTTATCGTCCACCGTGTCTTGCGCCGCTGCTGGCCCCAATAAACCCAACAAGCATGCAGTCCCAGCCAATGCGATGTTAAAACGCCATACGCACATCATATTTATTTTTCCGAAGCAGATGAAACAGCGTTAGCGTGCGTAACGTATTGTGCTCCGTTATTGATGGCGGGAGAAAATCGTTGATGTGCCATCAGATAACTGTCAATTCGCGGATCGCGCAGCATATCGATTTCTACCGGCTTTTTATCACTGCCCGACATAAGCTGAGAAGCTTGCTTGGCGGGCTCATTCACTGCCAGAGTACCCGGATTCTCGGAGTGATTGGCCAACTGTACATTGCCCGAGCTTGCAGCCTTGCTGCTGATTTGATTCGTTGCATCAGGCTTAGCTTGAAATAATTGCAACTGCGGAATCATGATAAAGGCGAATACTGCTGCAGCGGCCATACTGGCTACGGCTGCGTAAGCGCCGAGGAATTTCTGTTTCCCTTGCTTGTCCTGAGCTTTGCTTTTCTGCATGGCTGCTGGTGCCAAAATGACAGGTTCAGCATTCAATTTTTCAGAAAAGCGCTGCGAAAAATCTGCGCTGAAGGGAATAGCCAATTCTTCTGAGCGAAGCACATCACCTATCTGGTGATAGATTTCCCATGCATCTTTGCTTTCTGCTTCATTTAAACTCGCAAGCAGGGAATCCAGCTGAGCGTCACTCAATTCGCCATCTGTCATGGCTGAGATGCTCTCGTGTTGATTTGTGCTTTTGTTCATAATTTTCACCTTTTACCGCTATTTTTGAATTCGTTTGTACTGCTTTTTGTCGGATACAGACTTTGACCAGTGCTTCACCAGCGTTGTTCCAGTGTGGTACCCAACAAGGGTCGTAATTTCTCTGCTATCGCTTCACGCGCCCTGAATATTCTGCTTCTCACCGTCCCTATGGGACATAACATGACTTCTGCAATTTCATCGTAGCTCAAGCCTTCTATCTCTCGCAGGGTGATTGCATTTCGCAATTCCTCGGGCAAAGTCAGCATGGCAGAATTGACTGTTTCTGCTATCTGCTTGCTCGCCAATAGAGACTCTGGCGTATTGATATCCCTTAACCCATCTGCATCCACAAAAGACTCTGCTTCATCCACGTCAGCGTCAGTTGACGTGGGAGCCCTGCGCCCTTGCGTTACCAAATGGTTTTTCGCTGTGTTTACCCCGATACGGTATAACCAGGTATAAAAAGCGGACTCACCACGAAAATTTGGTAATGCCCTGTATGCCTTGATAAATGCTTCTTGTACGACATCTTCCGCTTCTGCATGGTCATAGACGAGCCGGGACACGAGCCGCATTAATTTCCTTTGATATTTGGAAACCAGAAGCTCGAATGCTTTTTTGTCACCACGCTGGACGCGCTCAACCAATAGCTGATCAATTTCGCGTTCTGTCGTCACTCATTCATTCCTAATTTTGCATGGAAAGAGAAAAGCCCGTTCCAAATGCATGTTATTACCATCAACATACGCGATCTATATACAGTCAGAGTCCGCATGATTCCTAAAAGTTCCTTCGCAGAAGTAAATTTCATGTCAGGTCGTTTGATGTTGGCTAATCCATATCAAACTAACTCTCAATGCCTGGAATGCAGCAGGACTCAGTGAATCTGGCAGTATAAGCAACTTATGTTCCTTGCCTAGTTCGTCAAGTAAAAAAATTGATAAAAAGTATGGCCAAATACGACTTTTGTGACTTAAATGCACATTCAGTCCTGCTAATTGCACCTCTTGCTGTGTTTTCAGGTACAGAATCATTTCACCTGTCGTAGAAATACTCAGTTGCCAGCTTTGCTGAATTTGCTGCCAATACCTGAAAACAAGGTAAGCGCTGCTGCAAAATGAGCTCACGATAATCAGGTAAATGAAATAAGCTGGCACCGGGCCTGGCCTCATTAGCAGCAAAATACTCAGATGCACCAATACCTGCATGCAAAAGCATGCCATCAGCAGTATGCGTGAAGCGCGGGTAACAATATGCAGTGCTATCGTCATGGTAAAAAAAATGGCACTTCATTTCGCTTGAAATGAAGTGCCAAGGCTAATTTTTTAAAAATCAGACTTTTGCAAATATCAGTGTGCCATTCGTTCCGCCAAAGCCGAAGGAATTTTTCACTGCATAATCCATACGCATATCACGTGCAACATTTGCACAATAATCGAGATCACATGCTGGATCCTGATTAAAGATATTCATGGTAGGTGGTGAAACCTGATTATGCAGGGCAAGAACCGTAAACAAGGATTCCAGACCACCCGCACCGCCCAGCAAATGTCCGGTCATCGATTTGGTCGAATTGATGGTCATCTTGTATGCATGGTCAGCAAAAGTGGCTTTGATTGCGTCTGTTTCGTTCTGATCACCGATTGATGTAGATGTGCCATGCGCATTCAGATAACTGATTTGCTCAGGGTTAATCTCAGCATCTTTCATGGCATTAATCATACTTCGACGCGGACCATCCATAGTAGGTGTGGTGATGTGATAAGCATCAGCGCTCATGCCAAAGCCGATGACTTCAGCATAAATTTTTGCATCACGCGCTTTGGCATGCTCATATTCTTCCAGAACCATGACACCAGCGCCTTCACCCAGGACAAAACCATCACGGTCTTTATCCCAAGGGCGAGAAGCAGTAGCTGGATCATCGTTTCTGGTTGAGAGTGCCCTTGCCGAAGCGAAGCCACCCAGACCCAGAGGAGAAATCGTCGATTCGGCACCGCCAGCGATCATCACATCGGCATCACCATACTCAATCATACGGGCCGCAGAACCTATGCAATGCAAGCCAGTAGTACAAGCCGTCACTATCGCAAGATTAGGCCCTTTCAGACCATACTTGATCGACAGATTGCCAGAAATCATATTGATGATCGAGGCCGGCACAAAGAACGGGCTGATACGGCGTGGTCCACGCGCAATCAAAGTTTCCTTGGTTTCCTCTATCAACGGCAAACCGCCAATACCTGAACCTACGATGACGCCAATACGATCTGCATTTTCTTCGGTGACCGCAAGACCAGAGTCTTGAAACGCCTGCATCCCTGCGGCAATGCCGTAGTGAATAAAGGTGTCCATGTTGCGCGCTTCTTTTGCCGGAATATAATCCTCGACATTAAAGCCTTTCACCTCACCTGCAAAATGCGTGGTAAATGGTGTTGCATCAAATTTGGTAATCGTTGCAATTCCGGATTTACCTGAAGTGATGGCACTCCAGGCATCTGCAACAGTATTGCCGACTGGCGAAATACAACCGAGCCCGGTTACAACGACTCGACGTTTAAGCGAACGACTCAAGCGTTTCTCCTGGATTTGAAAAAATTCGACTAATTAAGCCTTCAGATGGGCTTTAGCGTAGTCAATCGCTTGTTGAACAGTAGTGATTTTCTCAGCTTGTTCGTCAGGGATTTCCATTTCGAATTCGTCTTCGAGGGCCATCACCAGTTCAACTGTGTCCAAAGAGTCTGCACCCAAATCATCTACGAAAGAAGATTCGATTTTGATGTCAGCTTCAGCGACGCCCAGTTGTTCAGCGACGATTTTCTTAACGCGTTGTTCGATATCGGACATGTGTGTCTCCAGTGAAAAAATCAAAAAAATAAGGGCCTACAGAAAGGTGCGCGCATTTTAGCAGGTTTGCGGGCAAAAAAAGCAAGCCTCTGATCCTCAGCAACAACTCCTGCTATTTTCGTCGAAGTTACCTATAAAAATCAACAAAATGATTAGGCCAGATACATCCCGCCATTCACATGCAGTGTCGTGCCTGTGATATACCCAGCATCTGGAGATGCTAAAAACACGGTTGCAGCTGCAACATCTTCCGGTCTGCCGAGTTTGGCAAGGGGAATTTGCTGCAAAATTGCCGCTTTTTGCTCATCATTCAAGGCTCTGGTCATATCAGTGTCGATAAAACCCGGCGCAACACAGTTGACCGTGATATTGCGGCTACCTATTTCCCTGGCCAATGCACGGCTCATACCAGCTACACCTGCTTTCGCAGCAGCATAGTTCATTTGCCCAGGATTACCAGATGAACCAACCACCGAAGTAATATTAATGATACGGCCATGCTTGGCCTTCATCATGCCACGCAATACCGCGCGCGACAAACGCGCAACGGACGTCAGGTTGGTAGAGATAACACTATCCCATTCCTCCTCCTTCATGCGCATGGCCAATTGGTCCTGGGTAATACCGGCGTTATTGACCAAAATAGACAGGCTGCCAAATTCTTTCTGGATTTCATCTACCAGACTGGAGGTACGCTCTACGTCGTTGACATTGAAAGCAACGCCCTTGCCTGAGCCCGGTGCCAACTCTTCCAGATAAGCAGTAATTGCTGCCGCACCAGATTCTGTGGTCGCAGTACCGATGACCTTAGCGCCTGCCTTGGCCAGACCAATAGCAATTGCCTTGCCGATACCGCGGGATGCGCCAGTGACCAATGCCACTTGATTTTCTAATTGTTGAGTCATTTCAAGAGTTCCAATACTTTTTCCAAACTTGCCTGATCAAATATAGTGTCGCCTGTCAATTCTGACTGAATACGCTTGGTCAGACCTGTCAATACCTTGCCTGGGCCGCATTCGACTACATGCGTAATGCCATCGGCATGCATCTTGTTGATGGTTTCTACCCAGCGCACCGGACTTGCGGCCTGCCTGACAAGTGCATCCTTAATTGTTGCGACATCATTTACAACAGCAACATCGACGTTATTAATCAATGGAGTTGTTGGGACAGAAAATGGAATGCTGGCCAGATATTCACGTAGCTTATCGGACGCGGGCTTGAGTAGAGAAGAGTGAAAAGGGGCAGAAACTGCTAAAGGCAATGCACGCTTGGCACCTTTTGCCTTGGCAATTTCACAGGCACGGTCCACAGCGGCTTTATTACCAGCAATGACAACTTGCGCTGGTGCATTGAAATTCACGGCCTCTACCACTTCGCCAGGCACTGCAGCCATTGCTTCAGTGCATGCGGCATGCACATCTTCATCTGACAAACCTAAAATTGCAGCCATGCCGCCCTGCCCTACAGGCACGGCATCTTGCATGGCTTGCGCGCGGAAGCGCACCATAGGCACAGCGTCCTTGAAAGCAATCACGCCAGCAGCAACCAGGGCAGAATACTCACCCAAACTGTGACCAGCCACCAGCTTGGGTGCAGCACCACCTGCTGCGATCCAGGCACGATAGCAAGCTACGGCTGCCGTCAGCATGACTGGCTGGGTATTTGTGGTCAGATCCAATGCTTCTTTTGGACCTTCGTTAATCATCTTGCCCAAATCCAGCTGCAGCACATCAGATGCTTCAGCAATGGTTTGTTGCACGACGGGATTATCAGCAAAGCCATTCAACATACCTATCGCTTGCGAACCCTGCCCAGGAAATACAAATGCAAATTGCGTCATTTCTTATCTCTAATCTTATCTCTAATATTCATTATTGATGTCCAACTTGATTGCAGGCTCTTTTACCAGAATCCTTACATCTTGACGATGGCTGCACCCCAGGTAAAGCCACCACCCACACCTTCCAGCATCACTGTATGACCAGGCTTGACCCGACCATCACGCACCGCCAGATCCAGAGCCAGTGGTATCGAAGCTGCAGAGGTATTGCCATGCTGATCAACCGTGACGACTACCCTGTCCATAGGCATGCGCATTTTTTTTGCAGTGCTTTGCATGATGCGTATATTTGCCTGATGCGGTATCAGCCAGTCGATCTGATCTGTAGTCAGCCCAGCGATTTCCAGCGCCTCGTTGGCAACCTTCTCCAGCAAATTAACAGCAAGCTTGAAGACAGCCTGACCATCCATATACAAAAATGCGCTACCTTCAACTACGCCACCCTGGACATTGCCTGGCACGCATAAAATATTGGCATAGCTGCCATCGGCATGCAATTTGGTGGCCAGCACACCGGGCTCGTCCGAGCGTGACATGACGATTGCACCAGCGCCATCACCAAACAGTACGCAGGTAGTGCGGTCTTCAAAGTTCAGAATGCGGGAAAATACCTCAGCACCAATTACCAGCACGTTTTTATGATTGCCTGCCTTGATCATGCTGTCAGCAATGGACATGGCATACATGAAGCCACTGCATACCGCTTGCACATCAACTGCTGCTGCACCATTTGTAATACCTAGCTTGTTTTGCACTACGCAGGCAGTACTGGGGAAGCCACCGAGAAAATCAGGTGTTGAGGTTGCCAGCACGATCAAATCAATATCGTTGGCCTGCATTTTAGCGGCATCCAGTGCAAGCTTTGCAGCTTCCACCGCCATATCACTGGTCGAAACAGAAGGCTCAGCATAGTGGCGGAAAGAAATCCCGCTACGGGAAAATATCCACTCGTCCGAAGTTTCTATGCCCTTCGCCGCCAGTTGATCGGTCAATTCCTGATTGCTTACTTTTTTGGGAGGCAAATAGCTGCCTGTACCTATAATTTTGCTATAGAAAGTCATGCGGTTTTCTGTACCAAGAGTTCATTATTGTCTGGAGCAACTACTTCAGCAACGGCCTCAGCATCTGCCATTGGCATCAATTTTGCCATTGAAGTTGCAATGCGTGACAATACATCATTTTTAGCGGCATCGAATGCGCGCTGTATTGCCCACTCATAACTATATTTATCTGCACTACCATGGCTTTTAAATACCAGACCACGCAAGCCCAGCAAACTGCCGCCATTGTAGTTGGAAGGATTCATGGTACGTGAGATGGATTTCAGAGCACCACGCGCAAAAATCGCGCCCAACATATTCAGGGGATTACTCTTGAAGGCTGCTGTCAGTGTTATTTTTACAAAGCGCCCCATGCCTTCAGCCGCTTTCAGGGTGACATTGCCGACAAAGCCATCACAAACGACGATATCTGTCGTGCCTTCAAAAATATCATTTCCTTCGACATTGCCATAAAAATTCAAAAGGCCACGTTCATGATCGGCACGCAGTAATTGTGCTGTTTTTTTGACGACATCATTACCCTTGATATCTTCTTCACCTACATTCAATAAGCCTATGCTTGGCTTATCTTTGCCCTCCAGTGCAGACACCAGGGCAGAACCCATGATGGCAAACTGATGCAGGTGCAGAGGCTCGCAATCTACATTCGCTCCCAGATCCAGCATATAGGTAGGAAGATTTTTTTGATTTGGCAAGATGCTGCAAATTGCCGGGCGGTCAACGCCCTGCATGGTTTTCAACACATAGCGTGACACTGCCATCAGCGCGCCGGTGTTACCCGCAGAAACGCAGGCCTGGGCGGTGCCTTCTTTAACCTGGTTGATGGCGACACGCATGGAAGAATCTTTCTTGCGGCGCAAGGCAACTTCTATCGGGTCATCCATCTCTACCACTTCTGTGGCATTGATAATTTTCAAGCGTGTGTGTGCACTGGCATGTAGCTTCTTCAGCTCGGCCTGAATGATTGATTCAGAACCCACCAGGAGAAATTCAACATCAGGTTCGCGATTGGCAAAAGCAACAGCTGCTGCCACTGTAACTGCCGGGCCATGATCTCCGCCCATGCAGTCTATGGAAATTTTAATTGTCATGTAGTGATACGAAACTTCAATCCGAAACAGCGAGTGTATCAAACCGGGACAGACATCATCCCGAATTAATTTTTCAAAAGCAGGATTATCTCAAAAATTCAAAGACTCACCGACAACAATTCAATCAAAAAAGTAAATTAAGTCCCCACTCAACTCTGCAAGCATGCGGTATGCAAGTAATTCCAGAAGGTTAACGCAAAAAAGCGGCGCCAAGTCAGAGACTCGTCACGCCGCTTCTTTACCAGGAACAGAGATTACTCGTCGTTCTTGGTTTTCAATACTTTACGGCCACGGTAAAAGCCGTTAGGGCTGATGTGGTGACGCAGATGTGTTTCACCAGTTGTTGGCTCGATACCCAGTTGCGGTGCAACCAGGAAATCGTGGGAACGGTGCATGCCACGCTTGGATGGGGATTTTTTATTTTGCTGAACTGCCATGATAACTCCTAATACTTCAAAAAATGTTTCTAAAATTTAACACGCCTGGTTGAAGAATGCGAACATCAGCAACCAAGAATCCCTAACAATACTTCGACCTGAGTGTTTTTTCAGAATAATGCCACTAGGTACGCCCATTAATTTTCTTCAGCACGGCAAAAGGTGAAACTTTTTTACCGACTTCCGCGTCAATCGCTGCAGTAGTATCTGCTGAAGCCAACGGTAGATCCGGGCATACTGCATGTTTGGGCGATTGGGGTATTGCCAGTAGCGCCTCATCTTCTATCAAATCCATGACATTGAATGTTTTGCTACCTACTACAACATCGATCTCGTCATCCTCGAGCAATGCATCAATTTCATCTGCATTTTCTTCGTTTTTGGCGAGTATCAATTTGGATTCAGAGTCAATATCAAATGCAAACGGTGTCAAACAACGCTGACACATCAACTGCACTGAACCATTCACAGACAATTTCAACTGCGCATGGCCCAGCTTGTCATTTCCACCCTGCAGAGACCAGTTCAACGCACCTTCAGTGTTTGCACTTTCTTCTGACAGGCGAGGTAAATCTGCGACTAAAATGCTTCCCGAACGCTGCTCTTCGAGCCGGGAGAACGTGAAAGCGTCAATCACAAATGCTTGCATAGGATTATTTGAACCCAGAAAACCTGCGATAATAACAGGATTACACCTAAGTAGTCAAAGAATTGGCATGATTTTTTCACGCCACAGCTATGAAAATCACAGGAAATGTTTTCACAATGCAAACAAATAAGCAGCAAAGCAGGCTGATACTGGCATCGTGCTCAGTTTACCGCCGTGAATTGCTGGCAAGATTGCAATTCAATTTCGAAAGTATAGCACCTGAACTTGATGAAAGCCCCAGGACAGGCGAAAGCCCCAAACAAACCGCCTTGCGCCTGGCGCATGAAAAAGCGAAAGCGATAGCAAAAAATCACCCTGAAGCCATCATCATAGGTTCAGACCAGGTTGCTACGCTGGACGGCCTGCAAATTGGCAAGCCAGGTAATCATGCAGCAGCTTTAAAGCAATTGCAGCTCATGCGTGGACGCGAAGTGGCATTTCATACGGCTTTATGCGTTTTGGACAGCCGTCAACACGCGCCCTCTCCTGTACAAATTCAAGATATCTGCACGATGGTCAGGTTCAGGGACTTAAGCGATGCAGAACTGGATGCTTATTTACGCATAGAGCAACCGTATGATTGCGCAGGCAGCGCCAAGAATGAAGGCCTGGGCATCGCCATCATACAAAGTATCAAAAGTGATGACCCAACCGCATTAACCGGCCTGCCACTTATTGCACTGACCAGCATGTTGCGCAATACCGGCCTGAGTTTCTTCCATCTTTGAATTTATCGTTTTATCCATTTCATAAAATAAAAAATCATACCCATGACAGGCACGCTTTATTTAATCCCCAATACCCTGGGTCTGAACGATGATCAACAAGTTAATTTACTTGCCAGCATCATCCCTGACACCGTACAAAAAATGACGGCAGAACTCAGCCATTTTGTCGCTGAAAATGCCAAAACCACGCGCGCTTATTTGAAATACCTGTCGCAGGCACACCCCCTGCAAAAAACCATGCAGGAAATCCAGATCAGCGAGTTGAATATCAACACACCTGCGCAAGCACTGGAAGGCCTGTTGTTGCCCTTGTTGCAAGGCCATGATGTAGGTTTGATATCTGAAGCTGGCGTGCCCGCTGTTGCCGACCCGGGTGCCGATCTGGTCAGACTTGCTCATCACCGCAATATCAAGGTGCGCCCTTTGGTTGGCCCCTCCTCGCTGTTGCTGGCTTTGATGGGCAGTGGGCTGAACGGGCAAAGTTTCGCCTTCCATGGCTACTTGCCAACAGATGCCGCTCTACGGGCAAAACGCATCAAAGAACTCGAAGAGAGATCAAAAAAAGAGAAGCAGACACAGCTACTCATAGAAACCCCTTACCGCAATGCAGCCATGCTGGAAGCACTGAGTAATCACTGCAATCCAGGTACACTGATATGCGTGGCAACAGATTTGAGCCTGGACACCGAATCCTTGCAAACAAAACCTGCTGCCGAATGGAAAAGCAGTTTGAGTAAGCAACAAGGCCCTGATTTTCATAAAAAACCGACAGTTTTTTTATTCTTGAGCAATTAAAAAGTGTACGACCGGTCGATTTTTTTCTATTTGCGCTAAGATGTCTTTTTTCTGGAGGAATGCATATGCTGAATTTTGATTTTTACAACCCTACACAAATCCTGTTTGGCAAAGGACGCATAGCCGATCTGAATAAAGTCATCCCAGCCGAAGCCCATGTGCTGATGCTTTATGGCGGTGGCAGCATCAAACAAAATGGCGTTTACAATGAAGTCATCACCGCACTTGGAACACGCAAAGTGACAGAATTTACTGGCATAGAACCAAATCCCAGCTATGAAACCCTGATGAAGGCAGTCGAACTCATCAAGCAAAACAAGATAGACTTTTTGCTCGCAGTTGGCGGCGGCTCTGTCATCGACGGCACCAAATTCATCGCCGCTGCAGCTTTGTTTGAAGGCGATGATCCCTGGGTCATCATGGAAAAACGCGGCGGCAATGTGACCAAGGCCATGCCATTTGGCAGCGTACTGACCTTGCCAGCCACCGGCTCTGAAATGAATAATGGCGGGGTCGTTACCCGCAAATCCATCAAGGCAAAAATGGCGTTTTCCAGCCGCCATTGCTTCCCGCAATTCTCGGTGCTGGATCCGACCAAGACCTTTACCCTGCCAGTACGCCAGATAGGTAATGGCGCAGTCGATGCCTTTGTCCACATCATGGAACAGTACCTGACCTACCCGGTGAATTCACCAGTGCAAGACAGATTTGCCGAAGGCTTGTTGCTGACACTGATAGAAGAAGGCCCGAAAGCTCTGGCCAACCCAGAAGATTACGACGTGCGCGCCAATCTGATGTGGTGCGCTACCATGGCACTGAACGGCCTGATCTCGACCGGCGTACCGCAAGACTGGGCAACGCATATGATAGGTCATGAACTGACAGCCTTGCATAACATAGACCATGCACAAACCCTGGCCATCGTGCTGCCCAGCATGCTGCGCGTACGCAAGGAAGGCAAACGGGCAAAGTTACTGCAATTTGCCGAACGCGTCTGGGGCTTGCACGAAGGTGATGAAGACAGCCGCATAGAAACAGCCATCAGCCGTATGCAAGATTATTTTGAACAAATGGGCGTTAAAACCCGCCTCAGCGACTATCAACTTGGCAGCAATGATATTGCACCGATCTTGTCAGCACTGGAAACCCATCGCATGGTGAGTCTCGGTGAAAAGCGTAATGTGACGCTGGATGTCAGCCGCCAGGTATTGGAATTGAGCTTGTAATTAAACTGCGGCCATTTATTCCAAGAGAATTAATGGCCGCACATTTATTTTTTTGACGGTTTTTGAATATGGCAATTCATATCCAGAAAACGCATGGCCCCTGTGTAATTGGTATCCCAGTCATCCATTAGATAATTACCAGCTTCTTCCACGAAATTATTCCAGTCTTCCAGCAAACCTTCCTGCTTTTCGTGCGGTGCTGCCGTCTTTATCCAGTCTGTCGCCAACTCTGGGTTAAACCCTTCATCGCGGAATTTTTTTACCAGGCTTTTTGCGGTTTTTTCTGGCAAAGTCGTTTTAGGTGTTATGCCACCAACGATACAGACAAACAGGGTCAGCAGTGAATCAATATCGGTTTTACCCTTGGTCAGTTTCGTCCATTCCTTGGATACCAGGGCATCGTATTCAGAAGTGTCTTCGACTTCATGGTCGCGCAGGTAGTATCGATCCTTGAGTTCATACACCAGCTTGTCGAGAGATGCAGATTTATCCTGCAAGCGTAGCAGATCATGGGATTTGATTTCACCCAGTACGCGCTCAACGATGGCATGAAATTTCTCGGGGATATCGGCCAGATCAATCGCGGATAAAGCTTTTTTCAACTTTGCCGCAGTATACGTGCGAATAGCGTCGATCAGGCTGGCGAACTCCACCTGGTTTTGCAGAGTTGCCGCAGGCTTGCCGAACATTTGCAGTAACAAGGCGGTGCGAACTACCGATACAGCCTCTACATCCTCTTCTTTGAGGTAGCTGGCAGATAAGCCCAGCTCTTCGCCAAACCAATAACCAGCTTCGATTTCCAGTGCATTCATTTGCCTGTGTTCGAGGGTATTCCTGTACTCAATTGGCTTTTCCTTGAGTGACCATGCCTCCAGAAAATCCTCGACTTTGCCTTTGGCCTCATGACCCAGCAAGGCATATTCCGGCATGGCGAACAAGGCTTTCAACAAACCTGAGCCGCCGCGCGACAAAGTCAAAAAGGTATTGTCGCGTATCATCTTGGCGGCCAGTTCCAGGTCACCCTTGGTGGTCTCGATCAGATACAGACTGGCGAGGTTAACGATACGCTTGCGTGCCGCTTCAATTTCAGGACGCAGGTATTTACTGCCGAAAGCATCCGCTATCTGCACCATGCCTTTTGGTGCCTCCGCCTCAATTGCAGCAATCCTGGCGGTAGGAATAATTGCCTTTTGCACACCATAACGCAGCGCCGATTCAAAGTAGGGGCGATTATCAAGCAGGGCAATTTCAAAAGTATTTTCAGGCATAAATACCAGAACAGAAGCAGGCTATGGAAAGTGGAAGGCAGGCAGAAAAACTCCTGCCTGCCACGCGTATCAAAATAACATCAACAACTACAAGGCAGACTCTTCGTCATCATCCTTGTCGTCGCCATCGTCATTATTTTTAGGACGTTCTTCCTGCTCTTCCTCAGCACCGCCCTCGCCGCCCTCCAATAATTCATCTTGTGCCAGGCTTGCCTGATAAGCTTTATAACGTGCGCGCAATTTCATCAAAACTTCGCGGAAAATTTCTGGCAATTCATAGCGCAGGATGTACGTCACCTGCATCCAGTCATGATCTTCCAGATTGGCCATGTCCAAAGGTGATGCCAGGCTCTCAGTGTCGCGGGTCAGGTTCAGCAAATCATCATCCAGTGCCTGAGTTTTGTTGTCGTCGCCGTACTCATACAAATCGAAGGTTGCATAGCGGTAGAAATGCTCTACCATTTGCGCCCTGTCGAGCAGGTAATCGACGAGGGCATCATAGCCGCCATCTACTTCAGCGATTTCATACAAGAATTCCGCCGGATCAGCGCCTTCACGAAAAATAACGGAATTGACCATGCCACGCAATTGCTCATGGGTCTGGTCGCCGTAACGACGCTCCAGCACAACAGCCTGCGCAAATTGCTCTGGCGTGACCAGCAGGTTGACCAAAGACTCTTTGGATGCATCATATTCACGGATAATCGCTAGCAAATCCTTGGCTGGAAATTCATCCAGGGCTGCGACCAGTGCTTTGTCGCCTTCGGTTTCGGCCAGATTGGCCAGTGCATGTTCAGCACCGGCGATATCACCCGCCTTGACCAGGCTTTGGGCTTCGATTAATGCAGGATAATTCATCTGTACTCCTTATTCTTTACGGTCAAAACCTTGCTCAGCCAACCAGTCTGCACCGGCTTCGCCCAGATCATAATCATCACCATCATCACCGTCATCGCGTCCATGCCTGCCGTACCGGCCATCAAGATCGCCATGTTCTTTCAGCTCTTCATTTTCCTCGTTGGCTTCTTTATCCTCATCCTCGTCAGCACCAGCAGCATCGCTGGTGCCAGCCTTGCGTGTGGTATTGCTACGGTTCAGATATTCCAGCGCCGCAGCCGTCACCAGGAAAGTTTCACCATCAGGGTCTTTCAAGACGATGCGGCTCAAGGGTTCCGCCCATGGTTCCAGCTTGACTGCGGATGATATAGTTTTCCATGAAGGAAAGTTGCCTGCTTCTTTGGTAATCAAGGATTCCATCGTCAGCGGGCTCATGAAAATAAAGCCCTCATGAAAAGCCACCGCCAACATCTCAGGGTTGCTCGCCATCATGGGCAACAGCATAGGCAGTTGTTCAGCCTTTTCGCGCAATCTGGCCTTGAGCACATTCTTGCCCTCGGAGTCGGATTTCAAATCCTCCAATTCAGCCTTATAGAGCGGAATAATATCTTCAAAAAAACGCGACAATTTCACTGCAATACTCCTGATAAATAATTTTTCCAGATTTCGGTCGCTGTCTCTATAGGAGAATCCAGCAAATTGCGTCTGCGATTTTCGTCATAGGCAGTACGCGCTGTCTCATCCGACAAAATATCGTAAGCTTCTTTGACCGCATGGAATTTTTCCGGCGCCAGTTCAGAATCATTCCTGTCAGGATGAAACTCTGCAGCCTTTTGACGAAACGCTTTCTTGACGTCTGCCAGACTCGCATTGGTGGCGATACCGAGAATAAAATAATAGTCTTTCATACACACCTTTGGCTTGCACTTGGACTTGAATTGACACTGCAGATTAGCAGCGAAGAGCAAAGGGAACCATTTGCATGGATTCCCCTATGCAGGAATAAGCCAGAATCCGGCTATTCCTGTGTATGCATATTAATGGTGATGACCGTGTTCACCATGCACGTGACCGTGCACAACTTCCTCATCAGTGGCTTCACGTACTTCCAGCACTTCTGCATCAAAACGTATAGTCATGCCAGCCAGAGGATGGTTGCCATCTACAGTGACCACGCCAGCATCGATAGCAGTAACGCGGAACTGCATGGTTTCGCCAGTTTCTGGCTCACGTGTTTCAAACATCATGCCAACATCGATATCAGGTGGGAAAGCGCTGATATCTTCTTCGCGTACGAACTCTGGGTCAAATTCACCAAAGCCATCTTCTGGTGCCAACGTCACTGAGACTTTGTCGCCTACGGTTTTGCCATCCAATGCAGCTTCAACTGCTGGCAAAATATTATCATACCCACCATGCAAATAAACGATGGGCTGCTGATTCTGGTCTATGACCTCGCCCTCAGCACTGAACATGGTGTAATTCAAAGTGACAGCGGTATTTTGTGTGATTTGCATGACAAATAAATAGAATAATTGCGCATTATTGCGACAGGATTGAAATGAGTAACACTGATATGTAACTATGGCTATATAAGCATATATAGCCTATAAACACCCATTTCAATAGGCTAACCGCGTATTGTAGCAGAGCTGCCCCCTATTTACTGTGTTTGCTGTCTTTGTAGTCCTGTCTTGCCTGTTCGAAACGTTCTTTTGTCAATGCCTCGTCACGCTCACCAAAAGCATAATTTGCTTCCAGCCACATGACATTGATAATGCCAAAAGCCAACGCCAAGCCTATGCCCAGTATCCAGTTGAAATACCACATGTTTTACCCCTTTAGTCATATTTTGTCAGTTCAGTATGCTGAATGCTCGTTCGCATTGATATGTGCTTCACCCACTTTGCCCCGCAAGACACGATAAATCCATGCGGTATAGACGATAATGATGGGTAAGAAGATCACGACCACCCAGAACATCACTCCCAGGCTTTTATGGCTGGCGACCACGTCCCAAGCCGTCAAACTACTGGATGGGTGCAGTGATGATGGCATGACAAACGGGAACATGGATGCGCCAGTTGTCAAAATCACCATGGCAACTGTAGTGCCACTGCATAAAAATGCCGCGACATCCTTGTTCTTGTACGCAAATATTGGGCTGAATATACTGGTCAGCAAACCTATTGCCGGCAAGCACCAGAGCATGGGAATACGCGAGTAGTTATCCAGCCAGGCTCCGGTGGCGAGCTCTACGGTTTTCATAGTCGGCATGAAAGAGGTATTCACATCAGGCATACTGACGATGCGATAGCCATCTATAACCAGCACTATCCAGATACCTGCGATAAGAAAACTCAGGAAAGTCACAATGGCTGCGACCAATAAAATTACTTTTGCCCTGTCCCTGACTATGCCTTCAGCCTTGCAACGTAAAAAAGCAGCTCCGTGCATGACCAGCATGGCAACACTTAATACTCCAGCCAGCAAACCGAAAGGATTCAGCAAACCAAGGATGCCACCTATGTATTCCAGGCGCATGGTGTCATCATAATGAAAAGGCACGCCCAGTAACAAGTTGCCAAAGGCAATGCCAAAGATCAGCGGTGGCACAAAGCCGCCAACAAACAAGGCCCAGTCCCAGGCTGATCGCCAGCGTGGGTCTTGTACCTTGCTGCGATAATCAAAGCCCACCGGACGGAAGAACAGAGAAAACAGCAACAGCATCAGAGCCACATAAAAACCAGAAAACGCTGCTGCATATGCCAGTGGCCAGGCAGCAAACAGAGCGCCGCCCGCAGCAATGAACCAGGTTTGATTGCCTTCCCAGGTTGGGCCTATGGAATTAATGACGATACGTCTTTCCATATCGGTTTTAGCAACGAATGGCAGCAACATGCCCACGCCAAAATCAAACCCGTCCATCAGGGCAAAACCGATAATCAGGACACCGACGAAAGCCCACCAGATGATCTTTAATGTTTCATAGTCAAACATAATGCTTCCTTATGCCTTTGAAGGCTCATTAGGTAGAGCTATATTAGCCAGATCATTCTCAAAATGGTATTTGCCAGTATGAAGTGCACTAGGCCCCAATCTGGCGTACTTGAACATCAAATACAGTTCCAGCACCAGCAGTAGGGTATAAAAGCCCATAAACCCGGCCAGGCTGAAATACAGATCATTTACCTGCAAAGTGGAGGCAGACAAGTGCGTAGGCAAAATGCCCGAGATAGTCCAGGGTTGGCGCCCATATTCAGCGACAATCCAGCCAGTCTCGATTGCCACCCAGGGCAAGGGTATGCTGTACAGCGCCAGCTTCAATAACCATCTTTGCTTTGCCAGTCTACGGCGTATCAAAAAATAGAAGGATGTGGAGAAGATAAATAGAAACAAGATACCCAATCCCACCATCAGCCGGAAACCCAGGAACATGGGCGCTACCTTGGGGATGGAATCGTGGCTGGCCTTATCAATTTGTTCTGGCGTTGCATCAACCACATTCGCCGTATATTTTTTCAGCAGCAAGCCATAACCCAGGTCTTTTTTCAAACGCTCAAAATCTGCCCGCGCTTCTGGGGATTTATCGCCGCCTTTCAGGCGTGTCAGTGAGGCATAAGCAGCCATGCCATTGATAATGCGAGCCTTATGCTCCTGTTTCAAATCCTTGATACCTGTCACTTGCGTGTCCAGTGAGCGGGTGGCAATCAAGCCCATCAGGTAGGGTATCTTGATGGCATAGTCGGTTCGCTCCTCTTTGTCATTCGGTAAGCCTATGACAGTGAAAGGTGCGGGTGCAGGCACTGTTTCCCACTCGGCCTCTATGGTTGCCAGCTTGACCTTATTGACTTCGCCAGCGGTATAACCGGATTCATCACCCAGCACTATCACTGACAAGGTCGATGCCAGGCCAAAGGCAGATGCCACCGCAAATGAGCGGATTGCGAATGCCGTATCCCTGGCCTTGAGTAAGTAATAGGAAGACACGCCCAGTACAAACATGGATGCAGCGACATAACCGGCAGCTACGGTATGCACGAATTTAACTTGCGCAACCGGGTTAAAGAACACGTCTTTCAAACTGACCAACTCCATACGCATGGTCTCGAAATTGAAATCGGCACCAACGGGATTATTCATCCAGCCATTGGCAATCAAGATCCACAAGGCTGAGAGGTTGGAACCAAAAGCAACCAAAAAAGTGACTCCCAGATGAGCTGGTTTGGATAAACGGTTCCAGCCAAAGAACATCAGACCAACAAAGCTGGATTCGAGAAAGAAGGCCATCATGCCCTCGATCGCCAGCGGCGTACCAAAGATATCACCAACATAATGTGAGTAATACGACCAGTTGGTACCAAACTGAAATTCCAGGGTAATGCCAGTCGTGATCCCCATGGCAAAATTAATCGCAAACAGCTTGCCCCAAAACTTGGTCATGTCCCTGTATATCTCGCGGCCAGTCATGACATAGACGGCCTCCATGATGAACAATATCCAGGACAAACCCAACGTCAAGGGAACAAACAGAAAGTGATACATTGCCGTCGCAGCAAACTGCAGACGCGACAGGTTAACGACTTCTTCAATGGGAGCCATTTTCTTCTTTCAATTCGAGTTGATTTTCTAACTTGTCTTTGTTTTGCGTAGCTGCCCCTGGCAATTCTTTAGAATTATTCGAGTCAGTTTTGCTCAAGAGTTGCTGCTCGACTTTTTCTGTGGGCAGGCGCATGTGTTTTGTTTGCGGTTTGGAAAAGAAGGCATTCCACAGTAGAGTAAGGATGGCGACCTTCACCAGTAAGACCAGCGTGATTTCTGCCCACAAAGGCAAACGCCAGGCAGCCCTGGGTTTATCGGTCACCAGCATTATTCGCCCCGCTTCACTGCAAGCTCTTCTGCCACATGTTCGGCCTCGGCCTGGCTACCGCCGCCAAAGCGGAACTTGTCGCGGATATCGAGTATGGTTTTGACCTTGGAACCCATTTTCATCAGAGAAGCCAGGGTTTCTGGCGACAGGCGCTGCACATCGTCAAACCAGGAAGTGGATAGCTCAATAAGTTGATACATTTCCCGCATGCGTTCTTGCGCCTGCTTGTCGGCCTCGCTGGCCGGACTTTCAAGCAAGGCATCGCGCAGCATGGACAAGGTCGGTTCTATTTCACGGCGACGGCGCTCTTCCAGCAAGGCTTTGAAAATATCCCAGATATCTTTTGGCGGCTCAAAATATTCACGCCTGTCGCCCTGCTTATGCAAGAGCTTGACCAGACGCCAGGCTTGCAACTCTTTCAAGCCCATGCTGACATTGGAGCGTGAAAAACTCAACGCCTCGGCAATATCATCCGCATTCAATGCTCGGCCTTGCACATATAGCAAGGCATAGATTTGGCCAACTGTGCGGTTAATGCCCCAACGGCTACCCATTTCGCCAAAGTGCAAGATGAATTTTTGCGTTAGCGGACTTAGCGTTTCCATCATCAATTTCTCCAATTTTCTGAATTTTCAAGAATTACTGAAATTATAGAATATGCTGAAATTTCTTGCTGAGCACCATCAAAAGAGTAGCATTAAGATAATTTATTGCAAGGCTTTATTATTGAACAGGAAATAAAAAAACCGCCGTAGCGGTTTTTTCAGAGTCAAGGGGATATGAAGCTTGATGGATTAAACACCAATTTTTTCAAGCATGGTGCCTAGCTCACGCAAAGCCGGTTCCAGTTTGGGATGTTGTGCTGCGAATTTCGCTGACAGAGCCTGCGAACGCTCACTCAAGGCAGCGAATACAGGATCATCATGATTCTGTGTGGTCGCCAGAACATGGTGAATATCCTCGTTCAATTTCTCCAGCAAGGATTTCAACTCATCATCAACAACTTCAGTACTTGCCAGCTCTTGATGCAACAAACCCAGCAGATGTTTTAATTGCTCTTGTTTCATATCATATCTCCTTGATGGAACATTTTTTGTTTAGTTGCAGCTTAGTTGGAGTTTAGTTGCTAATTCGCGGAAAAACCAGCACCACGGCTTCGGCAGCTATACCCTCTTCCCTACCCAGATAACCAAGACGTTCATTGGTTTTTGCCTTGATATTGACCTGGCTGATATCGACCTGCATATCTTCAGCAATATTTGCCACCATGCCTGCAATATGCGCTGCCATCTTGGGAGCCTGGGCAATGATAGTGGCATCCAGATTACCCACTTCATAACCTGCATCGTGGATACGCTTGACCGCTTCACGCAATAAAACACGCGAATCTGCACCGGCAAAACGGGTATCGGTATCCGGGAAGTGCCTGCCTATATCACCCAAGGCCACTGAACCAAACAGTGCATCAGTAATTGCATGCAATAACACATCCGCATCTGAATGCCCAAGCAAGCCAGTGGTATGAGGGATAGTCTCCCCACCAATAATCAATTTGCGACCAGGCACCAGCGCGTGGCAGTCATAACCCTGACCTATTCTGAAAGGTAACATCTTATTTTGCATCAAGCTTCCTTTATTCTTTCTGGCTATTCAAATACTGGGCGATCAATGCCATATCGCTAGGCAAAGTCAGCTTCATGTTTCGCACATGGCCTTCAACAAGTATGGGGACATGGCCAGCCGCTTCAATAGCACTGGCTTCATCGGTGACCTGATCTGCCGCATCCAGAGCGTCGCACAATAGCTGATAGCGGAACATTTGCGGGGTTTGTGCCAGCCACAGTCCATCACGGGATATGGTTTGTACTTTGCCGTTTTCTACCCGTTTGACAGTATCAACCACTGACAAGGCCAGCAAGCCGCCGACTGCATCATCACCAACCTGATCAATTAAATGTTGCAGCAAGCCAGATGTCAAACCCGGCCTGGCGGCATCGTGTACGAGTACCCAGTCCTTGCCTGTTAGCTCGCCAGCTATTTTACTCAAGCCATTTCTGACTGTATCTCTGCGGCTCGCACCACCACAACGCAAGACGGTCAAGTTTTCTGCATTTGCGAGGTATTCATCGACATAAGCATCATCCGGGCCGACGACGACATAAGTGTGCTGTATTTTAGAGAATTTAAGGAAAGCATCGACAGTGTGCTGCAGAACTGATTTACTACCTATAGGCATATATTGCTTCGGTGTCGCTGCACCCATGCGCGAACCCACGCCCGCAGCGGGAATCAGCGCAACATAGTGAGATGTATCTATCACCTTTTCAGCTTCAAAATGAAGTTCTTGCAATTGTTTTTCCATGAATGTCACAAGCTCTTGAAGCTGCTCCAATATGAAAGAGCCCCTTCGTTTATAATTAGGCGCTCATTTTAACCGCGTATCTTGTTCCGTAAGCAGCTTTTACGGCACTCACTTAGCATTCACCTAATTCACTTATATAGCCGCAATATCGCCGCAATGTCATTTGATTTCAGCAAATCCTTAGCAAAACCCGGCCATAAACTGGCACTCCCCAATTTGCATGGTTCTTCCGATGCTTATGCCCTGGCGCAAGCAGCGACGGCGCTCAAGGCAGACAAGCGCATGCTGACCATTTTTGTTGCCAACCCGGGAGATGCCCAGCGCCTGCTGGATGAAATCCCCTGGTTTAATGCAGAACTGCGCTGCCATTTGCTGCCAGACTGGGAGACCCTGCCTTACGACGCCTTTTCACCGCATCAGGATCTGGTGTCTGAGCGTCTGGCCAGCTTGCATGAAATCCAGAATGGCAATTGCGATGTCTTGCTGGCTCCGGCAACTACGGCTTTGTTGCGCATGGCCCCGCCCTCTTTCCTGGCAGCCTACACCTTCTTTTTCAAAAAAGGTGACCGTCTTGATGAGGCCAAGCTAAAAACCCAGCTGACACTAGCAGGTTATAGCCATGTCAACCAGGTCATGTCGCCGGGCGAATATTCTGTGCGCGGTGGTTTGATAGACCTGTTCCCCATGGGTTCGGCTCTGCCTTACCGTCTGGATCTGTTTGGCGACACCATAGAAACCATACGCACCTTTGATGCGGATACCCAGCGTTCGCTCTACCCTGTACCGGAAGTGCGCTTGCTGCCAGGGCGTGAATTCCCTATGGATGAACCAGCACGCACCGCCTTCCGCAGTCGCTGGCGTGAGACCTTTGAGGGTGATCCTTCGCGTTCGAGCATCTACAAGGACATAGGCAATGGCATACCCTCAGCCGGTATAGAATATTATCTGCCGCTGTTCTTTGAGCAAACGGCCACCCTGTTTGATTATCTGCCTGAAGCACCACATTTTGCATTGATAGGCGACATCGACGATGCCATCCGACGTTTCTGGAACGACACCCGTTCACGCTACCAGTTTTTAAAGTCTGACCGCGAACGCCCGGTACTTGCACCAGAAACCGTGTTTTTACGCGATGAAGACTTCTTCGCCGCCATGAAACCACTGGCACGCTGGACCATTGCAGAAGCAGACAAGACTGCTGCCGCGTCCGAAGTATCCAGTTTTTTACCAGATATCGCCGTCAATCGTCGCGCCGACGACCCATTGACGAACTTGCGCTCCTTCCTGCTGCAAACAGATAAGCGCGTAATGATCTGCGCCGAGACGCTGGGCCGACGCGAAACCTTGCAGCAGTATTTCACTGAATACGATATACGCCTGAGCCTGTGCGAAGGCTATACCGACTTTGCCACAGCAGATGCCAAGCTGATGCTGGGTGTTGCACCCCTGCACGCCGGTTTTGTGCTGGCTGAAGGCCTGGCCTTTATTACCGAAGCCGAGTTGTATGCTGGTAGCGGCAAGCGCATAGGCCGCAAAAAGCAGGAAGCTGTTACCCAGGTCGAGCACATGGTGCGCGATCTGTCAGAACTGAAAATTGGTGATCCAGTTGTCCACAGCAACCATGGCATAGGCCGTTACATGGGTCTGATCAGCATGGACCTGGGTGAAGGCGAAACAGAATTCCTGCATCTGGAATACGCCAAAGATACCAAGTTGTATGTGCCAGTATCGCAATTGCATGTCATTTCGCGCTATTCTGGTGCCTCGCCTGATGATGCGCCCTTGCATAGCCTGGGTTCAGGTCAATGGGAAAAAGCCAAGAAAAAAGCTGCACAGCAAATTCGCGATACTGCCGCCGAACTGCTTAACCTGTATGCCCGCCGTGCGGCACGTCAAGGCCATGCCTTTGAATATTCTACACGTGACTATGAGGCCTTTGCCGACAGTTTTGGCTTTGATGAAACACCAGACCAGGCCGCCGCTATCACCGCCGTCATTGGCGACATGACCTCAGGCAAGCCCATGGATAGGTTGATCTGCGGCGACGTTGGCTTTGGCAAGACAGAAGTGGCCTTGCGTGCCGCCTTTGTTGCAGTCATGGGTGGCAAGCAAGTCGCCATCCTGGCACCTACCACTCTGTTGGCAGAGCAACATGCCCAGACTTTTGCTGACCGCTTTGCCGCCTGGCCAGTGAAAATTGCTGAATTATCGCGCTTCCGTTCCGGCAAGGAAATCAGTCTGGCCATGAAAGGCATGGGCGACGGCACTATTGATATCGTCATTGGCACGCATAAATTGCTGTCCGCTGATGTCAAATTCTCTCGCCTTGGCTTGGTCATCATTGATGAAGAACATCGCTTTGGTGTACGCCAGAAAGAAGCTTTAAAAGCCTTGCGCGCAGAGGTCGATGTATTGACGCTGACTGCAACACCGATACCACGCACCCTAGGCATGGCACTGGAAGGCTTGCGTGATTTTTCTGTCATTGCTACCGCGCCGCAAAAACGTCTGGCGATCAAGACCTTTGTACGTGGCGAAGATGATTCTGTTATCCGTGAAGCCTGCTTGCGTGAACTGAAGCGTGGTGGGCAAGTGTATTTCCTGCACAATGAAGTTGAAACCATAGAAAACCGCAAGGCCATGCTGGAAGCCCTGCTGCCAGAGGCGCGCGTAGTCGTGGCACATGGTCAGATGCATGAACGCGACCTGGAAAAAGTCATGCGGGACTTTGTGGCCCAGCGCCATAATGTTTTGCTGTGTACGACAATTATCGAAACTGGTATCGACGTACCAACCGCCAACACCATCATCATGCACAGGGCCGACAAATTCGGCCTGGCACAACTTCATCAGTTGCGTGGCCGTGTAGGCCGCTCTCACCACCAGGCTTATGCCTATTTGCTGGTACATGATGTACAAAGCCTGACCAAGCAGGCGAATCGCCGTCTTGAAGCCATTCAGCAAATGGAAGAACTGGGTAGCGGCTTTTACCTGGCCATGCATGATCTGGAAATTCGTGGCGCTGGTGAAGTGCTGGGCGATAACCAGTCTGGCGAAATGCATGAGATAGGTTTCCAGATGTATTCCGACATGCTCAGTGAAGCAGTACGCTCACTGAAGAATGGCAAAGAGCCCGATCTGGCCGCACCGCTGTCTACCACAACAGAAATCAACCTGCACATCCCTGCCCTGCTACCGAATGAATTCTGCGGTGACGTACATGAACGCCTGTCCATCTACAAGCGCCTGGCCAATTGCAACAGCGCCAATGGCATTGATGACATGCAGGAAGAAATGATAGACCGTTTTGGCAAACTGCCAGAACCCGTGAAGTCATTACTGGAAACACATAGACTGCGTGTTGCTGCAAAACCTCTGGGCATCATCAAGATCGACGCACATAGCGAAGCCGCTACGCTACAGTTTGAACCCAAGCCTCCAATTGACGGCATGCGCATCATAGAATTGGTGCAAAAGAACAAGCACATCAAACTTAATGGTCAGGACAAACTCCGCATCACTGCGGCCATGCCCGACCTCGCCAGCCGTGTGGCCCAGATCAAGGCCACCATCAAGGCACTGCACTAATTAATTGAATAAAATAATTGAATAAAAAAGAGACGATCATGCATTTGACCATACAAGGCTTGAACAACACACTCAGCAATAACATTGCGCTCGTTCAGGATATCGCCAGCCAGACCAAGGCAAAACTGATACAACTGAATACCCAGGCAGTGCGCCTCGACGATGCAGAATGTGATGAACAGACTTTGAATGCGATACGCGAACGCTGCTTCGCTGCCCAACTCGATGTTACGGCTCTCAACAAGCAATTTGCCCTGGTTGATTTCAAACTGGTTGCCATGGACATGGATTCAACCCTGATCACCATCGAATGCATCGATGAAATCGCTGACATGCAGGGCCTGAAACCGCAAGTGGCAGAAATCACCGAAGCTGCCATGCGCGGCGAACTGGAATTCCAGGAAAGCCTGATCCGTCGCGTTGCCCTGCTAAAAGGACTGGACGCCAGTGCCCTGCAACGCGTATATGACGAACGCCTGCAATTGTCCCTGGGGGCAGATCAGATGCTGAAGACCATACAGCAAGCCGGTCTCAAAACTTTGCTGGTATCCGGTGGTTTTACTTTCTTCACCGACCGCATGAAATCACGCCTGAATCTGGACTATACCCACTCCAACGTACTTGAAATCCAGGACGGTAAACTGACCGGCAAAGTCATAGGCACCATCGTTGATGCGGATGAAAAACAGAGAACCGTGGAACGCATCTGTGCCGAAATGGGTATTCCCACCAGCCTGGCCATCGTCATGGGTGACGGCGCGAATGACTTGAAGATGATGAAAATTTCTGGACTGTCAGTCGCATTCAGGGCCAAACCTGTGGTGCGTGCACAGGCAAATGTGGCACTGAATTTTGTGGGGTTGGATGGGGTGTTAAATCTGCTGTAAGCAGCCGTCCATCAAAAACACGCAACACATCACAAGCAGGTTTTCCTATAACTCAAATAATAGTACGAACGTTCTATTATTTGAGTTAGAATAGTTTCAGCTCATCCAGCACATCCACCTGTGCCAGGAGTAAGATCATACAAAAACTGAAACAATTGGGAGACACCGATGTTTGAAGAATTCATGGGCACCATGCCAGTGGCCGAACGCCAGAAATTTGATGTGGCGGCATTGGCAGACTATATGCGTCAGCATGTGGAAGGTTTCGACGCTGGGCTGGCAGACAAGCTGGTGGTTGAGCAATTCAAGGGGGGCCAGTCCAATCCCACTTTCAAACTCAGTGTGGGCGACCAGCGCTACGTCTTGCGTGCCAAACCTGGTCCAGTCGCAAAATTACTGCCTTCTGCCCATGCCATAGAACGTGAATTCAAGGTCATGAATGCCTTGAACAAAGCAGGTTTCCCGGCAGCACGCCAATATGCATTATGCACCGATGAAGATGTCATAGGCCGCGCCTTCTACGTCATGGAATTTGTCGATGGCCGCGTGCTGTGGGATCAATCATTGCCCGGCATGACACCAGCTCAGCGCGGCGAAATCTACGATGAAATGAACCGCGTCATCGCGCAATTGCATACTATTGATTATGCCGCCATCGGTCTGGCCGACTATGGCAAGCCTGGCAATTATTTTGCCCGCCAGATAGACCGCTGGACCAAGCAATATCGCGCTTCCGAGACTGAAAAAATCGAAGCCATGGATAGTCTTATTGAATGGCTGCCGCACAATATCCCGCAAGGTGACGACACCAGTATCGTGCATGGCGATTACCGCCTCGACAATATGATGTTCCACCCGACCGAGCCGCGCATCATGGCGATACTGGATTGGGAACTGTCGACACTGGGGCATCCCCTGGCGGATTTTTCATATCACTGCATGAGCTGGCATGTCACGCCTGGCCAGTTCCGTGGCATTGCCGGTCTTGATCACAAGGAATTGGGCATCCCAAATGAGCAGGAATACATTGCCAAATACTGTGAGCGCACAGGTAAAACCATACGCCAGGAAGATTTCAATTTTTATCTGGCTTACAACCTCTTCCGCATGGCGGGAATTTTGCAAGGCATCATGAAACGCTATGTTGATGGCACGGCATCCAGCGCCCAGGCCAAGAAATCTGGCGAAGCAGCACGCCCCATGGCCGAACTGGGCTGGAGCTACGCTAAAAAGTAATCATCTATTCAGACAGCACATTCTCTCACTTCCAAAGCAGCGCAAAACGACAATATCATTGGAGACAACATGGAATTCGAATACTCAAATCGCTGTAAAGACTTGCAAGGCAGACTCTTGCGTTTCATGGATGAGCATATTTATCCCAATGAAAAAGCTTATAAAGAAGAAATCGACCGCAATGGCCTGGAAAAAGGCAATCGCTGGATCGCAACTCAAATCATTGAAGATTTAAAACCAAAAGCACGTGCGCAGGGTTTATGGAATTTATTCCTGCCAAAATCAGTACGAGCGCCAGAAGGTTTGTCGAATCTGGATTACGCGCCACTATGCGAAATCATGGGTCGTGTAAGCTGGGCACCGGAAGTATTCAACTGCTCGGCACCTGACACCGGCAATATGGAGACCATAGAGCGCTATGGCAGCGAAGAGCACAAGAAGCAATGGCTGGAACCACTGTTGCGTGGCGAAATCCGCTCTGCCTTTGCCATGACAGAACCTGGGGTTGCCTCATCGGACGCCACCAATATAGAAACCCGTATAGATCGCGATGGTGATGACTATGTCATCAATGGCCACAAGTGGTGGATATCCGGTGCCGGTGACCCACGTTGTGCCGTGTATATCCTGATGGGCAAGACTGATTTCAACGCTGCGCGCCACTCACAACAATCGATGATACTGGTGGATGCCAAAACCCCTGGCATTACGGTAGTCCGCCCTCTTCCCGTGTTTGGTTACGATGATGCACCACATGGTCATTGCGAAATCCTGTTTGAGAACGTGCGCGTGCCCGCATCGAATATACTTTTAGGTGAAGGCCGTGGTTTTGAAATTGCTCAAGGCCGTCTTGGCCCTGGCCGCATCCATCACTGCATGCGTGCCATAGGTGTGGCAGAACGCGCACTGGAATTGATGTGCAAACGCCTGAACAGCCGCACTGCCTTTGGCAAGAAAATTTCCGAACAAAGCATCTGGCGTGAACGCATTGCCGAATCACGCATACAAATCGACACAACGCGCCTGTTGACGCTGAAGGCTGCGTACATGATGGACACAGTCGGCAACAAGCATGCCCAGGCAGAAATTGCCATGATCAAGGTATTGGCACCGAATGTCACCCAGCAAGTGCTGGACTGGGCCATACAGGCCCATGGTGCTGGCGGTGTTTCTGGCGACTTCCCGCTGGCGGCGCAATGGGCAGGCAACCGTACTTTGCGCCTGGCAGATGGCCCGGATGAAGTGCACAGAAATGCGATCGCCAAACTGGAACTGGCCAAGTACATCAGCCTGACTGAAGATTTGGGATTGCCAATCACCCGTTCCTAAGTAAATAAATACGGATGGAGTCCGTGCGCAATTCGATAGCAGCACGAATTGCGCACTGGACCATCACCTGATTTTATTTGGTACGGAAAATCACATTAACGGTTTTTTTGTACATCAATGCACCAGGCAAAGACAGGTCACTCATGGTAGGTTTGTCGCCCGCATTGACACTTGGCCCAGCGTTATTTTGCACGAGCCTGGCTCCATCCAACCCTAGTTCACTGTCTATCCGGCTCAAAGCCTGCTCTGAAACTGCCGTTGCCCCTAACAGTTTTACAGCGAAGTCAGCAGCCAATTCCCTCGCTCTATCCCTGGCATTTTCTGCCGCTTTGGATGTCAATTGATGCTCAATTTGCGCATAGTCTGTACGCCCAAACCGTACTGAGAAATTACCCAGATAAGGCCTGGAAAGCAGGTATTGCGTTAATGTGTTCCAGTGATCCAAGTTTCTGACATAGATATGGAATGTTCTGATCAGGCGATGACGTTGCAGGCGCTGGTCGTTTGTCTGCATTTCGTTCGCGCTGACTAATTTCCTGGTGTCATGCGCTTCAATATCCGCAGCAACAATCTGATGACCCGACAAAAACTCCAGCACTTCACTGGATTGTGCATTTAACAGTGTCAGCGTTTCATCTGCACTGGCCTCGAAAGATGTCAGTTCAAAATCCATTTCTGCAATATTTGCAGATAAAGTGATCGTGGCACTTCCATTGACGTGGATGAAGGGATACGTTGGCAACGTACCCGCATGAACACCTGCAGAAACAAGTGCAACAATAAAAAATATGAAATAGCGTAAATTCATCGATACTCACTGTTATATTCATTATCCTGGGTAAAAGCCAGTGGCAGACAAGCTACCACTGGCAAAGCATGCTTACTCCAATTTCCAGACAAACTGCACTTTTGTCCAAATTTGTGCATACTCACCATTAATCTTGCCTGGTATCGCTTTCTCCTTGCAGGTTTTCAACGCATCTACTACCGCATTGTCCAACATACGATGACCAGTGGAACGTTCTACTTTGGCATTCAGAATTTCGCCATCTGCTCCAATAAGCACTGCTAATTGCACTCGTCCGGTTTCTTTTTTATTCAGAGATTCTCTCGGATACATGGGACGGCATTGGGCAAAATCGATGACGGGTTTTTTATCACCTTTCTTTTCATCATCTCTGTAAAGCTGTTTTGCAGCGCTGGTATCTTTTGCAGTGCCAGTTTCTTTTGTAGCATTTGCAGATGAGACATTGGCATGGGCAAACAAGGTCAAGGAACTTGATACCAGACCAAGGATAAGGAATGTCGCCTTCCAGTTCACGGTTCTTACTTCAGATTTGACGAGACGTTTGATACGGGACATAAGATTTCCTCCATGGGCCGCCTGGGCTAGTTGAGGTGTTGTGAATTGGAAGTTGGCCAACTCAGAAAGTGCAAGAGCGAGTCGTCGTGGTTCACCTGTCACTCTTGCGGCTATTTCATCCGCAATTTCTTCTCTCTCAATACGAATTTGCTTTGATATCCACCACACTGCCGGGTGGTAAAACAGCAGAGTTTCTATCGCTGTCTGGATCAGATTCAATAAATAATCGTGACGCTTGATGTGACCCATTTCATGCGCCACCAGCATTTCCAGCAAATCAACTGGCATGCCAGTCAGCATTGCGCCAGGCAACAAAATCATTGGCCGAACTACACCTACTGTCACGGGTCCGCTTAAATCATCGACCACTCTGAATATCACCCTGCTACGAATATGAAATTGTTGACTCATTTGATTAATACGCGTTTGCCAGAACAGATTAGGTTTGCTGCGCTTTGGGTGCGTATAAACAGCTATCCAAAGCAGCCCTATACACATGCGCATAACAAGAACGGCGACACATATCATCCATACCATCACGACATCACTCAAATGCATTTCCAGCCACACTGAAAAATCGATCCAGACCGGTGAGGAATCGAGTCCAAGTTGAATGGGAATTTCACTCAATGCCGAACCATCATTACTAGTGTATTTTTCACTCATTCTCATGAAAAATTCCCGGACCGGAAGGCAGATACAGGCAATCAAAGCAATATATGCAGTTGCATAACGCGCTCTTGCCTGCGCAGAACCTATAAAATTCAACACCACAGCCAGTAGCAGCGCGGTCAGCAAGCCTTGCCAGACAAAATGCAATAATGCCCAGCCAAGCGCATTGACAGCTTGTTGAAAAAATTGGCTCATTTTTTGTCCTCATTCAGCAATTTTTGAATTTCTTCCCGTTCTTCTTTACTGACATGGCCGCGCAAAGCTGCCATTACAAGATCTTTGGCCGACCCTGAAAAAGCCTTGTGGATCAAATCTTTCAGCAGATTGGTTTGCAAGGAATCTTGTGCCTGTGCTGCGGCATATACATGGGAGCGCTGGGACTCGTCCCTGCTGAGCAGACCTTTGGCATGCATGACCTGCATGAGCCGCAATACGGTTGCATACAACAGTTCTGGCCTGTCCTGCAGCGCGGCCTGATGTACATCCTTGACAGTTGATGGCCCCAAATGCCACATCAGGCGCAGCAAATCCAATTCTGCTGTCGTCGGTTTACGTGAAATGATTTTGCCCATATCTTGCTCTTGTAGATAATTGATTAAGATGTAGATTATATGGTCTAGATAGTTTTGTCTAGATTATTTTGTCTACTTCTTGCCGCAATTAAAATAAGTGCTAAAAAGATACAAACGGAAGGTTGAATGGAAGGCAGTAGCAAGAATAAGTTAGTGCGGTCGATGCTGATAACTACCGTAAGCAGCAGCCACGAGTATGATGAAAGCACCGGTCAATTCACGCATGCCAGGTGTTTCTTGCAAAAATAGGAATGCCAGCAGCATGCCGTACACTGGCTCCAGCGAAGTTATGGTGCTGGCAAAACTGGTGGATAAATGACGCAGGCTGAACATGAACAAACCATGGGAGAAGGCTGTAAACACCGCACCCAGCAAGATCAATCCCGACCAGGTTTGTGCGCTGTTGCCTGCCAGGTCACCTGTCACTAATATCAAAGGTAAAAGAAAAATAGCTGCCACACCATTTTGAAAAAACGCCAGTTTAAATGGGGGCGTATGCCCACCCTGCCAGCGATTCACCATTGCCAACAAGGCGAAACTGAAGCCGGATAATATACCCAAACCTAAAGCATAAACAGCCCCATCGCCCCATGATGTGGCGCTGACCATCACTACCATCCCAACGACTACAAATATGGTGGCCCAGGCATCATGTGCCCGTCTTGATTCTTTAAAAAACCAGGGTTCCAGCAATGCCACAAATAAAGGAAAGCTGGCAAAACCCATCAAGCCAAAAGCAACTGGCGCAAAATTGAGCGAGGCAAAAAAAGTCAGCCAATGTATGGCTAGTAAAAAACCACAAGCGATAGTGCTTTTAGATACATCGCGAAAATGCAGTTGCCGCTGATATGCCAGCACTGGCAGCAGGCACAAGGCCGCAAACAAGGTGCGCCCAAATACTAGCAATAATGCACTGACAGTCAGTAGCTTCCCCAATACACCTGCCGCACCAAATAAAAACACGGCAATATGCAAAGCAAGCAAAGAAGGCAACGCAGTTTTTTTCATATTTTCTATGTGCTCGACGAGCGCCAAGTATAAAGCCGAAATATAAAGTTGAAATATAAAACCGTTCATGCAACATGTCAGATGAAGGTTTTGCACTTTTATTTTGGATTAAAGCGCAAACGCATGAATCTATGCATAATGGATACTTGCTGTTTTCATCAACCCATTAAAGAGGGAAGCAATGATAGACGTTTATTCCTGGCCGACACCAAACGGACACAAAGTACACATCATGCTGGAAGAATGCGGCTTGCCATACCGCGCCATTCCAGTTGATATTGGCGCTGGCGATCAATTCAAAGCTGATTTCCTGGCGATTTCACCAAATAACAAGATACCTGCCATCGTCGATGCCGACGGCCCCGATGGCAAGCCTATCGCCCTGTTTGAATCTGGCGCAATCCTGATTTATCTTGCTGGCAAAACTGGCTTATTTCTTGGAAAATCCGACAGGGAAAAATATGAAGCACTGCAATGGCTGATGTTCCAGATGGGCAGTGTTGGCCCTATGCTGGGTCAGGCCCATCATTTCCGGATGTATGCTCCCGAAAAGATAGCGTATGCCGTTGACCGCTATACCAACGAAACCAAGCGCATCTACGGTGTCATCGATAAACAATTGGAAAAGACTAGTTATCTGGCGGGTGAAGAATATGGCATCGCTGATATCGCCACCTTTCCCTGGACACGTTCATTCGCCAATCAAGGTGTAGACTGGGCAGAATTCCCGAATGCCAAACGCTGGTTTGATACCATTAGCCAACGTCCTGCGGTACAGCGCGGCGTGCAAGTGTTAGCAGACTTGCGCAAGCCACTCGACAATGACAAGGCAAGAGAAGTTTTGTTTGGAAAAACACAGTACGCAAAGAAATAAACCCATTCACCGGGGTAAAGCCAATTGCCGTTACAATGGGCTTCACCCCCTCAACACTATTTCAGTATGCGTCGCCCTATAAAAAGAAACCGCCTTAAACTCGCCGCTGAAAGCCAGCGCGTCGCCAATCTGGCGCTTGCAGTTGCACAATCTGCCAGCCGGGTGGAAGACCTGGACTGGCAAGCCAAACTGGACGCACTAGTGACAAAAAGCCTCAGGCAATATCACCAGGATATGCTGGAGGCAGCGACTGAACATTTGTTCCAGACCCACCCTAATGGTTATGAGGTACTCACTGAAACACTGGAATCAGTCAGCACTTGCGCCCAGTTTGAACATGATGGGCAGACTTATACCAGCTTGCTGATTGCCGCCCCCATATTGGCATGGACGCGCTTTGAAATTGCCTCGGGCAGTGTACCCACAGAAGCACTAAGCATACTGCACACGCAATTGAATGCCCATTTGTTGGCAGATGAGGCTCAACTGCGCCTTCTGCCCAGTCTGTACTCAATAGATCAATTGCCGCGTAGCCATGTAGAAACCTATGCCTTGCTGGAGCGTCACACTCTTGCTTTGTTAAAAAATACGCCTGCACCAGCAGAAGCCGAACGTGCGCCCACCATCCCTTTTCTGGCTGACATACGTTATGTACTTGGGGTCCTTGTAGTCAAAAAAGGAGCCCCACTCTTCAAGTGGCAAACCATAGACGCACCTTATGATTGCGCACAAGCCAAAAGTGATGCCTTACTGCAATGGCAGTTGCAGACAGATGCGAGCATTAAACGCCTGTTACCCGGATGTGGCATAGAACTTTTATTACCCGAAGCCTATTACACGGCTTGCCGTGAAGCAGATATCAAGATACGCCCTGCGACCATACGTTCCGCCATGTTTTATCTGACCCAAACCCTTGGTAAAGAGGCAGATCAGTTCACAGTCATCATTGCATCTTTTGGAGAGCAGGAAAATCCAGGGCAAATCGATGAATACCGCATTAGTTTTTGCCTGCGTGACGCACCTGAAGTGATATACGGTGTAGTCTGGCCACTGTACCAGGCTGAGGACCAGATCATTGCCGTCAATCTGGATGAAAACGAACAGCTTGCAGGTGAAATCCCAGGCATTTTGCAAGAATGCGGTGTCACTGACATCATACAATTGGAAGAAATTTTTGCCATGGAATTCTGCGATGATTGCGGCACACCGCTATTTGCAGACAGGGACAGCGATCTCGTTCATACAGAAATGCCAGATGATGCGCCGACACCAGGTGCAACTCACTTCCACTAAGCATCGAAATTTGTTTGGTTTGGTGGTGATAGATGATGACAACAGGCAGCCCAGCACATAAAAGCGAGCAAACCATCTCTGAAACAGACTCTGATTTTCATTTCAGAGATGGTTTGACCACTGACGCACTAGCCATTAGCCAATTGATCTCCCAGTTTGCTCCGGATTTTTGTGTCAATCCAGATGGGAGCGGTGCAGATTTATTTCTGCAATCAGTATCAGAATCTGCAGAATTTTCTTATCTCTCTGATGCCCGCCATCACTTCATTCTTGCATGGCACGGTGAAACGCTGGCTGGCTTCATCGCCATGCGTGACGTCAGTCACCTGTTCCATCTGTTCATCAATCCATCATTTCAGAGAAAAAAACTGGCGAGCACCCTATGGCAGCGCGCCCGTCAATACGCTTCAGCACGAGGGCATACGGGCAGTTTCACTGTCAATTCTTCCTTGAATGCTATTCCCGTATATGAGCGTTTTGGTTTCCAGACCAAAGGTGAGGTAGTAGAAATGCATGGCATTGCCTTCTTGCCTATGCAAATCCCCGTAGTCCATCCATGACAAGTTTTTACTACTCAAACACCGCCTGCCAATTTTGCTTGGCACATTTGTGAAAATCCGTTGTACAATTAGTTTTGAACGGTCGTGCTTTTTTCTGCTTTTTTTCTTTAATTGCTTGCTGCGGCCATTATAAACAGGAGACAACATGGATTTGAACTATACGGCAGAAGACCTTGCCTTCCGGGATGAGGTACGCACCTATCTGGAAGCCAATCTTCCACAAGACCTGCAGCAAAAAGTATTGAATCATAAACGCCTGTCCAGAGAAGACTTTGTTCGCTGGCACAAGATATTGGCTAAAAAGGGTTGGGTAGCCACAGGCTGGCCAGCAGAATACGGCGGCACAGGCTGGACAGCGACCCAGCGCCATATCTTTGAAGAAGAATGCGCACGCGCTGGCACGCCAGCCATCTTGCCCTTTGGCGTGAATATGGTGGCACCTGTCATCATGGCCTTTGGCAACCAGGCACAAAAAGCCTATTACTTGCCGCGCATACTGAGTTGTGAAGACTGGTGGTGCCAGGGCTACTCAGAACCAGGCTCAGGATCAGACCTTGCATCCCTGAAAACCCGCGCCGAGCGCGAAGGCGACCACTACATCGTCAACGGCCAGAAAACCTGGACTACTCTGGCCCAGCATGCAGACATGATTTTTTGTCTGGTCCGCACCGACACTGGTGTACGCAAGCAGGAAGGCATCTCTTTCCTGCTCATCGATATGAAGACGCCGGGCATTACAGTGCGCCCGATTATCATGCTCGACGAAGAACATGAAGTAAATGAAGTCTTCTTCGACAATGTCAAAGTTCCTGTAGAGAATCTGATAGGTGAAGAAAACAAGGGCTGGACGTATGCCAAATACCTGCTCGGCCATGAGCGCACGAATATCGCTGCCGTAGGCCGTGCCAAACGTGAATTGCAATTCCTCAAGCGCATAGCTGCCAAACATCAAAAGAATGGCTTGCCGCTGATTGATGATGCTGTCTACGCGAACAAGGTCGCCAGCCTGGAAGTGGAGTTGATGGCGCTGGAAATTACTGTGCTGCGCGTCATTTCGCAAGATAGTGGTCGCCCGGGCCCTGAAGCATCACTGCTCAAGATCAAGGGGACAGAAATCCAGCAAAGGCTGACGGAGTTGATGGTCGAAGCAGTTGGCCCTTACGGACTGCCATTTGACCCAGCCTTCCTCGAAGGTGAGACTGAACATAGCATAGTCGGCGACGATGATGCTGCACCTTTGGCACCGTACTACTTCAATTTCCGCAAGACTTCCATCTATGGCGGTTCCAACGAAATTCAAAAAAATATCATCACCCAGATGATCCTGGGTCTGTGAGGAGAGCACAATGGATTTCAACTTAACACAAGAACAAACACAGTTTGCTGATGCCTTGCGTCGCTGGGTAGAAAAAGACTATGGCTTTGAACAGCGTAAGCAAATCATAGAATCGGCTGAAGGCATATCTGCAAAAGCTTGGGCTGGCCTGGCAGAACTGGGGGCGCTGGCTTTGCCTGTACCTGAAGAGCAAGGTGGCTTCAATGGCTCAGCCATAGATATGCTGGTCATCATGCAGGAACTGGGGCGCGGCATTGTTATCGAGCCCTACTTTGCTACTGTCATGGGTGCAGAGTTCTTGAAAAAATCCGGCGAACATGCGGATGTATTGGAGCAAATTGCTACTGGTGAAGTCAAGCTGGCGAATGCACTGGGCGAAAGACAGTCGCGTCATGACCTGTTTGACATTGCCACCACTGCCAGCAAAACTGCAGACGGTTTTGTCATCAATGGCAGTAAGACTGTGGTTCTGCACGGTGCCCAGGCAGACAAACTGATCGTCTCTGCACGCAGCAATGGTACACAGCGCGATACAAATGGCATCAGCCTGTTTATCGTTGATGCCAATGCAGAAGGCGTTAGCCGTCGCGATTACCGCACCATCGATGGTTATCGTGCAGCTGATATTACTTTCAGTAATGTGCAGGTCAGCCAAAATGTACTGTTAAGCGACGTTGATGGTGGCTGGGAATTGTTGGATGCGGTGGCCGACTACGGTGTTACCCTGCTCTGTGCTGAATCGATAGGCATCATGGAAGCGATTACCGCAGCTACCCTGGATTACCTGAAAACTCGCCAGCAATTTGGCGTGCCTATCGGCAAATTCCAGGTATTGCAGCATCGCATGGCTGAAATGTTCATGGAAATGGAACAAGCCCGTTCCATGGCGACACTGGCTGCAGTCAAGATAGCCTCTGATGATGTGGAAGAACGCCGCCGCACGGTATCCGCCGCCAAGGCTAGGATAGGCCAGGCCGCCAAGTACATAGGCCAGCAAGCCGTGCAACTGCATGGTGGTATGGGTGTCACAAATGAGCTACCAGTTGCCCACATGTTCAAGCGCCTGACCACAATAGAATTATCATTGGGTGACACTGATCATCACCTGGCCAGATTCGTGGCACAACCCGGCTTTAAAAACGCAGCCTGATTGCTGTAGAAAAATCCCGACTGTGTTCGGGATTTTTTTTGCGCTTTAAAACAATAGGGAAACAACGAGGACACACCATGAGCATCAAAACAGATCGCTGGTATTTTGAAGACTTTGTTCCCGGCACAGTCATAGAACTGGGACAGCGTGTAGTAACTGAAGAAGAAATCATCAGCTTTGCAAAGCAATTCGACCCGCAATCTTTCCATGTCGATAAAGAAGCAGCAAGTCACTCCATCTTTGGCGGTGTCATTGCCAGCGGCTGGCATACCTGCGGCATGATCATGCGTATGGTGGTGGATGGTTTCCTGGCCAATTCAAGCAGCATGGGCTCACCTGGCGTGGATGAAATACGCTGGATATTACCGGTGCGCCCTGGCGACACCCTGACTGTCACAGCCGAAACTACTGGCAGCAAACTGTCTACCTCAAAGCCGGACCGTGGTGTCATCAATACCTTGTGGAAAGCCTATAACCAGGAAGGTAAGCTGGTTTGCACGATTACCGGTATGGGCATGTTTGGTCGCCGTCCAGATTAAAAATTCAAGGAGACATGATGAGAGAATTTAATAGCCTTGCTGAATTAAAAGAATTGACAGGTCAGGAAGTCGCCCAGTCTGAATGGGTAGAGATCAGCCAGGAAAGGGTGAACACTTTTGCTGATGCCACGGGCGATCATCAATGGATACATATCGATGTAGAAAGAGCCAAACGTGAATCTCCTTTTGGTGGGCCGATTGCACATGGCTTTTTGACTTTATCCTTGCTGCCAATGCTGGTTGCCAATGCCATCAAGCTCACTTACGTCAAAATGGGCGTGAACTATGGGCTTAACAAGGTGCGTTTCCCCTCACCTGTTCCTGTTGGTAGCCGGGTACGCGCTCGTTTGAAATTACTGGAAATTGAAGACATCAAGGACGGTGCGCAATTCACCTGGGAAGTTACGATAGAACGTGAAGGTCAGGGTAAACCGGTATGCGTGGCAGAATCAATTTCACGCTGCTATTAGGCCAATAAGCTGTATTTTTCTGAAAATGAACCCATGCCCAATCCAGACACCTTACAACGCTTCATCGCCAAAGTAGAAGAAAACCAGCATGCTGCAGCGTGCGAAGAATTTTATACCGAAAATTCCAGCATGCAAGAAAACCAGGCAAAACCCCGGATAGGTCGTGCAGCCCACGTAGCCGCTGAACATGCAGTCATGTCGCGTGCCAGGTCGGTAACATCTACCTGTGTGCATCCGGTATTGGTTAATGGCGACCATGTCGTCATACGCTGGATTTTCAAGTTTGAGTGGTTAGACGGCAGCGTCACTCAGATGGAAGAACTTGCCTACCAGCGCTGGGAAGGTGAATGCATTGCTGAAGAAACTTTCTTCTATGATCCGGCGCAGCGTATTCCCCAAAAAGCGAGCGCCCAAACTGATTTGAGGTGATGCATGACCTAAAAACCTATTGGGAGAAATATCAATGACTCAATTTGCTCCGCAAACCTGCCTGACGACATCAATATAGCGCTGACTGACGTCCACCAACATATCATTTTTTAACTGTAGTTGATAACGACCATCACCGATAATGTGAAGGCCGCTAATTTCTTTGATATTGACGATATTTCGCCGGTGGCAACGTAAAAACTTCTCTGGATTGAGGTGGTTTTCTAATTGCTGCATGGTTAATCGCTGCAGCACTGTCTGCGTTGATAAATGGTATTCGATATAGTTTCCTGCGGAGCTAATCCACAATATCTTATCGAGAGGATAGGTGTCGATTCTTCCTATTGAACGTATGCTGATCTGGTGCCAGTATCGCGGTGCGTTGCTCGATAGCGTGGCGCTTTCGAGCAGCGCATGCATTGCTTGTTGATAGCTGGCGCGCTTGCGTTGATTCAATAGTAGCTCAGCTCTTTTTACGGCAACTTGCAACCTGCTTTCATCAATCGGTTTGAGTAAATAATCAAGTGCGTGAACCTCGAATGCATCCAGGGCGAAAGCGTGGTGAGCGCTGACAAAAATCACTATTGGTGGATCTTTGCGCTGACAAATTGAAGCTGCCAGACTTAAGCCCGTTTCATTGGGCATATGTATATCCAAAAATATGACATCAATCGTTTTTTCTGCCAACTGTATACGTGCACTCTCAGCATCTGCACATGTACCATTATCCACTAATTGCCAATGTGGATACGCGGACATGGAATAACGCAGATTGACACGGCCATGCGCTTCATCATCGACGATCAGGTAATTCACCATTCAGGCACCATACATGGGCTGTATAATTTCAACGCTAAAGTGATCTTCATGCATAGCGCTATGTACGTTCGCTTTACTTCCATAGGCAAGCAGTAAACGTTCCCTGGTATGCGCCAGACCCATACCAAAACCAGGTCTTTTCGTGAAACTATTTTTGACGGAATTGCAAAGTAGGATACGTATCTGATCTGCCTCCCGTGAAAATTCAAGATGAATACGGCTTATGTCCTGATGACAATCCAGATCATGTCGGAGCGCATTTTCGATCAATGGTTGCAGTAACAAAGGTATACATTCACACTGCAAAATAGTTGCGTCATTTCCTGTAATTTCAAACACTAAACGCTCGCCATATCTCAAACTTTGCAATGCCAAGTAATCTTGAATAAATTGAAGTTCTTCATCGAAATTTACCCAGTCCCGACTAGAAGCGTCCAAAGTATATCGTAATAAATTACTAAGGCGATTAATGCCGCCAATTGCAGTCGACGTGTCGCTACTACGCACCAAGGCGCTGATGGCACTTAGTGCATTGAAAACAAAATGCGGTTCCAACTGCGCCCTTAGGCTTGCAAGACGTTGCTGCTCCAAAGCCAATTGCAAATTCAAGTTGTCGGTTTGAGATTTCTGCCATGCACGTTCATGGCGGCGATTTTGCTGCCAGATACTAAACGCGATCGACGCCAAATAAACCATTGAGATCAGCGTTACATCAGTGAACCAGCGAAACTTGTGGATCGATACTATGTATCGTTGAATGGTTTCAAAATTGACTGGGCTGTGCATAGTCACTATATCTGTCCAAGCGCAATAGATAATTTCAAGAGGAAGAAAGATAGCGGTCAATAACAAAAATCCCAGCGCAATGGGTTTAGCTTTCGTTGCGAAATCAGGTTTGTATTGATAAGTCAGTTGTAAAACCGTACTCAAGACAATAAATCCCGGAACGGCCAACCACCATTTGATCGCCAGATATGCGAATTCTATCGATTTACCCTGTTGTTGCAGCTCACTGTATTTGGCGAACGCGACCAATTGGCACAACACGCTCCACAGCAGACCATGAACAAATAGCAGCTTGAAAACCGTTGGTGTTCTTTGCCAAAATGAAGAGAAAAAAATCGATATAGATGAATTTTGCATTTAAAAAAGTATAACGGCGCAATGCTGAGGCGGATGATTTTAACTTCCCATGTTTGCGGGAGTTCATCACAATTCATTCAGCTTTGCAAATGCCTTATTGAATACTACGCACAACTTGGAAAATTCACGTTCCTCGTGCACTTTGAACGGTTTTTGATCACCGTTTTTTCTTTATCAATATTTTCCTTTAATTTACAGTTTTTCCATATGCCAGGTACAACGTTGTGCCGGACTCAAAACAAGTTTGGCACGAACAAGCTGGAGTAAATTTTTATCATTCAAACGTCGGAGTGTCCATGAATGTAGTCGAATTAGGCTTTGCCTTTTTAGCAGGTTTGGCAATGATTGCCAGTCCTTGCGTTTTAATGTTGTTACCGATCTTGCTTAGCACCAGCTTAGAGCAGCGCAGCCGCCCGGTCTTTATCATTCTTGGTTTTGTTACCGCTTTCAGCACCGTTGCATTATTCTTTGCGAAAGGTGTGAGTATCGCTGGAAGTTCCCCAGCAGTCTTGCGCCAGGTTGCCATTATATTACTGGCGATATTTGCAGTGCTGATGCTATCTCCAAAGTTGTATGCACGCATGAGTACTAGGTTGCAAGGCGTTTCCGATTTTGGCATAAAACTCAGCCCCAACCCCAGTGCTGGTAAAGTCGGCGGCTTTGTCATTGGCTTAAGTTTGGGCGCAGTTTGGACACCATGTTCGGGGCCAATCCTAGCTTCCATTATTACGCTGATTGCTGGTTCCAGCAACATTACATGGGGCCTCAGTTTACTAGTGGCATTTGGACTTGGAACAGGCTTGCCCATGTTATTAGTGGCCTATGGCGGTAAAACAATTAGTAACCGCCTGGCTATCATAGCCCGTAATGGCAATGCTGTACGACGTGCACTTGGTGTGGTGATGCTGATTCTGGTCGCCTATATGCAGTGGCAACAAATTGACGAACTCCCTGGATGGCTCGCGAATCGGTATCAAGGCTGGCTATGAAATTTGATGCGAAGCTCAGATCTTGACCTGTCGCATCAAATCGCGATTACATAAACCTGACAGCGTAGACTGGTGGCAAATTGCCTGATATTTGATACCAGTCATCACCCTCGTTCTCACTCGCCCATAAATTGCCGGTAGTCGATGCCATCAGCAGATTTTTGCCATTTTCTGAAGCAGCAAGGCCATGGCGATAAACCAGATCATAGCAATCTTGCTGCGGCAAGCCATTTCGCAATGACTCAAAAGTCTTGCCGCCATCCCTGGTACGCGTAACACTCATGGCACCATGCAAAGGCACCCGTTTTTGATCAGCCACGGCAGGTACAAACCAAGCGGTATTGGGGTCACGCGGATGTGCAGCCACTGCGAAGCCAAAATCTGGAATACCTTCAGGCAAATGCAACTGCTGCCAGCTCACCGCATCATCTTCACTGCGCCAGATGCCATTGTGATGCTGGCACCATAAAACATGGCTGGCGAATTTGCTGCGTGCGATCAGGTGAGGGTCCTGGATATTTTGCTTGTCTGCCAGATCAGGCGGCATATAAGCGGCATGCATACCGGAAGCGGATAATACCCAGTTCTTACCACCATCTTCAGTTTTCCAGGCACCACCACAGGAGATGCCAAGTAAAATATGCTGAGGATTGCGCGGGTTGACACAGATCGAATGTATGCCAGGCGTATCATAACCACCACCCATCCATTCCTTGCGCTCTTCCCTGTCCCACAGACTGCGCACCAACTCCCAGCTATTGCCACGATCAGTTGAACGGAACAAGCCACCTGGCAAGGTACCGGCCCATAACACACCTGGCTCTTCACTGCCACCCGTTTCCAGCGACCAGATTGCCTTCAGCTTCCATTCGACATCGTCGTCTGTCCTGGCATGTTCAGGGTAGGCAGGCACGGCTACCTCCGTCCAATCATCACGACCTTCATCGCGCCTGTGCAGCTTGACTCCAAAGTGCCCGAGGTTCAATGCCGCATACACAGCGCCATCGCGTTTGTCGTGCAGGCACATGCTCAGGGGTTCACCCAGAAAACTGATCTGATCCAGTTTCCAGCCATCAGGCATATGGATCAGTTCAAACAAACCCTTACGGGTCGCTACCATTGCTTTCATCATTAACCTCCTGAAAGAGCCTGCAAGATATAGACCTGACTATTTGAACCTAAAGGGTCGCGCAAGCCACTGCGCTGCATGATACGCTTGCCATCGATAAAAACCACTACATGAAAACGCAGGTCACCTTGTTCATCAAGAATATAGCTGCGTAAAGTAGGGTTGGCCTGAAATGCTGCTTCCAATGCATCACGCAAATTATTGGCCACAGTTTCCACCTCAGGAACTTCAGTAAAGCGACTGAGTTGCTGGGTGAAAATCAGTCTGGCCATGATTATGCCCAGTCCTTATAAGGATGTTTAAGCAAATTTGCATTTGCGTAACGCCTGTCGTGACTGACTTCTTCACCCAGCCAGCCCGGACGTTCAAATTGCTGCAACTCGGATTCAAGCTCGACCTCGGCCACGATAAGGCCAAGATTATCACCGATGAATTCATCCACTTCCCAGATCAAACCAGCAAGAGGAATGCGATAGCGTGTTTTTTCTATGAGAGGTTGCTGGCAGACTGTGTCCAGCAAGATTTGCGCATCAGCCAGTGGGATAGGATATTCCCATTCTCCACAGCTAATGCCGGTTGACATACCCTTGATGGTCAGCATCGCACGCTCAGCTTCTATGCGTACCCGCACGATACGACCGGGGTCAGAACAAATATAACCCTGGCGCAGAAATGTGCCCTGCCCTTGCTGCTTGAAATCCTGATTCATGACAAGGAATTTGCGTTCAATTTCTACGCCCATTACTACTCCGATCAATAAATACCGGAATTATGCACTCAATGTAGCCAAAATCGGTTGCAACATCGCTTCACCCAGCTTGATACTGCGGGAACCATCCCAACCCACGTCAGCATCCGGCAAATTGGCATTATCCTTGAATGGCAATTCCAGCGTCAGTGATACACACTTGAAAGTGTGACCAATATACTTGGACGCCAGCTTCAGCACATCTTCATTATATTTCGATGCTTCGTAGCCATATTTCGTCTGGAAGTCAGGGCTTGCCAGACAAAAGCTGTCAACAAAATGCTGTTGTTCTTGCATCTGTTTTTCACTGAAACCTGCCAGCATTTCGCTACCGGCAACAAAGATGTAAGGCAAAGCTTCATCACCATGGATATCAAGGAAAAGATCGCAGCCAGTTTCATGGATCTTATTCTTGACATAATACACTTCCGGGCTGGTTTCCAGCGATGGTGCCATCCATTCACGGTTCAGGTTGGCGCCAGCGGCATTAGTACGCAGGTTGCCACGCACAGAACCATCCGGGTTCATGTTCGGGACAATATACACTACCGCTTTTTCCAGTATGCTGCGTGCAATTGGGTTGGATGGGTCTAGCAAGGCATTCAAAGTGCCTTCTACCAGCCATTCAGCCATAGTCTCACCTGGATGCTGACGCGCTATGATCCAGACTTTCTTTTCAGCTGCAGGGTCACCAACGACGATCAGGTTCAGATCGCGTTCATCGACGGTATTACCGAGATCTTCAACACGGGCGACAGAAGAATTCTCTACCCCACCCAGCAAGGCCAGGTGGCGCTCCCATGTGTAAGGCTCAAAATAAGCGTAGTACACGCTGTCACGCTCAGGCGTATGGCGTATGGTCAGAACCTTGCCATCAAACTCGGTATCTACGCGAAACCAGTTGGCTCTGTCATAACTTGCTACTGCGCGATAGCCTTCCCAGCCCTTGGCATAGGTAGCATCTCCTGCATTGAGAATACGCATGATAGTCTCTTGCCCACGTGCGCCCTGCAAGCGAAAATGAAACCATTGCCAGATATCAGCATGTGAATCCTTGCGCAAATTTAAATCGATAGCCTCCGCCTGTTCCGCCTTGACGACTTCGATCGCTCCCGCGTCGAAATTCTGACTGATTTTAATTGTCATGTTGTATTTATTCAGAAATGTTTTTAAGCACCATATTAATACGGCGACCTAGGACGAGTATTTTCACAGTTTTTCCTGAATTATGAAAATATTTCAGTCAAATTATGAATAAAATCGGACAAATATTTTCACCAAGGCAAGCAATTAAGAAGTTTCTGGCCAAACATAGCAAAATTCGCCACGATATACTATAATCTTTCGCTCAGAGTCGGGGCGTAGCGCAGCCTGGTAGCGTACGTGCATGGGGTGCACGGGGTCGGAGGTTCGAATCCTCTCGCCCCGACCAAAAATACAAAAAAGCTTACAAATTCCGGTTTGTAAGCTTTTTTCTTTGGGTTTAACTTATCAATAGTACAAGTTCACCAGCCATATTGCCTTCAACTTTCAGCATTTTCCGTGCAATATTCAGGGTATGTTGACATATTATTTTAGCCACTCGATAAAAATGACGGGGGCAAAAAAAGATTTAATCTGAGGAGCCAATTTGTCATATTGCGTTGCAATGCATCTAAACTGTTTGATTCTGGAAAAAAACGTCCGATGACATTGCGATTCCGATACTGCTGCTTATCAAACTCTCTTTGAACTATACGATTCGATTTCGGCGGAATGACAACCTTTGCATTTTTCTCCGTAATTCTAAAAATGAGTCCTTCCGCGTCATAGGCTTTATCTGCTAAAACAGCTTCTGGATAAATGTCCCGAATTAGCGCTTTGGCTTGCGTAGCATCACGGCATTGCCCACCAGTTAGATTAAGCGAAATGCTTGACCCGGACCTTCAACACGAATGTGAATCTTGGTAGTTAGCCCACCACGAGAGCGTCCCAGCGCTTGTTCCACTTTTTTTTGACAGCTCCCGAAGCGTGCTGGTGTACACGCACCACCGTACTGTCCAAATACACTTATTCAAAGTCCGCATCTTCTCGAAGCACTGCAATGTTGTTGTGCCAGACCTTCTTGCCTGACCAACGGGCAAATCGGATATAGACTTTATGCCACGGACCAAACTCAACTGGCAAATCTCGCCAAAGACTTCCTGTGCACGCTATTCAGATTACCGCTTCAACAAACCGACGATGGTTGGGCACAGACCTGCCAGGTTCGCTCTTTTCCAGGAGTAAGCTTTTCAATTTCTCTCCGCTGATCGTCTCATAGCATCATTCTTAGCATCCTTGATTCGCCCAAATTTAAGGATGTAAGCACACTTTCAGCAAAAGTTAGCAGCCATATTGATAAATATATATGTCAACAGACTCTAGTAGAGCTCTTTAGCCATATCGCGTACCGTGCGTAATAACAGATCTGCGCCTGGAGACAATAAATGTTCACTCTGGCGAATTATGCCAAAAGCATCCATTTTACAAGGTAATTCTATTGGCAAAATGCTTAACACCTTCAACGATGCATAGTAGCGCGCCACATCCTGTGGCATAACATGCAGCGAATCTGTCTCTTGCAATAATGCAGTTATCAAGAGCAATGCTGTAGTGTCCACTACATTCACAGGCGGCTCCAACCCTGCCCGCCTGAACATCATGTCAAACCTGTGGCGTAATACACTGCCGCGCTGGGGCAATATCCAGGGACAGGTATTGATGTCCTGTAATTGCAGATTCCTGTGTTCCAGTAAAGGATGGCCTATGCGTGCCACGGCACAAGCTGGTTCTTCAGTCAACTCTTCATAGCTGAGGCTGGAACTGTTTTCCTTGTCCAGAATACGGCCTATCATGAAATCCAGAGTCCCGCGCTGTAGCTGTTCCAGCAAAATATTGCTTTGTTCCATATGCACACCTATGCGCAATAAAGGTGCCTGCTGCTTTACACGGGCAATCGCTTTGGGGAGCAAAGCCATGCCTGGTGTCATGATGACGCCAACTTCTACCTGACCAACCAGACCAGAGCGCAGAGCCACAATATCGTCATGAGCCAGCGCCAGGCTGGTCAAAGCCATACGCGCATGGCGTATCATGGTTTCGCCAAAGATGGTGGGTTCCATCCCGCGGGGCTGGCGATCAAACAATTGCACGTCCAGCATTTCTTCCAGATCTTTCAATTGTTTGGAAGCTGCCGGTTGGGTCATGTGCAAGGCTTCGGACGCACGATGGATATTACGATGTTCGTCGAGGGCGATCAAAAGCAAGAGCTGCCTGGTTTTCAGACGTGCACGTAAAAACCAGTTGGGGTTGGGTGTATCCATAATGAGCAGGGTCGTAATCCATATTAAATTCTTTTAATCGATTTTATCGACATTTCACAGGACCGTATGCTGTTGTTTCGACTTGTCACGTTTGTATGCGACAGGTGTAGCACTCTATTCAAGATTTGGCGACCATACCCGATGGTCTTCTGGCAACACTGATTGCCATGATTCTTTGCACCAGGCAAAAGACAAATAGCAAACCACCGATAACGATCTTGGTCCACCAAGAGCTTAGCGTACCATCAAAGGCAATCAGGGTTTGTATGGTGCCCAGTACCAGCACGCCAGTCAGCGCACCAGCCACATAACCGACACCACCAGTCAACAATGTACCACCGATGACAACGGCAGCGATGGCATCCAGTTCTGTGCCCTGCGCATGCAGACCATAGCCGGACAGCATGTAAAACGAAAACAATAAACCAGCCAGCGCGGCACAAAAACCACTGAATGCATAAATCATGATCTTGGTCCGGGCGACTGGCAAGCCCATCATCAGGGCGCTTTGTTCATTCCCGCCTATGGCATATGCCGCACGCCCAAATTCACTATAGTGCGCGAGGTAAATGGCCAGACCCAGCATCAGCAGGGCAATCACCACGCCCGGTGAAACAAATACATCGAGAAACGCCAACTGGCTTTGCGACATGCTGACAAACCACGGATCATCAATGGTGATGGAGTTGATACTGATCAAATAACACAGGCCACGCGCCAGAAACATGCCTGCCAGGGTAACGATAAATGCCTGCAATTTAAAGAAATGTATCATGGCTCCCATGGCAGCACCAAACAGGCTGCCCAGCACCAGTACCAGCGGCACTACCACGACGGGCGGCCAGTGCCACATCTGTAGCATCCAGGCAGTAATCATGATACTCAGGGCCAGTACCGATCCGACCGACAGATCAATGCCGCCCGACAGGATGACAAAACTCATGCCAATGGCAATCACCAGCAAGAAGGCATTATCAATGAGCAGGTTGCAAATCACTTGCAAGGACAAGAAACCTGGATAAACCATCCCCCCCAGCACCAACATCAGCAACAACAAGCCCACTGTCACTAGCGAAATAAAATACGCGCTATGTGTAAGCTTGCGCAAAGTAAGAAAAAAAGGATTCATGTCGAAGAAGTCTTCGTAAGCTAGGAAGGACGTTTGACACGTGCCACGGCACGTTGCCAAATGCCTTTGAATTCGGCGGATTGCGACAGACACACCACAAATACGACGATGGATTTGACCACCATATTCACCTCTGGCGGCACACCCATGGCATAAATCGTATACGTCAGCGTCTGTATGATGAGTGCACCTATCACGCTGCCTATCAGGCTGAACTTGCCGCCATTCAGCGATGTGCCACCCAGGGTCACCGCCAGGATGGCATCCAGTTCCAGCAAGAGTCCGGCATTATTGGCATCAGCGCTTTTGATATTGGCACTGATCATCAGACCGGCTACACCAGCGCACAGGCTGCAAAACACATAGACGAAAAATATCAGGGCAGCGGTTCTGATGCCAGCCAGTCTGGCTGCCACAGGGTTGATGCCGATCGCCTGTATAAACAGGCCCAATGCCGTTTTGCGCATGATCAGCGCGGTCAGCAAAAACACCACCGCGACTATCGTCAATGAAAACGGCAAGCCAAACAAATAGCCACTACCTATGAAAAAATAAGGTTGGTAATACACGGTGACGATTTGCCCATCTGTCAGCAGTTGCGCCAACCCACGCCCTGCCACCATCAGTATCAGCGTCGCCACGATAGGTTGCAGGCCCAGCAAGGCCACCAGCGCGCCATTCCACACACCACATAACAGTGCCGCACCCAGCGCTGCACACAATGCCCATACCATGGGAGTGTTGCTGACATATTCAGGCGTGCCGTGTTTCATGCTCAACGTGCCGTCTATCAGCATGGCAGCGACAGTGCCAGACAGGGCCACTACAGCGCCGACAGAAATATCAATGCCACGGGTGGCAATCACCAGTGTCATACCCACTGCCGTCAACATCAGCGGTGCTGCACGGTTCAGGATATCAATCACGCTGCCATACAGATGGCCATCCTGCAATCGCAAATGAAAGAAACCGGGAATCAACAGCAAATCAATAACGCACAGCACCAGCAATGCCAGTATCGGCCGGGACATGGGATGCTGCAGCAAGATGAATATTCTGTTTTTCATGGACAAGGTCGGTACAGGACTGGATGGCATTGACGGCGCAGATGATGTATCGGCTTTTACTGACATGGTCATCACGCGCCCCCTGCTATGACTTCCAGGACGGATGTTTCATCCAGTTCGCCTTTTGCATATTCGCCGCAAATCTTGCGGTCACGCAGGACCAGTATGCGATCGCTACAGCGCAAGACCTCTGGCAACTCGGATGAGATGAACAAGACTGCCAGTCCCTTGCGGCACAGGGTGGAAACAAAATCCATGATTTCTTGCTTGGCTTTCACGTCGATGCCACGGGTAGGTTCATCCAGTATCAGCAAGCCTGGCGAAGTCAGCAGCCAGCGCGCCAGCAGCACCTTTTGCTGGTTACCACCAGACAGCGTGCCTATGGGCGTATCGATATCGGCGGTTTTAATGCCCAGGCTTTGTACATATTCCAGTGCCAGCGCCTGCTGCTCTTTCATGGGCATGGCACGCAAGATACCGGTCCTGGCCTGCAAGGCCAGCATCATGTTTTCACGCACAGACAAAGACAATATCGCACCTTCATGTTTGCGATCTTCAGAACAGAAAGCTATACCGGCAGCAATGGCATCCCTGGGAGATGAAAAATGCCGGTCTCTGCCGCCTATACGAATATGGCCAGTATCAGCCTTGTCGGCACCAAACAACAGGCGCGCCGCTTCGGTACGACCGGCACCCAATAATCCACAAAAACCCAATATCTGACCGGCATTAATTTTCAAATCCATGGGCAAGATAGCACCCTTGCGTCCCAGGTCATGCGCTTCCAGAAAAGTGACGACTTCATTGCCTGTCGATGTGGCAGCGTTTGCATCATTCATACTGGATTGCAACTGCTCGGCCTCGTCTGGCGCGCCTATCATTTTATTCACCAGTGCCAGTCGCGGCAGATCCGGACACAGGTATTCACCTTCCTGCATGCCATTGCGCAGTACGGTAATGCGATCAGAAATCGCATAGGTCTGCTCTAAAAAGTGGGTAACGAACAAGATGGCCATCCCCTGTTCGCGCAAGCGTTTCAACACGCTGAACAGCAACTGCACTTCGGCCTCATCCAGGCTGGAAGTCGGTTCATCCAGTATCAATACCCTGGCTGACACACTGATAGCCCGCGATATTGCCACCATTTGCTGTATCGCCAGGGAATAATGCGCCAGCGGCACCCTCACATCGATATCGATATGCAATTGCGCCAGTATGGCTGCTGCCTGCTGGCGCATGCTGCGCCAGTCTATGCGACCAAAACGTTTTGGGTAACGACCGATGAAAATATTTTCAGCGACCGACAAATTGGTACACAAATTCACTTCCTGATAGACGGTACTGATACCCAGGTCTTGCGCATCTGAAGTGGATTGCGGCTGTACTTCCTTACCATCCAGAAAAATGCTCCCGCCATCCGGCGTATAGACGCCAGTTAGCACTTTGATCAGGCTGGATTTTCCGGCACCGTTCTGTCCCATCAGGGTATGCACTTCACCGGCAAACAGGCGCAAGCCAGCCCGGCTCAACGCTTTTACGCCAGGGAAACTCTTGTCTATGCCACGTAGTTCCAGCACAGGCGTGGCAGATACGCCTTTATCGGATACGCTCATAATCATTATTGGATTGAATTTGCGGCAAAGGTATTCCGCTGGCAGGCGACGCTGAAAGTGGATATACCTCCCTCTCCCCCCGCGCATTTCAGCAACTACCTGCAGACTTCAGTATTTGCGATTCGGGAATTCTTTGGCAGCAACTTCAGCCGGGAACACGCCTTCTTCTGTGGTAATCCGCTTGGGAACAGGCTTACCCGCGAGCACATCACGTGCCACCTGCATCAGTTGCGGACCCAACAAAGGGCTGCATTCCACCGTGACATTAAGCTTACCAGCGATCATGGCTTCGAAAGCGCCTTTCACACCATCAATCGAAATGATGATTATGTCGGTACCCGGCTTGAGGCCTGCTTCTTCTATCGCCTGTATCGCACCGATCGCCATATCGTCATTGTGAGCGTATACCACATTGATGTTTTTACCTTGCGCCTTGAGAAAGGCTTCCATGACTTCCTTACCCTTGGCGCGGGTAAAGTCACCAGTCTGTGAGCGAATAACTTTCAGTTTGGGATTGCCTGCAATAGCTTGTTCAAAACCATTCTTACGATCAATTGCCGGTGCCGAACCTACCGTGCCCTGAAGTTCAACGATATTCAGGGTGCGATCAGGCGTTTTCTTGGCGCGCTCAATCAGCCAACGCCCGGCGCGACGTCCCTCTTCAACAAAATCAGAACCGATAAAGGTCACATATAAGGATGTGTCGGTGACATTGACCGCACGGTCAGTCAGAATAACCGGTATTTTGGCAGCCTTGGCTTCACGCAAAACGGTGTCCCAACCGGTTTCCACAACTGGTGAAAACGCGATTACATCCACTTTTTGTGCGATGAAGGAGCGTATCGCCTTGACCTGGTTTTCCTGCTTTTGCTGGGCGTCAGCAAATTTCAGGTTAACGCCGTCTTTCTTGGCAGCATCCTTGATGGACAGTGTATTGGCTGTACGCCATTCGCTCTCGGCCCCCACTTGCGAAAAACCCATGACGACAGGTTTGACTGCCAGGACAGATGTGCTACCCAATCCTACTATGGTGATAATGGCAAGCTGAATTGCATTGCCCAAGAACGATCTACGGCTGAATGTCATGCTGGTCTCCTGAGTATTTGTTGCACCCTGCTATGCGCCCTATTCCTGAATGCAAAACGACACATTCAGCAGCGCTATTTTATTAACACAGTGTAAAAGAAACAGGCATAGCCATCCAATGACTTATTTTCAGCTTACGATACCATTTTTGATATCTCAACAATAAAATATATGACTTAAGGCATTTCAAAAATGACATGAATCTATCGTACACGGCGCATTAACATTAAATACAGGTGTATTGACTGTTCTATTCAACACTCATCCTTACAGCACACCCAACTCACCCAGAATTTTCTCTTTTAATTCTTGCAAGGCAGGGTTCGAGAGTTTGCGAGGATGCGGGAATGGCACGTCGAAACTCGCTTGTATCAGGGTCGGACGTGGAGACAGCACCAGTACCCGGTCGGCCATGAACAGGGCTTCTTCCACATCATGGGTGATCAGCAACACCGTATGGCGCTCTTCAGTCAGGATACGTAATAACTCAGTACGCATACGCAGATTCATTAAAGCATCGAGCGCTGAAAATGGTTCATCCATGTACAGAATTTCTGGCTTGACTACCAAAGCACGCGCTAACTCTACGCGCTTGAGCATGCCACCAGAAAGTTCGTGCGGATAACTCTTTTCAAAACCTTTCAAGCCAACCATCGCGGTATAGTGATCGGCCAATGCGGCCTTATCACCAAAGTCATTCCCGTTTAAGCCAAACATCAGGTTTTGTTGCACCGTCATCCATGGGAACACCGAGCCATGCTGCGAAATAACAATACCTTTTGCGCTTGGGCCGTGGCGTACTGCGCCATCTATACTGACGCGGCCGGAATCAGGTTTTTCGAAACCTGAAATGATTTTCATCAGCGTCGATTTGCCGCAACCAGACGGCCCGACGATGGCGACAAATTCACCATCGGCGACGTTCAAGCTGACACCACCCACCACAGCCAAATTGATTTTCCCCGATGTGAAACTTTTCTTGACATCCTTAACGACGATCTTACCGTCCATAACGCCACCTGACTGATTTAAGGCTTTCCAGAAAACGCATCAAGCCATCCAGCACCAGGCTGATAACACCAATAATCAACATGCCCGCGATCACCAGATCGTAGCGATTGCCTGCATTGCGCGAATCCATAATCAGATAACCAAGGCCCGAGCGCAAAGCGATCATTTCTGCTGCAACTACCACCAACCAGGCAACACCCAGACCAATCCGCATACCAACGATAATTTCTGGCAACACTGCGGGAATGATGACTTGACGGAATAGCGTAGACCGCGATACGCCAAAATTTTCGGCTGCGCGCAGGTAGCGCTTTTCTATGGTGTGTACACCTGAAGCGGTCTGCACTATCATGGGAAATACCGAAGCAAGAAAGATCAGGAAAATCGGTGATACATTACCCACGCCAAACCAGAGTATCGCCAGCGGTATCCAGGCTATCGGCGAGATTGGACGCAATATCTGAAACAAGGGGTTGAGGGTGCGATAAGCGCCTTCCACGCGTCCCATCCACAAACCCAAAGGCAAGGCAACCAGGATCGCCAGTAAAAAACCAGCGCCCACCCGTAACAGGGAGGCGACAATATGCTCCCACAGCGTGCCGTCTGCCGCCAACTCCAATGTGCCAGTGACTACCTGCAAAGGTGTAGGGAAAATCACGCTTTCAGTCTGCACGACCACCACCCACCAGAGCGCGATAAGGCTCGCGATCAGGGCAAGTGGTGCCACTATTCTCTTGAGTTTTTCCATATAGGTTTTTCAGTTTTACTATAATTTTCTATGACAGACTTCTTGATTGGATAATGAAGCTGAGCTTGTTCCAATACCAATGCATACGCCAACGCAGGCGCACCCAACCTTGCTCTGGCATCGCTGCAACGATCACGCTCATTTGTCCACTGGCGTGCGCCGAGCATTCAAACTGGTAATCCGATGCCAGCGCAAACGGTAACCGAAAACTCTGCCCAGGCATGATCAGCACAGGACCGAAAATTTGCGGCACATCATCCAGGTTTTTCAGCAAGAGAACATCATTCACACCTAAGGTCAAATATACTTTGGCGGGTAATATTTCTACCTTGTCGCCCGCCATACGGCGCGCCCAGGTTCCCTTGGGTATCGCGAAGAGCTCATCATGCGTGGCTGATTGAATCGTCGCAAATGCTCCCCAGCCCGTGACACCCCAAAATATCATGACAAAAAACAGCACGAACCATACACGCCGCTGGCGGAATAATCTCATCATTGGAACTCGGTTATTTCTTTTGCGTGTTCAACAAAATACGCACATCGTGCGCGACATCATCGACACCACTGCCAAATGGCATCATGCTACGCAGACTACCCTGTCTGTCTATCAGATATAAGTAGGATGAGTGCGACATGGTGTAGGCAGTTTTACTACCTGGTTTACTGCCCGGCATCATATTTTTGGTGGCGCTGATGCCATAATCCTTACGCACCCGTGCCAACTGCTCAGGGCTGCCAGTAGCACCAACAAAGCTCGGGTCAAATACGGCCAGGTAGGGTTTCAGGATCGCGACAGTATCGCGTTCAGGATCCACTGTCACATACACTATCTGCACATCTGCTGCCAGCGCGCCAAGCTTTTTGCGCACCTGCGCCAGCATTGCCAATGAGGTGGGGCAAACGTCAAAACACGAGGTATAACCAAATTCAAGCACGACCAGCTTGCCGCGATAGCGACTCAACTTCAGTTCCGTGCCATCTGATCCGCGTAAAGAAAAATCAGGGGCGACACGCGGCGGATCAAACGCCCCGCCTTTCAGAGCAGTATCTTCTGCGGCATACGCCGTATCAATACAACCGGAGAACAGAAGAAAAAAGAGGGTGAAAAATGCTGCTTTCAATTGATCATCCTTAATGATGCAAAGCTTGAGATGGCAGAGCCTGATCAAGCCTTGATCAAGCTTTAAACCCGCACATACTTAAAGCGTAATAACGACGGGCTTGATGCTCTTGACAAAACTTTCATCGACATAAGATTCGTAAGCAATCGGGCGCTTGATGGTACTGGCTTCCAAGGAGAGTTTCATCAGATCATCGAACTCTGCCTTGATCATGCGCAGATCACCATATGTCACGCGGTCGGCCGGATTTTCCATCACGAAACGGATGATGTTCGGATCTTGATTGAAGAATTTGCGTCCGGCTGCAATTGCCACCGCCTTGTTGCGGCTGACTGGGCCGGTGTCTAGCCAGGTACCGGCGGCCTGTATGTAATTCACCAGCTCTTGCACCAGCGGACGGTTCTCTTTAATCAGCTCTTCACGTACTGTCAGCACACAACAAATATAGTTACGCCATTCGTCGCGCGTCATCGCCAGTGGCCGGGCGTAGCCTGCCCTTTGTGCGGCAGCACCGAAAGGCTCGCCAGTACAGTACGCATCCACCGCTTTGGCATACAGGGCGGCTGGCATATCGGGAGGGGCCATCTCTACAATTTCGATGTCTTTGGCTGTCATGCCATCACGCGCCAGCATCTTGCGCAGAAATAGAAAATCGACCGCGAAGCGGCTAGGGATGGCAATACGCTTGCCTTTAAGATCAGAAAAACGCCTATGTGCAGAGTCGGTACGCACCATGATCACTGCACCAGAGCGATGGCCCAGTGAGACAATCTTGAGAGGTATTTTTTTATCGACCAGGTCCATCACCAGCGGTGCGAGCATATACGCTGCCTGTATACGCCCTGTCATCAGGGATTCTTTAATTTCTGGCCAGCCATTATATTTGCTGTATTCGAACTCAAATAAAGGAGTACCCGTTTTGGCGCTATTACTGTTATTGGTCGCGTTGGCAACACAAGCAATTGGCAATGTCAGATTGCAGGTGACAGGCAAGCCGCCCACTACGATGGATTTATTGGCAGCAGAGGCAAGTTGAGGCGCAGCCAAAGGTAAGGCAGAAGCCAAACTGGCACCAAGTAATTGTCTGCGTCGAAGCGAGTGCGAAGTCAATGTATTTTCCTCAGGCATTTTTACTAGCTTCCTTGCAATGCCGATTTGCACAGCAATGTGAATATACCCATATTTAGGGATAAAACAGTCAACATAAGCCGGATAATTATATAGCAAGCGATCGCAATCATTTAGGGGATTTTGCGTGGATTACGCCGTATCTATAGCAGCGTCAAACCTTCAAAATACTGGCAATTTAGATACTTTTTTTGGAATACGCAAAACCGGCAGTCCCAGCCTGATTTTCGAACCAGGCAAGCATTCTATGATGATTGGCTTGTTTTATTTGCTCAATTCCGACTTGGTTTAGCGCACCAGGCCTGGTTTGCGGATAGATAACTGATCTGCATTGAACATGCTTACCCCAAATTAACGCAATAAGCGCAAGCCGTATAAACCACCGGCAATTGACCCCGGCTGCGCGACAAACCGTACTGTCAGCTTACCTGTTGCCTTTGTCACGACATCGGCTGGTATCTGTATGTCCAGATCATAGATATCTTCAGCATGGTCAGCAGTTAACGTCAATGTCTTGAGCAGATGGTCGTTGACATAAATATCAAATTTGCGTCCCGCATCGGTTCTTGCGAAGCTGAGGCGCAAGCTGCCTGCCTTACCATCTTTGTCATTCAGTTCGTAACTGAACCAAGCGCTGGCATGCCGCCAGTGACGTCCCAGATGAATACCAGCATCAGCACCCTCCCCTTTGAAAAAATGATCGGATTCAGGCTGCTGCTCACCCGGCGCGAGCTGGTCGATAGTCAATGCGTCCAGCGCCAGATTGGCGGCTTCGGCTGCAGCAGTATCTGACTTGCGGCTTGCCAGATTTTCTGCCATCGCATGCGGGAAATAAATCGTGTAACGTGCTTCATGCAAGCGAAAGAAGGGAATCAGCGTAACATCCTGCAGGTTTTGTCCATCCGTCGCAATGGGTGCGGTAAATTGCAGGGGGTTTCCTTTGACATGTTTAATCTTGCGCAGGAAGTTGTCAGCATCATCCACCATGAAAGGTGCAGACTCCAGTGGACATACCGGGCCTTTGGCAATATGCCCCATACGCGTATCGTCGGCAAAAAAATTCAGCTTTTCATTGGCAAACAAGCTGGTTTTTGCAGCCAGCACGATCGGGCCATGCAGGACTGCATAATAATTGCTGGCGTCCGGCATGCGCTCCAGTGTCGTGTGCATAGGCAGGCTGATGTTGACCTGATCGCCTTTTTTCCATTTCCGCTTGATGTCCATATAGCTGCCTGGTGTGGCCTTGACCTTGACTACTTGACGATTGACACGTAACTCAAGCTTGCCAGCGGCAACCCAGACAGGGTAGCGGATTTTCATCGTAAATTCCTGGCCTGACTGGATAAGGATGCGGGTGCGCCCCTGGTCAGGGAAGTCTGTGCTTTGCGTCAGCTCCACCTTCTTTCCGCGCCAGTTCAATGTCGAAGGAATAAACAGATTCACGTACAGGCTGTTGGCATCATGGGCATAAATGAATTCACCGTACTTGGCATGACTTTCTATGCCTGATCCCACGCAACACCACGTCGCCTGGTCCACCTGTGAATATACGCGGTAATGATTGGGACGCATGGGCGTGAAATACACCAGACCACCAGTATCAGGATGCTGCGATGACAAAATATGGTTATACAGCGCACGTTCGTAATAGTCGCTGTATGCAACTTTAGGGTCGCTCAAAAACAATAGCTCAGTTAGCTTCAGCATATTGTAGGTATTGCAGGTTTCCGGTCCTTCCACTTCATTGATCATGGACGAGAAATTTTTATCGTCATGAAAATGTTCCTTGACGCTGTTACCACCTATGGCCACGGTACGATGGTCATGCACCTCTTGCCAGAAAAATGCCGCCGCCTGCTGCCAGTCTTGCTGCCCACTAAGGTCACCTATGCGCTTGAAGCCTATGACTTTGGGGATTTGGGTATTTGCATGCAGACCATTGAGCTTGTCTTCCTTGTGCAATAGCGGTTGCAAAATCGCCTGATGAGAAAAACGCATAGCCAAGTCCAGGTATTTCTTATTACCCGTTATTTCAGCCACATCAGCAAAAACTTCATTCATGCCACCATGCTCACTGCGCAACATGGTTTGCATTTGATCTTGATTCAAATATGCGACAAGCTGAGAGGCCCAATCTGCCAGCTCTATCAACATCCCACGCGCATCCTGATTGCCGGCATAGCGATAAGCGTCCCGCAGCCCCGCATAGGTTTTGTGCAGGTTATACCAGGGCACCCACTTGCCATTGACAGAAAAATTATCTGCTTTGAGTTTGCCATTGGCAATGTCCTGCCATGCACCAGTTCGCCGGGAATACCTCCCAGATAGCCAGTGTGATGCGCCTGTTGGCATTTCTTGAGTTCTGCGACAAAATAATTCAGCCTTGCCAATACCTGCACATCGCCAGTTGAGCCATACATCAATGCCAGGGCTGACAGATAGTGCCCACCCATGTGCCCATCCAAGCCACTGGATTCCCAATTGCCATAGCTGGCAACCGGTACTGAAAAACCGGCTTCACGCCGGAAAGGGGCAAGCAGCTTATCCGGGTCGAGTGCCATCAGATACTGCAGATTGGTGGTTTGCGCCTTTAAAAAGGGGCTGGCAGTCAACCGCACATCAGTCAAAGGAAACAATTGCACGGCTGCTGCTGTTTGCGCGCCGAACAGCAATACCACGGCTAGAAAAATTTTGACTGAGTTTCTATATAGCTGTAGTATGAACAGCTTAAGCGATTCCAGATTATCCATACTATTTGGCAGGTAACTGTACACTGCGGTAAGTGCTGAGTTGTGCAGCATCAACGACAGGCCATAGTTCCGCATCCCATTGCATATCGAGGATTTTCAGTTTTTGCAGGTAGTTATCTGCAGTCTCATAGGCATGTAATACCAGGTAATCCTTGCCATCGAAATGATAGGTGCTATTGTGTCCTAGTGCTTTCCAGTTCTCGTTACCTGTCAAAAACAGCGAGCCGCCACCTTTCACCATGTCTTTGCCATTCTTGTCCAGATACGGCCCTGTTACGTTCTTTGAACGTCCGACAACCAGATGATAAGTGCTTTTTTCTTTTTGGCAGCATAGACCCCATGAGACGAACAGATAGTAATAATCACCTTTTTTAAAAATATAGGGCGCTTCAATTTCTGCTGGCCCACCTGATTCATCCGGGGTAAAGGCCGGGCGGCCGCGTTGCGCAATCGCATGCCATTCCTGCGGTTCGGCAAGCCCTGTCCATGCTTCGTTCAATTTCACCAGTTTGATGCCAGACCAGAATGAACCAAAGGACATCCAGGCTTGCCCTTTGTCGTCAGTAATAATATTCGGATCAATGGCATTCCACAAGTCGCGTCCGGGGACGGATTGCAATATCATGCCCTGGTCTTCCCAGCGATAATCTGGCGAACGTGGATTGAGTGTCTTGTTAACCGTGACACCAATACCTGAGGTCAGCTTGCCAAATCCCGATACCGAATAATACAAATAGTATTTCCCGTTATGGAACTGTATGTCCGGTGCCCAGATATGGTCATTGAAGCTTGGGGCAGCCTTGCGTGCCCATGCTGGTTCACCAGTGAACACCCTGCCTTCAAGACGCCAGTCTTTCATATTGGCAGAGCTATAGAAAGTAATGCCTGGCCCGGTACTGAACAAATAATACGTATCACCTTCTTTCGCCATCACCGGGTCATGCACACTGACTTCTGCAGCCATGATTTTTGATTGCATCAACAGGCTAAAAACACTAGCAATGAACCACAAGCAGAGAGATTTCATGCTGATCATCCTTAAACTATTCTAGCTACCCGTGCTACCTGGGCCACCTATGCGTGCACCCCAGATTGACACTCCCTCTTGCGATTGTGCAGTGAAACTGACGACAAAGGCTGAGGCATTGGTATTCCACTGGCGCGACAAAACACCACTGAATATGCCACCACCATCCAGAATAATCTGGATATTGTTATTGCCACGATGTTTCCAGTTGCCGCCAACCGCACCAGAGATACTACCGTCGCCATTGAGTTTGATATTTTGCGACAGTTTCAAGTTGGTGGAAATATCCTTGCCATGATTAATTATCTTGTAACTGCCTTCAGTATCCTTGCTACTGACTTCTGCTGCCTGTACTGGTAAGCTTTTGCTTAAAGGCGCATAACGGAAAGGAGCCACTACCGGCCAGCCATCTTCATTGATGAACATCTCATGCACACGCACTTCATGCAGTTCGCCAGTGTTCGGGAAGCGGGTATGAAAAATCAAGAAATATTGATCAGTTGATGTCTCATAATAAGCTGAATTATGACCGGGTGAAACATATCCCAGAGGCGTTCCGGTCTCACCCGCAGCCAGCGCAAACTGGTGGTTACCCATCAGCTTTTGTCCATATGGCGCAATGCTTGCATCATCAAACAAAGGTAGCGCGGGATTGGATTTGACTTTATCCATATCGTTCCCTCTAGCATCAAGATAAGGGCCATCAGGTGCCAGCGAACGGGCAACGCGTAAATTGTAGGCACCATTCGCATCCAGCCCGCCAAAGGAAGTGAACATATAGTAATACTTCGATTGTGGGCTATACATGACGTAAGCACCTTCAATGCGGCTATGATTGCCACCCATCAGGTGTTTTCCATAACCCTGATTCGCTTTGGGCAAGCCTGTGGTTTTATCCATGGCAAGGATAAAAATCCCGCCAGAATAAGAACCATAAATCATCCACAGATTGCCATCCTTATCGCGAAACACATTGGGATCAACTGCGTTCGGATGCACCAGCGCGTCATAGATGGTCTTGCCATCTTCGCTTAACTGTCCCCACATCCCGGATTTCAGGAAAATCTGCTTATTGACATATGGCCCCTCTATCTTATCAGCAACCGCCACACCCAGGGCCGAACGGGGAGAATCCCCTTTGCAAGAGTTATAGTAAAAATAAAATTTGCCGTCATCAAGCTGGACTACATCGGGTGCCCATAAATCGACTACCTGCGACCAGGAAAACACATCAGATAAAACCCTGGTTACATCGGCAAATAAAGGATTGCTCGTATTCACGCCGTCAGCTACTTTGGTCCAGTTCATCAAATCGGTAGATTTTGCGGCTGCCAGATGTGACCCAAAAATATAGTAAGTGCCTCCAGTCTTCACTATCGACGGGTCATGTACAGATACATTATTAAAACTCAAGGCGGCCTGTATCACATTACCGCCATTAGTCGTACCTGTATTGGCAGTGCCTGTTGTAGTAGCAGTTGTGCTGACCACGGCAACTTCACCACTACCTGCACTACTTCCACCGCAGGCGGCCAGCATTAGCAAACCTGCCAATGCCATCGCCTGCGTCAATTTTGATGACACCATTTTTACTCCTGTATGGTTTTGGCAATTGCACAACGACATGTAGCAATTATTCAAGCGCAACCACAACTACCGCCTTGGCCGGGATACTCAATGTCAACTTGCCTGCTTTTGCACTTACATTGAAGCTGTCAGGCTGTACTGATTGCGGTTGAGCAAAGGTATTGTGCGCATCCATGGCTTTGGCGGTCAGCACCCTGCCTTTAGCGGCTTTCAGCTTTTCTCCAGCCACATCAATGTCTATATCAACGCTCTTGTTGGGATTGGTGTTCACCAGCGACAAATACAATTTTCCGTCCAGGGCACGGGCAGCAGAGGCACTCACTTCAGGGATACTGGTTTTAGCAAAACTGTATTCAGGATTATTGGTTATCGTCAAAGGCAAGGCAGTCGCATTCTGGAATGGCACATACATTTCAAATGCATGATAAGTTGGTGTCAACAGCATCTTATCTTTATCAGTCAGTATCATGGCTTGTAAGACATTGACCATCTGGGCAATATTGGTCATGCGTACACGTGCCGCATGGGCATGGAAGATATTGAAATTCAATGCCGCAACCAGGGCATCACGCAGACTGTTTTGCTGATATAAAAATCCAGGATTGGTACCCGCCTCAACGTCATACCAGGTACCCCATTCATCGACATTGAAAGAAATTTTGTTTTTCGGATCATTGACTTCCATCTTGGCGACATTGTTCTTGATCAGGCTATCCATGCGCAGTGTATTCTTCAGCGTGGAGATCCATTGATCTTCCCCAAAACCAAGCGCCATGCCTTTCTTTTCCCATACGCCGGTAGGCAGGGTGTAATAATGGAAGCTGACACCATCAAAGCGCATATTCCATTGCTCATGGATATTCTTGGTCAAATAATCTGTCCAGGTAGTGTCGTCATCATGACCCCCACTGGCGATGATTTTCGGCATGTAGGCCTTTGGGGCTTTCAAAAAACTGGCGTATTGATTGAACAGGCTGGTGTAGTGTTCAACCTTCATATTGCCGCCACAGCCCCAGGCTTCATTGCCGACGCCGAAGAATGCAACATTAAATGGCTTGTCACGACCATTTTTGCGGCGTAACTCTGCCAGCGTAGACTTGCCGTCACCTGTCATATATTCCAGCCACTCTGCCATTTCCTGCGGCGTACCGGAGCCCAGATTGCCATTCACATAGGCATCTGCCCCCAGCAGATCAACCAGATCAAAAAATTCGTGGGTACCAACGGCATTCCGTTCTTCCACATTGCCCCAGTTGGTATTCATCTTGACTGGACGACTCTCACGCGTACCTATGCCATCACGCCAGTGATATTCATCAGCAAAACAACCGCCAGGCCAGCGTACCAGTGGCACATGCATTTTTTTCAAAGCCCCAATGACGTCGTTGCGCCAACCCTTCGTATTGGGAATAGGAGAATCTGGCCCTACCCACATGCCTTCATAAACGCCTGTGCCCAGATGTTCAGCAAACTGGCCATAAATATTCTTGTTGATAACCGGTCCAGGCTTTTTCGTATCGATGCTGATACTCACTTGATTGCCAGCATAGACAGGAACGGCTAACGTGGCAAAGGTAAAAACTACTGCAGAAAATACGCCTGCTTTAAAACTGGTTTTTAATGTTTTCATTTTTTTGTCTCCTGATTTTTTTAAGATATTATCGTTGCTAATTCATTCAAAAACTGCGACAAAGCCACCGCGTGGTTTGATCGTGATTCTGGTTTCTTTACTTGACTGCACAACCTGTTGCACAAACGCCCTGCTGCTATCACCATCGGTCATCATTTGCGCTTTCTTACCGTCGATAAATGACAAGTCCATATTCAATTGTTTATCGCTGTCAGTAGCATTAATGCCAGCCACATACCAGGTCTTACCGGCGCGTCTGGCGATCACTACGTACTGGCCCGGGTAACCATCGATAAAATGGCTGTCATCCCAGGACACCGGCAAAGTCTGTAAAAAACTTTTTACATAGGCTGGTACGGTAGCCATGCCTTCAGGTATTTCGGCGAAATGCTGTATGCCGGACAAAAACAGCACTGATTCCGCCAATTCAAAGCCATTGCGCGTCTTGCGTTCAATCTTGGGTATATCGCCAAATACCATGGGTGTGAAATCCATGGGATCAAACAAATTGCGCGCAAACGGCAACATGGCAACGTGGGTGGCAACGGCGTCCTGATCTGCCTGCCCAAAGGTCGTAAATTCGAAACCTTTGACGGCCTCCATGCTCATCAAGTTAGGATAAGTACGTGCCCAGCCGCGCGGCAGAGTAGCTCCATGAAAATTCACCAGTAGACCAGCCTCTGCAGCATCCTTCAGAAGGGCAATATAGTAGTCAATCATGGACTGGCCATCGCCAGCAAAGAAATCGACCTTGATCCCTTTGATGCCGAGCAGGCGCAAGCGACTGAATTCCTGTTTGCGCTGCGCGGCTGTCAGCAACTGGCCTTTGGGACTGTATTTAGTCGTGTTCCAGGCACCGGAAGAGTTGTACCAGACCAGCACGCCCACGTTCTTCATTGCACCATATTCGACCAATTGCTGCAGTTTTTCATAGCCTATCTTTTGATCCCAGTCTGCATCTATGAGGGTATATTCCCAATGCATGTCGGCAGCATAATCAATGAATTTTTTCTGTACTTCAAAAATTGTAGAATCATCTTTAAGCAATGCCCAGCTCCAGGATGCATGGCCAGGCTTAATCATGCTCTTATCCAGCTTGATAGCTGGCGCAGCAAGATCAGAACCCAGATTTGAATTCATGATGATTGGCAAACTACCTATCCCTATAATGCGCCAGGGTGAACGCATGGTACTGCGAGTTTCTGCCAGTAATAATCCAGGATTTTTGCCATCGGCGAAAACCTCCGATGCCATGGGTGTGCCTAGCTGATAGACGCCACCAGTTGACATGGCCTGCAAACGTGAGGCATGCCAGCTACCATCCATATCCGCTTCGGTCAGGACTACCCAGTTACCCCAGCTATTGAACAAGGCTGGAAACACCCAGCCTGCCTTGGATGGCGATCTTGTTCCTACCGGAATATTCATCAGATAATGTTCTTCGTAGGACGGGTTGGTATTGCTCCAGCCGGTTTGTGCTACGGCGATAGGTTGCAGCCACGCCTTAGACTTGCCATCAAATGAAAATGATGTCGTCTCTTTGATAAATTTCTTGAATTTGATGGCAGGATCACTGACTACATAGCGAAAAGCCACGCCATCATTTGACACCCTGAACACCACATCCATTTTTTGATGGCTGGTATTTTCAACTGTCAGTATCTGCTCATGTGCTGAATAGTGATTGAAGCGACGTTTACCCACCTGCATTTCATAGCTGTCTTCCACCAGTTTTTTTGGCGAGACCTTCACTATGCGCAACTCTTGGGTAAAATCGGCAACATCCAGTTGCAAGCCCAAGGCAGATGACAGAATCACAGCCTGATTGTCACGCGTGACGCTATAGACGATTTGCTGTTGCGCAGACAATTCCACTTTCAATTGCAAGTGCTGATCCGGACTGGACAAGGTCGTCGTCGCCAGGCAATCATCTGCCAGCAGACTGAGCAATGTGCTCAATAGCACAGCGAGGCTACATCTGAATATCATATTCATTCCCATCTGAAGATAAGGCATGAGTTCACCCAGCCGCCTGCTTTTCCACAGGCGGGTCACAATGCATCAGGGACAACAGGTTCTGCTATACGCTATACGGCCTGACCGCAGCCGAGATCAAATTCACGGGATCAAACCCAAGAGATCAGACCCAGCCGCCATCAACGATAAATTCCTGTGCGGTACACATGGCACCGTCATCCGCCGCCAGGAACAGCACCATGGAGGCAATATGAGCAGGCATCAGTTTGCTGGGCAGGCATTGATTACGTTTGATTTCCTGCTCGCCAGCTTCATCCACCCACAAATCAATCTGACGTTGCGTCATCACCCAACCAGGTGATACGGTATTCACCCGTATGCCATGCGCGCCAAATTCACGTGCCAGGCCACGGGTCAGGCCGACGACTGCTGCCTTGGCAGTGGCGTAAACGGGGTAACCAGCACCCTTGATGTGCCAGGAAATAGAGCTGACATTGATAATGGAGCCGCCACCTTTTTTCTTCATACCAGGAAAAACAGACTGGCAGGTAAAAAACATGGGGCGCTGGTTAATGGCGATGCGTTCATTCCAATAATCAACACTGACTTCTTCAGTCTGATGGCGCTGATCATTGGCTGCATTGTTGACCAGCACATCAAAGTCGCCAATCTCTGCCGCCAGTTCAGCCATGGTTTTTTGCAGTGCTGGGATATCAGTGATATCACAATAGCGGAATAAAGGAGCAGGCAAGCCAGCAGCAGTCAGTTTGTTGCAAAGTGCCTCGCTGGCATCCTTGGCGATATCAACGAATGCTACTTTTGCGCCCTGATGGGCAAAAGCACTGACCAGTTCTTCGCCTATGCCAGTGCCGCCGCCAGTAATAAACACTGTTCGCCCTTTGAGGCTGGCATAGTGTGCCAATTGATTCATGTTGTCTCCTGCTTGGGGTTTTATGGTGTAGCTATTTTATGTCGGCTAAGCCGATTTACTGCATCTATTCCAATGACAAACTATTTTTTTCCTAACACACCATCATGACGACACCAGATATTCCCTGCATTTTCATCACGTAGATTCTCAGGCAATAAAGCCTGTGGCAAATTTTGATAACAGACCGGGCGCAAAAAACGATGTATGGCTGCCGTCCCTACTGAGGTGCTGCGGCCATCTGAAGTGGCTGGATAAGGACCACCATGCACCATGGCAGTGGCAACTTCAACACCAGTGGGAAAGCCATTGGCCAATATCCGTCCAACCTTGCGCTCCAACACTGGCAGCAATGCGCTGGCCTGTTCAAAATCGGCTTCTTCTATCTGTACCGTGGCAGTCAGTTGCCCTTCCAGCCCTTCAGTCACGGCGCGCATCTGGTCTACATCGCGGCAAACGACCAGTAATGAGGTCGGGCCGAACACTTCGCTCTGCAATGCATGCTGGTTCAGGAAGGTATCTGCACTGCTTACAAACATGGCAGGATTACCCTTGCCTTCTTCGGCATCGACCTTGATCAGGGTGCTGACTTCTTTTGCTTCAGTCAAGGTTTCTACTCCACGCTGATAGTTGGCTGCAATACCTGGCGTCAGCATGGGGGCGGGTGATACACCGGATATGATCTGGGTAGCCGATTTGACAAACCTGTCCAGGTCTGGCCCATCTACTGCCAGCACCAGGCCGGGGTTGGTGCAGAATTGTCCTGCGCCCAGAGTCAGCGAGGTCACAAAATCTTTGGCAATCTCTTCAGCCCTTTGCGCCAATGCTTGCGAAAATAGAAAGAGTGGATTGATACTGCTCATTTCCGCATACACAGGTATAGGTTGCGGGCGTGCTGCCGCCACAGCCATCAAGGCCAATCCACCAGCACGCGATCCGGTAAAACCCACGGCCTGTATGGCAGGATGACGCACCAGCTCCTGGCCAATTTCATTGCCGCTACCTGTCAGCAAGGAAAACACGCCACCAGGCAAACTGCACAACTCCACAGCTTTGACGATGGCACGACCAACCAGCTCGGACGTACCAGGGTGGGCAGGATGCACTTTCATTACCACCGGACAGCCTGCTGCAAAAGCCGCCGCCGTATCACCGCCGGCCACGGAAAACGCTAACGGAAAGTTGCTGGCTGCGAATACGGCAACTGGCCCCAGCCCTATCAATTGCATACGCAAATCCGGGCGTGGTGGCTGGCGATCAGGCAAGGCGCTGTCGATACGGATATCCGGCCATGAGCCTTCACGCAAGAGATCAGCAAACAATTGCAACTGGTTGATGGTACGACCGCGTTCACTCTCCAGACGTCCGCGCAACAAACCGGTTTCGGCCATCGCACGCTCGATCAGGCGATCGCCCAGGGCCATGATCTGCTGGCCTATGGTTTCAAGAAAAACGGCTCTTTGCTCACCAGTGCAGGCACGAAACGGGTCAAATGCAGTCTGTGCCAGATTGCAGGCGGTATCAATCTGCTGCTTGTCCACCGCATAAAAAGCCGGAGCCATGCTTACCATTTTGGCGGGATCAAATGCCAGGAAAGAATTACCACTTCCCTTGTCAGCAATACCACCTATCAGGGCTTCGCCAGTGATATTCATAGGGCTTTGACCTTGGCAAACTCACTGTTCTTAATGGCCAGACAATTACGCAGTGCTGGCCCAAACGCAGGCGACTCTATTTCAAAGGTTTCACCAGCCTTGACACTCACACCGTCAGCAAAGCTCAATGTCGCCGTACCAAAGAAGTGGATGTGTACATCACCGGGACGATTGAACAGAGGATATTTAAAGTGATGATATTCAAGATTGGCAATGGTATGTGACATGTTCTGCTCACCACTGACGAAACTTTTTTCCCATCTTGGCTTACCTTCAATATCGTATATGCGGGATGTACCAGCAACATGCTGAGGTAATTCACCAATCAACAAAGCGGGCCCCAGACCACATACACGCAACTTGGAATGTGCGAGATACAGATAGTTCTGGCGCTCTGTCACATGATCAGAAAATTCATTGCCAATCGAGTAGCCAACGCGATAGGGCACGCCATCGTCACCGATGACATACAGGCCAGCGATCTCTGGCTCTTCACCACCATCCAGCGCAAAGTCTGGCATATCCAGACTCTGTCCACTGGCACGGACAACGGAGCCATCCCCTTTGTAAAACCATTCTGGCTGTACGCCAGTTGCACCTGCAGCTGGCTTCCCGCCCTCAACACCCATACGGAACATCTTCATGCTGTCACTCAGATTTTCAACGTCACCGCCGATTTTTTTGTGCATGGCGTCGCGCGCATCAGCGCTGCCCAGGTGTGTCAATCCGGTACCGGTGACGTAGCAGTGTGCATCATCCTGATGATCCAGTGGCGGCAGCAAGCGCCCTCCTTTGGCTACGTCCGCATAGTTATAGATCGTATTACCCAATGCTGCAGTGGCCAGCTTTTCTATGCCAGTGCTCGACTTGATTGCAGCCTGCGCCAGTGCATAGCTGCTGGGATATGCATCAATGACACGAATCTGATCTTGTTCCAGCGCGCCTAACAGGCGTGTGCCAGATGGGCTTGTAAATTGTACGAGTAACATATTTTCTCCTGAAGCCGCGTAATGTTGCTGATCACCGAATTAATGAGAATGCTTGGGTACGGCCGAACCACGGCTTCCCACCAGGAAATCAAAATCACATCCCTGATCAGCCTGCAATACATGATCTATATATAACTGCTGATAGCCAGTCTTGGTGGATGGTTGCAGCTTTTCTGCACGACTGGCCAGGCGTTGCTGGATTTCTTCATCAGTAACATCCAGGTCCAGCCTGCCATTGCGGCAATCCAGCGTGATCCAGTCGCCATCCTGCACTATGCCAAGGGGGCCGCCTGCCATGGCCTCCGGCGCCACATGCAAGACCACGGTGCCATAAGCGGTGCCACTCATGCGGGCATCTGAAATCCTGACCATATCCTTGACACCCTGCGCCAGCAATTTCGGCGGCAAGCCCATATTGCCGACCTCGGCCATGCCGGGATAACCTTTGGGACCACAATTTTTCATGAGCAGTATGGAATTCGCATCGACATCCAGATCGGGATCAAGTATGCGTTGCTTGTAATGTTCAAAATCTTCAAACACCACGGCTTTGCCTCTATGCTGCATCAATGCCGGTGTGGCGGCAGAAGGCTTGAGTACCGCACCACGTGGTGCCAGATTGCCGCGCAAGATGCAAATACCACCATCGGCCAGCAAGGGATTATCCAGCGTACGTATGACTTCATCGTTATAGATAGGCGCTTCCTGGCAGTTTTCCCAGAAGCTTTTGCCATTCACTGTCAAAGCGTCTTTGTGTGGCAACAAACCACCCTCACCCAGACGGCGTACAACGCCAGGCAAGCCGCCGGCATAATAAAATTCTTCCATCAAAAAGCGGCCAGATGGCATCAGGTCAACGATGGTAGGTGTACCGCGACCGATATTGGTCCAGTCTTCCAGTTCCAGCGGCACGCCAATACGACCAGCGATTGCTTTTAAATGGATGACTGCATTGGTAGAACCACCAATTGCTGCATTCACGCGTATGGCATTTTCAAATGCTGCGCGGGTCAACACTTTGGACAAGCGCAAATCCTCACGCACCATTTCAACTATGCGTATACCTGACATGTGTGCCAGCACATAACGGCGGGAATCAACTGCGGGAATCGCTGCATTGTGTGGCAGTGATGTACCCAGAGCCTCAGCCATGCAAGCCATGGTAGATGCCGTGCCCATGGTGTTGCAAGTACCGGCTGAGCGTGACATGCCGGATTCTGCTGCCATGAACTGATGCATGGTAATGGATCCCGCCTTGACAGCTTCATGCAATTGCCAGACAGCGGTACCGGAACCTATGTCCTTGCCATCCAGTTTACCGTTCAGCATAGGGCCGCCGCTGACGACGATAGTAGGAATATCACAGCTTGCTGCTCCCATCAGCAAGGCAGGTGTGGTCTTGTCACAACCAACCAGCAATACCACGCCATCCATGGGATTGCCGCGTATGGATTCTTCCACATCCATACTGGCCAGGTTGCGCGTCAACATCGCTGTAGGACGCAAATTGGATTCACCATTTGAAAATACCGGGAATTCAACCGGGAAACCGCCAGCTTCCAAAATGCCTCGTTTGACATGTTCCGCCAGCTTGCGGAAGTGGGCATTGCATGGTGTCAGTTCGGACCAGGTATTACAGATACCAATGATCGGCTTGCCTTCAAATTCGTGATCAGGAATACCTTGATTCTTCATCCAGCTGCGATACATGAAGCCGTTTTTATCTTGTGTACCAAACCATTGCGCCGAGCGTAATGCCACTTTTTTCTTTGTTTCAGACATGCAGTATCTCCTTGTTTTTATGGCGCGAGGTCGCGATTGACGCATGGACCTGCACTTGATGTAGAGATACTAAAGACTCCAATGATGTCTTTCCAATGACTTTTTATTCGCAATTGATACTGCAATTGATATCACATAAAAACGAATTGATCCCTGCAAGCAAAAAATCCGGGATTTAGCCCGGATTCAGTATCTGATACAGCTGATTTTTTCAATTTTTTTTTAAGCGAAGAGTTAAAGTCATGGCGCCACAAAATAATCACTCACATGATCGTTTGCAGTAGTAATTCTTCTCCCCTGCTACTCAACTCCATCAAGTCTGAACAGAAAAGCGATATATTGAGTTTGAGCGATATTCTTCGCCGGGTCGTAATATTGTTGAAGGAAAACCCGGCTGGTTAGGTGAATCTGGAAAATGCTGTGGCTCTATGCAAAAACCACTGTATTTTTCATAAACCTGTCCCTTGCCTGCGAGACTGCCATCCAAGAAATTCCCGCTATAAAACTGTAGCCCTGGTTCATCCGTCCATAATTCCAGTACACGACCAGACACAGGTTCATGGATGTGGATAGCGAGGCTGATTTCTTTTGCCGATGGCTGATTCAAGACAAAATTATGGTCATACCCCCGGCCAAAGCGTAATTGCTGATCATCGTCGGCTATATGTGCTGCTACAGGTTTTGTCTGGCGAAAATCGAATGCAGTGCCAGCCACTGGGGCCATTACTCCTGTTGGTATCAGACCAGCATCGACAGGCGTATACCTGTCTGCATTGATCATCACTTCGTGCTTCAGTACTGAGCCCCGCCCTGCCAGATTAAAGTAGGCATGCTGGGTCAGGTTTATTGGCGTCGCCTGGTCAGTAGTAGCCAGATAGCTCACATGCAGCTGATTATCGTCATCCAGTTCATAAATGACGGTCACATCCAGGTTGCCTGGGTAACCCTGCTCGCCGTCGATACTGAGACAACGCAGGCTGAGGCCAAGACTATTCGGCTTTTGGAAAGATGTCGCATTCCATTTCACTTTATGGAATCCTGCACGCCCCCCATGCAGATGATTTGCACCATCATTACAGTCAAGCTGATATGGTTTGCCATCAAGTTCAAATTTCCCTTGCGCGATACGATTACCGTAGCGCCCTATCAATGCACCAAAAAAAGCGGACTCGCGTGTATAAGGTAGCAATTCAGCAAAGCCCAGTGTCACGTCAGCCAATACACCATGCCGGTCTGGTACATGCAATTCGGTAATGATGCCGCCAAAATCTGTTACCTTGACCAACATCCCTTTGCGATTGCGCAGCGTGTACAAATTGATAGCCTGACCATCCACTAGGTGGCCAAATACGTTTTGATGCACGCCCGGCACCGGTGTATCGATAGCAAATTGTTCTGTGGACATCATGATCAATCTGCCAGTGACGGTTTACCAAATTGCGGCATGCCCTGCGTATCCCAGGCTAAGGTCTTGACGAAGGTATGACGATCAGGATTCCAAAGAGGGTCGCCGACAATTTCTGTATAAGTGCGGGCGTGGTATACCAGCATCACGGTATCACCATCTTCTGCATACGTGAAGCTGTTGTGCCCGGGGCCGTAGATGCCATGCTCATAGCAAGTCTGCAATATTGGCGTTGGCGACTTGCTCCAGGATGCGGGATTGAGCAAATCTGCCGTTTCATCTGCAGACAACAAGCCCATGGCATAATTTTCATCTGTTGCGCTGGCTGAGTATGAAATAAACAATTTGCCATTTCTCTTCAATACTGATGGTCCTTCGTTGACCCAAAATCCGCGTATCTCCCAGTCAAACTCAGGTTTGCTCAGCATTACTGGCGGGCCTGCCAATTGCCACGGGGTTTTCATGGGAGCGATATACAAATTGGAATTACCTTCTATGGCATTGTCCTTTTGCGCCCACAGGTAATACAAGACCTCGTTATGCGTAAAGGTAGTGGCATCAAGGCAGAAGGTATTGATACCTGTGTCTATCTGCCCCATGAATTCCCACGCACCTTCAAGTGGATTGGGATTTGTATTGCGAAGGGCATACATCCGGTGCTGGAAAAGTTTATATTTAATTTCACGACTGGGTGCGGCAGCAAAATAGACATACCATGCCCCCTGATTGAAATGCAGTTCCGGTGCCCACAACAATTCGCTATAAGGACCGCTGTCAGGTTTATGCCATACATCTACCACTTGCGCAGTCGCCAGACCAGCAATCGTAGTAGCACGACGTATTTCTACTCTATCGTATTGAGGGACTGAAGCGGTAAAATAATAATAACCGTCGCTGTGTTTATAGATATACGGATCAGCACGCTGCAGTATCAACGGCTTTAAAATTTCTGTCACATCATTCTCCAGTTCAGGCTTGCGCAAGGAGATAACCCTTGCTACGCATTTCTTCTTTGACTGCGCCATAATAATCATCACTGATGCGGTATTTGAACATTAACATCCCCATGATGAAATGAAACACACCAGGGATGAGTGAGAACATCAGCGCTATGCCAGTCAGGGCAAACTGGGTTTGTTCATGATTTGGCTGATAGTCAAAATACGTGAGCAAGATACCTACAAGACCGCCTGCCACCGCCATGCCAGCTTTTTGACAGACTGAAATACCACCAAAAGCAAAACCCGATACCCGTTTACCAGTTTTCACCTGGCCATAATCTATGGTCTCGGCAATTGCAGACCAGAATACCGGCGCATGCAAGTCCACCACAAAAGACAGTAAAAAATACAGGACAAAACCCAATACCACATCACCCGGTTTTACCAAAAAATAAATCAGCACACTAATCCCGGCTACTGCAATCTGGGTGTAACGAAATAATTTGACCTTGCAATAGAATTTGGTGATCCAGGTCGATGCCACCATGGACAAGATGGCTGCCGCCACACCTACAGACAAGAATGCCGACACCGTTGCCGTATCGCCACCCAGATAATATTTGGCATAGTAAATCGCTACCGAACCGCGCACGACATAACCTACCGTGCCAGTTACGCAGACGCCACACAATATCAGCCACTGATCATTGCGCAACAAGACTTGCAGTTGTACCAGCAACGATTGTTTCTCCACCACATGCGTGACTCTTTCGGTGGTAGTGAAGTAACAAAATAAAAATAGGGCTACACCCATGAATGCCATCAACGCCATCGCAGCCTGGTAACCAGTCGCGGCATTACCACCACCCCATTTTTGCGCCAGTATGGGGACTATGATAGTCACCATGAACGCACCTACCTTAGCGAAAAACAAGCGATACCCATTCGCCGACAACCTCTCTTTCGGGTCATTCGTCAAGGCACTGACCAGAGAGATATAGGGAATACCAACCCCCGCTGTCATCAGCGTCATGAGTATGTAAGTTGAATAAGCCCAGACCAACTTGGCGTCATAGGCCCATTCTGGTGTGCTGAATACAAAAACCACGCTGACACCATAAGGTATGGCCAGCCATAAAAGATAGGGACGATAACGCCCGCTACTGCGGGTATACCGGTCTGTTATTTGCCCCATGGCCAGATCTGCAATCGCGCCTATGACTTTCACCGCCACAAACAACAATGCCAGGTCAGTCGTCTTCAATCCATAGATATCGGTATAGAAAAAAGTAATGATCAGCATCATGGAAGAGATCACGACATTGAGCGCCATGTCCCCGGCACCGAAGCCGATTTTTTCCAGAGTCGATAATTGTTGAGTCTCCATCATTTTTGTCCACTGTAATACTACATTTTTCATGCGCTACATTTGCCGCATGAATTTTCAAACTGGCATTCTATAGCATGAGAAAACCACCATGCGGCAAACCACCTTGACCAACAAATATATCCCGGATGCTCTGAGCCAACTATGGCCCCAAGCTCCCGGGATATCAATTGATTGGATTAATTTTTCCAGCGAACGGACAAACCAATGGTACGGTCATAACGACGCAAATCACGTGGATTGCTTGGTATGGCGTGATAGTCGTGGTAAGTACGATCGAGCATGTTTTCCATGTCCAGCGTCACACTCAGGTTTTCACTAAGCTTGTATGAAATGGAACCATCGAGTGTCTTGATAGGTGCCACGATCAGGTCAAAACCCAGGCCGCGATAATTGAAGGTATCAACAAATTTGTCGCGCCAGTTATAGGCCAGGCGCGCAGAAATGCCATTCTTTTCATACAGTCCGACGATGTTATATGACAACCTTGACATACCGGCAAAAGGACTCGTTACACCATTGGCATCGGTCAGGTCACCTTGCATATAAGTGACATTCGCCTGCATGCCGAAACCGCTCATCCAGCCAGGTAGTTTGTCGTAGAACTGCTGATAAGACAATTCTGCACCTTGCAAGCGACCACTGGACAAATTGCGGGGGCGATTGACGTCATACACAATGCCGTTATAGGTTTCCTTAGTCGACCCTACCACGATATAGTTCTTGAAATCATGCCTGAACAAGGTCGCTGTAACGGAACCCGTCGGGGCGAAATACCATTCCAGTGCTGCATCAAAATTGTGACCCTCTATAGGTTTCAGGTCAGGATTGCCACCCGTGCCAGTTGCCAGCACGGTGGTGCTTGGCACGTTATATGAGACACCAGGATTAAACTGATCAAAAGCCGGACGCTGTATCGATTTTCCAGCAGTAAAACGGGCAATCAGGTCTGATTTCAAATTGGCTTTGAGCGTGAAGTTCGGCAACAAATCAGTCGAAGAAGGCTCACTGTTGACCGCCTTCAAGACACCATTAGCTTGCGAAAATCCGTGTAGTGCTGAATCTGTCCTGACAACACGCAAACCGGCAGTGCCTTCAAAAGGAACCGTACCAAGCCTGAAGCCATAACGCACTTTGCCATAAGCTGCGTAAGTATTTTCCTGATTATTGTAGTAAGACAATGGATCTTCCAGCGTTGCTGCACCCGTGCCATTGAACATCTTGCGAACTGCAGTGATATTGTCATGCAAATAGCTGGCACAAGGTGTAAGCCATTGCGTCAGGCCATAATCACCCGCCATAGGCAGCGAACCACATGCCAGCCCAGGAACTGAATTTGCCATGATGCCCGCAGGTGCAGGCATGAACCCATTCAATTCATGTCCATATGATGCAGTGCGCTTGGCAACCCGGACGCCGGTGCTGAATTCCTTGAAAAAAACTTCGTTTTCCGGATTATAAACAGCATCTGCGCGCCAGTCGGTTGAACGGCCTTCTGAATGGCTATGGTTATCGAATAAAGTGGCGACCCGATAATTTTTCGGGTCCATCATGTTGTAACCAGGATAGTAGAATTGCGCGCCACCGTTGACATAAGTATTACCTGTCACGCTGGGTGGTGAGGCAATAAAGTCCATGATGGGAAATTCTTGCCGCCAATTACTGACTGTGCGGGCCAATTCTGTTGTGATACGCAATTGTGGCGTGGCATCCCAGCGCGCACCTATTGCCCCTTGAGTGCCTATGGAATAATCACGCGGTGCCTGCGTTGAGGATAAGGTAAAAGGATATGAGTTAGTCGACGTGACCGTAGCTGCCTGCCTGGTACCTGGTATCAGTGAGACTGCAGGATTACCGCCCCAACCCAGATCAGCAACAAAGAACTGCCTTTGTGCATCATGATCAATTCGGGTAGACATGCCCTCTGCATATAACTCAAATTCAGAATTCGGACGCCATTGCGCAGCGAAATTACCGGCCAGACGCTTGCGGTCGCCTGAATATAATACATGCCCCAGAGAATCAGGGCCGGTGATACCACCCGGGCGATCGACCGGTGGAGAATTCCAGGTTACCTCGTCACTATAATGACCATCCTGATAGGACAAACCTACCAGCGCACCTATTTCACCGTAACCAGTTTTCCAGCGATTCGATACCATGCCGCTGACATTGGGGTCATTGGTTTTTGCCTTGTCGCGGTTTTCTATACGGGCCGAGACATTTGAGGAAAAGTCCTTGAAGTCAAAAGGACGGCTGGTACGCACATCAATCACACCAGCAGTACCACCCTCCACCATTTCTGCTCCCTGGGTTTTATAGACATCCACGCGTGACAACATGGCGATAGGAATGTCAGCCAGATATAGACTGCGGCCAGAGGATGTGTACATTTCACGGCCATTGAGCAAAGTCACCAGGCCTGGCAAGCCGCGAACGATAACCGTATTCGCCTCACCAAATTCACGCTTGATCTGCACACCGGTCACACGGCCTAAAATTTCTGCTACATTCTTGTCAGGGAATTTGCCAGCCTCGTCAGCGACGATAGAATCAACTACTTCGTCTGATTTCATTTTGATCATCTGAGCGCTTTGCGCAGATTTGCGCACGCCCGTTACGGTAACGACAGTTTCTTCAGCTTTGGCAGGTGGAATTATCTCTTGCGCCCATACCGAGGCGCTACTGAGTATGCCGGCACCAGCAAGGGCCGCTACTGTTGCGTTTAAAGTGAAACGGCAAGTCTTGGCCTTACCATGGCCAGGTAATTGAGATTTCATAAGTCTCCAATATAATTGTAGTTTTGTAATTCAGGGGTGGCATCTATCATTCATGCTCTGACTTTATCTTAAGCTGCCCCTAAAAATCTCTCCAATCATATTTTCGGCATTTTTGATATCATTTTCGATATTGCACTTGCATCAACTTCAAGTGAATTATTTATATAAAAATAAGAAATCACTCCTCTGGCTTGCTCAATCGTGCAAAAACAGTATTCTGTTTTTGGAGAGGATAGTAAGACAATCATAAACAGCCTTACCATCCATTTACAATCCAGTCTCAATCCATTTTCTGTAAATTAAAATCAGGGTTTTACCAATTTGATCTGCAGTGAACTGTCATTGATTTCAAAGGTATTGGCCTTCATCAGGTTGATGACTTCTGCACCGGCCAGCAATACCGGGCCGTAGCTATGCGCAGCAAATACGTTGACCGGGCGATAGTAATAAAACGCCGGATCAAAACCCATGCCAGTTCCCACACAGGTACCTTCCACCTGGCCTTTTTGCGTCACTTTGCTGGCTACTGCATTCCATGCCAGCATGACTACCGGTGCGTAGGCACGTTTATCGATAAAGCCGCGATTGATGGCGTGCGCCATGGTATAGGTATAGATGGCAGTGGCAGATGTTTCCAGGTAGCTGTCATTACGGTCCAGAAGTTGATGCCAGAATCCTGTGCCATGCTGGTAAGACGCCAGGCCTTTGACATGAGCTTGCAATTGCGCCGACACGTCGGCGTAGCCAGGGTGGTCTGGTGGCAATACATCCAGCAATTCAACCAGGGTCATGACGGCCCAGCCGTTTGCCCTGGCCCAGTGAAATTGTGGATGCACGCCCATGTCCTGCACCCAGCCATGCATGTACACGCCTTTTTCCTTGTTGAACATGCGTTCAGAAAACAGTTTGACCTGTTTCACGGCATCATCAAAGTACTTGCTGTCTCCTGTCAATTTACCCATTTGTGCCAATGCCGGGACACTCATGAACAAATCGTCCAGCCACAAGGTATTGGGCTGTGGACGGTTGCGGGCCAGCGTGCCATCCGGCAGGCGGAATTCCTTGGTGCTGACATAGCTACTGCAAATATCAATCAGGCTGGACAGTTTATTGGAGACACCATCCCTGGTGGCTTTGATCATAGCGGCACACATGGCGCCTGCATCATCCAGCGCATGTGGCTGCAGCAGGGAACGAATAGGTGAAGGGCTTTTCGGATTGGCTTTCAGGCGCGCAATGTAATGTGGTGCCAGGTCTGCCAGCAAACCAAGGCGATCACTGGCGTAGTTGCTGAAACGTTTGTCACCGGTAGCACTGCCAGCCAGCAACATGCCTGCATATGTAACACCCCATTCATAGCTGGTCAGACGGTAATCGCCGGGGGCCAATATCGTATCGTCATTGATCTGGGAGAAATCTGTAATCTGTTTTTTTGTTTTGCCATCAATAATTTTGGCGGGAGTGACGTTATCCAGATAGGCATGCACGCGATACAGCACTTTCTTGACATCTTCTGCTGTGGGCTGTCCATATGGCGTGGGGTAATCGGATTGCATCAAATGCAGGGGTGCAGTCACGTCATTGGCTGGCTTGGTTGCTTTGCCTGTTTTGCCAGCGGCTACTGCCATGCTCATGCTTAATGGCAGCATGCAGGTAATACCCGCGATGGCCAACAATTTGAATGTTGAACGCAGGCCTGATTGGTTTTTTTGTCTCATCTTTATCATCATTTTTTGCTCTTAAATTGATCTTGCGGGTACCAGTTTTATTCCAGTTGGTAAATCTTGAAGTCGCGTATCTGTTGCCGGGATTGCGTCGTGCGGAATCCAAAGTAGCCATCTCGCAGGGCATCTTTGTCCATATATGAAAAGAAGACTTTGCCATCGACCAACAGGCGCGTGCAACCCTGATACACCGTTGTTTCTATGACGTAGTCCCGGTTTGCCTGCAACAAGGCATCGCCTCCATTCAACTCGCTCAGCAGAGTACGTTCGCCATTGCCCTGGTATTTGCGAAACCTGGTCGTGGTGTTGGTGTTGCCGCCTATGCCGGCGTAATACAGGCGTAAATCGTCGTATTCTTCAAATACACCCTTGCGGGTAAAGATATTTTGATTACGTGGATCGGTCGCCATCCAGAATTGATTCAGGTCAGACAGGCGGTCATTGCGGCCCTGTTCCATCACGACCCTGCGCGTATACCTGATCAATATGTTGCCAGACAATTTTTGTTTGAACCATACCGTTGCACCTTTCGCTGCATCGATGAAAAGCTGGTGATTGGCTACGCTAATATCAGAATTCTTTGTGTCGGCAGACTCCACCTGCCACTGCCGCAGATCAGTGTCAAAGTCATCCTGGTAAATTAATTTACCAGGCTTGCCCCACTGACTGCAAGTAGCATCCGCAGACTGTGCAGCGGCAGGTAAAGCCAGGATCATGACAACGAGAGTTGAAATAGCCTTGCAAACTGGTCGCAGGTTTGTTCGTACATAAGACATGAACATCATTTTTTGAACTATTATTTTGGTGATGCAGCAGGCAATTTTAGATCGACTGACTTATCATTTAAATAGTTTTTCAACTGTGCATATTGCAAAGTCTTGATACCCGCCACGACCACACGTGCATTGAATTCTGCACCGGCCAGATTGGTGTGGGTATGTTCGTCTGGTGTCACCATGGGGAACAACTTCAACACTTCATCCTTGCCCATGGCATCGTAGGCAGTGGCGATGTTTTCATTCAGGTCAATAAAATCTGCTTTTTCCCGTTTCGCCAACTGTTCAGCCCACCCACCATAACTGGCTTTGCTGCGATTGATTTTTCCACTTGCGTCCCAGCCCTTGCGTGGTATAGGAGAACATACGATGGCCTGCACGCCTTTTGCTCTGGCCTCTGCAATAAATTTGCGCAAATACCAGCCATAGCTGTGTACTGTTTCTGGCAATTTTGTCAGCAGGTTATCGATTTCTTCAGCCTCTTCACCGATGCCTTTGATAGTTCCTCTTGCACGACTGGTATCGTTCAATGGACCATTATCATTGTGGCCGAATTGCATGATGACAAAATCACCCGGCTTCATCAATGCCAGGCTTCTTTGCCAGTGTCCGCCGGTCAGATAAGTGCGGCTGCTGAGACCACCGATGGCACGGTTGACGACATTGATTTTATCCGTCTGAAAATAGGCCTTGATGGGATTACCCCAACCCCACTGCCCTTCTGCCCCCTTGTTTTGACCATCGTCCCGGCCATTGCGCACGGTTGAATCACCGATAAAAAATACCGAAGGCAATTGCGGATTCGCCGGTTCAGGCAATACGATACGCGCTGCTGCATTAGGGTCGGTATTCACTGCAGGTGGCGGTGAAGTTTGCGCCAGGGCAGAACAAGTCCAGCCCAACACACTGACACAGATCAGGCGGCGCACCGCAGACATACAGGTATTCATAAATGGATGACAGGAATAATGGTTAAGTATCTTCGGTTAAAGGAGGACTGATGGATATTGATCATCATACACAGGTCAGAATATAAGGATCTCAACAGGCTCTTCATATGATTTCATTTTATGCGAGAGCTTGTAATTGACTGCAAGACTTGCTTAAAGAATCAAAAAAATGATCAAGTTGATTGGACGATGCAATTTCTGGAAAATTTGCCTGAAAACCGAGCACAATATGCAGCACTGATGTCATTCCATTCAAGCATATTAAGAGAATGATCATCCGGGATTTAACCGATTACTCCCACACATGTCAAAACTCCATGAACCGCTTATCTGTTCGCATCTTATCCTCCCGTTTCTCGATTCTCCTTCCGATTCTCTTCCTGTGCCTGTTCTGTCTGTGTTCCACATCTGCCTTTGCGCAAATAGGCCATCGCTTCCCCAGCGAACGCAAAGTGGTCAAAGACCCGGTCACAGGGGTGATGCTGACATTCTTGACCAGCCAGCCGCATGGTGATTCCAAAATCTACCCCACCCACCCGCAGTGGACTTCGGACGGGCAATGGGTGATCTTTCGTTCAGGCATCGCAAAAGGCGAAGCGATGGCCGTCAATGAGCAAACCGGGGATATCGTACAGGTATCTGAAGGTGGCTATACTGGCATGTTGAATGTGTCGACACGTGCCATGAAACTGTATTTCATGCGTAACACGGATAAATCTCCAAGCGAAGGAAAAGCTGGCCGACCACGTCAGGCCTCGCCGCTTGAACTGGTGGAAGTTGATCTCGCTGCAGTATTTGCCGACAGCAAAGCTGGCAAGATGAAGTCGCTAGAAAACTACCAGCGTATATGCGGCGTAGTACCTGCTGAAGTTGGACAAGCCGCCGACCTGGCGCTGGATGCTGCCGACGAATGGATATATTTCCGCGAAACGTCACAGGAGGCAGCAAAATACCTTGCTAAAAATGCGCGCGTAGAAAAAAGCTTCGGCCCCAGAAACATGGGTGCGGGCCCCGGCGGCATTGCAAAAATGCATGTCAAGACAGGGGAGATACGCCACGTTATCTCCGCGCCATTCCAGATCGGCCATATCCAGGCAAACCTATGGAATCCGGGTGAGATTATTTTTTGCTGGGAAACCGGCGGCAAATCACCTCAGCGCACCTGGGTGGTGATGGCAGACGGCAGTGGTTTGCGCCCGCTTTATCCTGAAGCTGACTATGAATGGGTCACCCATGAAGCTGTCATTTCAAAAGATGAAGTGGCGATGGCGATTATGGGGCATCGCAGCATCGGGGGAACAAATAATAGTGCCAACAAGGGCACTGCTGTTGAGGGCGCTAACCCGGGTCAAGATCCTGGCTGGGGCAACGCTGGCACACGTGAAAAACCCAGCGGCCTTGCCATAGTCAATTTGCGCACACGTGAAATGCGTATCGCGGGGCAAACACCATCAGGAAGCGGCTTGTGGCATGTGCATGGGTCTAGCGATGGTCGCTGGGCGGTTGGCGATGATTTCAGCCGCAGCATCTATCTGATAGACCGTCTGAGTGGCAAGATGAGCTTGCTCAGTACCGGGCACAAGGACACGGCGGCAGACCACCCTCACCCTACATTCAGCCCGGATGGCAAGAAGATAGAAATCCAGTCAGCCATGCTGTCGGCTGACAACCGGACACTGAATATCTGCATTATCCCTGTGCCAAATTGATGTAAATTGACCGGCGAATTCAGATCATGCGGCGAACATCATTCCAGTTTTTGAACGCGCACATTGCGCAGTTCATATGCAGTGCCTTCAAGCTGAAAACCGATGTGGCCAGAATCAGGGCTGGATTTGTTGATCCTGTTTTGCACTATGCCGTTGATCTTGACTTCAACAGTACCATCCCTGGCAAGAATGTCGCAGCTATTCCATTCACCAACCGGCTTTTCGCTATCAGCCAGTTTTGCCTTGATGGGAGGGTAAGCTCCCTCGGCAGTAGTCAGGGGTTCGGCAAAACTGGCACCGGCCATGGGCAGCAGGTCACCGACATTTTTGTATTTGGTCTGGATTTGCAAACTCAGTGGCCAGACCTTGTCTTTGGGACCAGAGCTGATGTGTATCAACACACCGCCATTACCGGGAGCAGCAGTCCAGCGCCATTCTGCATGCAGTGAAAAATTTTTATAGCTATCTGTCGTGGCGATATAGCCAGAAGGCTTGCCGGTAGAAGCAATCAAGCCGTCAGCCGTGATACTGAACACTTCTTCAATCTTGCTTGTCGGTGTAGTTTGAATTTCCCAGCCCTTGAAATCACGGCCATTGAACAGTTCATCAGCATTGGCAACAGGGCTGGCCATGAGAGACAGGATGGTTGCGACAGACAATACGGATAACTGAAAAGGCTTCAAAAAACGGGAAAGTTGACGCATGATGTTCTTTCTCAAATGGAATTGATATTTTTTATAACATACTTCATTTACTACCATGACACGACTTTTTTTCACTTTGTTACTGGCCCTGTCGGCTTTTTCTTCTCACGCACAATCAAGTTCCATCGCCCTGTGGCCAGAAGGCGTGCCAGGAGCGAAAAACATAGGACCAGAACAAGTGTCTGATGGCCGCACATCGAATGTCAGCGAACCCACTCTGACTTTTTACCCTGCTGCTGCCGACAGAAAAAACGGTAGTACCGTGATCATTTGCCCCGGCGGCGGCTATATGCGCCTGTCTACCCTGCGTGAAGGTGAGCAATACGCCCACTGGCTCAGCACCCTGGGTGTCAGCAGCTTTGTGCTGAAATCACGCCTGGCAGAATTTGGTCACCCTGCCCCATTGCAGGATGTCTTGCGTGCCATTCGCCTGGTGCGCTCCAGCGCAACGCAATATGGCATAGACCCCAAACGCATCGGTATCATGGGTAGTTCTGCTGGCGGCCATCTGGCAGCCAGCGCTGGCACCCTGTTTGATCACACGCTGGGGCGCACCGGCGCTGCACTTGACGGTGTCAATGCACGCCCTGATTTCATGATACTGATGTACCCCGTCATCACCATGCAAGACCCATCGGTACATGCAGGTTCGCGCAAAGCCCTTTTGGGTGCATCATCCAGCGCAGAATTCATGCAGTTGATGTCACTGGAAAAACAGGTCAGCAGCACGACGCCCCCTACTTTGTTGATCCATACCCAGAATGACAAAACCGTTCCAGTCGAAAACAGTATCCTGTTTTATCAGGCCCTGACCAAAGCAGGTGTGCCAGCGGAAATGCTGTTATTTGAACGTGGCACACATGGCATGGGTATGCGTCTTGGTAACGGTAATGCATCCGATTGGCCGCATCGTGCTGAGGAGTGGCTGAGGGATAGAAAAATACTGCAATCCGACAACCAATCAGAAAAATAAGCAGCAAAAAAGTAAACCCCGAAAAGATACAAGGATCGTCAGCCCATGTCACGTACAGGCTGGCGATTTTTTATTTACTCGAAATAAAATACAGGTTTCAATGCCAATTGCTGTGGACGGTTATCGGCTTCGACTTCCATCAGGTCCGCCATATAATCCCACCAATGTCTCATGACGGGATGCGTAGGCAAGTCATCGATCTGGTGGTTGGGATGCAATTTGAGCACGCCAAACAGATGCAAAGTCTCCTCATCCAGAAAAATGGAATAATCATAAATACCGGCAGCGTGCAATGCATCTGCCAGGTCTGGCCATAACTCATCATGGCGGCGCTGATATTCCTCTACATTGCCAGGCTTCAGCTTCATGCGGAAAGCACGCGTTATCATGGCTGGCTCTCCTGCTTTCATTTAACTGGTTTTAATGCGACCATCTTCTTCAATTCGGCAGCAGCCAGCATGAAGCCACCGACGCCATAATCAAAGCTGGATGCGGGCCTGTAAAAGGCCGGTTCGGCGCCAGTTTGTTGTATGCCACCCAATCGGCCGTCTGCATATACCTGTTTCAGGATACCTTTCCATGCCTTGGCGATCACTGGCTGGTATTCTTTGGGATCAAGAATGCCGCGATTGATGCCATAGGCCATGCCATACACAAACAAGGCTGAGCCAGAAATCTCCGGTAAGGGGTAAGTCGCCGCGTCCAGCAAACCGGCATGCCACAGGCCATTTTCATCCTGCAGCTGCGCTAAGCGGGCTGACATTTCACGTAATTGTTGTATGTAGAACGGGCGTTGTGGATCATCTTTGGGGATATAGTCCAGTGTCCTGGCGATGCCACCCATGACCCAGCCTTCGCCGCGTGACCAGAAAATTTTCTTGCCATTGGGTTCCGTCTTGTTGATATAGCTGACATCGCGTGCGTACAGGTGCTCTTGTTTGTCGTACAGCAGATCGTAGGTGTTTTTCCATTGGCTATGCACATAATCCAGGTATTTGCGCTCGCCTGTCGCCACATACATTTTCGCCCATACCGGCGGTGCCATGAACAGCGCATCACACCACCACCACGGCAAACGGTCATCACCTGGCTTGAGAGTCTTCAGATCAATCAGGGTATCCAGATCAGCTTTGGTCGGAGCGATGAATTCTGGCTGCTTGTTGAGGAAATACAGATCCAGATATGTTTGCGCCACACTCTGGTCATCCGCATTTGGCAAACGCTTCGCCAACTGCCATTGATGTTGCTGACTCATGGCCAGCATGGCGTCTTTATATTTACTGTCGTTTGTTGCTTCTGATGCTGCCATGAAGCCGGTGTACATTACGCTGGATGTCCAGATACGACCGAAGTGTGCCTGAGAACGGGCCAGTTGCCAGTCAGCGACCTTGCGCAAGACTTTTTCTATTGCTGCGGGCTCCAGCTCTGCGGACAAATCCGTTGCCAGAGGGCCACCATCAGCAGGCGCATCACCAAAATGACGCGAAGTATCCTTGTCGATGATCGCTTGCATGGCTGGTGTCGGCAGTGGATAGTTCTGCGCCCAACCCAAGGCTGGCAACATGCTGCCGACAAACCCCAAACTGGCAAGCACAAGGTATTTTCTTTTAAGTTTCAAAGTGTTCCCCTTCATTTTATTGTTGTTTGTTTCGTTCTCATTTTGTGGTGTCAGAGGTCTTGCTGTTTACAGCAGACCCTATAGCCAGGCCCAACACTTCTGAATCTGCTGATATCTGTACGGGTTTGCCATCTTCGAAAACCAGCCTGGAATCTGACAACTTCCAGCGTCTTACATAACGGATAAAGCCACCGCTGCTCGCCTCAATATCCAGCTTGCTGAGATTGAAATCCTCAAGCGGAGCTTGCGCATATCCTTCAATCTCAAAAGCGGTTTTTGCACCACGGGCCTTGATGCCGGAAATATTGACGCGACGCAGCCTGGATATGCCATCTTTTTCTGGCACTGGTGTCACCAGCACTTTCCAGTAATCCGGTACATCCTTCACATCATCGGGAATCTTTGCGTAGCTGTATTGCGGGTTCCAGTTCATGATCACGCGTAGTACCACAGGTACGTCATTCATGACAAAATCATGAATGTTGAGGTCTTCGCCAAAACCACCACGTGTATGTGCCGACTTGAACAAGATGCCTACTGGCACGCCATTCATGACCGTAAAACGATATGCTTCTATACGGCGGAAACCGCCCGAAGTCTCACTGCCAAAACTCAATCCTGCAACCGCTTCCCGCACAGTGATGTCACGTATCACCACATCTTCTGTCGGGCGATTTACCCGTAAGCCGTCAGAGTCACGCCCAGCCTTCAAGACGATTGCATCATCATTGACCGCGATGTCTGCCTGCTGGACCAGAATATCTTTGGATGAATCGATGTCTATACCGTCAGTGGATGGCCCATGCCCACCTTCGTTATTGCGGATGGTGATGCGGTTAACGACCACTTTGTTCGAGTAACAGATATGCAAGGTCCAGAAGCCAGAGCGACGCAACAGCAAACCATCGCCCACACGCACATCAGATGCCTTGTAGATTTGCAGCAAGCGCGGGCGACCGGCATCGTAATCCGATGCCCATCTCAGGCCACGTGGTTCATAGACCTTGCGCAGTTTCCAGTAACTTTCCCAGAATATCTTGCCATCACCGTCAATCACACCTTCGCCAGTAATGGCAACCTTGCTTTGTTCATACACATTGATCAGCGCTGCTGGCCAGCTCATCTCCATACCGGCAACCCGGGTAGGCATGACAGGATAATCATGTATGTTTTGTGAGCCCAGTAAGATAACGCCCTTGTCCAGACGTAGCGTGACGCCAGTTTTTAGGAATAAAGCCCCGGTCAGGTAAATGCCAGCCGGGAAAGTCAGCGTATCGCCCTCTTTGGCAGCTGCATCAATTGCTTTTTGTATGGCGAGGGTATTGAGCGTCTTGCCATCACCTTTGACACCATAGGTATCGGCACTGATCTCTTTTGCAACTGCAGTCAGCGACGTCAACATCAACAAGAACATCAATACTGCAGCAATTGCCAAATGCAAGAGCGTCGGCAAGACAAATACCATATCAGTATGGCGCAACCAGCGCCGGGCCAAGAATTTCATTGCAACTTCGCGCCTATTAGCTTGACTGGTCCAAGAATACCGGCAGGTTGAGCCTGTATCAGATGTGTGTCCTGAGGGATGAATCGTTGCCCATAACGGGCAGACAACAAACGATAGTCCGGCAAGGCATGGCCAGCCAGGGCATTCAATCCCAGGTTGGCGACCTGTATCTCCAGACGGTTATTACCAACACGTAGCAACTTGCTGATATCCAGCTGATAAGGCGGTTTCCATACAGAACCGGCGCGCTGGCCATTGACAAAAACAACTGCCGCTTCCCGCACCGGACTGTCAAGCATGGCACGCATGCCACTTGGTACTTTAGGTGTCACCTCCAGTGGTGTGCCCGGACCAAAATCCAGTGCCAGCCTGCTGTCCTTTAATTGCGCTGCGTTCAATTCCAGGTCTTTTGTATAGCTTGCAATACCAGAAAAATAACGCGTTGCTTCATCTTCTGTCCATGAACGCAGACTGGACATGTTTACCGCCTGTGGTTTTTCACTGAACTGCACTTTCCAGTCACGGCTTAAATCAACAACGGTGGTGGCATCTGCCAGCTTTGGTTCCTGTGTTGCATTCTGCGGTGTATCGGTCAGTACCAGCACCCGTGATTCATAAGGTGCCAGACGCAGAGTCGGCTTGACATCGGCATTGCTGGTCTTGCCGTCATACGGATTCCACCAGTAAGCTGTTTTGTACTTGCTACGGAAGACGGCATTCGCTGTCACATCACGATTACTGGTGTTGGCGATGAAATAGACATCCGAATCAGTCAGTTGTCGACGGATGAATCCTATGTTTTCTTTTTCAGCGCTCAGTTCCATATCTGCAGGAATAGCAGACTTCAAGGAGGTGCCCACGGCGCTATCGCTATTGACCAGGCTTACCTTGTCCTGATTGGCAAACAGGGTATCTGATGCAGTCTGCACTTCTGCACTGATGCGCGCCGCATCCAGGTAGCCTGGTGCCATCGATGGTTTGCTGCCGACCGCGATGATTTTGCCACCGGCACGCATATAGTCGTTCAATTTTGCAATGACTGCCGGCGACAGTCGTGTCACATGCGGCAAAATCAGAACGGGATAATTGATACCCAGTTCCATGACGGATTCCGCATCCACGTAATCAATGTTATGCCCGGCATCAAGTATCTGCGCACTTAATTCCGGCGTCACATACTTGCCCATTTCTGCCGACACCGACACCTTGCCCAAAGACAGGGTCGCGTACACGTCGTCTGTAGGCAGGAATACAGCAACCTGGTTTGCTGGCTTACCCTGGCGCATCAGGTAACTCATTCTTTGCAGATAACCATTGACGTCAGGCATGACATTCCACCATGGCAGATGGGTATTGAATACCGCGGCCGCATAGAATGCATAGCCAGGTTCCAATGTACCCGGTGGCGTGTAGGGCCAGCCATGGCCGACGAACTGATTGACGCCCTGCAAGAGCATGCGGTCAGCTTCCGCCTTCATGTCCAGCGGTGTAGCGCTGAACGCGGGTGAATGCAGCCAGGTCCAGGTTTCAGCAGAAATGACGGGGCGGCCATACAGGTGACCAGCGGATGTCGCCCAGCGTGTGAATGAAAACTGGCGGAACTGATAGCCCTCGCCTTCTGGTAAATCAACCAGTTTATTACTGGACATGGTCACAGCCGGTTCGCCATAGGTTTGAGAACGGAAACGGGTACCGTGAGCTTTTGCCCATTGATTCACTGGCACCAGATAGCGCTCATTTGCCAGTTCGGTCTGTGTCAATGCCCAGTCATGCCGTATGGCGGCGGCATCCGCACCGATGCCAGATTCGATTTTTGGCAGATGTGGTTTCAAGTCATAACCGCGACGACGCTGGAATTCGGCCAGAAAATCATCGGTCCAGTCTGTGCCATAGGCTTCCAGGCTGTCAGAAAAGACGGCATAAGGCGGATTTTTTCCGAAGGCTTTCAGCAGCGGCTCAGCCACGGTTTTCAGGTGATGATCAATTGCATTGCGACTCAGATGATCAAGCACAAAACCTTCAGCACCCAGAGCTGCACGCTTGACCTGCTGGCCGGTACGACTGGCGATATAGCAAACCACTACGCGGTCAGCGCTTGCTGCCTTGACTCCTGCACGGCCACTTTTACTCGCCAGTAGCTGCGGCTCAAATAACTGCAATTTATTGCTGGCGAGTTGTTTGGGATTACCTTCAGCAACAAAGCTGGCCAGTAATTTTTCACCATTCATGATGGCTGGCAAGGCAAAACTTTCATTCCCCGATGGTAGTTCAATCACGGCGACTCGCAAACGGCTGGCCGCATCACCTATACTGACATGTGGGCCGCCGTACGGCCAACCGCTGCCCAGCGTAATATCTACCCTGAGTTTGTTGGCACGTGCCTTGTCATTGGCAAAACTGACGTGTTCAAGAAATTGCTTCGACAAATAGGGATAATTGTGCGTGCCTTTGCCTGCATCATCCAGTTCCATGGGGTAGACGGCCTGAATCTCGAAGCCTCCGAAACCACCTGCCTTCATGTCCAGTATTTCGCGTTCCAATTGATTCTTTTCCACCGACGGCCCAAACCACCACCAGCGCACCATGGGGCGTGCATCATCAGGCGGTGTGGCAAAGGCTTTGACGACTTCTTTCACAGATGAGAGATTCGCTGCTGCCCCAGTTTGTGCCATTGCCGGTGCAGTGCACACCATGGCAAGAGAAAACAGGACACAGGTGCGCAATTTGTTAACTGCAAATGCAGGCAATGTAGACTTAGTCATAGAGAAAGATAGTCCAGACAAACAGAAAGCAGGTGTCCATCAAGAATGGAAATCAGCTTATTGCTAAGCCTATTTCATCCGGAGACATGGCTATGAAAAAAATCCCCCTGAAGCCGATCACCAGTGCGAAAAACGCAGCAGCAAGCATGCTTCAGAGGGAACTGAATCAGACTATACCGCTACCACTGGCACCAGCCTTAGCTGGGCGAAGTGTCGCCTGTTTTTCACGATAACCAGTTGCACGATAGCAGGCAACCGGATCAATAGCCGCACCAGAACGGACGCGCGCCATGGCCAGGATAGGACTGACATCAGTGCGGAAAGCCTGTTTCAGTGTTTGTGCGGCCAGCAGCACATCATTGTTTTCCTGATATGCGCTCAATGCCTTGCGGTCTACCAGCGCAGACTGGACAAAAGAACGCTGTACTTCGATGGCACTGGACATCAGGCTTTCTATAGGATCGGTCACATTGTGTGACTGATCCAGCATGTAAGATGGTTTGAAGGCATCACCATCGCGCTGAGCAACGTCGGCCAGTTCATTGAAAATCAGGAACAGCTGGAAAGGATTGATACTGCCGGAATCCAGATCATCATCACCATATTTGCTGTCATTGAAATGGAATCCACCCAGTTTGCCAAATTGTGCCAGGCGGGCGACGATCATTTCTATATTGGTATTTGGCGCATGGTGACCAAGGTCAACCAGGCATTTTGCCTTGGCACCCAATTCGTTAGCGCAGGCATAACTGGTGCCCCAGTCAGCAATCGTGGTGGCATAGAATGCCGGTTCAAACAGCTTGTGTTCAATATACATCAGCCAGTCTGCTGGCAAGGCTTTGTAGATATCGCGCATGCTGTCGAGATAGCGCTCAAGCACGCCGCGTAAATTATGCTGGCCTGGAAAGTTGGCGCCATCGCCTACCCATACGGTCAAGCCTTTGGAGCCCAGTGCACGGCCCAGTTCTATGCATTCGATATTGTGTGCTACCGCCTGTTCACGCACGGCCTTGGCATTGGCAGTCAGGCTGCCAAATTTATAGGTCTGCTCCTGATTGACCTGATCCTGGAAGGTGTTGGAATTGACGGTATCAAATCCCAGGCCATGTTTGCTGGCAAATTCACGCATGGCCGCTGGATCGCTGCTTTTATCCCAGGGAAAATGCAGGGACACGGTAGGTGTAGCCTGAGTCAGTTGATGGATGACAGCGCAGTCTTCCAGCTTTTCCATGACATCACGTGGCTCGCCCTTGCCCGGGAAACGTGCAAAGCGGGTACCGCCGGTACCGACACCCCAACTTGGCAAGGCGACGGCAAAAGTCTGGGCTTTGGCTGTCAGTTGCTCAATATCCTGTCCGCGTCTGGCCAGCATGCTACCCAGGGCAGCATAGTCGGCATCCAGATTCTGTTGCAATTTGGCGTTGTGTTCTGCCACCTGACCGTGATCAATTACTTTATCCATCTTATGTCTCCATCTTGTTGCCGACCTGAACCTGATACCTGATATCAGATTCAGGTCAGTCAATTTTATATTTTAGCGCGTGAATGCAGCGGAATTGCCTGCATCTACGTTGATGATGTTACCTGTGCTCTTGGCAGACTTGTCGCTGGCCAGGAAATACACTGCTTCTGCGATATCTTCCGGCAATACGCTAAGTTTCAACATGCTGCGTTGACGATAGAATTCTTCGATATCATCTGCATCGATTTTGTTCGAGACAGCACGCTCTTCTTTCCATTTGCCATCCCAGATACGGGAGCCACGAATCACTGCATCCGGATTGACTACATTGACGCGTATGCCATGGGCGGCACCTTCGAGGGCGATACAGCGTGCCAGGTGGATTTCAGCCGCTTTTGCCGTGCAATAAGCAGATGCTCCAGCGGAAGCAACCAGACCATTTTTACTGGCCACAAACACCATGCTGCCGCCAATTTGCTGCTGCTTCATGATGCGGAATGCACTGCGGCTGACCAGGAAGTAACCCTTGACCAGAATATCCTGATTACGTTCCCAGATTTCCAGCGTCGTTTCATCCAGCGGTGCTGACGATGCAATACCGGCATTCGAAATCAACAAATCGATACCGCCAAACCGCAATGAAGTTTCACTCAATATGGATTCGACATCATTTTCGCGGGTAATATTGGCGCTGATGATGGCTACATTGTCTTTGCCTGCCACTTTGGACAAAACCTGATGTGCCTGACTCAATGCTTCACCATCGATGTCTGTCAACATGACGCAAGCACCCTCTTGCAATAATTGACGTGCCACAGCCTGGCCGATACCACCAGCAGCACCAGTCACCAATGCGATGCGACCAGCCAGACTCTTGGGCTTAGGCATGCGCTGCAGTTTGGCTTCTTCCAGTAACCAGTATTCGATATCAAAGGCTTCCTGCTCTGGCAAGCCGACATAGCTGTCAACACCATTCGCACCGCGCATCACATTGATGGCATTCACATAAAACTCGCCAGCGATCCTGGCAGTTGCCTTGTCTTTGGCAAACGACAGCATGCCTATACCAGGAATCAGGTAAATAATCGGGTTGGCATCGCGCACTGCAGGGCTATTATCATGCTTACAACGATCATAATAGGCAACATAATCTGCGCGATATTGACGCAAGCCCTCATCCAAACCGCTCAAAAGTTGATCAAAGTCGGGATTGGCAGGATCGAAATCAATCACAAACGGGCGAATCTTGGTGCGCAGAAAGTGATCAGGGCAAGATGTACCCAGTGCAGCCAATGCGTGCAAGTCTTTGCTGCAGACAAAATCCAGCACAGTTGTGCTGTCATCAAAATGGCCAAGCTTGAATTCTGTTTTACTGATTTTTCCGCGCAATACAGGCATTAAGCGGGCAACCAGGCTGGCTCGTTCTGCCGCAGGCAGGGCGCTGTATCTGGCACCACCAAATGCTGGCTTACGGCTGTTTTCTTCCAGCCAGGATTCGGCACGCTGTATGATCGCCAGTGTAGTTTCATAGCAAGACTTGGCGGTATCACCCCAGGTGAACAGGCCATGGCCTTCGAGGATGATGCCTTTCAGATTCGGCTGGGTTTGGGAAACTGCCTCCAGTTTCAAGCCCAGGTCATAACCAGGACGCTGCCAGGGCAACCAGCCCAGCTCGCCTTCGAATATTTTTTGCGTCAAATCCTCGCTATTGGCACAGGCCGCAATAGCGATGACTGAATCAGGATGCATATGATCAACATGCTTGCGATTGATATATGCATGCAATGGCGTATCGATACTGGCAGCGCGTGGGTTCAGATTGAAGGTGCAGTGAGGCAAATAGGCCACCATTTCATCTTCCAACGCCAGGCCACGATAACGACCTTTCAGGGAGTGCAATTTATCCATGTACAGGGTCGAGAAGCCATCCATCTTGATGCTTCCCAGATCGCCGCCAGAACCTTTTACCCACAGTACTTCCACCTGCTCGCCAGTCAGGTAATCCGGCATCATCACCTTGGCCGAGGTATTGCCACCGCCAAAGTTGGTGATGCGCATATCAGAGCCGAGCAGATTTGAGCGATACAGCAATAATTCTGGCTCTGTCAGGCCAGCTGCGTATGCATCATCCCAAAGTGAAGTGATAGGCTTCTTCTGCTCGGTTTGCATCGTTGAGGTCATACATTCTCCGTGATTAATTAGTGTTTTTATGACAAATTCCTTAGCCTCAAGCCCTAAGTGATCAAGAGCTGACCGGATCAATCACATCACTTGCTCATGTGAAGCATTTTGTCCGTTTTGGCAGTGGCAGTCAGTAGAAAACAGCCAGCTTTGAGTGTCAATACAGAAGTAATCAAGAAGCTGATCGAAGTCGCAATAGTCAGCATGATGATTGAAATTTTCAAGGCCAGATTAATGTGGAGGTAAATAATCAATTATTTGATCAATATATGATTGACGTCCGATTTTTAAGTGATTAGTCTCGCCATATGCCAGCAAATATTACGAATTAATGACTGGTGCATGCCGCAATAAAGATAATAAACGGCAACAGACGGAGACAAAAATGGTAAATCACAAACGTCGTAAGCGTTTGCTGAAATTGCTCGCCGAGCATAATTCAGCAACCGTCCAGCAGTTGGTTGTCTGGCTGAGCGCATCCCCGGCGACAGTCCGGCGCGATATCAGCTGGCTTGCAGCCCGTAATCTGCTCACCCGCACACGTGGCGGCGCAGAAAACCTGCAACAGGTAAAGCGCTCAATTGCGCTCACCAGCGAAACCTTCCAGAACAACATCAAATGCTATGCCGACAGAAAGCGGGCAATCGCACGCTATGCGGCAAACATGTGTAGCGATGGCGAAACCATCATCATCAATGGCGGCACGACGACCTTCATGATGGCTGAGTTCCTGGTTGATAAAAAGCTCAAGATACTGACAAATTCTTTCATGATGGCAGAACGCCTGCTGGTCTCCAGTGAAAATGAAATCATCGTACCTGGTGGCCGCGTCTACCGCGAACAAAATGTCATTCTCAGTCCATTTGATAACGACATCACTCAACATCATTATGCTGGCAAGATGTTCATGAGCGTTTATGGTCTGTCGTTGCTGGGCCTGATGGAAGTTGACCCACTCCTGATACAGGCTGAAAAACGTTTGATCAGCCAGGCGGAAGAATTGATCGTTTTGGCAGACAGCTCAAAATTCGCCAAGAAAGCCGGACTCATACTATGCGGCCTGAATCGCGTATCTTGCCTCATCACTGATCATTACGCATCTGACTCAGCCGTACAATTGCTTGAGCAGTCTGGTGTCAAGGTCATTACCGTGGCACCAGAAGAATTACCCGCAAAAGACATATTAAATAAATTTACAAATGCTTATGACGCCGAGTCTGCAAGCATGTTCCAGACGGAGACAGTTTGATGAAAAGAAGAAAAGTACTACTGGCAGCAATTGCATTGAGCATGCTGGGTGCATTGCAGGGTTGTGATCAAAAATCAGACAAAACAAAAATTGCCATCGTTGTTAAAAATCTGGGTAATGGTTTTTTTGATGCTGCACATGAAGGTGCCAAAGAAGCGGCCAAACAAATCGGCAATGTAGAAATTATTTATACAGGCCCGACCACACCCAGTGCTGAAGGCCAGATAGAAATCATCAACTCGCTGATCAGTCAAAAGGTCAATGCCATTGCCATTTCAGCAAATGATGCCAATGCGCTGGTACCGATCACCAAAAAAGCCATGCAACGCGGCATCAAGGTCATCTCTTTCGATAGCGGGATCGCGCCAGAAGGCCGGTTGATGCAGCTCAATCCATCCAATGCAGAATTGATAGGTATCAAGCAATTGGAAATGGCATCCAATGCGACTGGTGGCAAGGGTGAAATCGCCATCTTGTCTGCATCCGCCCAGGCGACAAACCAGAACATCTGGATCAACGTCATGAAAAAAGGTCTGGAAAAACCTGAGTTTGCCGGCCTCAAACTGGTGGCAACTGTGTATGGTGATGACCAGTCTGATAAAAGTTACCGCGAAGCGATAGGCCTGTTGCGCAGCAATCCAAATCTGAAAGTCATTATTTCCCCTTCCACTGTTGGTATCAACGCTGCCAGCAAGGCTGTCGTAGATGAAAAACTGGTTGGCAAGGTATTCGTTACCGGTTTGGGCTTGCCATCAGAAATGGCGGGACACGTCAAAAGCGGTGCCGTCAAGGAATTCGCCATCTGGAATCCTATTGATCTTGGTTATGCTGCGACTTATATCGCCAATGAATTTGTCAAAGGGAACCCAAATGCCAAGGCAGGTGGCAGTTTTACCATAGGCCGCATGGGTACAATTGCGATTGATGCCAATGGTGAGGCGGCGATGGCCCCGCCGTTTACTTATAACAAAGAGAATGTGGAGCAATTCTCCAAGATATTTTAAGTAAAGATACACAATTTCAGTATCGGCCCGTGATTCACTTCAACGGGCCGTCTGCAAATAGAAATCAGTTGCTTGTAAAAATCTTTACCTGCAGTACATGCTTGCGCTTGTTATTTTTGGTGCAGACAGCTGACTTCTTTTCTATTACCGCCTTGCCTTATATTAATGACGTTAATGACGAACGAGCACAATCCGTTTCCCATCACCCCGGACGGTTCACCGGCTGCACCTATCCTGGCATTGACCGGTATTTGCAAACGCTTCCAGGGCATCATTGCATTACACGAAGTTGCACTCAATGTACGTGCAGGCGAAGTCATGGCACTGATAGGCGAAAACGGTGCAGGTAAATCCACTTTAGTAAAAACGCTGACTGGCATTTATCAGCCGGATAGTGGCAGCATACATATCGCTGGCAAGCAAGTTCTCTTCGCCAATCCACAAGATGCCATGTTGGCAGGTGTTACTGCTGTTCATCAGGAAACCGTCATGTTTGACGAATTGACGGTGGCAGAAAATATTTTCATAGGCCGCCAGCCCATGCACGGTTTTCCGGCACGGGTAGACTGGGCATTGATGGAAACGCAGTCTGAAAGACTGTTTGCCAGACTGGAAGTGTCGCTGCCGGTACGCGCCAAGGTCAAGGAGCTGAGTGTGGCTCAGCGTCACTTTGTCGAAATTGCCCGCGCCCTGTCGCAAGATGCACGCGTGGTTATCATGGATGAGCCGACCGCATCCCTTTCACAGCGGGAAATTCAAGAGTTGTACCGCATCATCAGGCAATTGCGCGCCGCCGGAACAGCAGTGATTTTCATCTCACACAAGTTTGATGAAATCTATGCCGTGGCTGATCGCTACACCGTTTTACGTGACGGCCATTTTGTTGCCGAAGGCGCACTGGCTGATATCTCGGAACCGGATCTTGTATCTCTCATGGTGGGACGTTCCATCCATCAAACCTTCCCCAAGCAAGACGTCGTCATAGGTGACACCCTGCTTGAAGTAAAAGATTTTTGTCATCCTACCGAGTTTGACAATGTCAGTTTTTCTTTACGCAAGGGGGAAATCCTGGGTTTTTATGGCCTGGTGGGTGCGGGCCGGTCAGAAGTCATGCAAGCCCTGTTTGGGCTCAGCAGTGGTGTCAGAGGCAGTGTAAGCCTGGAAGGCAAGGTGCTTGCCATCAAATCTGCCAAAGATGCGATAGCCCATGGTATAGCCTATGTACCGGAAGACCGGCAACATCAAGGCGGCCATCTGACCATGTCGGTGCAGCAAAATATCACCTTGCCTATTCTTGACCGCATCGGTTTTCTGCTGGGCAGGCGGCGAAGTGAAGAAGCGTCAATTTCAAGACACTACAGTGAGCAGCTAGAGCTGAAAGCTAGTCACCTGACACAACTCATCGCCGAGCTGTCAGGTGGCAACCAGCAAAAAGTCATCCTGGGCAAGTGGCTGGCAACCAAACCCAAGGTCATCATCCTGGACGAACCAACCAAGGGTATTGATATTGGTTCCAAGGCTGCGGTGCATCGCTTCATCAGTGAACTGGTTTCAACCGGATTATCAGTCATTCTGGTGTCATCCGAATTGCCGGAAGTACTGGGTATGTCTGATCGCGTTATCGTCATGCATCAGGGACATATCAAAAAAATATTTGACAGGGCACATGCCACGCCAGAAGGCGTCGTCGCTGCAGCATCTGGCAGCGACGTATCAGTAGTGGAATTGGCAGAGGATATAGCATGAAGCACTTGAAATATTTACAGCAAAGAGAAGTATTGCTGGGATTGATGATCGTTTTTCTGATAGGCCTGGTTGGCGTACGTGCACCTGTTTTTCTCGGCGTATCCAGCCTGTCTAATCTGCTAACTGACAGCACCCTGTTGATCATGCTTGCCGTGACCCAGATGTTTGTCATCATTACACGCGGTATTGATTTATCAGTGGCATCCAATCTGGCACTGTCAGGCATGATGTCTGCCTTGCTGGCTTCCAAATTCCCTGACCTGCCTCTGTTGCTGATTATATTGGTGGCAATGGCCATAGGTCTTGGTCTGGGTCTGATCAATGGCTACCTGATCGGCTATCTTGGCTTGCCACCCATCGTTGTAACGCTGGGCACCATGAGTGTTTACCGCGGCCTGGTATTTGTATTGTCTGGTGGTGCCTGGGTATCGTCGCACCAGATGTCTGCCGCCTTCATCGCCTTTCCGCTCAGCCAGTTACTGGGGATTACGCATCTGGTCTGGATTGCCGCCATCGTTGTTGCCATGATGTGGTATCTCGCCCGTTATACGCATTTTGGCAGGGACTTGTATGCTATTGGCAATCAACCGAATGCTGCCACCTACATAGGTATCCCTACCCCGCGCCGCCTGTTCTGGACGTATGGCTTGTCGGGGTTGATGGCTGGCTTGTGTGGTTATCTGTGGGTGGCGCGTTACGCGGTAGCTTATACGGAAATTGCCTATGGCTTCGAATTTACCGTCATTGCAGCCTGTGTCATTGGCGGCATCAACATTGCAGGTGGTGCAGGTACAGTATCTGGGGCCGTACTGGGCTCGCTGTTTTTGGCAGTCATCAATAACGCCTTGCCTATCATGAAGATTTCTCCGTTCTGGCAAAGCGCGCTGACCGGCGTTGTGATACTTACCGCAGTCATGATCAATGCGCGGAGCAATAAAAAAAGCAGCCGCCAAATTTTGCCTTTGCAACTGCTGCAAAAAAATGCAATCAGGAGCAGTACGTGAACACAACTACCATGACACCATCAAACAACAGCTCACGCTACACCATACGCGATCGCGAAGATTTTCAGTTAAAGAAAATCTTCTCTCATTGGGAAACCTTGCTGGCCATGTTGTTTGTCGCAGCGTTCATTGTCAATAGTCTGGTATTGCCGAATTTTTTTGACTTGCACAATCTGGCTGACGGCACTTTCAACTTCAGTGAAAAAGCATTGATCGCCTTGCCCATGGCTTTATTAATTATCTGCCGCGAAATTGATATTTCTGTATCCGGCATATTGGCATTGTGTTCCGTTGCCATGGGGCTGGCTAATTCACACGGCTTCCCAGCTTACACTTTATTGTTCATCGCCATATTTACTGGTGCAGCCTGTGGTAGTTTAAATGGCTTGCTGGTGACTCGCTTTGCCCTGCCTTCCATCGTCGTGACGATAGGCAGCGTGTCACTGTTTCGCGGTCTGGCCAGCGTGGTTCTTGGCGACCAGGCATTTACTTCATATCCGCAATTATTAATCGACTGGGGCCAAGGTTACTTCTTTGATCTTATTCCCAGACAGTTCATCGTCCTGCTGATCTTCGTCGTACTATTCGCGATTTTGTTGCATGCAACCAGTTGGGGACGCCGTATATATGCTATTGGCAACAACCCTGTTGCTGCCAGGTTTTCTGGTGTGGCAGTCGATAAATACCGCTTCATGCTTTTCACGTTAACCGGTGCCATGGCTGGCCTGGCTGCATTTTTCCTGACAGGACGTATCGGTAGTACTCGCCCGAATATTGCCACGGGATGGGAGCTGGAAATCATTACCATGGTGATTTTAGGTGGTGTCAGTATCGCTGGTGGCGCTGGAACAATTATCGGCGTGTTCCTCGCTGTATTGACTTTGGGCATCGTCAATTACGGTATGGCTTTGGCAAATATTCCTGGCATTATCATGACCATCATAGTCGGTATCCTGTTGCTGATCACCATTGCCCTGCCTCGTCTGATGAATCGTAAGAAACAAAGAAAATAATCAGTAGAGAAAATAATATGCCCGGCAGCGATAAAGAACAAATAAAGCAAGATGCGAGTATCGTCCTTGATATAGGCAAGACCAATGTAAAGCTCAGCTTGCTGGATGCGCAGGCAAATACTTTGGCCGAGCAACGCTGCCCTAATAACATCGTCCAGGATGGTATCTATCCACATCATGATACCGACAGAATATGGTCATGGATGCTGCATGTGTTTAGTGAGTTTTCCCGTATTGCCAAGGTGTCAGCAATCATCCCTGTGACCCATGGTGCGACTGCTGCGCTAGTGAACGACAAGGGTCTGGTTTTACCAATTCTGGACTATGAATCAGAATTTCCTGAGCAAGATAATAGTCAATATCAGCCGCTGCGCCCACCATATCAGCAAAGCTATTCCCCTGATTTGCCCGCGGGTCTCAATCTGGGTCGTCAACTGGCCTGGCTGCAAAATAACTATCCACATGAGTTTGCCAAAGCCTCACATATACTGATGTATCCACAGTATTGGGCGTGGCGCTTATCTGGTATTGCTGCAACAGAAGTCAGCTCACTAGGCTGCCATACTGATTTGTGGAATACCAGGCAGCAGAAATATTCTTCTTTGGTGGATAAAAAGGGATGGGCTTCACTTTTCCCACCCATGCAAAAAGCTTGGTCCAGGCTGGCAACAATACGCCCCACATTGGCGATGGAAACCGGTTTGCCAGCAGAGTGTCGAATAGTATGCGGCATCCATGACAGCAATGCATCTCTGCTACGTCATCTACAAAATGCAGACAAAACAAAAAATCGTACCGTACTGTCAACCGGCACCTGGATGATCGCAGCCGTCTTGGGTGCAGATCAGGGACGACTGGACGAGCATGCAGACATGCTGGCCAATACCAATGTACTGGGTGAAGCAGTTTCTTGCATGCGCTTTATGGGCGGGCGCGAGTTTGCAACTTTGGCAGGCCAGAAACCTGTGACCTGCACGCCATATGATATCGAAAAACTGATTAGCCAAAATACCTTTGCCCTGCCTTGCTTTGCCGAATCAGGCGGCCCGTTTTCAGGACAGTTGGCCAGAATATCAGGACAAGCGCCAGAAAACATGCAGGAAAGATATGCACTCGCCACTCTGTATTGTGTACTCATGACTGATTATTGCCTGGAAAAACTGGGATCTGAAGGAGATATCATTATGGAGGGAAGTTTCACTAATAACCCCTTCCTGGCCGCATTGCTGGCCAGCTTGCGGCCACAGCAAAACATCATGCTGTCAAATGACACCAGCGGCACCACTTACGGGGCCTGGATGCTGCATCACTGGGAACAATTGCCAGATTTAAATGAGCAAGTAGATACAGTGAGTAAACTGGAACTGCCTGGATTGCTCGCATATAAAGCAAAGTGGCGCGAACTGGTCATGTCAAGATAAATCTCTATCGATTTCTGCAACTCATTAATGCAAATGGGAGTCTGTCAACAGGCTCCCATTTGCATTTGTTCAGAAACTATTCGTTTGATAAACGAATATAAACAGGTGCATCGCGATCAACCTGCAAGCCCTGCTCCGTCAGCAATAACTCAACTACCTGCAAGGAGCTGCGTCTCTGTTCCTTACCATCTTTTTTCTGATCTGCTCCACGTTTTCCTGGATGGGTAAAATAAAATAAAAATGCCCTGTCACCATTCACGACAACATCAGGATGCCCGCCGATGACGCGATCATCTTCACCATGCCCTGGCATTTCAAGCAAATTGACACCCACCTGGCGCTTCCAGATCAGTAAGTCATCTGAATGATAAGCGGCCAGCCCGCGCCACACATCGGTAATCATCCACCATTGCTCTTTCCAGCGAAAAACTTTCGGCCCTTCCCCACTTTGATCGCCAACGGCCTTGCCTTTGTCTGTCCATTTTTCCAGGTCAACACTGTCAGCATAATAAATGGATTTTTTGTCCACTTCATTGTTGTACCACATGCGATATCCACCTTCTGGCAAACGCAGCACCGTTGCATCAATCACCCTTTCAGAAGCAAGTTGCAATATCCTGGCATTACGCCAGTGACGTAAATCCTGGCTGCGCAGATGCACCATATGGCGAGGATGCTTCCAGTCACTAAAGATGCCAGGCACCACGGTCAGGAACATGTGATAGCTGCCATCATCAGCCCAGATGATATCCGGCGCCCAATGAGTAGACTCAACCCCGCCCATGGATGGCGGCAACTCTATGTCTGCCTCACCTATGTAATGCCAGTTGGCACCTTCGTCATCAGATTCAGCTATGCCTATGCGTGTCCCGTGTACCCAGGCGACACCAGATGCATCGGCAGCATTTGCCCGCCGGTTGGTGTAAAACATCCACCATTTCCCCAGTGCGGTATTGCGCACCAGCACAGGATCTGCAGCACCATCCATGATAGGGTCTCTGAACAAAGGCTTGGCGGCCAACTTGCCCTGATTAATCATGGGCGCACCAGGTTGGCCAAAATCCGGTGTGCCGTCCGTGTTCCAGCTGAATGTATGTGCACGAACATGTCTGTTCGGGTCATTCAACGCATTATCCTTGATCTCACGGTAATCACGTGCGTGATACACCAGCACATCTGTCTTGCCATCTACAGTAGTCGTGAAGGAATTATGCCCTGGTCCATATTGATTACTTGCGGTATTGCTCTTGAATACAGGTTGCGCAGATTTGCTCCATACCTTCGCATCAAGCAGGTTTGCGTTTACCGGTGCCGTCAATAAACCCATGCAATAGTTTTCATCAGTAGCGCTGGCGGAATAGGAGATAAATATACGATCATTCCTGATCAATACCGCTGGCGCTTCATTGACTTCGTATTTACGCTTCTCCCAATCATAATCGGGGCGCGACAATAAAGTGGCAGGCCCAGTGATGGACAAAGGGGTATCCATTTTCGCCAGATAGATATTGGTATTCTTTTTATCCGGCGTAGGGTCACGTTGCGTCCACACCAGATAACGCTGGCCAGCATGGGAAAACGTCGTCGCGTCCAGAGCAAATGATTCCCACCCTGTCTTGATCTGACCTCGCTCTATCCACTCTCCTTCAAGAGGATTGACCGCACTGCTTTCCAGTGCATACAGGCGTATATCCCAAATAGCATCCACCCTGCCAGCAGTAAAATACAAATACCACTTCCCATCAATAAAATGCAATTCTGGGGCCCAGATATGATGGCTCATAGGGCCGCTGGCATGTTTGCGCCAGATGACTTTGGTATCTGCAGTACCAAGTTCATTGATGCTGCGTGCGCGCCTCAACTCAATACGATCATATTCTGGCGCTGTAGCAGTAAAGTAATAATAGCCATCTGTGTGTAAAAATATTTGCGGATCTGCCCGATTCTTCACTAAAGGATTATTAAAGACAGGCTGGGCAGACAGGGCGCTACCAACAGACATTAACACTATCCATATCAGGCTAAGGATGGCGATCCGGAACTTTGCATGTGAAATCATAAGGAATAGTTTAAAAAATAATAGCGTGCAATAAAAAACCAGCCATCTGCACTAGCATGGCTGGGTCAAGTACTGCGATTAACAAAAAAACTTACTGATTAATTCTTGATCGATACACCGATGAAATAACGACGACCAGACCATGCCAGCTCATTCGGACGTGACAGGTCACCTGCATCCGTGATATTTGCCTGATCAGTCAAGTTCTTGCCTTCGAATGAGATGGTAATAAACGGGCTGTAGCGATACTGGAATTTCGCGTCCAGGTAACCGGTTTTTTCGATAAAGTTAGGATTGCCTGATACATCATTGGTACCAGAGTAATAACGGTCACGATAATGATAAGCAAGGCGTGCATTGAACTTGTCTTTGTCGTACCACAGACCCAGGTTATAGGCGTTTTTGGACATGCCAGCATATGGCAAGATCGAATTATCCAGTGGATTCAAACGTTCTGTTCCTGGCGCATAGGTAAAGTTCATGCGGGTATAGTTGGCGTCAACACCAAAACCGCTGAGGAAACCAGGCAAGAAAGTCAACGCTGTTCTGCCAGCAAGTTCTATACCGCGCGTCACAGCACCAGGGTAATTGATAGGCATCTTGACATCCCACAAGGTACCATCTTTGAACAGATCAACATTTTTCACGTTTGTCGATACACTATTACCGACAGTGATGTTTTTACGGAACAAGGCCAGGCTGAGCTGACTATCAGCATTTGGATAATATTCCAGGCTCAGATCTGTATTACTTGCCTGAAATGGTTTCAAGGCAGGATTACCAGCCGTGCAATCATCCGTGCCATCGCCACCAAACTGCGCTGCACCACTATTCTTGGTACATGTCGCATTCGGAACGATATCTACTATCCTTGGGCGAGCCATGACCTTACCCCAGCCCACACGTACCAGGAATTGATTTGGTATCAACCATGCACCTGCATTAAAGCTTGGCAACACATTCGAATAAGTATTGTCTATGCTGGTAATGGAGTTCGACAGAATGACCGTATTGAAAGTAGTGGAACCAGGCGTTTTCTCAACATTGATCTGTTGCTTGAACAAGCCTTGAGAAACATCGCGCGTTTGCGTATAACGAACACCGATATTGCCAAAGATGTCCTTACCAAACAATTCAGTATCAAAGTCTGCACGCAAGTAGGTAGACTTAACTTTCTCGTCGACAACATAGGCAGGAATCTGTGCATACATTTTGCCATCACTACCCGGGGCGTTATACAGGTAATCATGGTTAAAGTGTGTCAGATCGAAGGTAGAGCCAACATTTGCAAATGATGGAGCGACCCAGTTTGTAGGTACATTACTGATGCTACTATAACCTTTGAAGAAAGTACCTGGCGAGGTCGAGAATACGGATTGCGCCAACGCAGCCATGGCAGAGCCGTTGACTGACTTGGTCCAGGCATTCACGTCCGCAAGGTTTGTCGGGCCTACTGTTGCACGTACCACGTTGGTGGTATTCAATGGGTCGTAGCTGTAAGTCTGATTGATGTTTGCTGTCTGTACATACACATCATCTGCGGTACTGTTCAAGTCATTGCCTGCACTTGCAAGGTAACCGCCGCCATTGTACTGGCTGGATTTTGCCTGCTGGGTCTGCACGCCAAACCAGATGCGTGACAAGAAATCAGTCTTCAGCTTATATTTAAAATCAAGTTTGAGCTGGTCTTCTTTGTTGATCGTTTCTGAAGGACGATACTGCAATTGAGCAGCAACATAAGAATTGGGATTCGAAGGGTTATAACCAGATGGGAAAGTGAAACGTGGCAGCCCGGAAGAATCAAGATTCACCTGTAATCCAGGCGCATTCTGCGTCAATATCAGATTATTCGAATCACTGCTGTAAGTAGCTTTGGCAGATGAAGCCAAGCCTTCCACATCAAGGCTCTCGCCTTTATAGGTAAATCCGGCTGTCGTATATTTCGAATCAATTTTCAATGCAAAATCACGCAAAGATGTACTAAAGCCTGCCTGCCCGCCATTTGGCGAAGCTGCGCTACCGGGTACCAGACAGTTACCCAATACATACTGAGTAACGATATGATTTTCCACAATCATGCCAGCTGGCGTCGTGGTTGTTGAAACCGGCGTGCATGAACCACCAGTCGGTACGGCAGTCGTCGCAGCATAGGTGGGTAAAGTACCTGTGCTGGACAAGCGTGTTACTGCACTAAAATCTGTGCCGTAGTTGTAATCCCTCAGTTTTTGATTCTGGATATTGGTCTGGTAACTTACCCAGGCATTCAGGCGGTCTGTAAATTTGTATTGCGCTGTCAGTTCAGCTGAGGTTCTTTCATGATCACGTTCCCAGATACCATAACGGGCAATCTGTGGTGAGTAGTCATTCCATTGCGAAACGCAACTCGCTTGCAGGGCAGCTGTAGCTACAGCTGCAGTCTGCGTTGCATTCGCCGGACTGCTCAGGTTGGAGCAATTTGCTTTTGAACTCACACCAGCCAGGACTGGGTCTATGCTGGGAACAGTTTTATCAGCAGAAAAATCCCAGTCACGGAAATAACGCCATGAAGTGTTCCGCGAGAAATCACCACGCGTTAATACCTTGTCGTAAATGACGTTCGCCATCAGTCCAAGACGGTTATCAAAGAATTTATCTGTGATAAAAAGGTTGGCGCGTGGCTGTATACCGCCGCGTTGCGGTGCCTGTTCACCGGCGATACTGCCAACGATAGTCATTTTTTTGAAATCGAGTGGCTTGCGTGTCGTAATTTGTACCGAACCACCGATACCGCCCTCGGTCATATTGGCTGTTACGCCTTTGATGACGTCAATCGAAGAAATCAATTCTGCGGGTAATTCACGCAAATCAGCACCACGCCCGGCCCCCCCGGTCGTACTCAGTATCGATACGCCATTGATTTCAATGCGGTTCAAATCCGGCTCTACACCACGGATGGAGACACTGGTACCTTCACCAAACGAACGTTCCAGCTGCACACCAGTAACACGCGAAAGTGCTTCGCCAACGTTCTTGTCCGGGAATTGACCGATATCTTCAGCAACAATGGAATCAGCTACTGTATCTGCACGCAGTTTTCTGTCGATTGCCGAGGCAACTGATTTACGTGTTCCAGAAACAACGACAACATGATCTGCCTGTTCTTTAGTTTCTGCCGGTTTTTTTGTTTCTTGTGCCATACCTGAATTGGCAGCCAAAACGGACAATACAGCCAAGGCTGTACGTTTGAGTTTAGGATTGAAAAATTCTTTTTTGCTGCGATTGTGTAACACAATTGTCTCCTTCATTTATCGGCCATGTATGGCCTGTGTTATCAGCTGCATTTCGACTATCTGATTTGGTATGTCGTTAAATCCAGCCCATTCAATGAAAAAGATTTTAAGTGATGATGAATTCCAATTACGTTCATAAAAAAAAGAATCAAGAAAGTGATTGGTTTTTAAGCAGAAATTTGATCGTTTCAGACGAGAAGATGAAAAAATGATTAAAACTGATTGCAGGTTCTGAACTCATTTTCATGCGATGCAACATGCAATATTGGAAATAAAAATAGATCAAAAAACAATGCTGGAAATGGGTTGGAGTTTGCCATCGCCTTGAGAGTAAGGCCAGATAAGGCATTCGACTTTCCTCATTTATAAATGCAGGAAACGAATAATTGAAATATATCTTTACTTACTTGCCAGCACCTTGCACTGCCAACTCCCGTAAGATATCGAGCATAGCTTGTGCTCCTGGCGACAAACGATGTTGCTTTCTGGTGACAATACCGTAGGCATCCATACGCAATCCCAGATCAAATGGAAGCACGGTTAACAACTCGGAATCGAGATAGGTGCGAATTAAATCTTCTGGCAAAGCGGCCACCATATCACTGGCCATCAATAAACTGGCTATCACTGGCAGCGACAAAGTCTCTACCGTTTCTATCGGCTGATCAAGACCATGAGATAAGAACAGCGAGGTCAGGCGATCGCGCAAAATACTGCCACTCGGAGGAAGTATCCAGGCTTCTTTAGCAAGATCATTCAGAGTCAGTTTTTTACGCTGGGCAAGCGCATGCTTGCTGCGTGCAATCAGGCTATGAGGCTCATCAGTCAAGGGTTCAAAATTTAATTCTGCTGCAGATTCAGAATCAAGAATGCGTCCTATCACCATATCCAACTCACCTGCACGCAGACGCTGTATCAGTATTTTACTGGTGTCCACTTGTATGGCAACATGCAAGCGCGTGTAACGTGATTTAAGCAGGCTTACTGCTTGTGGGATGAGATTCGTCGATGGAGTCATGACTGAGCCTATCGAGACAAAGCCGCTTAAGCCTGACAACAACTCCATGACTTCCTGATGGGCAGCATTCATTTCTGCCAGCGCCGCACCTGCCCTGCGTATCATGATTTCGCCATACCAGGTTGGTGATATCCCGCGCGGTAGACGTTCAAACAACTGCACACCCAGCGCATATTCCAGTTCTGTCAGCAATTTGGATGCCGCAGGCTGAGTCAGATGTGCCGCCTCAGCCGCATGAAAAATGGAACCATGCCGCCCCAACTCAACCAATAACACCAGGTGGCGTGTTTTCAGATGTGTGCGGACAAAACGATCAGGGCTGGAATTGCTCATGGCGTCAATAGTAAAGACTAAGATCAATCATGATACAACTGTGAACGACCCCCATCAATCAAGATATCGGTAGCATTGATGAAACGTGCTTCGTCACTGGCGAGAAAAACAGCCGTATAAGCGACTTCGTCTGGCTCACCTATGCGACGGCAAGGCAACATTGCCGCCTGTCGTTGTTGTTCTGCTACTGGATCAGGACAATTGGCGAACCAGGATTGTATGGCTTCAGTCAAGATCAAACCAGGTGAAATGGAATTCACCCGTATCCCACGCGCTGCATACTCTATACCCAAGGACCGCGTCAGACCTATCAAAGCATGTTTGGCAACCGGATATGGGAAACAGCCCGGTATGATTTTGTGTCCATGTACAGAAGCAATATTGATGATGCTGCCAGCAGCCTGTTCAAGCATGAACGGTAAGACGGCGCGGGTAGTATTCCAGGCACCTTCCAGATCGACAGAAAAACAACGTTGCCATTCTTCATCTGTCATTTGCAAGGGGTCTGAAAATACATTCATTCCCGCATTATTGACCAGCACGTCCACTTTATCGAATTTGGCTATCGCCTGGTCCACCAAGGCTCGCATGGCACTGGCATCAGAGACATCTGCCTGGACAAAAAAACTCTGTTCAGTCCCAAGCTCAGACGAGATACGTTCCGCAGCGGCATCATGATTATGACTATTCAATACAACGCACGCGCCTTGCTGCACAAAAAGACGGGCGATAGCTGCGCCTATGCCCAAGGTGGAGCCAGTGATGATGGCTACTTTGCCATGCAATCTTCCGGGCATCTGAGTATTATTGACTGGTGAGGGCATTATGATTTGCGCGCAGACCGGCTTTTTAACTGGTCTAACAACACAGCAGCCAGCAGAATGAAGCCGCGCATCAGGTATTGATAGAAAGCGTCTACATCCAGCAAGTTCATGACATTCTCTACCGTACCCATAATCAGCACACCCACCAGCACCCCGGTTATTCTGGCTTTTCCACCTTGCAGGGATACGCCACCCAATACGCAGGCAGAAATGACATCAAGCTCAAAGCCTTGCGCCGAATTTGGTTGGCCACTGGTGATGCGGGATGCGAGTATCAGACCCGCAAGTGCAGTCACCAGCCCTTGCAACAGAAATATCCAGATACGCAAGCGTTCAACCCGGATCCCTGCAAGGCGTGCGGCATCTGGATTACCACCAATCGCCAAGGTGTTTCTACCAAACACCGTGTGATTGAGCAAGATACCAAATATCAAAAAACAGGCCGCGACAACCAGCACCGGAAACGGTAAACCAAAAATACGACCATCACCAAAGCTGATGAAAGTCTCATTGGAAATACCCACGGCCTGGCCTTTTGAAACAATGAATGCCAGGCCACGCACCATCAACATGGTAGCGAGGGTCGCAATCAGGGCATTCACCCGCAAATAGGCAATCAATACGCCATTGCCTGCGCCTATCAATGCGCCAGCCAGCAAACCGCCGCCAACTGCAAGTGTGATACTCCCAGTACGCTCAAGGATGATCGCACCCAGCACGCCAGTGAAGGCAATGGTCGATCCTATGGACAAATCAAAGTCACGTGAAGCAAGACACATCATCATGGTACACGCGACCATGCCTATCTGCGCCACAGAGAGCATCAATCCAACAATATTGGTACTTGAGAAAAAATTTTCTACTGTGAAGGACAGTAAAATAAAAAGTAAGGTATATGCCAATGGCATACTCTGTTCATGCAACCAGTGTTGGGTCGTCTTCATACTGTTCATACTGTTGCTCTGTCTCGGTTTTATTTGCTGAACTACTGTTTCATCAACTGTTTGTGCAGGATTAAGGGAAGACATGAAAAATTCCTGTAAAAATTATGCTGCTTGCAAATCGGGCAGTGCCAATTGCAGAACTGCTGCTTCATTCGCCTGATTACGTTCGAGTTCACCACTGATCTGTCCTTCACGCATGACGATGATGCGATCACAAATTCCCAATACTTCAGGCAATTCACTCGACACCACAATCACACAGCAACCGCGCTCAGCAACTTCATGAATGATGCGATAGATTTCATTTTTTGCGCCCACATCGATACCACGCGTTGGTTCGTCCAATATCAGCACTTTCAAACCCGGCTGAGCCAGCCAGCGTGCAAGAATGACTTTTTGCTGATTGCCGCCTGACAGCAAGCGAATTTCTTGTTCACGATTCGGCGTCTTTATTTTCAATCTTTGAATAAAACGATCAGCCAATTCTGCTTCATGTTTATGTCTCAAAAAAAGACCTGCCAACAGGCCATGGCGGCGACAACTGATATTGATGTTTTCTGCGACAGATGCCTCTGCCAGAATACCTTGCTCTTTGCGGTCTTCAGGACACAATACTATGCCTGCCTCGATCGCGGCAGCCGGCCCATGATCAGGTACATTGACACCATCCAGCACCACACTGCAACCAGCGTCTTTCTTGTCAGCACCATATAACAGGCGCATCAACTCAGTACGGCCAGCGCCAACCAGGCCAAAGAAACCAAGCACTTCGCCACCGCGCACACTGAAATTTTGAGCCACTTTAAGCATCTCGCCTTTCAGTTGCTTTACCACCAGCCTTTCAGACTGTAGTTGGCGTGGCCGGTAATCGTAAATATCGCTGAGTTCACGTCCCACCATATCGTTGATGAGTACATCGCGTGGCACATCGGCCATTACCGCATGCGTGACAATTTTTTGACCATCACGAAAAATCGTGCAGGTATCACAGAGGGCGTATAACTCTTCCAGTCTGTGTGAAATATAAATTATAGTGCGACCTGCTGTACGCAGATCACGTATAAGACGAAACAGAATTTCGCTTTCGCGATATGACAAACTGCTGGTAGGTTCATCGAAGGCAATGACCTGTGCATCCTGCAGCAAGGCCTTGCATATTTCTGCCAATTGTCTTTGCGCTATCGACAAATCGCAGAGCCGGGCATCCGGATCAAGATCCACACCCATTTGTTGCAGACGCTGGCTTACTTGGCGCCGTGCTTCAACCCGGTTCACAAAACCCAGTCTTTGCGGCAAGCGTCCCAATAGCAGGTTTTCTGTCACTGACAGTTCAGGGACATATTGCAATTCCTGGTGAATGACTGCGATGCCCGCTGCGATTGCATCACCGGCAGACGAGAAATGACAAGCGCGCCCATTCAACAACAAGCGCCCGCCATCTGGTTTGTACTGACCACCCAGTATTTTCAATAGTGTCGATTTACCTGCGCCATTTTCACCAAGCAAACCATGCACCGTACCTGCATGGGCTTCAAAGCTGACGCCATTGAGTGCTTTCACACCCGGAAAATATTTACATACATCTTCAAACTGAAGAGATGGAGCCTGAGATGATGACATGAGCGACCGTATCCTAAAGTCCGAATTCTGCACGTACATCGGTCTGATTGCGACGCGTCATCAAGACACCGGTAGTAAGTATCAGTGGCGCAGGAGCCTTGTTTTCAGCTATCCATTTGTACATGTTTACTGACGTTTCATAGCCATGACGCTTAGGGCTGATCAATACCGTGCCATAAAATCCTGTTGGGCTGGGTTTGGCAAATTCATTCAATGCAGTTTTGCTGCCGCCTATGCCTATGCCTATCACGGCATCACTACGCAAGCCCCTGCCCTCGGCTGCACGCACTGTGCCAAGAACAGCCTCATCATTCATGCCAAAAACCAGCCAGCGCTTGAATTTTGTTTGTTTGGTCAAAGCGATATTGGCAGCATTGAAAGCACTTTCCGTATCCGTTTTTGCCTGGGCTGCATCAACAATATTGGCAGCCGGAAAACCAGCAGCCTTTAAGGAATCCAGTGCACCCTGAGTACGCTCACGAGCCGTAGGTAACTGATCAAAGGCCATGCGCATGGCACCAACTTCGGCCACGTTCCAGCCACGTGATTTCATTTCTTCTATCAGGCCCTGACCAACCTGCTTGCCAATTTCATAGGCCGAAATACCCATGTGCGGGATAGATGCTATTGGCTTGCCACTGCCATCGACAAGCTGGTCATCAACCGACATCACTTTCAGGTTATTTCTTTTGGCGGCACGTTCAACCGCCATACCCAGTTTGACATCCGGCGCGCAAATCACAAAGCCCTGGGCTTTTTGCGCAGCCAGATTGTCTATGGCAGCCATCATCTTTTCACCATTAGCCACACCTATTTTCACCAGGGAAAATCCTTTTTCCCTGGCCGCCTGCTCTGCATAGCGCCATTCATCCTGGAACCAAGGTTCTTCAGCCTGTTTCACCAGGAAACCTATTTTTACGGGATCGGCTGCCTGTGCTGCAGGTACTGCTGCAAGACTGAAACAGCCAGCAGCTAAAGTGAAACCAGTGGCACTTAAGAGCTGCGCACATACATTTCTTATTGCGTTTTTCATCATTATTGTCTCTTTATTGTTTTGGGGATTAAGGGCAATACTGAGCCAGCATCACTGTCATCAAATAAGGCATCGGCTACTGCCAGCGGCGCATCCATCTGCATCGCAAACAAACTGCCAGCAGCTGGCATGCGTAATAATTCATCAACACTCATTTCCTGGCGTGCACTGCTGACCATGAGATAGTCGCCATTGACGCCGCCAAATGCAGGACAGGTAGGGTTTTTTGTTGGTACCGATAACCTCTGCAGACAACGCCCATCCGGCGCGTACTGGGCAACACTGCCAGCGCCCCACTCTGCATTCCACAAGCATCCATTGCGATCAATGACAGAACCGTCCGGATAGGCTTTATCACTTTCCGGTATGGCGAACAAACGTACATTACGCACACAGGCAGTTTCAGCGTCATAGTCACATTGTTGGATGCGGCGGGTTAATGTGTCGGTAAAGTACATGGTCTTGCCATCAAGGCTAAAGCAAATACTGTTGGCAATCGCTACGGCAGGCAAAGCCAGCCTACGCAAACCATAAGGCATGGAAAACTGGTAAAAACTGGCAATAGGACGTTTTTCTGGCGCTTCATTCATGGTGCCAAATACGA
>JACQDX010000002.1 GCA_016200895.1 Burkholderiales bacterium
CCTGAGCGCACTTCGGACATACAAACCGATACCCTTTGGCATGTTCGACAAATACATCCACATGCTGCTTTGCCATATCCAGTTCAACTCTTTCTACCATCCAGGGCTCATTGAGCCCCAGTAAGTGCCTATACAGATCCTCGCTTTCCATCGCCTCTCTCCTTGGCTCAGCATGCGCGATAGCGTACTCTTAACCCACAGAAAAGTCCGAAGAACCGTTTTTTTAAGCGCGGCAGCCGCCCATCGATAAAAAAGAAGAAGATTAGGACTTACGCAAAATTGTCCCAGCAAGGCGTAGCGACGAAGACAGTACTTTAGTACGGCGAGGAGCTGCAACGCAGCTGGGGCGATTTTGCGTAAGTCCTAAAGATATGGTGACATCGCGGGCAAACACAGGCGACCAATGTCATGCTTGCCCAATCTGACGATGTTGATAAAAGCTTAGCCCGGCGTGTCGCCCTTACGCGTTACCCTGCCAGAACCGCCTATGGACTTACTGATTTTTGGGTCGCCGTAATAACTGACATCACCAGAGCCGCCTATGCTGACATCGAGCCTGTCTTTTGCCCACACTTGCGCAGCGCCCGATCCACCTATCTTGATTTTGACATTCCGTGCTTCCAGTTTGCCCACCTTGATATCGCCAGAACCACCGATAGTGCCAGCCACTTCGCTGACATTGCCAGCAGCCATGAAGTTGCCACTGCCGCCTATCGACACGTTCAGGCTATCTGCCTGCAAGGTATTGATTTGTATATCGCCTGAACCACCTATTTTTGCCTGTAATTCTTTGCTGGCCAGCTTGTCAGTCCAGACTTTGCCTGAACCACTGACGGCGATCTTGTCCAGATTTTTGCAATACACCACGATATTCATGGTCCTGGTTTTGGGGTAGGTACTTTTTTCTGCGTTACGGATTTTCAAGTGACCGCTCTCAACCACCGTTTCTATCAGCGCTTGCAAGTTGTCATCAGTCTCAACTTGCACACCTTCCTTGTCGCCCTGGCGCAATTCCAGTTTGGCGGGCAAGGCCAGGTCTATGCCGGAAAAACCACTGATGGCACGGTCTTGTTTCTGGATTTTGCCCGAGCCTTCTATTGCCTTGCCACTAGACCAGCCAACTGACCAGTCTGCAGCGGCAGGCAAGCTGGCCAATGCCAGCAAAGCACCAAGAATGTAGCGACGGGAAATCGAATTTTTCATCATAGTCTCCTTAATAATTGTTGTTTTGAGACTATAGCAATTTAGTTAAGTTCCTGAAAAAGAAAACTATCTGCAAGGCGACAGCGCTGGCGATGAATGCCTCGCAACAACAAACCTAAACATTTATTTTGGCTGAACTTTAGGTGACTTATCGTTTTTTGCTGGCTGCGATGTCAGGGGTTTGATAGTCACAACCTTGCCCTTGCTTTTGCAAGGATGGTCTGACCAGATAACGCGGCCATCAACTTCACAACGAAATACTGGCGTTTGCGCCGAAGATGCCATTGGGAATAAAAGGGACAATGCAAGGGAATAGAAAAACAGGAATGATTTTGTCATGAAAAACTTAAGTAAGAAATGCGAGATACATTATACTCTGCATTTTTGTTTTCTTTTTTACATCTGCATGACAGATACTCGATTTGCGACTTGATCTGTCATTCAAAGCGTTCAGTCGTAAATAGCTGCAAACTAGCTTTTCAAGAAACACTTATGATGCGCTGCACGATCAACAATTGCCCGGTCGCGGAACATTTACCCGGCTTGACGGTCTTAACTCTTTTCCATAGGAGACTTTGAATGAAACAATTTCTGCTCGCCATGAGCCTGATCACAGGCCTTGCTGCCAGCCAGGCAGCACTGGCTGATGACGCCTTGAAGGCGGCTATTGCCGGACAACAACGTACTCCCGCCAATACCGTGCGTGACAGCGCACGTCATCCCTATGAAACCCTGACTTTCTTTGGTATCAAACCAACAATGACGGTAGTCGAACTGTCCCCCGGTGGTGGCTGGTATACAGAAATCCTGGCTCCGTACTTGCGCGACAATGGCAAGATGATCGTCGCCCTGAATGATCCTGCAGTCAGCAAGGGAGCTGCCAGCTTCAAGCAAAAACTGGATGCTACACCAGCAGTCTATGGCAAGGTACAGATGGGCATTTTCTCTCCGCCAGCCAAGCTTGAGTATGCTGCCAAGGGCACAGCCGATATGGTGCTGACTTTCAGGAATATCCACAACTGGATAGACAATGGTGAACCTGCCATGAAAGCCTTGTTCCAGAGTGCCTATGACAGCCTGAAACCAGGTGGTGTATTTGGCGTAGTAGAACATCGCCTGCCAGCCAGCAAAACCCAGGATGCAAAAGCCAGCACTGGCTATGTGCATGAAAGCTATGTTATCAAACTGGCTGAGAGCGTGGGCTTCAAACTGGCAGGAAAATCTGAAGTCAATGCAAACCCAAAAGACAATGCTGATCATGAAAACGGCGTTTGGGCTTTGCCACCTACCTATGCCAACAAGGATAAAGACAAGGCCAAGTACGAAGCAATTGGTGAAAGTGACAGGATGACGCTGAAGTTCGTCAAATCTTAAGACACTAAGCGTAACTGGTAAGTCAGGCAGTAACAGCTTATGATGGCTGTTACTGCTTTTTTTATTCGGAAACGACCATGTTCAAGAAATGCCTGCTGCTGTTATTGTCTGGAATCAGCCTGACTGCATTCGCCGCAGAAAAATATGTGGTCGACCAGGAGCACACTTTCAGCAATTTTGAATACAAGCACTGGGGCTTGTCCTTGCAGCGCGGTCGCTTCGACAAAAATAGTGGCAGCATAGAACTGGATATGGATAACAAAACTGGCAGTTTGCAGATTGCCATTGAGGCCGACTCCATCAATACCGGTTCAGATACCTTCAACAAGATCTTGCGTTCGGAAAATTTTTTCAATGTAGAAAAATATCCCAAGATATCTTTTCAATCAAACAGGATGATCTTCAATGAAGACAGGCTGGCGCAAGTGGAAGGCGATTTGACGATCAAGGATGTCACACGTAAGGTAACAGTCGATATCACCCAGTTTGAATGCCGTTTCATGATCCTGTATCTGAAGCGCGCCTGCGGTGCGAATGGCAATACCAAAATCCTGCGTAGCGATTATGGGGTAGGCCGCTATGTGCCCTTTGTCAGCGATGAAGTGACTTTATCATTCAGTGTTGAGGCCATCAAAGAGTAGGTCTGTCAGGTATAGCGGATGACGACGGCACCTGCTACCGCTATCAAAATAGCAGCCAGCCGCCGGGCCGAGATTTTTTCATGCAAAATCCAGACTGCAATCCCGGTAGCAAACAAGATCGACGTTTCACGCAAGGCTGCAACTGCGGCTACCGGTGCCAGCGTCATTGCCCATAATGCCAGGCCATAAGAGGCGACAGATCCCGCACCACCCGCGATACCCAGCAAATATTTACCTTTGATGTAGGTAAAAAACGCCTGCCTGTCCCTGAGCATGATCACAGCCAACAACACCAGCGCGGTCAGTAAAAAAATCCACATGGTGTAGGCAGCAGGCGCACCTGACTTGCGTACACCTATACCATCCACCACGGTATAGGCTGCGATGAAACAGGCATTCAGCAAGGCAAAACCACGACTGGATAAAGCCTGGGATCTGTCCTCAGTTTTCGTTTGCCCGGCCAGACTTAAACCGATTATGCCTAGCACCAGCATGCCCAGACCCAGCCAACGTAAGGCTGGCACAGCCTCACCAATCACACTGCCACTGACCAGCGCCACCAGCAATGGTGCCGTACCGCGCATGATGGGGTAAGCCTGGCTCATGTCGCCATGCCGGTAGGCTGCAGCCAGCAAATAGAAATACACTACCTGCAAAGCGACTGAAGCCAGCATGAACACCCAGCTTTCAAATGCTGGCTGACGAACAAAAGGTAAAACCAATGCACAAACCAGACCGGCGCCAGAAGTCACCAATACCGTATTAAAGTATTTGTTGGCACCAACCTTGATCGCCGCATTCCAGGCGGCATGCAGAAAGGCGGCGAACAAGACAATTGCGACAACTAAGCTTGACATGAAAATTCAAGCAAGCTGAGTAGTGGATAGCTTGAGTCAAAACACATACGTAAACATTTCATCTATAAGGGACGAGAGGCATTGTAAACCAACATCCCTTACGATGAATTACTGAAGATGCGCTCCGCATCCAGTAGAGAACTCTAACGCAGAACGACGATATTCAACTTGCCCCCGTCCAGATTACTACTGGCATTTTCATGACCAGTAAATTTCAATTGTCCGGCTTTGCCGTCCCATGCCATGGCAGAGCCATCATAAGGGTTACGCAATGCAGGCGGTGCACTCGCAAGGTAAGCGGGTATGTCGGCATCCGGAATTTTTTTCCGCAAGATATCGGCTTGCAAACTGACCAGGCGCAGATAGGCGTCGGTATCCCTGCTTCTATCAATATAGGTTCCAGCATAATCTGGCACACCTATTTGCATCAGCATTTTTCCTGCAGGATTATAGGCATGATTGAGGTAGTAAGTAATGCCGCTACCACTTAACTCTTGATTCAAGCTGACTAAACGATTTTTCGTGTCGCTCGCATCAGACGATGGATTTTTTGCCGCAGCGATGATCAATGACCAGTTCCTGGCGACCATATTGGATGTCGCATTGGGCTGGAAAGTGAGTTCACCAGGCAAATTCAAAGGCCAAGGAGGATTATCTGATTTGTCTTTCGTCAACGCCAGGCTGGCACGCAAATGCTGAGAAAAATTCACCTGCACTCTAGCCTCATACAAGTACGGGCGCTCGAGACTCTTCTCTTCCTCAATCATGGGTCGCACCAGGCTAGTGATGCGCTCAGCATATTGTTCCAGCAGCGCCGGATATGCCACCATCAGTTCACTGACGGTACGCGCCTGCTTGCGTATCGCAACCTGAAACACCATTTTAGAAATCAGGCTGGAACTGTTTTTCAGAATGACCCGGAGATAAGAGTCATTGCTTTCCAGCAGTTGCAAACCGGTATCCAGTTTGCCATCTGCGATATCGAAACTTGCCTGCGTCAACAGCAAGTCTATTGCATGGCTTAAGCCGTTGTAGGCTGGGAACCTTGCGTTGAAAGACGGTATCAGATGCTCTTCATAATCGCCCATTTTTCGCATCAATGCATAGCGCTCGGCCAGTACCAGATTATTGGCTATTTGCGTAGTGAGTTCGGCGCGTTTCTCCAAATCCAGCTTCACACAGTTTTGTATGGTTTTCTTGCAACGATTATTGTTCCAGCTAAACTTTATATATTCTCCCTTGAGCTCGGGATGGGGTTGGCTTTCATAAGCAACTTTATCTTTTTGGTATAAGGCCTGTTCAGCCTTGATACTCTCTACACCAGTTTTTAGCAGATCGCTACCCAGGGGAGCATTCATTGCCTCCATGATATAAAAACCATTCTGCGCATCGGGCACATGGTATTGCTGGTCATGCAGAAAAGCTTGCGCTTCTGGATTCAAGGCTTCGTCTCTCCAGTTGATGACGGCAAGTGCCGCCACTAGCAATAAAATAATCAATAGGATAGCCAGGAAGATTCTCAGCGCCCAGTGTCCCAATGTTTTCAGTTTTTGAAAACGAGCCGGATTGATTTGTCCGTTATTACCAGCAAGCGCGTTTGACATGGATGATTTTCAAGTAGTTAATCAAGGCGTTTATCAAGACATTTATCATGACCTGCCAGGCGAATGCCTGGCTCTGGACAAGTAGAATCTATACAAACCACGTGCGGATTATCTTTATCTCATTGCACTTCGTCTACGGTTAAATTGTAAAATAAATACCGTTTACTTGACCGTAGCTGTTTTTTAAAAAAAGCATACCCCCAATCCTCTATGAACATGTCGCCACTTTTACGCAGCGCCCTCCCGGATGATTATTCAGTCATCGCCACCTGGATAAACAATGTACAGACCTGTGCCCGCTGGGCAGGCCCGCAGTTGCCCTATCCATTTTCCAGCGCTGACTTGCCAGCCTTGCTGGCAAAGCCACAGGCGCAAGACCTGGTTCTGGTTGACGTAAACAAGCATGTGATCGGATTTGCCCAATTCTGGCAACGGGACCAGCGCCGCACGCACCTGGGCCGTATCATCGTTTCGCCAGCAGCACGCGGTTTGGGTTATGGCAGGCTATTGTGTGAGCAATTGATGAGATATGCCATAGCGGAGACTGGCTCACTTGTGCTCAGTTTGCGGGTGTACCGTGATAATGAAGGGGCGTTGCATTTGTATCGCCAACTGGGATTTGTGGCTGTCGAGACTGATTCAAATGAAGAGGTACTGGCGATGGAGTACAAGGTTTGAAAGTAATAGGGAAGCCAGCAATGCTGTTGACTTCCCTTATTCCTGCTCAGCCTTGCTTAACCAGCGTAAGTAAAAGTATCCACACTGGTGGTATAGCTGGAACTGGTGACGGTACTGACATACACATACTCACCCTTGGCCTGGGTAGGCGTGACGGTGATCAGCATATAGCCACGACGGTAAGTGTCGATGTACGTGATGTCATCCACCAGCGCCTTGATGGTGCCTGCCAAAGTTGCAGGGGGCACAACGGTTGGCAGGAACACGCCTTCAAAGCCGGATGAAGTCACCGACATGCCTGCGAACTCTGCACCTACTTGGGTGCCATCAGTCAGCGTCAGTTTATTGAACCAGGCATTATGACTGTCACCGGACAAGACCAGGAACTTCTTGCCTGCTGTTTTCAATTTCGCTGCTGAATTGAAGACAGTATCACGGGCGTTGGGATAACCTTCCCAGTTATCGAAGGTATAGGAAATCCTGGGATTCTTCAGCGGGTCCAGCAAATCTTTTTGCACCTGTGTTTGTGCTGCTGCCGGGGTCGCTTTGGCAGTCAGATAGGCAGTCACCGATTCGGCGCTCAAATTTGTTTGCAACACCGACGCAGGCAATTGCACGCGCCCCATGACAGTCTGGTTACCCAGTACCTGCCAGGTCGCTTTGGACGACGTCATTTGCGTATCCAGCCAGGCTTGCTGGGTAGTGCCCAGTAATTGCTTGTTCTTGTTGAAGGCGTAGGGCAAGAACTTGGGGTCAGCCACATCACGGCCTTGCGCATCCAGCATGCGGTCTGGTGCCTGTTCACGGCCTATCATGCGGGTATCAAGCATGTGCAGGGACAGCAGATTGCCAAAGTCAAAAGAACGGTAGATTTTCAGCAGATTGGCAGTATCTGGCGAGCGTATCGGCATCCATTCATGATAGACCTGGCTGGCCGCCGCCTTGCGTGCAGCCCATGTGCCCTGCGTCGCTGGATTATGATTCTCTGCGCTATCCATCCAGGCATTGTTGGCAAATTCATGATCGTCCCAGATAGTGATCATGGGCATGCGTGCATGCAGGGCTTTGAGGTAAGGATCAGCCTTGTGCAGGGCATGGCGCGCGCGGTAATCAGCTACTGTGACAATCTCGCTGGCAGGTGCAGAAATACGGCCTGCGACTTGTGAGGCTGCTGGTGGATAGACGCCGTCTTTATATTCATAAATATAGTCACCCAGATGCAGGGCGAATTGCGCACCGGAAGAGATTGCGCTGTCATAGGCATTGAAATAACCAGCAGGATAATCACTGCAAGAGAACACTGCCAGCTTGACCTGGTCCACATTGCCTACTGGCAGGGTGCGGGTACGGCCAACAGGGGAGACGCTATTATTCGGTGCCACGAAACGATAGTAGTATTCAGTATTGGCAGCCAGGCCCGTGGCATCAACCTTGGCGGTAAAGCCAGTGCCAGAGCTTGCTGTCACTTTGCCAGAAAACAGCACGCTGGAGAAACTCGCATCGGCCGCCATTTGCCAGGTAAGGTCTACGCTGGCATCTGTCGATATCTTGGCATGAGTCCACAAGATGACGCGGTCAGCCAGGGGGTCGCCACTGGCAACGCCATAATTAAAGGCTGCCATCTCGCCATTCAATGCTGTGGAAGAACCACCACAGGCAGTCAGCACACCGCCAGATGCCATGACGGCAGCAACGGAAGACATCTTGATGACAAAGCCGCGTCTGGCGATATTTGCTGGTGCTTTTGAATTTTTCTTCTGATCGTTTTGCATCTGGCTACTCCCCTGGAAAATGAGAGATAGTAGGGTGGTCGTATGTCAGGGATGTGACGCTGGAGGCGATTCCTTGAAGAAAGTCTAGAGCAAGCACTCTAGCTAATTAAAGAGTGCAGGCGCAGGCTTTGTAAAAACTGGGCATAATGAGTTTTCCCAATTTCCCATACTGCGAGGCTCCCATGATAGAAGTCCACCACTTAAAAGAATCACGCTCACGCCGCATTACCTGGTTGCTCGAAGAACTGGGACTCGATTACACCGTCATTTCGTATGACCGTGACCCCAAGACCCGCCTGGCACCGCCAGAACTGCAAAAAATCCACCCGCTGGGTAAAGCCCCGGTCGTGCGTGATAAAGACCAGACCCTGATTGAATCTGGCGCCATCATCGATTACCTGATACGCACCTATGGCAATGGCCGCCTGGCTCCTGCCGTCGGCACGACGGACTACAACCGCTATGTACAGTTCCTGCACTATGCCGAGGGTTCAGCCATGTTGCCACTGCTGCTGAAGCTGTATGTAGGCCGCCTGGGTGACGCCGGTGCACCGCTGCACCCACGTATCAGCAGCGAAGTGGCAAACCATTTCAGCTACCTGAACCTGGAACTGGAAGGCCGTGATTATTTTGTTGGCGACAGCCTGACGGGCGCGGACATACAATTGTCTTTCGCCGTACAATCAGCCGTGCGCGGGGCGGGTCGTGAGGCCTTTCCTAACCTGACACGCTTTGTCGACATGGTAGCGGCACGTCCTGCTTATCAAAGGGCAGTAGAGAAATATAGCGAGTAATATTTGCAGCCTGCAATTCGCAGGATTGGGATTGACAGGTGCGATTGTATACTCTATCTTCGCATTGCGGCGGACCCTGCAAGCTGGCGCTCAGACGCAAGTCCATAGTGCCTCTGCGGGGTTACCCCGCGGGATAAATTTACCTGGTATTTCATCGCGTGAGCCGCCCTGCATTCCATGCAGATTGGCTCACACTACACGAGACTGGTTGCAGGCTCTCCGCCGTCCCTTCACTACCTAAACGCATGGATACTCCCAAGCAGGTCGCCTTAGCCATCGCCGATGCCTTGCTGGCAGGTGAGCTTAGCCATATCTCCCTGATGAAAAACATGAGCTGGGTGTTGGGTAAAAAGTGGCCATGGATACCATCGTTGTGCCAAAAAATTTACCGGCATGCTGGCCCGCACTTTTATCATTACAGCCGCCATGAAATGGCTGCATTGATACAGGATGATCATGGCTATGACGATGCATGGCGTGGTCAAGACAAACCGAAAATCAAACAGTATTGCCTGCAGCCAGCCATCGCACCAGAAAAGCCGGCATGGCTGCAAGCCCTGGCTTTGCCTGAATTTAACAACTCAGCAGATCTGGCAAGACACCTGAACCTGACTGTCAGTGAACTAGCCTGGTTTGCCGATCAATGGCGGCAAGATCCGCATGCAGCGCCACAACTTGAACACTACCATTACTGCTGGCTGGAAAAAGCCTCTGGCGGCTGGCGTTTGCTGGAAATACCCAAGTCACGTCTGCGCAATATACAAGGGAAAATCCTGCAACAGATATTGAACCGGGTGCCGCCGCATACAGCCGCGCAGGCATTCCAACATGGCCGTTCCAGCCTCAGCCATGCGGCACAACACACGGGAAAGCGTGTCGTAGTGAGGCTGGATTTAAAAGATTTTTTTACGAGCATCCCAGGCTCGCGCCTGCATGCCCTGTTTGCCAAATTGGGGTATCCGGAAAAAGTTGCAGGTACGCTGGCAAGGCTATGCAGCAACCGCGCACCCACCGCTATCGTCAAGGACAAAACCAGTAAGCCGCTAGCTTCAGTCAGTGCCGGACATCTATTGCGCAGCCCGCATCTGCCGCAAGGTGCACCTACCTCCCCTGCCCTCGCCAATCTTTGCGCTTACCGCCTCGATATGCGCCTGCAAGCCCTGGCTGGCAATATGCGAGCCAGCTATAGCCGCTATGCAGATGACCTGACGTTTTCTGGTGATGAGCAATTTGAGCAAAGCCTGCAACGCTTCATCCCGCAGGTGGCGGCCATCGCGATAGAAGAAGGTTTTGTATTGAATTACAAAAAGACCCGCGTCATGCGGGCAGCGACCAGGCAGCAAGTAACGGGTATTATTGTGAACAGCCACTGCAATATCAAGCGAGCTGATTACGATACCCTGAAAGCGATTCTGACTAACTGCCTGCGCAGTAATCCTGCATCACAAAACCGCGCAGGACATGCCGACTTTCGCGCTCATCTGGCAGGCAAGCTGGCTTACATGCGTATGATCAATCCGGCGCGCACGGCGAAACTGCAAGCCCTGTTTGAACAGATCAATTGGTCAGATTCAGCAACTATGGCTTAACGGCGGATTGCCGCCCATGCCAGCATCGCCCAACCAGCCAAAAATGCCACGCCACCTATAGGTGTAATCGCACCCAGTATGCGCACGCCTGTTAGCGCCAGCGCATACAGACTGCCACTGAAAATGATGACCCCTGCCAACATGGCCCACGCCGCCTTGCGCAGCAAGGGATTATCCTGTTGTTGCAACATGATACCCAGCGCCAGCATGCCCAGGCCATGCACCATCTGGTAAGTCACCGCCGTTTGCCATATCGCCAACATATCGGCACTCAGTATTTGTTTTAACCCATGCGCGCCGAAGGCACCAGCAGCTACTCCTATAAACATGAGGGTGGCAGCGGTAGCGATGAAAGAACGTGCTTGCATGATGTATGCCCAGAGAATCCAGTAAACCGCAATTGTAAGGCAAGATGAAATATGCTGATGCCAGCACACTCATATACTCTTGAAATGGTTCGTTTTGACGAACCTGTATTTTGTTAACTAGACTGGGACTTGTTGACCATGGAAAAAACCGAATTCATCTACCGTATACAGTCAGCGTACCCGCGCATCTACCATGCTTGTCATGCTGATCACCAGCCGACGACAGCAAGCGGGCTGGCAATCTCGCAACGTGATGCAACGATACTGGCGCATTTGAATTCGACGGACGCCATGACCCAGGCGCAACTGGCCAGGCATCTGGGTATCACCAAGTCAACCATGTCGGAAGCAATCAAATACCTGCTGGGCCAGGGCTTGCTGGAAATAGAAGTGGCGACAGACAAGCGCGCCCATCTGTTGCGGCTGACAGAAAAAGGCATAGATGTGATGAGTAAAAGTTCAGTACTGGAAGCAGACAAGCTGGCGGCAGTATTGGCTGAAATGACTGCAACAGAAATGGAAAAGGCTATTGCCGGGCTGGAATTGCTGGCATTAGCCTGTTTCAGATTAACAATGAAAAGAGAGGACACAGAATGAAGTTTGCAATGATTGCAGCCGCTGTCATATTCGTGATCGCAGCGATCGTATTCACCATGGGCATGCTGGCCCCAAAAGACCACGAGCTGAGCCTGAGTCAGGATTACCCGGTTCCAGTAAGCGCACTGTATCAACTGGTGCGCGATTACGAAGCATATCCAGGCTGGCGCACGGATATCAAATCCATGCAAAAAGACGGGGAACTGCGCTATATAGAAGAATCCGGTCACGGCAAAATCCCTTACCGGATTATTGAAGACAAAATCAATCAGTTGATCGTTTCGAAAATCGATGACCCCAACCTGCCGTTTTCCGGCACCTGGACATTTGAGTTCAGCGACAAGAATGGCCATAGCCAGTTGCGCATCACGGAAGCTGGCAGTGTGCCCAATCCATTGATGCGCTTCTTCGCCACTTATGTGTTTTCGCATGAAAAAACCATGCGGACTTATCTGGACGATGTAGAAAGAAAGTTCAAACAGAAAACCTGATCACCGTAGCAAATAAAACAGGCCGCCCGCAGGCGACCTGTTTTGTCTTCATGCAACGCTCAACTTTAAGCAGCTTTTTGCGCAGATTGTGCCGTATTGAACTCAGTAATCAGTGTTGCTTCCTTCGCCTTGGCAGCCTTGAAATGCCTCTCCTTGACATGACCATAACCGCGTATGTCTTCAGGGATGCTGGCTATCGCCACCGCCTTGGACAAATTATCTGCATTCAGCAAAGGCAGTAAAGTGTTCAGGGTTTGCTTGTACTCGACTGGCAAGGCGCGTTCCATCTTGCGTTCTTCGGTGTAACCAAAGATATCGAAAGTGCCGCCGCGCAGGGACTTGAACTTGGCCAGTACGCCAAAAGCTTTCATCATCCATGGGCCAAACTGTTGCTTGATCAGGTGGCCTTTGTCATCACGCTTGGCCAGCAAAGGTGGTGCCAGGTGGAAGTTGATGGCGTAGTCACCCTCAAACATATCGGCAATTTTTTTCTGGAACTTGCCGTCAGTGTACAAACGCGCGACTTCATATTCGTCTTTGTAAGCCATGAGCTTGAACAGGTATTTCGCTACTGCTTCTGTCAGGCGCAAAGGCTTGTTACCATCGACGAGCTTGCTTTCTGCCGCCTTGACTTGCGCAACAAATTCGCTGTACTGGCTGGCGTAAGCGGCATCCTGGTAATCTGTCAGGAAAGTCACGCGCTTGTTGATGGTGTCTTCCAGTGTCGGTGCACGTTTCAGTTCTATGACTTGGGCCGGTGTCACCAGGCGCTGTACTGCTGCCAGATCATGCGCAGCCAGACGGCCCCAGTTGAAAGCCTGCTTGTTGAAGTCTATCGATACACCATTGAGTTCAATAGCGCGCATCAGTGCGACTTCTTCCAGTGGCACCCAGCCTTTTTGCCAGGAATAACCAAGGATGAACATATTCGTGGCGATATTGTCACCCATTAAGGCCGTGGCTATCGATGCGGCGTCTATCAAATCAACCCGGTCAGCACCGCAAGCCTTGCGGATATCATTCTCTGCCGATTCAGCCGGGAATTGCCAGTTCGGGTTCTTGATGAAAGTGGAGGTCGGCGAACCATTGGCATTGATGGCTGCATGAGTACGGCCTTCGCCCATGCGTGACAGCGCATCCTTGCCTGCCGTCACGATCAGATCACAGCCTATGACCAGATCGGCCATGCCTGTGCCTACCCGGGTTGACTGTATGTCATCGGCATGGTCAGCCAGGCGCACATGTGACATCACCGCGCCACCTTTTTGCGCCAGGCCGGTCATGTCCAGCACGGAACAGGCTTTGCCCTGCAAATGCGCAGCCATGGCCATGATCTGACCGATGGTGATGACGCCAGTACCACCTACACCGGTAACCAGTACACCGAAAGGTGTTTTGGTATCTGGCAGGGCTGGGTAAGGCAAGGCATTCACGTCGAGTGCATTGCCTGGCTCTATCTTGGTCTTTGCCGGTTTCTTCAGCTTGCCACCTTCGACAGTGACAAAGCTGGGACAGAAACCAGTAACGCAAGAAAAATCCTTGTTGCAGGAAGACTGGTTGATCTGGCGCTTGCGACCGAATTCGGTTTCCAGCGGTTCTACCGACAGGCAGTTGGATTGCACTGAGCAATCGCCACAGCCTTCACAGACTGCTTCATTGATGACTGCACGTTTCGCAGGGTCAGGGAAGCCTGGTTTGCCATCCTTGTCGATTTTTTTCCTGCGGCGGCGTTTTTCAGAAGCACAGGTCTGGTCATAAATCATGGCAGAGACGCCTTTGGCCACGCGCAGTTCGCGTTGCACGGCATCAAGCTCACTACGGTGACGCACGGTGACGCCAGCCGCCCATGGATAATTCGGGCCATATTTTTCTGGTTCGTCAGTAACCACGATGATAGGACCTACTCCTTCAGCAGCGATCTGGCGCGAGATCATTCCAGGGTCCAGTGGGCCATCAAATTCCTGGCCACCGGTCATGGCAACCGCGTCATTGAACAGGATTTTATAAGTGATATTGACTTCACCTGATACCGCAGCACGTATCGCCAGCAAGCCAGAGTGATAGTAAGTACCGTCACCCAGATTACAGAACACGTGGTTCTCGGTCGTGAACGGTGCCTGGCCTACCCAGGTCACGCCTTCTGCACCCATGTGCGTGAAGGTGGAAGTTTCGCGGTCCATCCAGGTGACCATGTAATGGCAACCGATACCTGCCAGGGCACGGCTTCCTTCCGGTACTTTGGTGGAGGTATTATGCGGACAACCGGAACAGAAATGCGGCACGCGGTCTTTGTTGGGATCAGGCTTGGAGATCACATTCAGCACGGATTCCTTGGCTTCCAGATAGGCCACACGTTCTTTCACACGCTGCGCTACTGGATGACCAGCAAAATAGCGGCTGATGCGCGAAGCAATCGCACGGGCAATCTGTGCCGGGTTCAATTCATAAGTCGCGGGCAGCAGCCATTCGCCATGGCCAGAGCCATGCAGATTACTCCATTCACCACTGTCATCGAACTTACCAACCACGCGCGGGCGGACTTTGTCTTCCCAGTTGTACAGCTCTTCTTTCAGGGCGTATTCAAGGATCTGGCGTTTTTCTTCAACCACCAGGATTTCTTCCAGGCCGGTGGCAAATTCACGCACACCTTCAGATTCCAATGGCCAGGTCAGGCCTATCTTGTACAGGCGTATGCCTATGTCCTTGGCGACTTGCTCGTCGATGCCCAGATCGGCCAGTGCCTGACGGGTATCAAGATAAGATTTACCGGCAGTGATGATACCTATCTTGGCATGTGGGCTATCCCAGATAATTTTATTGAGCTTGTTGGCACGCGCATAGGCCAGCGCCGCATACCATTTGTAGTTATTCATGCGGATTTCTTGCGCCAGCACCGGGTCTGGTGTGCGGATGTTGACACCATCGGCAGGCAAGACAAAGTCCTCAGGAATAATCGGTTTTACACGGTCAGGGTCGATATCGACAACGGCACCGGATTCGACGATGTCAGTCACGCATTTCATCGACACCCACAGGCCGGTATAACGCGACATGGCGATGCCGTGCAGGCCGTAGTCCAGATATTCTTGCACAGTAGATGGATACAAGACCGGGATACCACAGGCTTTAAGGATATGTTCACTCTGATGCGCAGCAGTAGAAGACTTGGCGGCATGGTCATCACCCGCCACTACCAGTACACCGCCATGTTTTGATGTACCCGCCAGGTTCGCATGCTTGAACACGTCGCCACAACGATCGACACCCGGGCCTTTGCCGTACCACATGGCAAACACGCCATCATACTTCGCACCAGGGAACATATTCACCTGCTGCGTACCCCAGACAGACGTAGCGGCCAGGTCTTCATTCACGCCTGGATGAAATTTCACATGATGCTTGGCCAGATGCTTTTTCGCCTTGGCAGCAGTCAGATCCACATTGCCCAGGGGTGAGCCGCGATAACCGCTGATATAACCAGCCGTATTGAGGCCAGCTTTTTCATCGGCCTGACGCTGCAACATCATCAGGCGTATCAGGGCCTGGGTGCCGGTCATGAAAGCGCGACCGCGCTCCAGCGTGAATTTGTCGTCGAGGGAAATGTTATTGTCGATCAGCGCATGCTGCTCGGCCTTGAGGGGTGCGCTCATGGGGTCTCCGTGCTTTTTTATCGTTTGGCAATGGTGTGCGCAACAAAACAGAATCACCTTGTGAGTGAATCATATACTTTATTAGAACTCATTTCATAAATAGGGGCGAGATGCGTTTGCCGCATGACGTGGGCTGGCCAATGGTAAAACTATGGACGAGGCAGTCAATAGTGGCACTATTGACAACCAGTCGAATTGTTCACACCTTGCAGTCCAGCGTGCGTTATGAGGCAAACCCTTCGGGAACTGACGATTTGGGCGCATTGCAGCGTGTTGTGCGCCACCTCGCGCTTGTTAAGGCAGTAGCCTTAGCTGCACAGGGTACACACCTTAGGCCTTGCACTGCCCCCCAAATCGTCTTGTTCGCGCTTACTCCTATTTGTGAAATGAGTTCCTGTGTAGCTTGACTTTGTAAGGGATGAGCAAGTTCAAGCTACTATGATATGGATCGCACATTAACATGCTGTACTGCCCAACCCAATGGACAGTGGAACACAAAAAGACCAGTACAGTACGACTGACACTTTTGAAAAGTGTACTGGTCAACCTACATTCAATCATAAATTTGCTTTTTTTACATTTAATTTCTATCGTATCAAGGACGGGAATCTGGGAGAATAGATTTAAGCAGCGACGTATAAGCAGACTTACAGAAGTAGGCTCAAATAAGCAGGCTCAAATAATAAACAGGACTCGTAATCAAGGTGGTTTGCGTCAGTCCGCATAGAGACAAGGAAAATCATGTCCGGGAACAAAGCAACGCTGGTCGATAAGATTATGTATCCCTGCACATTTTTGATGAGCAAACTCAGTTTGCGCACCAAACTACTGGGCATATTTCTTATTTTGCTACTCCCCCTGTTGTTTTTTGCCAGCCTTACCCTGAACCACATACGAACTGACGCCATCAATGCCCATGCCGGTCTGGCGGGTGTGGACGCGAATGGCCTGATCATGAAAGTGATCATCCAGACACAAAAACATCGCGGCCAGGTCAACCTCAAACTTTCTGGTGAAAATCTGGATGAGGATTTGGCAAAAACCAGAACTGAATTAAAAAACAGCCTGAGCCAGCTTGACCAGTTCTTGCAGAGTAATACTGACCTGGCTTTGCAAGGCTCATGGAAAGCCAGTGCTGATGAACTGCAACAACTGGTCGCAGGCCAAATCGCGGCCAATGTCAAAGACAATGTAGCCCAGCACAGCCGCCTGATCAGACAATGCCTGCAATTGTCTGCCCTGCTTAGTGAAAAAACTGGCTTGCTGACAGATACCCAAAGCGCCAACTTTCTTTTGCTGGATATTTCCATACGTAAAATGCCAGCCTGGATAGAGCATCTGGCGCTGTTACGTGGGCTGGGAGCCAGCTATATCAAAACCGGGGCAATGGAATTCCCTGAAAAAGCAGGCATAGTCTCCCGGCTGGACGCCTTGCAGGCGTCCATGATTGGTGTCACCGATCTGGATGAAGCGATGAAGCGCGCCGGTTTGAACGTGAACACGGCAGAGCAGGTAGCTTTCGAGGCATCACAGGTCTTTGCTGCACTGGCCAGAAAAAACCTGTTGGCAGAAAGCATCAGCGGCGACGCTAATGCCTATTTTGCGCAAGGCACGCAAGCCATAGAAAAAACCCTGGCCTTGCAAACCCAGATGCTGGGCAAACTGGCTGAGATATTAAAAGACAGAAGCAGCCAGATGGATCTGTATCAAAACCTGCTGAGCCTGGGTATAGGCCTTATCGTCATCCTCAGTTGTTATCTGGCACTGGGGTTTTACCGTGGCTTCATGTCCGCCCTCAACCAGGTCGGGCGCGCTGCCCATTCTGTTGCCGCTGGCGACCTGACCAACCATATACGTATCACCGGCAAGGATGAACTGGCAAAAACTGGCAATTTGCTGGAAGCCATGAACGGCAATTTATCCAAACTGGTGGCGAATGTACGCAGCAATGCCAGCATGGTGGCGCAACTGGGTGAGGGTCTGGCGACCAATATCAATGATCTGACTGTCAGGACTGAGCAACAGGCATCCAGCCTGGAAGAAACATCGGCCAGTGTCGATGACCTGGCTGATACCGTGAAAAAAAATGCAGAAAGTGCAAGGGCGGTCGATAATCTGGCAGCGAATTTGCGCCTGATCACAGAATCAACCGGTGATGACATGCGCGCCGCCGTTGACTCCATGAATGGCATACACCAGAGCGCCCGCAAGGTGCAGGAAATCGTAAGCCTCATCGATGGCATTTCTTTCCAGACCGATATCCTGGCCCTGAATGCTGCGGTGGAAGCTTCTCGTGCCGGTGAGCATGGTCGTGGTTTTGCCGTTGTCGCCAGTGAAGTGCGCAGTCTGGCACAACGCAGTGCCGACTCAGCGCGCCAGATCAGACGCCTGATTGATGATTCTGTACACAGGGTGGATCAGGGCGTCAATCAGATCAGCAATGTCAACCAGACCCTGACAGAAATCGTCGCTGGCATCCGTGACCTGGCAAATAACATCAATGCCATTTCTGTCGCTTCCAGTGAACAAAGCAATGGCCTGTCGCAAATTTCAGAAGCCTTGCGCCATCTGGATGGCATCACGCAAAGCAATGCACAAATGGCAGAGCAGGCCAAACATGCTTCCATCAGCCTGGAAGACAAGGCACATGCATTGACCAGAGCTGCCTCTGCCTTCAAATTATTACAGGGTACCGCAGATGAGGCGTATGCCCTGGTCAAGAAAGCCGTGGCTGTTTATCAATCCAGGGGCAGGCCAGCCTTGCAAATCATCACAGCCAATGCCGATAAACTGTATGCTGACCGCGATATGTATGTGTTTGCCTTTGACCGCAATGGCCAATATCTGGCTTTTGCCGGCAATGCAGCCAAACTCAAGGTCAACCTGTTTCATGTCGATGGACTGGATGGCCGCAAGCTGGTGCGGGATGCTTTTGCATTGCCAGAATCTGGCGGCTGGGTCAATTACACCATCGTCAACCCGGTCTCGAAAAAGACTGAGGCAAAAACCTCTTATATAGAAGCGATGGAGGACAATCTGGTACTGGGTTGTGGCGTGTATCAGGTAGAGTGAGCAGGACTTACGCAAAACCGCCCCAGCTGCGGTGTAGTCAGGGTTTCAGGCAGCATGCGGCCTGCCGACGAAACGAATCGCCCTTGCAAGGGCGATTTTCCCAGCAAGGCCTTGTTGGGACAATTTTGCGCAATTCCTAGTAAGTCTTAAAGACGCAGAAGCATGTTGCGCGTGCCGTCTGAGGCTATAATCACACCATGAAACTCAAATTCACCAAAATGCATGGTGCGGGTAATGATTTTGTCGTTATCGATGCGATTAACCAGCACATCAATTTCACCCCTGCGCAGTGGCGGCAGATTGCTGACCGCCGTTTTGGCATAGGTGCAGACCAGATACTGGTGGTAGAACGCCCTGAGAACCAGGATGTAGACTTCCGCTACCGCATCTATAACGCCGATGGTGGCGAAGTTGAACAATGTGGCAATGGCTCACGCGCTTTTGTGCAGTTTGTCATAGAAAAAGGCCTGACCAGCAAATCCAGCATACGGGTGCAAACCATGTCCGGCGTCATAGAACCACGCATGGGTGAAGACGGCAATATCACCGTCAATATGGGTGCGCCGGTACTGGAAGCAGCCCAGGTGCCGTTTCAGGCTGATGATCTGACCGCCATGCAGCAAGGCGATGATCATTTGTGGCCGCTGGAAATCAATGGCAAGCAGGTCTGGGTATCTGCCGTTTCCATGGGTAATCCACATGCGGTGCAGATCGTGAATTCGGTGGATGACTTCCCGGTGGCTGTTGATGGCCCGCTGATAGAGCATCACCCCCGTTTCCCGCGCCGGGTGAATGCTGGTTTCATGGAAGTTTTGGGCCGTCAACATGTACGCCTGCGTGTATTTGAACGTGGTGCCGGTGAAACCCTGGCTTGCGGTACCGGTGCCTGTGCTGCCGCCGTCACTGGCATACGCCGGGGCTTGCTGGATAGCCCGGTCCGTGTCAGCATGCGCGGTGGTGAACTCTCCATCGCCTGGGATGGCGAAGGCCAGCCAGTATTCCTCAGCGGTCCGGCAGTGACCGTCTTTGAAGGCGAAATTAATTTAATAGAAACATAATGAATTCCACCGATATCGCCACCTACCTGATACAGCATCCGCATTTTTTTGAAGAACATGCAGAGTTGCTGGGTTCCATCAAACTGACCAGTCCCGTCATGGGACGCGCCATCTCCTTGCAAGAAAGACAGATGGAAGTCGTCCGCGAAAAATATCGCGGCCTGGAATTGCGCATGGCAGATTTACTGCGCATCGCGGAAGAAAACCATGACATCAGCCAAAAGTTTCAGACCTGGACGCGCGCCCTGCTGCTGGCCCGCAATGATGTCGACCTGCCCCATGTGCTGACCCAGGGTTTGCAGGATATCTTCAACCTGCCCCATGCCACCCTGCGCTTGTGGGGTGTGGCAGAAGATTATGCCCATACCTGGTTTGCCAGTGCTACCAGCGACGATGCACAGTTGTTTGCCAAAGGCCTGACCACGCCTTATTGCGGCAAGAACCATGATTTTGAAGCTGCTGGCTGGATAGAAGCTGATCAGGCAGTCGAATCATTGGCCATGCTGCCTTTGCGCCTGTCTGGCAATGGGCCGACTTTTGGTTTGCTGGTACTGGGTTCACCCGATCCAGATCGCTATACCAAGAACATGGCAACTGACTTCCTGAGCAAGATTGCCGATACCAGTAGCGCTGCCCTGAGCTGCCTGGTGGATATCTAAGCCTGTTCTGCCGCATAAGCTTAAGGCTAAGTCTACATGAATACGCAAGATCAGTATCTCACCAGCTATCTGGAAGTCTTGCGCAGTCAGAGGCAATTGTCACAGCACACGCTGGACAGTTATCTGCTGGATTTACGCGAACTCATCAAGCTCGCGGGCCAGGCTGGGCAAGCTGATCTGGCCCGCCTGACTACCCATCATATACGCCGCTTCGCCGCCCAAATGCATGCAGGTGGGCAAAATGCCCGCAGCATTGCCCGCAAATTGTCCAGCTGGCGTGGCTTCTATCGCTGGCTGACAGAAGAACGCAATCTGGCTGCCAACCCGGTCGAAGGTGTACGCTCCCCCAAGAAAAGCAAGCCCTTGCCCAAAGCCCTGGGCGCAGATGATGCAGTGCGCCTGGTGGCCCATAAAGGCGGTGACCAGCCTACCGCCCGCGCCAACCGTGCCATGTTTGAACTTTTATATTCGAGTGGCTTGCGGGTATCTGAACTGGCCAGCCTGGATGTGGCGGCTGTTACAGAGTCCGGCTACAGTCCGGCTGGCTGGGTCGATATGCAGGAAGGCGAAGTCCGCGTCACCGGTAAAGGCGGTAAGCAACGCATAGTCCCGGTAGGCAAACCCGCGCTGGCTGCACTGCAAGACTGGCTGGCGATACGACCAACCCTGGTCAAGGCTGACCCATACCCGCTGTTTTTAACCGAACGCGGTACCCGCATTTCTGTTCGCCTGATACAACTACGCCTCAAGGCGCATGCACAAAGCCTGGATATACCGGCGAATGTGCATCCACATATGTTGCGGCATTCATTTGCCTCACACGTCTTGCAATCTTCCGGCGACTTGCGGGCTGTGCAGGAAATGCTGGGTCACAGCTCTATCGCAGCAACCCAGGTGTATACCTCGCTGGATTTCCAGCATCTGGCCAAGGTCTATGACCAGACGCATCCACGTGCCAAGAAATAAGATACAAAAGACTTAGAACCTGTTTACGATCTGTAGCGAGCGTGCGTCAGCGGGTTGAAGAGCAGCGCAAAAAGCGGAATGTACCCTAGTACATGAGCATTTTGAGCAGCACATGAGACCCGATCACGCACGCGCAGTAAGATCGTAAGCAGGTTCTTAGCGCAATACCATCTCGACACGCCTGTTCTTTGAGCGGCCTGCCTCAGCCGCATTGGAAGCACGCGGTGCCAGTGGGCCTACGCCTTTGGCGATCAGACGTGCATCGGCAATGCCATAGCCTTTGAGTGCATCAACCACAGCCTGGGCACGCTTGCCTGACAAAGTCATATTGTAGTCAAGCACACCCTGGGTATCGGTATGACCAACGATGTAGACAGCAGCAGTATTGGCTTTCAGGTATTTCGCCATTTGATCCAATTGGGGTTTGGATTCTGGTTTGATGATGGCTTTGTCGGTATCAAAATACAGGCCATAAAAACTGACTGCACCATTCGCTGCCAATTCCTTGCTGATGGCATCAGCATCGACGGTGACAATATTCTGTTCCATGGCTTTTGGTTCCAGCACTTCCACCAGCACAGACACGTGGTCATTCATGCTGTCGGTGATATCGCCCATGGTGCCGCCAGAATTGAGTGCGGCATACACACCCACATAAGTTGTCGCTGCTCCCGTGCCTTTTTGCAGCAAGGCATAACGGATGTCCTTGGCACCATCAAACACTGCCTGCACAAAGCGGTTGCGGTTGACGTCATATCCCTCACCCTGCACATGAGTACGCTTTTCGTTCCAGTTGTATTTCAGGCTTTTGAACGAAGGGCCGCAGCTGTCGTTATCGCACTGGAATGCTGGCTTGAAGCCTTTGCTGGCAAGACTGTCAGTGAAATTGCGGAACACTTCCAGCGACGAACGCCCTTTGGGCACCATATACACAGTGCGGGTCAGCGTACCTTCGGCCTTTTGCAGTTTGGAGAATTTTTTATTACTGCTGTAATCAGGCTCAGTCGCCGGGCCAGCCGGGAAGGAAATCTCATCATAGGCTTTTTGCGTCTGCAACAAGATGCTGGAACTCTGGTAACGCCCTGTCAAAGGATGGTCCTTGGCATTGGGTGCATCCGTCGTCAGGATTTTTTCATAAGCAGGATTGACGGCTGCCAGCACGATAGAACTGGCAAGCAGGGAGAGGACCAGCAGGGATGATTTCAGCGTTTTGTGCATGATATTCCGGGCTCCTGAGAAATGACGTTTTCCACAATAGCTTGTTAATGTAGCACAGGATATTTCTGGAAAGTGGGTAGTGATATTTGCTTACAATCTAGCGCCTGAAAAGAAAAAAGCAGCGAAATCGCTGCTTTTTCAACTAGCTATAGTTCCTTACTCAGGCTTTTGCCAACTTCAGACTGGTTGCGTCTGCAGTGAGATAACCAACTGCTGCACCAAAGCGGTTTTTGTAATTAGCGCGTACCAAAGGATCTAAAGTCGCCTGCACATTACTATGCAGTGGTGACAACCAGTCGCCAGCGTGCTGGAAATTGCTGGTGATATAAGTCCAGCCATTCAAATCGTCAACGACAGACAGACCTGTGGATTCTGCACCTGCTGGCATGGATGCCAGGCGTGACAGTTTCTTTGTATCAACGTTATACGCCCACAAGAAATTATTCACGTGCTGACTACTGTCTTCGCCGATAAACAAGGTACGCAGTTTTTCAGAAAACTTCAGGTTATCAGGGTTCGCGACTTTGTCTGGATTGGCAGTGTTGCCCAGAGTATCAGGCGCGAGCTTGCCAGTTGCATCCAAATAATCTTCACCAACCAGCAAGGCTTTGGTCTGGGTTGGCACCCATTCACTATTGATGGTTGCACCAGCCGTATCTTTCTGTCCACCTGTCATGGTGTGTGCCAGAACGGCGCCCGCTATCACTACTTTTTCAAGGGTAACACCATACGCTTCATTCCAGGCAGCATTGCCACGTACCATGGAGGCTTGCATGTTTTGCAGGGCAGAGTAAGCAACTTTATCTTTTGCATTGACCGTAGTACCTTCCAGCTTGGTCAATGCCATGCTACCGCCAACCATGGATGCATAGCGATGCGTTTCCAGGAAAGCTGCCGCCTTTTCCATGCCAGGTTTAATTTTGATCCACTGCATCTTACCACTGTAAAAAATCTTGGTGAAGCTGGCATCTTTAGGATCGGTGGTTGCCACATCCATGATGTCGGCAGGCTTCAGGGTATTGGCCAAATTTTCAATTTCTGCACTGGTAGCAGAGCCTATCTTGATCCATGTCAGTGAAGCACCAACTGCAGTTGGATCAATGGAAAATCCAGCACCAATTTTTGCAACATACAGAGAACCGGAAGACAGGTCTTTCTCTTTGTCTGCGACAAAAATAAAGATACCGCCGTTGGTTGCATCATCACCCATCAAGGCAGTGCGATTGTCTGGCATTACCTGAATCAGTTCGTGAGAAATACGACCCATGCAATAATGTTTCTTGATACTGCCAGTGCCATCAGGATTGACGGTGACTTCAGGCAGGTGACCATAGTGATAAGGGTTTGCCTTGTTTTCATCGCCAAACAAATTCGTGCTATAGGCTTTGAATTGCGTGTTGGTCGAAATCGTGAAAGCATCCGGTTCATACTCTTCACTAGACAGATGCGTGCCCCATGGCGACAAGCTGGCACCGCAAGTGATCCACAAGCCATTTACTTTGGAAGTATCAACATTATGATATTTCACCAGGTTCAGCTTGCCTGTGGCCTGATCCTGGTCCAGGGTCAATATGGCGATAGGGGATGGCAGCTTACCGTACATATCGGTTTTTTCGTCTTGTGCCCAAGTAGTGTATTCAAACTGCACCACCGCAAATACAGCCTTGCCCTTGATGCCGCTTACTGTAGGGTTGGCAACAGAGAGCAAGGATGTACCATCAGGAGAATCTGAGTAGAATTGACGTTCTTTGCCCACCACTGTTTTGTCGATAATCGGCTGGTTATTGATATCAACATAGCCGCCAGCCAGGATAGTGCCGCCATTCCCATTGGAAACCATATCGCCGGTTACAAAGAACGGCTGATAAGCCAGTTTGTAAGATTGGGCACTGCTATCGCTAAAGTTGACACTCAATGTCGAACCCACAGTCGTGGTTGCCATTGCCGCAGCATTTGCCAGTGATGGCGCAGGCATGGCTGTAAATTCTGCACCGATAAAATTCGCAGCGACTGGTGTTACCGTTGCTGGAACTGCTGCACTGGAGCTACCGCCGCATGCACTCAGCAATGAGGCCGTGGAAAATGCGCCCAGCGGCAGCAAAGGAGCGCCTGCGAGGAATTTAAGTGCCTGACGGCGACCGGCTTGAGGTTGATCTGACATGATTCGAATTCCAAAAGTTGATTGCGACAAAATGAGCCAACCGGAGACTACTGGTCACCAATTGCGCGCCTGAATTTGCGATTAAAACCTTGCGATGAGTAAGGGCAAGTTCGGGCAGGAGTATAAGAAGTGAATATGACAGGCAAGTGAAACGCAGGATTTTTTCTCAGCAAACCCACAAATCATGAATCGCATGCTTTTGCAACTCAATTGCATTTTTCAGGCATAATGTGCATATATAGAAGACAGCGTGCAGATGCTCTTATGCCTGTCAGCAAACGATGGACTTACCATGAAATCACCCTCTACCAGAGCCAAACCGGCCACAACTGCCCATCATCAGGGAGCAGCCGCTATCCTGCTATCGGGAGCCGGTGTACGCGTGACTGATGCGCGCCTGAATGTCTTGTCTGAACTCTTGTCCAGCCAGCGCGCCCTGTCGCATCTGGAGGTGCAGGATGCCTTGCCTGAAATGGACAGGGTGACCTTATACCGCGCATTGGATTGCCTGACCGATGCCGGCCTGGCGCATAAAATTTCTGGTGATGACAGAGTATACAGATACAGCACTGGCAGTGAGACTGCGGGCAACAAAGACCATCCGGCACAGCATCAGCATGGGCATTTCAAATGCACCCGTTGCGCCCGGGTATTTTGTCTTGATGATGCAAAACAACCGCCGGGCTTGCGTGAGCAATTGCAAGCCGCTTTGCAGACCACGCTGGGACGTGGCTTTCAAAGTCACGATATTGAGCTGACCATCAAGGGCTGGTGCGCCGACTGCGCAAAACCGTAATTCAACTGTATTAGAGAAAAAATCATGGCATTAATCCCTACCACTATACTCACCGGTTTTCTGGGTGCTGGCAAAACTACCTTGCTGAACCGTATCCTGCAAGAAGATCATGGCTATAAAATTGCCGTCATCGAAAATGAATTTGGCCAGGAAAACGTCGACAATGAGATCCTGGTGCAAGACAGTAATGAGCAAATCGTGGAAATGAATAATGGCTGCGTCTGCTGCACGGTGCGCGGTGACCTGATCGTCGCGCTGAGCAAGCTGATACAGCAAAAGAATGAAGGCAAGCTGAGCTTTGACCGCGTCATCATAGAAACCACCGGTCTGGCCAATCCCGGCCCGGTGGCGCAGACTTTTTTTGTCGATGAAGAAGTCGGTACTTATTACATGCTCGATGCGGTTGTCACGGTAGTGGATGCCCGCCATGGCATGCAACAACTCGATGAACATGAAGAGGCACAGCGCCAGGTGGGTTTTGCCGACAAAATCCTCTTGTCGAAAACCGATCTCGTCGATGCAGAAACAGCGAAGACATTGCGTGCCCGTCTGACGCGCATGAATCCGCGTGCACCCATCACTGCCGTCGACTTTGGCAAGATCGCCATCAGCGAAGTGCTGGATCTGAAAGGCTTCAACCTGAATGCCAAGCTGGATCTCGACCCCGACTTCCTGCGTGCGGAAGAAGCAGAGCACGAACATGATCATGAGCACGAGACTTGCGCTGAAGATTGCACCCATGAACATCACCATCATAAAGAACATGGCGAGCACGGTGACCATCCCCCTCATGTACATAACCACCACCATGCCCATCATTCCGACGACATTGCAGCCTTTGTCTTCAAAAGCACACGCCCCTTCAATACCGGGCAGCTCGATGAATTCCTCGGCGGCCTGGTGCAAGTCTTTGGCCCGCGCATGTTGCGCTATAAAGGGGTATTGCTGATGGAAGGGGCCGACCGCAAGGTGATCTTCCAGGGCGTGCATCAAATCATGGGAACTGATATCGGTGCCAAGTGGGGAGAAAATGAGTTGCGCGAAAGCAAGATGGTATTTATTGGCAAAAATCTACCTAAAGACATATTTATTGAAGGTTTGGAGCATTGTTTGGTATAAACTAGCGGGCTATTGAAGTCAGACGTTGTCTGTCGTGCAAGTGGCATTCATGCAAATGTCATTTACTTTATCAATAAGGGGAGGATAATTGTCTGGGACAAATGTTGTTTCAGATTTGTTCTATGTATTAACCCGTCGTATCGAAAGTTAGCGAAGTGGCAACTAAATCACCTAAATCGACTGCTACAGTCAGCGCACCTGAAGCTCTGCTCACAGAGGAAGAAATCCTCAAGATGGGCGAGAAGGACTATATGAACGCTGCACAACTGGCATTTTTCAAGGCCCGTTTGCAGCAGCTTGAGAAGGATTTATTGAAGAACGCCGACGAAACCACCGAGCATCTTCGTGAAACCGTATTAGTACCAGACCCGGCAGACCGTGCCACGATAGAGGAAGAACATGCGCTGGAATTGCGCACCCGCGATCGTGAACGCAAATTGCTGAAAAAAGTACAGCAATCCATCAATAGTATTGATGAAGGCGATTACGGCTGGTGCGAAGAAACCGGTGAACCAATTGGTGTACCACGCCTGCTGGCGCGTCCTACAGCGACCCTGTCACTGGAAGCACAGCAAAGACGTGAAATGAAGCAAAAGCTGTACGGTGACTGAGTATTAGTCTTTATTGGCTTCTCATTAGCCAGTATTTATAGCGCTTCTGATTTGCAAAAGCGTGCGGTGGCAACTGCGCGCTTTTTTATTGAAATTGAATGCAACCATGTTGCAATCAATTGAACTTTTATTGGATAATTCTTTCCAAGCCATGTAGCTGGAAGATGTCTGGCTGTCATAATGGCAATGTACTGTCAGTTTTTTGCTACATATTTGCAAGTATTTTTTGACCTGAATTTGACCCGGTTCAACTGAAAATTTAATCTCAAGATGTTACGCCCCTCCCAGATCAACATGGAAAACAGCAAACGATGGTTGCTGTGTGTCCTGTTGCCTGCGCTGTTATTTACACAGTGGCTGGGGCTGGCGCATCGTATCTCGCATGCGGGTGGGACTGCTAACCAGATATCTTCCAATGTTGTGCAGCAAACTGCGCAATGGGGTTCTTTCTTGTTCGGTAATCAGGATGAAGGTAGTAATACCCTGCATTCCTGTGCCTTATATGATGCCGTCAGTGCTGCTGAATTTTTGCAGCATGTGCCAGACGCCATTGAACTGCTGGCGGGCCAGGCTGTCATCAGCCTGAGCCAGGCGATACTGAGCTGGCACGCTCTGCTGCAAGTCCCCTTTTCTTCCCGCGCCCCACCGTCCCTGTTTGCCTGATCAACCCAGAACAACCTGACTGGTGTTTCTGGCTATCCGATTTTTCAGATGCCGCTTTTCGTCTGAGAGGTCGCCGTTCTTTGCTCTACATAACGCAAGCTCACGCAAACAGGAAATAACATGGTTTTTCAACGCACTCTGATCACCAGCGCGGTGCTGGTACTTTTGACGCCTATTACTCAAGCGCAAGCTCAAAGTAGTTCTTCTAGTGACTCCGCAAGCGGTACGATCAATACCGTTACCGTCACCTCTAATCCCATCAGCTCTGATGAGAACATGCAAGTACTTACTTCGGCCAAGATATTGTCAGGGCCGGAACTCAGGGCCAAGGTAGGCACTTCACTTGGCGATACCCTAGGGAGTGAGCTGGGAGTATCTGCATCCGGTTTTGGTGCTGGTGCATCGCGCCCCATTATCCGTGGACTGGAAGGCCCGCGCGTCAAGATCCTGCAAAATGGCATGGGTGTAGCTGACGTATCCAGTCTGTCGAATGATCATGCCGTCGCCAGTGAAAGTGCGACTGCACAACAGATAGAAGTCTTGCGCGGCCCAGCGGCTTTGTTGTACGGCAGTGGTGCCATTGGTGGTCTGGTGAATGTTATCGACAACCGCATACCTACTATCCTGAACAAGAAAATGACGGGTGAAGGCGAAGTACGCCTGGGTAGCGTCAACCAGGAAAAGAGCCTGTCATTCTCGCTGGACGGCTCCAGCGGCGTGATCGGTTTGCATGCAGACGGTGCCAGCCGCGAAACTGGTAACTATAAAATACCCGGCAATATTTCTTTGAGTGACCCAACCTCAGTCAGTGGCCGCGTGCCATCCAGCTTTACCCGCGAATCCTCGCTGGCCTTGGGTGCTTCGGTTATACAGTCCTGGGGTTATGTCGGTGTTGCAGTACAAACACTGAATGACCACTATGGCATACCAACGGCAGAACGTTCTTTCATCGATTTGAAGCAGAACCGCCTCGATATTGATGGTTTGCTCAATTCGCCATTGTATGGTTTTGATACGCTGAAATACAAATTCAGCGCCACTGACTACAAACACACAGAAAAAGCCGAAGATGGCACGCCCGTCACCGACTTCAAGAACCAGATGCTGGAAAGCCGCATCCTGTTGTCCCATCCTTCCTGGGCGGGCTGGCAAGGTAGCTGGGGTTTGCAGACTGAGCAAGTGAAATTCTCTGCCTTGTCGGCTGCTACTGGCCGCGCCGATACGGTACCAAGCACCAAGTCCAATTCGGTTGCGCTGTTCTTTGTCGAGCAAAAGCAAATTGCCGATGTCATGGCCAGCACAGGCATGCGCTTTGAAAATGTGAAACGCACGCCAGATGCCAGCACTGGCTTGAAAGCGCGTGAATTTAATTTATTCTCTGCCTCTGTCGGTGGACTGTGGCAATTCGACAAATCTTATGGCGCAGGCCTGAGTCTTTCATGGGCACAACGCGCGCCTGCGACAGAAGAATTGTATTCAGCCGGGCCACATGAATCGACTGCCACTTTTGACATCGGCAATGCCGATATGAAGAAGGAAGCATCGCGTAACCTGGAATTCAGCGTACAAAAGACGCATGGCTTGTTGCGCTGGAAAGTCAACGCCTTTTTGAACAAGGTGAATAATTACATCTACGGCCATACCAATGGCATCAAGGTCGATGAGGCAGGTATTCCTGACACAAATGCAGAATTCACTTTGCGCAACTGGTCGCAGGCATCTGCCACCATACGTGGCAGTGAGGCTGAGATCAGTTACAACCAGCTGGGTGAAGGCTGGTCTGGCCGTGCCTTTGCTGATTACTCACGTGGCAGCCTCGATAATCAAGGTAGCCTGCCATTGCAACCGGCGACACGTACTGGTTTTGACATTGCTTACCGCACTGGTGCCTGGCGTGCTGGTGTGGATGTATTGCATGCCTTGCGTCAGGACAGACTTGCGAGTTTTGAAGGTTTTGTTACACCTGCTTATACCAAGGTCGACACCAGCCTGACTTATACTCATCCTTACCAGGATATGCAGCTGACCTGGTTCCTGATGGCGAAGAATTTGCTGAATCAGGATATCCGTCTTTCTACTTCAGTTTTGAAAGAAACGCTTCCTCAGCCTGGCAGAAATGTGATGGCAGGACTACGTGTCAGCTTTTAATGTTAAAAAATCAGCTAAGAATTGCAAGAAAAATGTAAGCAGATGTAATTGACGTTTAGGTTATTAATTCATAAGCTGTTGGTATGGGAGGCGGCATCCGCCCCCATTTCCTGCAAAAAAGCTGCTTTTTTGCAAGGTTTTCACCGATCTTGCCTGGCAATTAAAAGAACATTTCAAGAAAAACTCAGTTGAGTAGTTGAGCCCAGTCAACCATTGGAACGGAAATCAGAATATACTAAGCACTCGTCAAATTCGCTACCGGGTGGTCAGCGCTTCTATTTTTATTTGGGAATAAAGTGGGGATTTTTTCTCTTTTCGGTAAAAAAGGTGTCAAGCAAGAAGATCGCTCCACCGAGAAATCTTCTTCGAGAAAGACGCGCTCCAAGAATGGTAATACCGTCATTGGCGGTTTCCAGGACAGTGAGGTTTTTAGCAATTCGATTATTGCTCAGCGTCATATCGCCCGCGCTACCGAGAGAAAAATTGACGCCATAGAATTTGAAATGTCGCGTGACATCGTCAAGACCCGTCCACCGACCATCACCAAAACCGATCTGGGTGCTCCCACCGAACCGCTGGAAAGAAAAGCGCCGCCGGTAGAGTTCCAGACCACATTGCCGATGATGATGCCGACAGATTATCTGTTGGGGCAAAATTCGGAAATGTCGGCATCTGCTCTCGCCTATAGTGAAACCGTCCCTGTACTGGAAGAAGCAGCCATCCTGTTTGCCAGTGGCCAGAATGAAGTTGCCGAGCAAATGCTGGCTTCTGCCGTGCATAACCACGAGCTTGGTGGTGCCACCGAAATTGGCTGGCAAATGCTGTTTGACCTGTACCGCATCACGAATGACCAAAACAAGTTTGAAAGCCTGTCGCTCGATTACGCCAATAAATTTGAAACCTCGCCACCACTGTGGCCAGAAAACCAGATCGGCAACGACAATGATGCTGAGGTTCAGGGTGATACGACGGTGGCGAATGTCAGCTTCCCGGCCAAGCTCGATAGCGGCACCATTAAGTCAATGGAAAAATTGCAGATAGCTGCAGGCAAGAGTAAAAGCCTGCGCCTGGATTTTTCCCGCGTCAAGGAAGTAGACGCCATAGGTTGTGGCTTGTTACTGCGCGCCCTCAAGGGCCTGAAAAAATCCGGCCATGACTTGTTACTGGTGGGTGCCAAAGACCTGGCGGATAAAATCCGCAGTATCTTGTTGGTAGGCCGTCGCGATGAAACTGAAGCGCCATGGCTGTTGTTGCTGGAAATCCTGCAATTACTGCATTTTGAGCAAGCCTTCGAAGAAGTCAGTATGGATTACTGTATTACTTTCGAAGTGTCGCCGCCCTCATTTGAAGCACCAAAGAACAATGTCACCAGCGCCATGCCTGAAGCCCCGGCGCAGGAAGAAGCTTCTGACCGCTATATGATGCCAAAAGTGGTCGAAGGTAAGACAGAATTCCTGATTTCAAATATTGCCATGCAGGCAGAACAGCATAATCCGCTGATCCTTGATTGCACTCGTCTGGAACGTGTGGAATTTGGTGCCTCTGCGCAATTGCTGAACGGCCTGGCACCTATCGCCAGCAAAGCCGGTATGAATATACGCTTTGAAGGCGTCAATTATCTGGTCATGATGCTTTTCAATGCCATGGGCTTGAAAAACATCGCCAGCATCATCCCCCGCAAGCACTAAACTGTATCGAGGTGGGCAATTTGCCCGCCGTCATGGTGACAAATTTGCACCCGGTTTGTTCACGCTTGCAATTCGGAAAAAACACCCCATTTTCTACAAAACAGGCAATTTGGCCTGCTTTCACTGCCCGCTGCTAGCCTTTGGCCTGATCAGTGAGCAGGAATGGCAATATTCTTTGAGGTTTATATGGAACAATTTCACGGCACCACCATTTTGACGGTGCGACGCGGTAATCTGGTTGCCCTGGGCGGCGACGGTCAGGTGACACTGGGCAATATCGTCATGAAGGGCACAGCCCGCAAGGTACGCAAGCTGTATCACAACAAGGTGCTGGCAGGCTTTGCTGGTGGTACGGCAGACGCCTTTACACTGATAGAACGTTTTGAATCCAAGCTGGAAAAGCACCAGGGCCATTTGATGCGCGCCTCCGTGGAGTTGGCTAAAGACTGGCGTACTGACCGCATGCTGCGCCGCCTGGAAGCCATGCTGCTGGTGGCTGACAAGGATACGACACTGGTGATTACCGGTAATGGCGATGTGCTGGAACCTAATCAGGGCATAGGCGCGATAGGCTCCGGCGGCACGTTCGCCCAGTCCGCTGCGATTGCCCTGTTTGAAAATACGGATTTGTCACCAATAGAGATCGTCAAGAAATCACTGACTATTGCTGGTGAGTTGTGCATTTATACCAACTTGTCGCACACCATAGAAACACTGGAATAGATTGGAATACGCAATGAACATGACCCCGCAAGAGATCGTCTCTGAACTCGATAAACATGTAGTTGGCCAGTCCAAGGCCAAGCGCGCCGTTGCCATCGCCCTGCGCAATCGCTGGCGCCGTCAGCAGGTGGAAGAACCGCTGCGCCATGAAATCACCCCAAAAAATATCCTGATGATAGGCCCAACTGGCGTCGGTAAAACCGAGATCGCCCGTCGCCTGGCCAAGCTGGCAGATGCGCCCTTTATCAAAATTGAAGCGACCAAGTTCACTGAAGTTGGCTATGTAGGCCGTGATGTGGATACCATCATCCGCGACCTGGTCGATATCGGCATCAAGCAAACCCGCGAAGCCGCCACCCGCAAAGTGCGCGCCCGCGCCGAAGATGCGGCAGAAGACCGCATACTCGACATCCTGTTGCCACCAGCGCGCGACTTTGGCTTTCATCCAAATGAAACCGAAGCTGCACCGGCTGACAATACCACCCGCCAGACTTTCCGCAAGCGTCTGCGTGAAGGTGCACTGGATGACAAGGAAGTTGAAATCGAAGTGGCCGAAGGCGTGACTCATATGGAAATCATGGCACCGCCGGGCATGGAAGAAATGACCGAGCAGATCAAGACCATGTTCTCTGGTATGGGCAATGGTCGCAAGAAGTCACGCAAGTTGAAAATCAAGGAAGCGATGAAACACTTGATAGAAGAAGAAGCGGGCAAACTCGTCAATGAAGAAGAATTGAAGCAAGATGCGATACGCAATGTAGAGCAAAACGGTATTGTCTTCCTCGACGAAATCGACAAGATCGCTTCACGTTCAGAAACTGGTGGCGCGGAAGTTTCACGCGCTGGCGTGCAGCGCGACTTGCTGCCATTGGTAGAAGGTACGACTGTCAATACCAAGTACGGCATGGTCAAGACTGACCATATCCTGTTCATTGCGTCCGGCGCCTTCCACCTGGCCAAGCCGTCTGACCTGATACCTGAGCTGCAAGGCCGCTTCCCTATCCGCGTGGAACTGGAATCTTTGTCCATTGCTGATTTTGAACGTATTTTGACAGGTACCGATTCCTGCCTGACGCGCCAATACCAGGCTTTGCTGGCAACTGAAGAAGTGCAGATAGACTTCACCCCAGAGGGTGTGGAGAGACTGGCTGGTATCGCTTATTCAGTCAACGAAACGACAGAAAATATCGGTGCCCGCCGCTTATACACAGTCATGGAAAAGCTGCTGGAAGAGATTTCTTTCAATGCTCACCAGAATACCGGCAAGACTGTCACCATTGATGCCGCCTACGTCAACGAACGTCTGGAAGCCCTGTCGGTGAATGAAGATCTTTCACGCTACGTGCTGTAATTTTAATCTTAGTTTTAATTTGTAATCCGGGGCTCAACATGGCTAACAAGGCGCTGGCAACACGACAACGCATGCAGTTCCGCGTTGAGCCGTCACAAGCTCCGGTAAAAGGCAGGGGTAGTCAGACAAAGAAAGTCTTGCCTGACTATCTCAGCAAGAATAGAAATACCAAGCCGTCATCCCTCCCCCCTGCCTGTTACTGTTAATGCCAAAAGCACAGACAAGCAGGAAAAGAATTAATCCCATCAGGAGCACACCCTCATGTTTAGCACTCCGGCTGCCAGCGACAAACCCGATTACCCCATGCTGGCGCGCCAGTTGGCCAGCGTGCTGGAAGGTGAACGCAATCTGATCACCAATGCAGCCCAGTTTTCTGCCTTCATTTATAGCAGTATCAGTGATTTGAACTGGGCAGGTTTTTACCTGTGCGCACCAGCCAGCAAGCCGGATGCAGAGTTTCCCAATGATTTGTTGCTAGGCCCTTTCCAGGGAAAAGTAGCCTGTACCCGCATCCCATTCAAACGCGGAGTATGCGGTACTGCTGCGGCAGAAAGACGTACAGTGCTGGTGGAAGACGTGCATGCATTTCCCGGGCATATCGCCTGCGATTCAGCATCCAACTCTGAAATCGTCATCCCTTTGATCAAGAATGGCGAGATTTACGGTGTGTTTGATATCGACAGTCCGCGCCTGAAACGCTTCAATGAAGAAGACCAGTTGGGTCTGGAAAACCTGCTCGCCATCTTTACAGCAGCGACTGATTTAAAATAATGGCAATACCAGTTCCCACTGGATTGAAGCAAAATGTGGCGAGGCGCAGACAAAGACCATGGTAGCCATGGTCTTTTTTGTTAAGCTATGTCAAAACTGTTTAATTCCGGTCTTTGTCGCTCTACACTGAGTTTAATGAAACTGAGCAAAACTTCGCAAAACTCAGCAGACCAGGGGAGATGGCATCATGGCAGGGTGCAGACGCCGGAAAATGCTACACATGCACAGGCAGCCTTTGCGCAGGCGTGATGTGATGACACGCTTCATGGTCGACCTCGGCATCCACTATCTTGAAGTACTGGGACTGGCCAAGGCCATGCACTTTTTACGCAGGCATCATGTACCTGATACTGTCATCGCGCGCGTCCTGCACTCACCTGAATACCGGCGGCGCTATTAAGCTCTTTTGATGGTCTTCCTAATGAATTTCCTGCTTGGCATCTCTGGCCAGCAAGCGGCTGATCATCTCTTGCAATGAAATCCCATCAAACAATACCCCAGCCACGGCATCGGTAATTGGCATCTGTATGCCCAGGCTTTGTGCCAGCGAACGTACTGCCTTTGCACAACGCACACCTTCGGCGACATGTCCCAATTCCTGCACGATGATATCCAGGGATTTACCCTGTGCAAGCGCCAGACCCACCTTGCGGTTACGGGATAAATCTCCGGTACAGGTCAAGATCAAATCACCAACGCCTGTCAGCCCCATCAGGGTTTCTGAACGGCCACCAAGGGCAACGCCAAGGCGGCTAATTTCTGCCAGGCCACGGGTAATCAGGGCGGCCCGCGCATTCAGGCCCAGACCCAGACCATCGGCCACGCCAGTCGCGATTGCCAGGATATTTTTGACAGCACCACCGACTTCAACACCGACCACATCATCACTGGAATACACGCGCATGGCATTCACATGCAGCGCTTGCACCACCAGGCTGCTGAGTTCATTGGATTTTGATGCTATCGTCAGTGCACAAGGTAGGCCTTTGGCGACTTCTTGCGCAAATGAAGGGCCAGACAGGGCACCGAAAGCCACGCCCTGCCCCAGCACCTGTTCTGCCACCTGATGTGGCAAGAGCTGCGTGGATTCTTCAAAACCCTTGCATAACCAGATGATGTTCTTTGGCTGGTAAGCCCGGCAAGCTTCCAAAGTAGGACGCAAGCCTGAGACTGAGGTGGCGATCACCAGCAAGCCCTCAGGGCCAGCCGCATGTGCCATGGCGGTCGCAAAATCTGAAGTAATCTGCAAGCTTTCAGGAAAAGGGAAACCGCTCAGATAAGCTACATTTTGTTTATCTGCTTGCATGGCTGACATGGCGCTTTGATTACGCCCCCATAGCAAGACTTGATTTTTTGCCGCAAAGGCAATTGCCATGGCCGTGCCCCAGGCACCTGCGCCCAATACGCTGATATTCATACTAGTCCCTGACTCCTGCTTATTTTAATAACCGGGGAGATGTAAAAAAAGGACAGCAGGCTGTCCTTTTTTGCAAACTGTGATCTGTCTATACACTCAAGTCCAGGCACTACAAGCCCCAGACTTCATTTACTTTGACAAAACCTAGCTGGCCGTCACGGTGTTTCACTTTGACCCAGCCGCCTGCAGCAGGCTCGGCCATTTCCAGCAAGACATGCTTGTCGGCACTGAATATCACCGGCGCAGATTCATCTGCGGTTGCCCTGATCTTGGCATTGGCTGCCCGCACCACGACGCTGCGGCGGGTAATCAAATCTTTGGATTCGACCCAGCTCATTTCACCACTGACGTCTCTTACTTTGCTCCATGCACCGGAAGTAAACACCACTTCCAGCGGCATGCCACGTGGTGCCACTGCCAATTTACCGCCTTTGGCAGAGGGTGCATCGTACATGATGACAGGCGAAGCACCGACGGAACGGAATTCCAAAGCCTGCGCCGCACTACTCGCAAGTAGCGTCAATAACAATAAAGGCAAAGGCGTCAGCAAGCGTCGCATGGTAGCTTTCATCAAGCCGACCCGGCCAAAAACCGGATCAAGCCTGTAGTAATAAAGCAGATTACTGAATAGTCGTTGGCGCTTCAGTAGTGGCATTTGCCTGCTCAGCAGCCAATGTCAGACGTTGCGCGTAGAATGCTTCGAAATTGATTTCCGACAGATGGATAGGAGGGAAACCAGCACGTGTGATCGCATCAGCTACGTTGGAACGCAGATAAGGATAAACGATGTTCGGACAGCCGATACCCAGCAACGGATCGAGTTGATCTTCAGGGATATTGCGCGCTTCGAAAATACCAGCTTGTTTGCCTTCAACCAGGAAAGCCACTTTTTCGCCGATTTTTGCAGTCACAGTGACTGTTACTGTGGCTTCGTAGATGCCATCAGCCAGCTTTTCAGAGCCGACATCAACGGACACTTCGATGCCAGGGGCTTCTTGTTCCAGGAAAATAGCTGGGGAATTTGGCTGTTCAAGCGACAAATCTTTCAGATAAACGCGTTGAATTTGGAATACGGGCTGCAGATTTTCGTCAGACATGTGAAACTTTCTAAAATTCTAAAAGATTAATAATGAACAGCGAGACTGGCAGATAGGGCCGTTTCCAGCCATTTCAAGATCGCAGCGCGCTATTGTAGCAAGTAGTCTGCAAAAACAGCAATTTACCTGCAAAGCCCGTAGAAAATCTGGCAAACATCTGCTTTTAGTCAACCGGATTCAGCAAAGGATCAAGTTTACCTGCTCTGTCGAGGGCAGACAGATCATCAAAGCCGCCCACATGGGTATCGTCTACATAGATTTGTGGCACGGTGCGGCGACCGGTCTTCTTCATCATCTCTTCGCGCAGCCCGGGCTCAAGGTCAACACGGATTTTTTCTATATCGTCCACACCCTTGGACTTCAACAGACGCTCAGCCATCGTGCAA
>JACQDX010000136.1 GCA_016200895.1 Burkholderiales bacterium
AGAGATGCCTATTTTGCAGTATTCAATTTGCACAGGAAAATCCGCTTGGGCGAATTGGTGTTATAGCTGACAGGTTCTTTGATGATCGGAAATCGGTACAGACAGGCTGATTTGTACGGTGGGAGCGGGGGAAATTACACCCACGATTATTCTGAACGCGACAGCAGCAGATACAGATGGCACGATCAGCAAGGTTGAATTCTTGAATGGAACAACCAGCATTGCCACGGTCACGCAGTCGCCGTACAAAACTAATTGGGAAAACGTTGCACAAGGCAGTTATAGTATTACAGCCAAAGCGACAGACAACCTGGGAGTAACGACGACCTCAGCACCTGTGCCGGTAGCAGTGACCAAGAACGTCCCTAAAATGTATGACATTCATACAGATCATTTGAATACACCGAGGGTGATTACTGACAATACGGGAACAGAAGTCTGGCGCTGGGACAGTGCGCCGTTTGGAGAGACTTTACCGAATGAGCAGCCGCAAAACAATGCGAGCAAGTTTGTTTGGAATCAGCGCTTCCCGGGGCAGTATTATGATGAAGAGACGGGGCTGCACTATAATTACTTCAGGGATTACGATCCGCAGTCGGGACGGTACGTCCAGTCAGACCCGATTGGATTGGGCGGAGGAATTAATACATATGCATATGTAAAAAATGAACCGACTCAAGTGGGTGATGTGCTTGGGTTAGTAAAAGGAGTAAAAAGTGGTGCCAATGCCAATTTCGGTGAAGGATATACTGGACGCATTGATCCAGTGCCTGGAACAGATATTTGGGAAATACACGTATTTGATCCAAAAGGCAAGGAAATTGGTATGTACAATGAAGGAGGGTGGTTTAATAAACATGGGCACGAGGGCGCTCCCAAAGGAATACCCAAAGGGGTTGAAGAGCAAATTCAAGGTAACGCTATTGAGCAAATGAGAAAGCGCGGTGTTATTCCTGCAAAGGGCCTCGCAGATATTAAAGATGGCAAATGGAAAAAATTTGCGAAGATTTGTCGGGGTAAAGCGGGACCAATTGGAGTGGTAGTTGGTGTTGCCGTTGGTCTCGCAATGGGAACTTCAATTCAAGAAATGGCTGAAGATAGTGTTTGTGGGATTGGTTTTGGTTGTAGTGAGGCGCAATAAATGTTTCGGAAATTTCTAAGGAATAATATGCTGTTTGATTGGAATTGGTTTATGTCTGTTGAGTTTCAAGGAAGATGGCTTGTTTCTAAGGGGCAAGCATTTCTTGAAGCTAGAGATGACGAATATGTCGTTTCTGGTGTCATGTGTCTTGGTGACGGATGTACTCAAGATTCTGACGTTTACGCAAGATTTGTTGGGAAAATTTCAGAAGATAGCAAAGTTGTGATGAAAATAAGTTCTGATAAAGAAGATGTTCCCTCCTTTGAAGTGTTTGGAACGATGCATAGTCTAGAAAGTAGCAATGGAATCGCTCATACTTTTGTGTTAACCGATGGGACAACGGTCATCGGATTTGCGCATCATCAGAAATAGAGCCTGTAAAAATATCTGTGTAAGTTGTCCCGCAGTTATTGGTGAGTGTTGATGCACTCACCAACTATTCGTCAACAACTACAGTAGCAGCATCTAGATCAACCGTGACGACCAGTTCAACGGCGGCAGCGTTGGCAGTACTGCATCCTAAGCCCTGCTCTTCAAAAGTAGTGTGCGACTCTTATCCTGCTAACAGGTGAGCTACGCTCATGAATATGCAAGTCAATGGCATACTGCACTTTCAGGCATGTGCCACACCTACCCGTATCACACAACTTAACCTCACATACTGCGATGGCACGATCATAGAGTTTGAGCCGGGTGACTACTGCATTAAGATGCTCACTTATTGCTGGATCATATCTTGAACAAAAATGGAGGAATATGTCTTCTAGCACCGATGATTTGTATGGAACACATCAATCCCCTGTATGGCGTACAGAGGCTGATTTTCTAATCATGGCTAAAGTTGATGCCGATGGCGAGTCACAAAAATGGGAGCAGCTATGGGCCAAGCAAATCGACACGCATAAATTTGTTATATGTTGTATTCCCTTTTTTACCTGGGATATGGATTTGGGTGATGAAGTAGAAACTACAAATGACTATGTATTTACTCGTGTCCTAAGGCCATCGGGATATAAAACTCACCGCATCTGGTTTGGTAATTCTCTAGGCACGGATACTGAAGAGGTGGCTCAGACTTTGCAGAACTTAGGCGCAGAAGTAGAGTGGTCTTCTCGAAATCTGCTTGCTGTTAGTGCGGCAAGCGAAGAGATTAATTGCAATGTATTGAAATATTTACTGCATCAGCATAATCATCAACGCTTGATCTATGAGTCGGTAAGGCCCTGAAGTAATAGGGGCATTTTAAATGTAGACTGAAATATCGATTCAAATAATAAGTTTTATTAGAAAGACGATTGAACGGGCGATGATTATTTATTCATCGCCCTTTTTGTTGTCTTTAGAAAAGTTGTCGGTAAATTGCAATAACTTATCAGTGAATTAATAAAAGGGTAAGTGCTGCAAGCAATAAGCATGCTCATCATGTATTTCAAGGATTTTGCACTGCACACCAAGCATCATGAGCTAAGTTTTAATAGATAGCTTATGAATAAAATAATAGAGTTTTTCAGTTTATTTGCTGCGTTGCGGCGTAAATTTCACATTGTGAAATCATATATCGCTATTTGAAAAATTAAAAAGTCCTGTTAAAATACTTGCGAGAACAAAAAACTAGCCGTAATTTGTCGATTCGCCCCGCGCGTTTCACCCTGACGCGCAATAACAGGAGACCCCTTCTATGTCACCCCAGATAGACCAGGTGCTGGCCCAGGCCGCCAATGATCCCGATGTAGTTGAAACAAATGAGTGGCTGGATGCGCTTGAAGCAGTCATAGAGGCCGAAGGCCCTGAACGTGCGCATTACCTGATGGAGCGCATGGTTGACCTGGCGCGTCGTCGTGGTGCCCATATCCCGTTTTCCAGCAATACTGCCTACGTGAATACCATTCCGGCTGACCAGGGCGAGCATTGCCCGGGTAACCTGGAAATTGAAGAGCGCCTGCGCTCTTATATGCGCTGGAACGCCATGGCCATGGTGGTCAAGGCTAACCGCGTGGATGGTGACCTTGGTGGTCACTTGTCCAGCTTTGCCTCGCTGGCGAATATGCTGGGCATAGGCTTCAACCATTTCTGGCATGCGCCGACGGAAGATCATGGTGGCGATCTGCTGTATATACAAGGCCATTCTTCCCCTGGTATTTATGCACGCGCCTTCCTCGAAGGTCGTTTGACTGAAGATCAATTGCTGCATTTCCGTCGCGAAGTCGATGGCAAGGGTCTGTCTTCTTACCCGCATCCAAAACTGATGCCAGACTTCTGGCAATTCCCTACGGTCTCGATGGGTCTGGGCCCGTTGATGGCGATCTATCAAGCACGTTTCCTGAAGTATTTGCACGCACGCGGTATTGCTGACACTGAAAAACGTAAAGTCTGGGCTTTCTGCGGTGATGGTGAGATGGATGAACCAGAATCCATGGGCGCGATCGGCATGGCTGGGCGCGAACAGTTGGACAATCTGGTCATGGTTGTCAACTGTAACCTGCAACGTCTGGATGGCCCGGTACGTGGCAATGGCAAGATTATCCAGGAACTGGAATCTGATTTCCGTGGCGCGGGCTGGAATGTCGTCAAAGTCATCTGGGGTAGCGGCTGGGATGAATTGCTGGCGAAAGACAAAGACGGCATCCTGCAAAAAGTGATGATGGAAACCGTTGATGGCGAATACCAGAACTACAAAGCCAAGGATGGTGCCTATGTACGCGCCAACTTCTTTGGCAAGCATCCAAAATTGCTGGAAATGGTCAGCAAAATGTCGGATGACGACATCTGGCGCCTGACTCGTGGTGGTCATGACCCACACAAGATTTATGCTGCATTTAAAGTCGCCCAGGAAAACAAGGGCCAGCCTACCGTCATTCTGGCGAAGAGCATCAAGGGCTTTGGCTTTGGTAAATCCGGTGAAGCACGTAACACTGCACACAACACCAAGAAGCTCGACGATGAAGCCATCAAGGCCATGCGTGACCGCTTCCAGTTGCCGATTGCTGACTCCGAATTGCCAGCTATCCCATTCTTCAAACCGGCTGACGACACGCCAGAAATGCAATATCTGCATGCGCGCCGTAAAGAGCTGGGTGGTTATTTGCCACAGCGCCGTCAAAAAGCCGACGAGGCTTTGGTGGTGCCAGAACTGACAGCCTTCCAGGCCATGCTGGAACCAACGGCAGAAGGTCGTGAAATTTCCACGACTGCTGCTTATGTCCGTATCCTGACTGCCTTGCTGCGCGATGCCAGCCTGGGTCAGCGTGTGGTGCCTATCATGGTTGATGAATCGCGTACCTTTGGTATGGAAGGTCTGTTCCGCCAGATCGGTATTTTCAGCCAGGTGGGGCAGTTGTATGAGCCTGTCGATAAAGATCAGGTCATGTACTACCGTGAAGACAAAGCCGGTCAGATTTTGCAAGAGGGTATCAATGAAGCTGGTGGTATGAGTTCATGGATCGCTGCGGCGACTTCCTACTCGACCAATAACCGCGTCATGATCCCGTTCTACACCTATTACTCGATGTTCGGTCTGCAACGTATTGGCGATCTGGCCTGGGCTGCTGGCGACATGCGTGCACGCGGCTTCCTGCTCGGCGGTACTGCCGGTCGTACGACGTTGAATGGTGAAGGCTTGCAGCATGAAGATGGTCACAGCCATGTACTGGCATCCACCATCCCTAACTGTATTCCTTACGACCCGACCTTTGCGCATGAAGTGGCCGTCATCATGCATGATGGCTTGCGCCGCATGGTGACTGATCAGGAAGATGTGTTCTATTACATCACTCTGATGAATGAAAACTATAGCCACCCGGGTTTGAAAGCTGGTCAGGAAGAAGGCATCATCAAGGGTCTGTACCAGTTGCAAAAATCCGAGCAAACCACCAAGCACCGCGTGCAATTGATGGGCTCAGGCACTATCTTGCGTGAAGTGATTGCCGGTGCTGAACTGCTGCAAAATGACTGGGGTATTGCTGCTGATGTCTGGTCTGCACCATCCTTCACCTTGCTGGCGCGTGATGGCCAGGATGCTGAACGCTGGAACATGCTGCACCCGACTGCAGAGCCACGCGTGCCTTACATCGCTCAATGCCTGAAAGACACGGCTGGCCCTATCGTCGTCGCAACAGACTATATGCGTACCTTTGCTGAACAGGTACGTGCCTTCATACCTAAGGGCCGTAGCTACAAGGTCTTGGGTACAGATGGTTTTGGCCGTTCTGATTCCCGCGCCAAACTGCGTGAATTCTTTGAGGTCAACCGTTACTTCGTGGTTATCGCTGCGTTGAAGACATTGGCTGATGAAGGTGCCTTGTCTGCATCCGTGGTGGCGCAGGCAATTGCCAAATACGGTATCAATGCAGATAAACCTAATCCGGTTACTGTGTAATTTTACGTCTGACACCCACTAACATTTCCTGTCTCTTTCATTTTTAGGGGGAGACAGGATGAGCGTGAAGACAGGTGATGAAACCTGGCTTCACCCCAACCGCCTTGTGATAGCGCAGGGCGACAATGGAGAAAACTATGAGTAGCGTAGAAGTCAAAGTACCGGATATTGGTGATTTCAAGGAAGTTGAAGTCATTGAGCTGATGGTCAAAGTCGGCGACACTATCAAGGTGGATCAGTCACTGATCACCGTAGAATCAGATAAAGCCAGCATGGAGATTCCATCCAGCCATGCTGGTGTGGTCACAGAAATCAAAGTCAAGGTTGGCGACAAGGTTGCTGAGGGTTCTTTGCTGGTCGTGGTGGATGCTGCGGCAAGTGCAGCAGCGCCAGCGGCGGCACCCGCTGCTCCGGCAGCAGCACCAGCGCCTGTAGTTGCAACGCCTGCACCAGCGGCTCCGGCACCTGTCGCAACCCCCGCACCTGCTCCTGTAGCTGCTACCGCAGCTCCTGTAGCAACAGCCAGCGCAGGCAAGGCCCATGCCTCACCATCCATACGCAAGTTTGCACGTGAACTGGGTGTCGATCTGAGCCGTGTTGCCGGTTCTGGTCAAAAAGGCCGCATCACGCAAGAAGACGTACAAAACTTCGTCAAGGGCATCATGGCAGGTAGCACTGCCGTTGCTGCTGTTTCTGCTCCGGCAAAAAATGGCAGTGGCGTCGGTCTCGATGTATTGCCATGGCCATCGCTGGATTTCAGCAAGTTTGGTGCTACTACGACTTCACCTTTGTCACGCATCAAAAAACTCAGCGGCCCGAACCTGCACCGCAACTGGGTGATGATCCCGCATGTTACGCAATTTGATGAAGCTGATATCAGCGACCTCGAAGAATTCCGTAAATCCTCGAACGAAGCCCTGGTCAAATCTGGCGTCAAACTGACGATGCTGGCTTTTGTCATCAAGGCCAGTGTTGCTGCGCTCAAAAAATTCCCGGCATTTAATTCTTCGCTTGATGCTACAGGTGAAAACCTGATCCTGAAGCAGTATTACAACGTCGGTTTTGCTGCTGATACGCCCAATGGCCTGGTCGTACCTGTCGTTAAAAACGCCGACCAGAAAACCCTGTCGCAAATCGCTGTTGAAATGGGCGAGTTGTCAGCCCAGGCACGTGATGGCAAGTTGAAGCCTGCTGACATGCAGGGTGCTACCTTCACGATCTCTTCACTTGGTGGTATCGGTGGCACGGCGTTCACGCCTATCATCAATGCACCTGAAGTGGCGATACTGGGTTTGTCCAAATCCAGTATCAAACCAGTTTGGGATAGCAAGCAATTCCAGCCACGCCTGATGTTGCCGCTGTCGCTGTCGTATGACCATCGCGTCATTGATGGTGCCATGGCTGCCAAGTTCACCGCTTATCTGGCTGATGTACTGGCTGATCTGCGTAAAACCCTGCTGTGAACGGAGAACAGACTATGAGTACAATCGAAGTCAAAGTACCCGATATCGGTGATTTCAAGGAAGTTGAAGTCATCGAATTGCTGGTCAAGGTGGGTGACACCATCAAGGTCGATCAATCGCTGGTGACTGTTGAATCCGACAAGGCCAGCATGGAAATCCCGTCCAGCCACGCCGGTGTCATCAAGGAATTGAAAGTCAAACTTGGCGACAAGATCGCCGAAGGCAGTTTGTTGCTGGTGATAGAAGCTGAAGGTGCGGCGGCAAGTGCAGCGCCAGCGGCTGCTCCCGCAGTTGCAGCCCCCGCTGCCGCAGCGCCTGTCGCACCTGCCGCAGCAGCACCCGCCGGGCCAGTCGGCATCGCCGAAGTCAAAGTGCCTGATATTGGTGATTTCAAGGAAGTTGAAGTCATCGAAGTCATGGTCAAGGTTGGCGACAGCATCAAGGTAGATCAGTCCCTGATTACCGTCGAGTCTGACAAAGCCAGTATGGAAATCCCATCCAGTCATGCCGGTACAGTAAAAGAAATCAAGGTCAAGGTCGGTGACAAGGTTGCTGAAGGCAGCTTGCTGTTACTGGTTGAAGCCGCAGGCCAGGCAGCGTCTGCGCCTGCTGCCGCCGCTCCGGTTGCGACAACTGCTGCACCAGCCGCTGCTGTCGTCCCCGCGCCAGTCGCTTCCGGTTACACCGGCAAAGTCGATGTCGAATGCGACATGATGGTATTGGGCGCTGGTCCTGGTGGTTATTCCGCCGCCTTCCGTTCTGCTGATCTGGGCATGAATACGGTGCTGGTCGAGCGTTATTCTACGCTTGGTGGCGTTTGCCTGAATGTAGGTTGCATTCCATCCAAGGCATTGTTGCACGTGGCCGCCGTGATTGATGAAACCGCATCGATGGCTGCACATGGCGTGACATTCGCGAAGCCAGAAATCGATATCGACAAACTGCGCGGCTACAAGGAAAGCGTCATCAAGAAAATGACGACTGGCCTGAATGGCATGGCAAAAGCGCGCAAGGTCAATGTGGTACAGGGTGTGGGCCAGTTCCTCAGTCCTAACCATATCGAAGTCACAGCGGCGGATGGCAGCAAGAAAACCGTGCAGTTCAAGCAGGCAATCATTGCCGCTGGTTCTTCTGTTGTGAACCTGCCTTTCGTACCGGCTGATCCGCGCATTGTGGATAGCACAGGTGCACTGGAATTGCGCCAGATACCCAAACGCATGCTGGTCATTGGTGGTGGCATCATCGGCCTGGAAATGGCGACTGTGTATTCAACCCTGGGTTCACGCATTGACGTCGTTGAAATGCTGGACGGCCTGATGCAGGGTGCAGACCGTGACATGGTCAAGGTCTGGCAGAAATTCAATGAAAAGCGTTTTGACAACATCATGTTGAAAACCAAAACGGTTGCTGTTGAGGCCCTGCCTGAAGGTATCAAGGTTACATTCGAAGCCGCCGAAGCAGGCGCAACTGCACCAGCGCCCCAAGTCTATGACCTGGTACTGGTTGCAGTAGGCCGCAGCCCTAACGGCAAGAAAATTGCTGCTGATAAGGCAGGTGTGTCCGTGACTGACCGTGGTTTCATTAATGTCGATAAACAAATGCGTACCAATGTGCCGCATATCTTTGCGATTGGTGACCTGGTTGGTCAACCCATGCTGGCGCACAAGGCCGTGCATGAAGCCCATGTGGCAGCAGAAGCCGCATCTGGGGAAAAAGCCTACTTCGATGCCAGCGTGATTCCATCTGTTGCCTACACCGACCCTGAAGTCGCATGGGTAGGTATGACGGAAGATGAAGCCAAGGCCAAAGGCGTCAAGCTGGAAAAAGGTCATTTCCCTTGGGCGGCTTCTGGTCGTGCAGTAGCAAATGGCCGTGACGAAGGCTTTACCAAATTGCTGTTCGATGCAGAAACCAAGCGCATCGTCGGTGGTGGCATTGTCGGCACGCATGCAGGTGACATGATAGGCGAGATTGCCCTGGCTATCGAGATGGGTGCTGATGCCGTGGATATCGGCAAGACCATCCATCCACATCCTACATTGGGTGAATCGATAGGCATGGCGGCTGAAGTGTACAAAGGCGTCTGTACAGACTTGCCACCGCAGCGCAAGAAGTAAACGTAATTCAGTAGTAGTACCAGGCAAAGCCCGGTTACAGGAAACTGTATCCGGGCTTTGTTTTTTTGACTTTGAAGCTGGCTTCAAAATCTGAACTTGTTCTTGTATTTACAGTCTTATCCCCATAACATCATCCAAATTTTGTAAATCTATAAATTTATTGACCTCGGGGGGATACAATGAAATTTTTTGCACCATGTGCCATGACGCTGGTCCTGGCCAGCATCGTCTATCCGGCGCCTGCACAAAGCCAGGGCGCGGCTACACAAGCACCAGTGTCAGCACTAAAGCCAGCAGGCAAGGCACAGGCTGGCAAGGACTTGCTGCCTTTCCAGGCAACCGAGAAGCTCTTGCCCAATGGCTTGAAAATCATCATCGTGCCTACTGGTTTGCCGAATCTGGTATCCCTGCAAATCCCGGTGCAGACTGGTTCCCGTAATGAGGTCGAGCCCGGCAAATCCGGCTTTGCCCACTTCTTTGAACACATGATGTTCCGCGGCACCAAGGAAATCCCGGCAGACAAATACAAAGATATCCTGACCGCTACAGGTGCACGGCAAAATGCCTATACCAGCGATGACCTGACCAACTACCACACGACGTTTTCCAAAGAAGACCTGGAAACAATCCTGAGGGTAGAAGCAGACCGCTTTCAGCATCTGTCGTATAGTGAAGATGACTTCAAGACAGAGTCCCGTGCTGTATTGGGTGAATATAATAAGAATAGTGCCAACCCCATCAGCAAGCTGTTTGAAGTCACGCGTGATACCGCCTTCCAGAAGCACACTTACAAACACACGACCATGGGCTTCCTCAAGGATATTGAGGACATGCCCAACCAGTTCGCCTACTCCAAAACTTTCTTCGACCGCTGGTACAGACCTGAATATACAACGCTCATCGTTGCCGGTGATGTTGATCCCAAGGCGACCATTGCCCTGATAGAAAAATACTGGGGCAAGTGGCAGCGTGGCAAGGTGCAAGCCCCCGTGCCTGTGGAGCCAGCAGCGAATGGCCCGTTCTATAAACACGTGCCCTGGCCTAGTGCGACCCTGCCTTATGTGACAGTGTCTTTCCATGCGCCGGCCTTCTCAGTCACCAATAAAGAACACGCCGCCCTGCGCATGTTGTTGTCATTGTCATTTGGTGCGACTTCTGATCTGTACAAGCGCTTGCAGCAGGATGAACAAAAAGTTGACCAGCTGTTTGATTACACGCCTGACAATGTAGATCCAGGTCTGGCAACCATTGCCGCCCGCGTCAAGAAGCCTGAAGATGTGGTCTATGTCAGGGATGCGATATTGAAAAAAGTCGCTGCACTGTCGCAAGCACCTTTGTCAGGCAAGGAATTGGAAGACGCCAAGTCTGCACTCAAATATGGCGTGATACGCAGCCTTGATAATACCGACCAGATCGCTGGTACGCTGGCCCGCTTTGTTCATTACAAACGTTCCTACGCCACCATCAATCAGTTCTATCAAGTTATTGACAGCCTGACACCAGCCGACTTGCAAGCTGCTGCGAAAAAATACCTGGTCGATGAAGGCATGGTAGTCAGCACGCTGGCCAGTAATGCCTTGCCTGTTGAAATTTCTACGCTACCAAAATTGGCCAGTTTCATAGAAAAACCTGACTACAGCAAATACAATGTACTGGTGCAGGCATCCAAATTACCGCAGATACGCTTCAAACTGGTATTCAATGCCGGTTCTGCGCAAGATCCGGTTGGCAAAGAGGGCCTGGCGCGTATGACCGCAGCAATGATAGACAATGCCGGTTCCAAAGAGCGCAAGATAGATGAAGTCAAGAAAGCCCTGTTCCCCATGGCTGCCAGCTTCTCTGCTCAGACCGACAAGGAAATGACCAGCTTCACCGGTTCTGTGCACAAGGATAAATGGCAAGACTATATGCGCATCGCCATGCCGCAATTGCTGGAGCCCGGCTTCCGTGAAGAAGACTTCCGCCGTATCAAGGATGAGCAAAAGAATGCACTCTTGCTCGACCTGAAAGACAATAATGAAGAAGAGTTTGCCAAAGAGCGTCTGCAAACCAAGGTCTTTGCCGGTTCTGCCTATGCGCATCCAGTATTAGGTACGCTAAAAGGCATAGAAGCCATCACCCTGGATGATGTCAAACAATTCTGGAAGCAGGCATACACCAGCGGTGCACTTCATGTTGGTATCTCGGGCGACGTCAATGATGAAATGGTCAATACCCTGAAACAGGCTGTCGCCAAACTACCAGCAGGCAATGGCATGCCTGCGATTGCTGCGCCAGTTGGCAAGGCAACGCAAGGGTTGGATATAGAGATCATAGAGAAAAATACCAGGGCAACAGCGATCTCACTTGGCTTGCCTATCACGGTCACGCGTGCCCATCCTGACTTTGTATCGCTATGGGTCGCCAAGACCTGGCTGGGCGAACACAGAGCCAGTTCATCACATCTGTACCAGCGCATACGTGAAATACGTGGCATGAACTATGGCGACTATGCGTACATCGAAGCCTTCCCAGGTGGCATGTTCCAGTTCTTCCCTACTGCCAACCGTGCCCGTCAATCGCAATTGTTTGAAATCTGGATACGCCCGGTCGCACCTGAAAACGCCCACATGGCCTTGCGTGTGGCAATTACCGAACTCGATAAAATTGTCAAGCTAGGCTTGAGCAAAGAACAGTTCGAGATGACCCGCGCCTACCTCATGAAAAATGTCTTCATGATGACTGCCACCCAGGATCAGCAACTCGGTTATGCACTGGATGCACAATGGCATCACACGCCAGAGTTCACAAAAATGATGCGTGATAAACTGGCGACACTGACGGCGGAAGAAGTCAATGCCGCCATCAAGAAGCACCTGAATTCTGAAAACCTGTCCGTTGTCGTGATCGCCAAAGACGCAGCTGACTTGAAAGAGAAACTGGTGGCAGATGCGTTCTCGTCTATCAAATACAATTCTGATAAACCCAAGGAATTGCTGGATGAAGATCAGGTCATAGGCAAGCGCAAGCTGAACATCAAGGCTGAGGCTGTCAGCATTACACCAGCGAGCAAGGTGTTTGCGGATTAAACTTGATTAGTCCTGATCACTAAAAAAGCCCTGCAATCAATGATGATTGCAGGGCTTTTTAGCATGCAAATATCGTTAAAAACTAAGCTGATTTTTGCACGATCAAACCTATGGATGTCACCACATATTTTTCAATTTGCAAACGCAAATGTGTATCTTGTATGTAGGGTGCCATGTCTACATGACCATCTGCGTAGCCATCACCTTCGTCCCAGTCTATTTCTATATGGTGGCCTTGCGATTGCAGGGTGATGATGATGTCTTCGATATCGCGTTTGCGGAATAAGACAGTCGAGCCAGCGTCAACAGTATCTTCATTCGATGACATATTGAATTCGGTGGTGTGCACTGCAATGCCACCTGGCTTCAGGCAATGCATGGCATTGTAGACAAAATTCTTGCCGTGTTCGATGGAGCCCAGATGTTCAAAGGCGCAGGATGACCAGAGGAAGTCAAATTTGCCATGCAGCTCTTCACTGATATTGTTCATGTCGGCAAACTTGAATTCCACCAGTCTGCGCAATTCTTTTTCATCGCAGAGATTTCTCTGGTTGATGGCTTCAAAGCCATTTGCATGTTGAGTGGAATCGACCCAGCCCTTGGCTTGTGCTTCTTCGGTAAACAAATCTGTGGCGATGATGCTGGCACCATGTGCCGCGAAGATGGCTGTCAATGGCTCGGTCCCAACAGCAAATCCCAGGCCCAGTTGGGCTTCTTGCAGCATGCCACGTTCTTTCAAAGCCTGGGTGATGAAAGCCCATTCCCAGATTTTTCTATGCATGTGGCCAGGCCTGTCGCCCATGCGCGCAGTCCAGTATTGAAAAACTTCGGTGCGCATCATTTGTTCTGTGCACATGGATGATTTCAACAACTCTGTGCGCGCAGGTGGAGGTGACTGCAGATAATCGTGAGCAGGCTTGAAACCATCTTGCCAGGCCCGTACGGGTATCAATGGATCCTCCACCTCTACATGCGCAGGTGCTACGGGCTCAACCGGTGTCACAACAGGCGCAGGTATCCCTACCGGTGCTGGGCTGGCGTCACAAATTGCTGCCGGATTTTTGCTGCCAACCCAGATTGCCGGAATTCAGTCGGGAGTGCACGCCAGACCGGTAAAACCAATTTCAAAATACTGGATTTCATGAAGTAAATCTTAGCTTGAATTGAATAAACTGCACTTATGTCGTATGCGACCAAGTAGAGCGCTTGATGCGATGCTTCCTATAATAGCAATTGATTTGCCAGTCTGACTATTAAATTTTTCAATTGACATAGTGATCACTATCTGCCCACAGCCTATGGTTTTGCAAATAATCAAGTTATTGAGGATTTTGTAGATATTCTCGGTGAGAACTCAAAATAATTCCGGCACAATATGTAAGGACCCTGCTTTGGACTATAATTTTTAGTAATATTGATCTACGACAATCAGGAAAGCCTCAAGATGAATACCGCCACCAGCGTAGACAGTTTCACTAGTCCTGAATTTCTGGCAATGGAGCGTAGCATCATTGACGACTTTGTTGATTGCACACGTGAAGCTTGCGAAGAAGCAGAGGTATGCGTCAAAGAACTCAATAATCAGGGTGGTGCAGCTTATGTACACCGCCTGTTCCGTGCCATGCATTCACTCAAGGGCAATTGCCAGATGGTGGGATTGATCCCCTTTGTTGAGTTGTTGCACAAGCTTGAAGAGATCGTCGCCAGGGTGAGGGCAGAGCAAGACCCTTATTTCCGTGAGTTGGGTGAATTTCTGCTGCTGGCTATCGATGAAGTCGAGGATTTGCTCAATGACTTGATTGCCAATGGGCATACCAGCGATGCCAGGCGCAAAAAGCTGTATGAGTTGTGTGATGCATTGGAAAAGACCAACAGCAAAGGTTTTCAAGCGCAGCAATTCAAGGATGCGATTGCTTCGCTGGATGGCAAAGTCGCCAACAAGGAAAATGTCACCAAGGCACCACGGGTATTGCTGGAATTATCAGATGACATGGCAATGATGTACAAGTTTGCCCAGCAAATTGATAATCTCAGCATCTATAGAAAAAATCGCAGCGAACAAGCCGCACAATTAACTGAATCCCTGAACGACGCCCTGGGTTTGCCAGTAGATGCCCGGCAATTGAAGGCTGCCTCCTTAATGCATGATGTGGGTATGGGCTTTATCCCGCATAGCATTTTTAATAAGGAAGCGGGCTTATCCAGAGAAGAACAGAAGATAGTGCAAGAACATGTGGTGACCGCCAGCCAGATACTCTTGCGTTTTGGCGACTGGGATGAGGCTGCCCGTATCGTGCTGGACCATCACGAACGCTACGATGGTTCTGGCTATCCAAATGGTTTGCAGGAACAGCAAATACATCCTGGCGCAAGGATGTTGGCGATAGTGGATACCTTTTGCTCTATCACCAATGAACGCTCTGACCGTAGTTACAAGCGTAGTTTGCTGAGTGCGATTTCCGAAATCAACGCCAATATTGAAAGCCAGTTTGATGCTGGCATGGTGGAAGTGTTCAATGATGTTGTGCGCAAGCTGATCGCCAAACAATAGTTCTCATCACAAGTCATGCATAGAGTATGCAGGTAAGCAAAATACCGAAAATTTCACACAAGGATGTAGCTCTACGCAATATACGCCGCAGCGATGCTGAAGCCTGGTAAGCCTATCTCCGAATCTGGAGGTGATCATGCATGCCAGCTGGAACCTCGGTAGTGCTGACGATTTGCTATCGCAGTTCAGCATGTATGAGAGTGAAGGGATCAATTCATCCATACGCCTTGCCATCGTCACAAAAACAGACGGCAGCTTGATAGGCACAGCTGGTTTTCATACCATCTCGGACATCAATCGCAGTGCAGAACTTGCCTATGGCCTGGCACCTGACTGCTGGGGTAGGGGCATCATGCAAGCCGCAGCAATGGCGCTCAGTGATTGGGGTTTTCATGAAACTGCTTACAAACGCATGCAGGCGACTGTGCTTGATAGCAATTCACATTCCATACAACTGCTGGAGCGTATGGGCTTTGAACGTGAAGGTTATCTGCGGGCTTTTCGCATGGTGCGGGGCACAACAGGCAATTTCTGGATGTATTCTCGTTTACATCCCGATATTGCTGACAGATAAACAAATTGCTATAGCGCTATGATGAGACTGAGCAAGATTAAGCAAGATTGTTTTTTTCACGCAAAGCTTGTTGCTTAGTGTTGGACATATACTTGTGGCTTGAGTTAGGCTGGCATTGGACAGCATCTCTATTAATGTGAGAATCGCTGTTAGCCAATTGTCTGCAACGGCCAGCAAAGACCAGGAACGCAAGCATGTTGTTAAAACGCTCAAAAGAAGAAGTTGTCTTGCTCATGCTCTGTGGTCTGAGCATACCCAGCATCCTTCCTTTTGGCATTGTGCGTTTGTTCCAGGGTAATTTGCTGATGGCAACGGTTGATCTCTTGATCGTGCTTGGCATGTTGTGCATCATGGTATTTGTCTGGCGCACCCGACGCGTCCGTCTTGCTGGCATCGCTGTCACTGTGTTTTATTCCATGGGTATGCTGGCGGCTGTATATGTTAAAGGCGTCCCTATCGTGTACTGGGTTTATCCCACCATGATTGCCGCGTTCTTCATACTAAGGGCTAAAGAAGCCCTGATGATCAATAGCGTATCTTTGCTATGTCTGATTGCTATCCTGCATGATGCGATGCTGCTACTGGATTTATCCAGCCTGGTCGTCACTCTGGTGCTGATCAATCTGTTTGCCTACATCTTCTCTGACCGTACCAGCCTCCAGCATTTTGAGCTGAACCAGCAGGCAGAAAAAGACTTTTTGACGGGGGCCGGGAATCGTCGTGCTTTTGACAAGCAACTGCAGACCATATGCGCCAAAGATGGCATGCAAAAGGATGTCTGTATATTGATACTCGATCTTGATCATTTCAAGAGGATCAATGACCAGTTTGGTCACATGGTTGGTGATCAGGTCTTGAGACAATTTTGCTCGCTGCTACGCTCACGTATACGTACAGTAGACAGTTTTTTTCGTTATGGAGGGGAAGAATTTGTCGTCATCGCCATGGGAATAGATGATATTGCTGCTGCGCGTTTTGCTGAAGAATTGCGCTCTTTGGTAGAGCGGGCACAATTGCTGCGCGACCATCCTGTTACGGTATCAATAGGTGTGGCAAAGAAATTGACCGGGGAAGATAGCGAAGCCTGGTTCCAGCGAGCTGATGCCAAGCTCTATGAGGCAAAGCTATCCGGACGCAATGCTGTGCGCGTGGCCCGGGAAGAGAGTGCCTGAACCTGGATTTGCTGCTTAATTTTGCTTATCTGAATTCTGCTGGTCTGAGCTATCGACGATAGCAGCACCTTCTTTCGCTACGACGATCTGTTTTTCCAATTCACTGTCCGGGCGATAACTCCAGGCTGGCATGAAGAGCAACACAAACAAAGATGCCAATGCCGTAATGGCACTGATCCAGATGACAAACTGGTTGGCAGCGATACGTTCCGGGTAGATATGGGTGACTGCACCCAGGCCTATGGCGTTGGCGGCTGCCACCAGTACCGCACAGGCATAATCTTGAAAGCGTCTGGCCTTGTTGGCGCTCCTGGCCCAGCGCGGGTCAGTGTTATAGCTGGGCAGGTGCAGGTGGGCATTCTCAAGTCTTTCCAGCGTTGCCAGGAAATGGCGCAAATTCGTGATCGAGCGTTCAGCCTTGTAATTCAAAAACGCCAGGCAGATAGATGCCACAGGAAAACCCATGACCAGCCATTCTATGGGCAGTTTGCTATTTGGCTCACCGGGCTTCAAGGCCACCAGCGCAGCCAGCAGGCTGACCACCAGTGTCACATACAAGGCCAGCGCCTGATGTCTTTGTGCTATGCGGGTATTGACTTCCTGATTGGCAGCGATGAAACGGTAATTGGCATCAACATGGGATTTCGACATGCGCGACTTTCAACGATCTTGGAATAAGCCGCTATTATCGCTGAATCGACGCATCCCTACACTCAAAATGCCCAGGTAGCAGAAACGTAAGCTGTTTTGCTATCTGGCAGTTGCGCCAGTATTGCCTTGCTGGGGCCACCGTAAATACGCAAACCACCATTGATGCTGATGCGGTCACCCTGCCAGCCCAGTGCTGCGGTGATGATGCGGCCATTGTCTTCAGGCGTCCACAGTATATCCAACGAAGGTTGCCAGTCATTTTTTTGCCAGCTCCAGCGTGCAAACACATTCTTGCGGCGGATATTGCCCGAGGCAGACAAGGCCTGATTTTGCCAGGCCAGGTTATAGCCTATGACTTGTTGCATCTGTGGTAAATAATTTACGTTGCTCTGCAAAGTCAGGTTGCGCTTGTTCCAGTCTTGCCATTCACGGTCTGACAAGGCTGTGCCATCCCACCAGGCTTCGAGGAAAAAACTATGCTGCGACTCAGTTGTGTAGTTAGCGCCCAGCATGGCTTGCACAACATTGCTTTGCGTATTGTTTTGCCATGGGCTGGTACGTTGCAGTAGTGTGGGATCTGTATTCATGCGCAAGCCTGTGTTTTTTTGCATGAAGCGCAAAGAGCCGTGGACCTCCATTTCATCTGTCGCTACCCAGGATGCTGCGGCACCGATGCTACCGCTACTCTTTTGACCATAACGGCCAAAGCCATGCAAATCCACGCCACCAGCCCGGTGATAAACGCGTGCTGCCAGGGCTTGCTCATCAGCTATATCCGTCGTTTCAGCTTGGACGGGGTTAACCCAGACCATCGTTACTGAGGTATTCGCATTGAAATAATCAAGACTGGCCAAAGGCTTGCCTATCACGGTAGTGCTGATCAGCGAGCGACGCTTTTCCTGTGCCACCACATCATTCGGGCGAAAACCATAACCGACATCCCATGCTATGGTTTTTTTACCCACACTGAACTGCCATGCGCCATCACCCAGACTGCCATACAGTTCATTGAGCCATGCCGTGGCCTGGGTGCGCCCGCCATCATTCATCTGCCCCTGCAAGGTGGCAACAGCATTGATACCTTTGCCACTGGTGCGCAATTCGGTTTCCATCACGCCCAGTTGCGTATTCTTGTTGCTCAAGCCTGGGCTGAGTTGATTGGCAATCGCCAAAGGACTGGCGCTATTGCTGACATAGCTATTGACCAGACCGCGCACCTGACCGCTGAAGTCTGTATCTTCAGCCATCGCAAAAACAGGCGTACAGAGCAGGGCAGTCAGTAGGGTAACCAAGACCGGGGTTTTCAAATCAGGCATGTCTACTCCAGGCTAGGGTTCTTGGCCAGGAACATGGGGTTCAGCCATTGTTCAGGCACGGTCTTTTGCTTGCGGCTGAGATAGCGCACGCGCGTTTCTTTGTGGCTGCTCAATTGATCCAGCAAGATCATCTCGGACACAGCAGTCGGTGCTTGCGCTTTGTCGAGTACAAAGCTGGCTTGCTTGGCGAGTTTTTCTGATTGCACATACAAATCTGCCTTGATGGGTTCGTGGCGGGTCTTGCCCAGCCATAGTTCTATACGCTGGTAGGCTACAGATTTACGTACAGCGTTCAGGCTCAGGTGTACACAGGCTTTGTCGTCGCATTTTTCTTCTGCAACGATCTTGCCGGTGTAGTCTTGCGACCAGCTCATGGTGGCAATGTCACCGATAGAGGCATCTCCCAATAATTTTTGCATGGGCGTGATGCGCAGCGGGCGCTGGCTACCAGGCAAGAGCATCCAGAAATCATCACCCAGCATCAGGACCTTTTGGCCTTTTTCTGCCGGGCTTTTCATTAGCACCAGAGATTGGTGATTCGCTTGCGAAAACACCAGGTAGTTTCTTTCTTTTTCCTTGCTGCCATCTTTGGCAAAGGTAGTGATCTCGGTTTCTACCTGCATGTTTTCTGTACCGACCCTGAACTGGTCAGCCGCCTTCAGGTAGTCACTGACTTCATCTGCCCTGGCCAGGCCTAGGCTTGCGCTTGCTGCCAGCAGCAAGGCTGCGATGTGTATAGCTGTTTTCATTTTTTGTTCCTGTCTTAGTTATGTGCCAGCGCATCGACAATAGCTTGGCGCAGGGTCTTGCGGGCGATGAAGGCCGATGACAGCATGGACAAGGCAATCATCATGAACACCGTGATGGCATACATGGCGGCATCAATCGTTATCAGTAATGGGTACCCGCTAGAACGCCCCGGTGGTGGTGGCATTTCTACCGGGAAAACGATCAGCAGCAGGGCGACGGTGATAGCCAGGACTGCCCCGGCGATGGCTCCTGTGCCACCCAGTATCATTCCTTCAAATGAAAAGCTGCGTATCAGTTTCCCTGGCAAGGTACCCATGGCGCGCAGGGTGCCAACTTCACGGGTGCGTTCTATGATGGCCATGGCCATGGCATTGGCAACCACGAACACCACGATGACACTGATGATGGCACCCAGGGCACCAAAGATGCGGTTATACAAATCACGCACAGACTTATAAAAGAAGGCTTGTTCCAGCCAGTTTTGCACGGTCAGTTCAGGGAAGACTTTTGCCAGTCTGGTTTGCGCAGGCAGGGTCGCATCCATGGAATTCAGAAACACGCCGAGACTGGAAATGCGTTGGGTATTCAAGAGTTTTTGTGCTGTCTTGATATTCGAATACACCAGGCGTTTATCCAGGTCAGGCACACCCGTGGATACCAGGCCCTTGACGGTGACATCAACTGCATTCAAGGCGCCATCGGTAGTGCTGGCCATCAGCGTCAGGCTGCTGCCGGGTTTGGCTTTCAGGCTGCGTGCCAGTGCTTCACCCAAGACGATTTCTGCCTCTGCTGATTCGGTTTGCAGGAGCTCACCTTCTTTCAATGTCAGGGTAGGGCCTTTGACCGAGAATTCAGCATCAGGGTCTATACCTACTGCCATCATGATGGTCGATTTGTCGCCATTGCTGATCAGGCCGCTATATTCTATACGTGGCAAGACATAGCGCACGGCTGGGTCAGCCAGTAGTTTGCTTTGCAGGGCAGCTGCATTTTCCAGGCCATATTGCAGGGGCACATCCTGGTCACTGGTGAAGTGCTGGGGTTTGCCTATGATGAGGTGACCCGTGCTGCGTGCCGATATCTGCGCCAGACCTTCATAGGTTGAATAGGCAAAACCACCGGCCAGCAAGATCGCGGCTGTGCCCAGTGCAGCGATCACCACGGTGATACCAGAACGGCGGCGGTTGCGCAAAGTATTGTAAAAGGCAAATTTGAGCCAGCTGAGTTTCATTGCAATCTCCCATCCAGCAGCGACACGATGCGGTCACTGCGGCTAGTCAGGCGGTTATCATGGCTGGCGATGATGAAGGCAACGCCTTCGGCATGACCACGTTCACGCATCAGATCCAGCACTTGGTCAGCAGTATGTGAATCCAGGCTGGCCGTGGGTTCATCGGCAATCACCAGGCTGGGGCGTTTGATGAGTGCGCGCGCAATCGCTACTCTTTGACGCTGTCCACCTGACAAGGCATCCGGCAAATGCTGGGCATGTTCATGCAGGCCAACTGCCTTCAATTGTGCAGCCACCCGTTCACGTCTTTCTGCTGCCGGTACACCAGTCAAGAAGAGCGGGTAATCGACATTTTCAGCCACTGTCATGACAGGCACCAGGTTAAAGCTTTGAAAGATAAAACCGATGGTGTCGCGTCTTTGTAGTGTCTTTTGCGTTTCATTGTATTGATTGATGTTGACGCCGTTCAGCAAGATATCGCCGGCGTCGGCATGGTCTATCAGCCCGCACAGGTTCAGGATGGTGCTCTTGCCACTGCCGGACGGGCCGGTCAGTGCCAGCAATTCACCACGCTGCAGTGTTAGGTCTACACCTTGCAAAGCCTTGACGACATGGGCACCCAGTTGATAGGTTTTATGAACTGCATGCAGTTCTATGGCAGGTGCCAGGCTCATGATGGAATGCCTTTCAACATGACCTTGGCTGCTTCAGCCTGTGGTGCATTTTGTTTGACCACTTCATTCAGGTAACGCTTTGCATCTTCAGGGCGTTTTTGTTCATTCGCCAGACTGGCAGCGCGCATCAGCACCGAACCACGAAAACCGGGCTCTGCCTTTTCAAATTGCTTGTGTTCCAGTACTTCATTCAAGAGCTTGACCCCGCGCGGACCGCGATTCATGAAAGCCGGCACAGCCAGGAAAGTGCTGGCGGCGACATATTTGACTTCCAGTATCACTGGCGTGCTGCCATGTGCTTGCGCATTTTCATTGGCGGCTGCCAGTTGCAGGGCTTTTTCCAGCATCGCCATGCCATCTTCTGCATAAGACATTTTTTTCCAGGGGAACATGGTAGTTACCGCCAGCCTGCCCGTGCTGGCACCGGCATAAGCCATGATCAGAGGGCTGGCGGGGTCTTGCTTGAGCAATTCATTGAAGGCACTGGCGGCAGCTTCTTCACTACCTTTGCCAGACTGGGTGAATTGCTGGAAGGCAGTTTTAAACTCTGGTTCTGAAAATGCCATGGCCTGGCTGCTGACAAACAAAGCCAGGCTAGTTGCCAACAGAATTTTTTTGCCAGTAGTGAGGTGACGTGCGCGCATGTGGATCTCCGGTTTGTTGAAATGTGATTGGTGTTTGCAGCAGAGGGGAGATTAAAGACAGGCCGCTTCAGCCTCAATGCAGATGCGACGAGGCAGGGAAGTTTGCCGTGAACGGTAGTAAAAATGGCGCGAATGGATGGGGTATTGCGCCAGGGATTTTGCTTATATGGAAATATTGGCAAGACAGGAAAAATTTCCTGAATCGTGCAATACTAGAATTTAAATGTAAATTCCCTAATAAAATGACAAATAAAGACGAGAAAAAGACGAGACCATGAAAAATCCAGCCAAAGAATTTATTGTCAATAAAAGCAATTTATTGGAGTCCAGATTCAAGCCCCTGCATGTGCCTGCTGAGGCAGAGCTGCAAGATGGCCAGGTGGTCTTGCAGGTGGAGCGTTTTGCTTTCACATCCAATAATGTGACTTATGCCGCCTTTGGCACAGCCATGCATTACTGGAATTTTTTTCCTACGGATGAGGGCTGGGGCAATATCCCGGTCTGGGGCTTTGGCGACGTGTTGGCGTCGAAAGCCGAAGGCGTAGCAGTTGGTGAACGCTTCTATGGTTACTATCCCATGGCTACCCATTTAACGGTACAGGCAACGCGGGTATCGCCTGGCGGCTTTGTCGATGGTGCAGAGCACAGGCAAGCAATGCATGGTTTATACAATCACTATGTCCGTACCAGCACTGACCCTGGCTACACCAAAGAATCTGAAGATGTGCAAGTCTTGCTGCGCCCCTTGTTTATCACCTCATTCATGATTGATGATTTTCTTGATGACAATCAGTTCTTTGGTGCGCAGACCGTGCTGATCTCCAGTGCTTCCAGCAAAACCGCTTACGGTCTGGCATTCATGCTCTCCTTGCGCAAGGACAAGGCTTGCAAGGTCGTTGGTCTGACTTCTGCAGGCAATCTGGAATTTGTGCGGAATATGGCTATCTATGATGAGGTCATCAGTTACGACCAAGTGACTGAGTTGGCTGCTGATCAGGGCGTTGTGTATGTCGATATGGCGGGCAATGGACAATTGCGTAGCCAGTTGCATCATCATTTCAATGACAATATGAAATATAGCTGTGCTGTCGGTGGCACGCATTGGGAAGAGTTGAGCGGCGGATCAAATCTGCCTGGTGCAAAACCGACCCTGTTTTTTGCACCAGCTCAAATCAAGAAGCGCATGACAGACTGGGGGCCGAATGGTGTGCAATCTCGCTTGGCTGAAGCCTGGCAAGCCTTTATGCAACCGGTGATGACGGCAGAAAAACCTTGGATGCAGGTTATCCACGGCCAGGGTGAGACTGCAGTAAGGCAAGTCTATGATGATATGCTGGGTGGGGCCGCTCGGCCTGATCAGGGCAATGTCCTGACTTTGCTCAGCGGTGATGCTGTTTAATTTTTCCAGAGAGCAGGCAAATCGCCAGATTTCCTGCCCCGGATGATGGCTGTGTTGATCTTGTTGATGACATCTGCTTTGGTATTGATACCAGATGTAAAGTGTATCGGGTCAACCAGCAAGGGCTTGGCAAATACCTTGACGCCATAATTCATTTGCGTTTCGCTGCGCAGGTTCTTTTCATCCAGATAAAGATTCAGTTCAGCTTCCAGGTCTTTTGCATTTGGCAGGCGTGAATTAACCAGCATGACATCCATGCGCCCTGACAAAAGTTTTTTCAGACGTGAACTGCTTTGCGGCTGATCTTCCTCAACCTTGAATGACACATTGCGTAATTTGTCTATCTCATCACCAAAGCGTATACCCCTGACTATTCCCACGGATTTGCCTTGCAAGTCGCCAATGGTTGAATATTTCATACGGCTATCATCCCTGACCACGACCCAGACAAAGTCTGAAAAAACCGCTTCTGAATAACGCATGGTTTTCAGCCGTTCACTATTTTTCGACAAGCCAAATCCCAGACCTTCACCCTTGCCTATGTTTTCGATAACGCGGGGTAGAGGATAGCGACGTACATCAAACTGCACATCCATGCTGCGCTCAAAATAAGTGATGATTTTTTGATTTTCTGGACGTATGGGGGCAATCTCACCATTTTCATCGCGTGTTTCTGCAAGTAGCAAGGGCAGTACAGTTTTGGCGTGAACTGGTGATTGCAGGAAGCACAGACAAAGTAGCAGCCCAGCGTAGCGGGCAACAGTCAAAAAAACGGCGCGATACTTGTCTTGCATGTAATATTTTTGTGCGAAAAAGAAGTGCCGATAATACCTGCGCCATGGCAGATTTGTATAGCGCCTTTAGGTAAGGATTTGTTAAGCGGCGCTTTCTTCCAAGGTTTGCTGCAAATCATAGGCGGACAGATTTTAAAAGAGCTAATTAATTTGCTAATATACAGACAAGCTTCTTAGAAGCTGTTTACGATCTGTAGCGAGCGTCAGCAGGGGTGAAGAGCAGCGCAAAAAGCGGAATGTACTCTATAGTACATGAGCATTTTGAGCAGCACATGAGCCCCGATCACGCTCGCGCAGTAAGATCGTAGACAGGTTCTAAAAGTTGCCGCTGTGTAGAAATCAGAAAGGAGACATCATGCCCTTAGTCACCATTACCGTCTGCAAACCCAAGTCCCTGTTGTTCAAAGAGACCGTCTTGAATGCCGTGCATGCGGCCTTGATAGAAGCGGGTGTGCCAGAGAAAGACAAGTTCCAGCGTATATTGGAACTGGATCCAGAAAACTTCCGCTTTGATACTCATTACCCCGACTTGCACAAGGACAGGAACCAGGACTTTGTCCTGATAGAAATACTGTGGTCAGTCGGACGCAGTGTTCAGGTCAAGAAAAAATTACTGGACACCCTGATGAAGCGTCTCTGCGACAAGAGCATGAATCCTGAAAACATCATGGTCTGCTTCAGGGAAACTGCCTGGGAAAACTGGTCATTCGCCGGTGGCCGCCTGCTTCATACCTGAATGTAGTTTCATCCAGGGCTTCCAGTCTCTCATGAGGTGAACCTGGCAGGAAACACACAAGCGCAGCGAAGTTTTTTGCTGGCGCTGGGTAAGTATATCCGTCAGAATAGCAAGAACTCATTTCATCAATAGGAGCGAGATGCGTTTGCCTCATAACGTGTAGTGGCAAGGCGGGTGGCCGTCAATAGCGGTGTATTGATAACGAGTGCAACGCCGTTCATAGCACGTTATGAAGCAAACCCTTCGGGAACTGACGATTTGGACGCATTGCAGCGTTGCGCCGCTTGCTAAGACAGACGCCTTAGCTGCGCGTCACGCCTTGCACTGCATCCCAAATCGTCTTGTTCGCACTCACTCCTATTGATGAAATGAGTTCTAAAATTTTATAAGGCGGAGTAAGCATGATGGGGAAAACCAGGCTGGAAGCATTCAGCGACGGCGTTATCGCCATATTGATCACTATCATGGTGCTGGAAATGAAAGTGCCGCATGGTGGCACGCTGGATGTGCTGCTGCCTGTATGGCCGGTACTCCTTAGCTACATCCTGAGCTTTGTCTACGTTGGTATTTACTGGAATAACCATCATCACATGCTGCACACTTGCCGCAAGGTGACTGGCGGGATTTTGTGGGCCAATCTGCATTTGCTGTTCTGGCTTTCACTTATACCCTTCGCTTCTGGCTGGGTAGGTGAAAATCATTTTTCCTCGGCACCAGCAGCTTTGTATGGTGTGGTTTTGTTGATGGCAGCGATTGCTTATTTCATACTGCAGCAACAGATTATCGCCACCCAGGGTGAGGATTCCTTGTTGAAAAAAGCCGTAGGTGCAGACTGGAAGGGCAAGCTCTCACCTATTACCTATGCGACCGCCATCCCTCTGGCTTTCTGGTATCCCTTGTTGTCGATGGCCTTGTATGTGGCGATGGCCTTGATATGGCTGATACCTGATCGCCGTATAGAAAAAGCCTTGAAGAACCACGAAGAGTAAATCCCATGCGTATTGTTATATTTGCCGTCACTCTGGTGGTTGGCTTGGTTTTTTGCATGCCTGGTCGGGCTGCTGATCAGTCAAGCAATGACCAGACTATCGTTCTTGTCACCGCTACCGGGAAAATTGACGGCAGTTTGCAACTGCCAGTCAGCAAAGGAAAATTGCCTGTGGTACTGATCATTGCAGGTTCTGGTCCTACCGATAGGGACGGCAATTCCATCGGCCTCAAAGGCAAGAATGATTCCCTGAAAATGCTGGCGCTATCCATGGCGCAAGCGGGGATTGCATCGGTACGCTTTGACAAGCGTGGCATCGCTGCCAGCGCCAGCGCCGCGACATCCGAAGCTGATCTGCGCTTTGAAACCTATGTGCAAGACGCAGTTGCCTGGTTAAAGCGATTGAAGGCGGACGCACGTTTTTCGGATGTCGCTATTCTGGGCCATAGCGAGGGTTCCCTGATTGCCATGCTGGCTGCCCAGCAAGAGCCAGTCATGGCATACATATCTGTGGCGGGACCGGCAAAAAATGCCGCTGATGTTTTGCTTCAGCAATTGCAAGGGAAGTTGCCACCACTTCTGGCGATCAAGAATGAAGAAATCCTCAGTTCACTGCAAGCTGGAAAAATCTATGCTGATGTACCAGTGGAATTAAGGTCATTGTATCGCGACAGCATACAGCCTTATCTTATTTCCTGGTTTCATTACACGCCAGAACAGGAAATAGTCAAACTGAGTTGCCCTATACTATTGATACAGGGGGACAAGGATATACAGGTAGATACTGCGCAATTGAAAGCCTTGATGGCGGCCAAGCCAGAGGCGGACAGCTTGCTGGTACATGATATGAACCATGTCTTGAAAATTATTCGCGGGGACATGACGCAGCAAATGTCTTCTTATACAGACCCGGATATTTCTTTAGCTCCCGAATTGAGTACTGGTCTTAATACTTTCTTGCGCGACAAACTCAAGAAAAAATGGTTCTTCCGACTTTTCTGTGGGTACTTTTTGAGAAAAAATTGTTGCTCTTGACCCAGTAATTTTCTTCCAATACTCTGAAATACGCGCCAATACTGCGCTTTGCAGGCGTCCCGCTGCGCGGCAAGGTCGAGCATGAAAATCAAATGGCGTTTGGAGTTGACTCAAATTTCACCCTTGACCCACAGTAAACTCGGATGAATCGAAAAAATAAAACATCTGCAGCAATGGATTGCCATTCCTGGCAGACTGTCTTACGATAGAAATTGATCCGTATCAAAGAAGCGGACATTTCCGAATATCTGGGGACAAGATGGCAAATCAATCGCAAGGCAGGGGTGGGGATAGTGCGCCTCCCGACATCAAGACCGTCATCGACAATGAAGCAGTTTTCCCGCCATTGCGCCGGGTGAGCATGTTCCGGCCACTGGTCTGGTTGCAGTTGGGCTGGCAAGATGTTCGCGCTTCTGGCGGTTCCAGCATTTTTTATGGCGCGTGCTTTGCCGCCATGGGCCTGGTCTTGCGACTGGTGCTGAATAATGCACCTGAATATTTGTCTGCCCTGACATGTGGTTTTTTGCTGGTAGGTCCTTTGCTTGCATTGGGCTTATACGATATCAGCCGCCGCCTTGAAAATGTGCGTTCAGGTTTGCTGGGCAGTGTGTTTTCCATGCGGGGCCGTTGGAGCAATATTGGCGTGCTGGCTGTGGTGCTGGCCATCATCATGATGGTATGGGCGCGTGCTTCGCTGGTGATCTTTGCGCTTTTTTATAACAAAGGCATGCCGACCATGCAGGGTTTTCTGGCGCAATTGTTTTCACTGAATAATCTGGAATTTCTGGCCGTATACGTCTGCATAGGCTTTGTTTTTGCCAGTCTGGTATTTGCCATCAGTTGGGTGTCGATACCCTTGATGCTCGATAGAGATACCGACGCCATTACCGCCATGATCATCAGTTGTGTTGCCTTGTTCATCAATGTTCCGGCGACTATCGTCTGGTCTTCGCTCATCATTGCCAGTGTGGTGCTGAGCTTCATGAGCTGGAATCTGGGTTTCGTGATACTTATGCCGATTATTGGACATGCAAGCTGGCATGCTTATAAGGATGTGGTTGGCAATGCTGCTGATCGTCAGTAAGGTGACAATCCTAAGTTGACTTAAGTTGACCATAAGCAGCAAGATCGAACCTCAGCCCACACCTTAAATTGATCAGACCTTCACATTGATATCATCAGCAACACCACTGTCTTTTTCTGGTTCACCCAGCTCTTTGGCTTGATGATAAGCAGAGTCTGCCTCTGCATCATGACGCTGGTTTTGTGCATGTTCATGCAAATCCAGTGTGACCGGTTCTACGACCGTAACAGCTTCTGGCGCTGTGACTGAATCAGTCTCAGCTGAGCGCGGTTTTTCTGATGTGTTAGCTTGAAGACCATCTCTCACACGAAATGCAGCTACTGCAGCAGAAATCAGAGGATTGATGCTGGCCTGTATGCCAGTGCCACTAGCGCTAGTGTTTATTATGGCACTGTTGTTGACAGGTGTTGTTTGCAGAGTACTGGCATTGCTAGTCACCGGGGCAGCAACTGTCGTTGAAACTGGACTGCCTGGTAAAGGGGGATTGTTAGCCGCAAGCTTGTTTGCCGCAGTGGTAGCCTGATTTATCGTATCGAGTGTCTTGCTGACCTCTGCAAACGTGGAAGAGTTATTGGGCACTGTCTTCGTATTTGTTGATGCTGCGTTTGATGTAGCGCTTTCATTTAATTTAATCGAATTTGCAGCAACCTGATTTTCCAGCTGGCTTTCGGTCAGCAGCGACGATGGTATTGTAGGGTTTGCTGCAAGTTTATTTGCATTCGCTATACTTGCCAGTAATGTCGTAGGTGTATCCACTGATACTGCAGGTGGTGCCTGAATATTTGTTTGAGCTGTGGTTTGTGAATTCAGCGGCTGCGAAGACGCAGCGGTGGCAATCTCAGGCGGCTCTGCTGCAGTTGACAGGGCATTGGTGTTGCTACCTGTACTTGCACCGGACGCAGTTGCAGAGATATTTGTGCTGCTCTCCTGATCAGGTGCTTTAGTATTTAATGTCGCATTCGATGCTATGTCTGTCGCTATGGTAGAAGTTATATTGGCCGTGGCATCAGCAGATGTGCCAACAGTTGGATTGAGCGCTGCACTAACTTGCGAATTAGCTTGCGAATTCGTTGCCGCGTTATTTTGGGCAAGCGTTTCTGCAGTAGTTGTTTGTGAAGATGCGGATATTGCACGCGCAAGCTGCGAATTGCTCACTGCATCATTTGCACCGTCGGCGTTGACAACTGCTGTCTGCGTATTCCTGGTAGTATTAATCGCAGCTCGCAGCGCTTCATCTCCCAATGCTTGCTGGAATTGCTCACCGGCGGTGGTTGCTGCGGCCACTGTGCTCTCATTCAAACTGGCTGATGCATTGTTGTTACTGACATTGTTATTCGTATCGGTACTTGAAGTTGGACTTGTCACATCAGTATTTTCAGTATCAGTTGAACTGGTAGTTGTCAGAAGATTGCCAGAAGCCAGTTCCTGATTTTGTGCGATAACCGCGCTCTCGGCACTCCCCAGTATCTGCAATGCTTGCGTCAGTAAAGATGTCGTGCCCGTTGGATTTTCAGCCAGGGCATTTTGAAAAGTGTTCACATCCAGTGCCAGAAAACTGTTGCTGTCAGCTTGGGCGATATTTTGCAAGTTGATCCCAATTTTCCCCAATTGCTCGAACAGGCTGCTGCCGTCTGCATTTTGTGCGCCAGCATTCATGGCTTGCAAGAGACTGTCACTACTGCTGGGTATCAAGGGGTTTTCGGCCAGATTGGAGTTGCTGGCTTGCAGTTGGTTAAATGTGTCTACAAATGAAGTCGCAATAGCAGTGAGCTGGGCAATGTCGGCTTTGGTTTGTGTGGCATCAGCCTGCGTTACGGTATTCGTAGTTGAGCCATTCGTTGAAACATTGGCAGTTTGCCTGCTTTGCAAACGCGCTGTATAGACCAAAAGTTCACCCAGCGCAGAAACATCAACAGTGATGTTATTACTATGTAGTGCATCAAGCAAACCGGGGTTGCTGGCTATTGCTGGCGACAGGGGATTAATCGTACCAAGATTGATTGCTGATGCCGCTTGCGATGCCGACGTGGTCACTGAACTGATGGGCGAGATAATCATGCGCTACCTGCTTTCTTGGGACTTACTTTTATACGTATTTACAGCCTATATCTACTTTCGTAAATGCTCTGTGCGCTGGCTCACTTAAGGTGCGAAACCAGTAAACATTCAGGCAAATAAAAAAACCTCATAGTATTTAGCTATGAGGTTTTTTTATGCAACAAGAAAAACTACTTATTTGCCATTCATTTCAACGGCGGAATAACCTGTGGCACCAGCGCTTTTATTGGCTGTTCTTTCAGTTTTTTCTCCAGCAATTGAATTGCAGCCTCCAGTTGCTGGTCTTTGCCGTTGAAGGTGGCATGTGGCAGATTTTCTACTTCGACGTCCGGTACTACACCTATCCCTTCCACCAGCCAGCGGCCATCCATTCCAAACTGTGCATTTTCAGCAGCCCTGATCATGCCATTGTCAGACAGGGTATTGTTATCTGACAGCCAGACACCAGCACCTGCCGTGCGTCTGCCTACCAGCGGACCCAGCTTCAAGGCCTTGACACCAGCTGCAAAGGTTTCGCCGTCAGAGTAAGTCAATTCATCCACCAGCACCACCAGATGACCGCGGAAGGTTTGCTGCATATTGGTGTACGGTGCAGAGGTTGGTGAAGCCCAGTAAGCCCAGGCTTTGCGCAAGAGTTTTTCTATGATCCAGCTATCGATATTGCCACCACGGTTGCGGCGTACATCAATGATCAAACCATCGCGTTCTATATTGCTGTAAAACTCACGGGCAAAACTATTGATATCTTGTGTGCCCATGGCACGCAAATGCAGGTAACCGATGCGGCCTTGCGATGCTTTGTTGACTTGCTCGCTACGGCTTTGCTCCCAGTCGCTGTAACGTAGATTGGCATGCTTCATCATATTGACTGGCGTGACGATGACAGCGCGGGCAGCCTGGTCACCACGTTTGACATGCATCAATACCTGTTTGTCTGCCTGATTGGTCAACAGGTCCGAGATATCGCGCGCTTCCAGCACTGTCTGACCATTGATGGCGGTGATGATGTCGCCTTCCCTGATGTCCAGATCTGGATGTGACAGTGGCGTGCGCTCGGATGGTAATTCCGGTTCAGTATGATAGATATGGTCTATGCGATAGCCGGTAGCCGTGCGGCTCAATACTGCACCCAGTGAAGCGGCTTGTCCTTCAGGTGCTGCACGGCGTATATCACCGGGACGAGTTTGTGAATGCAGGGTGCTGACTTCGCTGGCCATCATGCCCAGCACATCATTCAACTCTGCCCTGTCAGTAATGCGGTCGACCAGCGGTGCGTATTTGGTACGTACCTTGTTCCAGTCTACACCGCGCATTTTGTCATCAAACAAAAAGTCCCTGTGCATGCGCCATGCATCGGCATACATTTGCTGCCATTCAAGTTTGGGGCTGAGGAAGAAAGCCCAGTCGTTAATATTGACCTTGGATTTGCTGACATCGCCTGGCTGTTTCGCACCTGCCTCGACAACAAAGAATTCATTCGGACCAGTGCCAATTTGCTGGCGATAAAACACATGCTTCTTGTCGGCGGACAAATCAAACTGGCGGATGTTGCCCGCAAAAATATCAGGTTGCGGGGATGTCTTGCTGATCGCCAGGGTCTTCAAAGTGCCCTTGCCATCTGTGCCTTCCAGTTCTGAAAAATAAATACGCTTGTCGTCAATGGCGAGGTCGCGGTAATTGCCATAAGCCAGCGGCACCTGGTACAAGCGCTCGGCCAGACCAGCATACTGTATTGCTGGCAGGACAGGCTTGGCTGGTTTCTTTACTTCCTCAGCTTTATCGGCAGGTTTGTCTTTTGACTTGTCGGCGCTCTTGTCCTCAGTTTTTTCTTTGTCCTTATCTTTTTCTTTATCTTTATCTGCTGCTTTATCACTGGATTTGCTCAACTCATCGTCGGCCTTGAAGGGAAAGCGATTTCCAGCTTGCAGAGCCAGCGCATACAGGCCAGTACGTTTTTCAAAGTGCGGGCCCATATTGCGGTCCCCCCAGGGGGCACGGTTGCTGACCTGGAAATTGCGTTCAGAGTAAAAGTATAGCCAGTGTCCATCGGGTGAGAATACCGGCGCATGTGAGTTGTACCTGTCGCTGGTGACAAAGTGAATTTGCTTGCTGTCTACCGCATACAAACCTATTTGTGGTCTTTGCAACTTATTGTCAGCCCTGACGATGGCGATGGTTTTGCTGTCGGGCGACCAGATGACTTCTTCCTGTCTTTCTGCGCCAATTTTTCCAGCGTCATCAATCACTTGATTGGTCTTGGTCGCCAGATCCAGCAGCCACAGCCTGCCGCGTTTGTCGGTATGCGCCAGCCACTTGCCATCAGGGGAGGGGATAATACGGTAGCGGTGTACGTCACCATTGCTTGTCAGGACTTCTGGTTTGCCGAGGCCATTGGCAGGGAATTTCCAGATTTCATTTTCGCCAGTAGTATCGACAATGGCGTACACGGATTTGTCATCATGTGAAAACACGGCTTCGCGGGCGCGGGCGTTTTCTGGTACGGGCAAGTCTATGCGTCTTTGCGGGCCTGAGCCTGCAATTGTCAGACGGCCGCGAGCGGTGAAAAGCAGGCGTTCTTCCTTGCCGGCGATTTCTATATTCGATACATACTCCATAGGGTTTTTGATCTGGCGTTTGCGTTGCTGATCAAAGTCGGATACCAGGTCTATGGTCAAGGTCTGGTCTTTGGCATTGGCGATATCAAGTACATGCAAGTCGGCACCGAGCTGGTAGGCTATCTTGCCATCAGCAACGCTGGGATTGCGTACTTCCCAATCCTTGTGTTGGGTCAGGGCGCGGGCATCTGTGCCATCAGGGTTGGCGCTCCAGATATTGAAGGCACCGTTGCGGTCGCTGACAAAATAAAGCTTACCCTTCCACAGCATGGGGCGGCGGTTATTGCTTTTATCGTCGGCAAATAATTGCGTGGCTTCAGTTTTAGCCTGTACGTCATAACGCCAGACTTGTGCAGTGGCACCACCGCGATATTGTTTTGCATTGTCATTCGTCATATGCAAGCCAAAACGGGTGAAGTACAAATACTTGCCGCTGTCATCGAGTACAGCTTCATTCGCATCTGCTACCGGGAACACTCTGCGCGCCAGGGTTTGCGGGTTGATTGCAGCGATGATGCGGTGCGATGCAGGACCTGTGCTATTGAGTGTCGTCACCAGGACTTCACCACTGGCTGTCCAGCCCAGCACGGATACCTGGTCATTTTCGAAACTGATGCGCTTGGGCACGCCACCTGTCATCGGCATAACATAGGCTTCTGTCGCTCCTTCGTAGGCAGCAGAAAACGCCAGCCATTTGCCATCTTGTGAAATGGCGGGCAAGGTTTCTGCCGCAGGATGGCTGGTCAGCCTTTGCGCCTGGCCACCACTACTTGCCACTCTCCATAAATCGCCTTCAGCCGTGAATACAACAGCATCACCACGTATGCTGGGAAAACGATAATAGGCTGGTGCAGCAAGTGCGGTAGTCATGAGGCTGGTCAGACTAAGAGCGAGGGCGAGTTTGCTTGGTCTCATTGTTATTCTCGAAAATGGATGTGGATTGTTTTTTAATAAATACTTATGTAAATTGAAATTAAAATTACAAAGTTGTGTTGCAAAAAAATAGCCTTAAATACGTGCAAAGGCTGGGTAAAAACGATACTTGATGACGGGATTTGCAACATTCTGTAAGCAGTTTTTCATTTATCCAAGGAAAAACAGAAACAATATGTTTTACAGTTACATTTGGCTGCCAGGTGTTTCTTGAATTGTTAAAAATTATGAAGTACCCTGAATGCTGAGTTTCCACTTGGAAATAATTTATTTGCGAGCAGACCAAGGGTGCATCATGAGACAAGTCAGCTTGTGTAAAGTTCTTTTAATTTTGGGTATTTCTGCAGAAATTTCGACAACGTCGGCGCAGAATGTGACATTTTCCATTGATACTCAAGCAGAGCGCAAGACTATCAGCCCATTGATCTATGGATATAATGCCTATGCCGATGGTACTGGCCGTGCCGGTTGGGCTAATCAGGGCGGGCAAGCCAGCTTGCAAAGCCTGAACCTGCGTTCTCGCCGCTTGGGCGGCAATAATATGACCAGCTATAACTGGGAAAATGGCGTCAGCAATTCGGGTAATGACTGGTGCCATTCATCCAATGCTGGTGTCAGTGCTACTGCCGGGGCGGGCAACCCCAATTCAAATAATGGCCTGGCCTATTACACGCCTGGCGCAGCCTTACAAAGTTTCCAGGACCAGTCGCTGGTGCTGGGCACTTATTCCTTGCTGCAATTGCCTGCCGCTGGCAAGCTGCCTAAAGACATCATCAACCTCAATCCCCCAAGCACTTGTATGGGTTCCCAGCTTTGGCAAAGCACTGCTGGACCATCGAATGTGGACACGGCGCGCTGGGTCAATATCGCCAATGACAAACCGGCAGGGGCCGGTGGCCTGAGTCTGACACCAGGCTTGAATGATGGTGTGGTTTATATTGATGAAGAAATCAATTTTCTCGTCCAGAAATATGGCAATGCCTCATCTGCAAATGGCGTGAAGGGCTACGAGCTTGATAATGAGCCTGATCTCTGGCATCACTGGACCACGAACAGTGGGGAGAGTGGCACGCATGCCAATCTGTATCCAACGCTGACCACGGTCACTGATGTCTTGCAGAGAAATATCAGCCTCGCAACAACCGTCAAACGCATGGATGCAGCTGCTGAAACCTTTGGACCGGCAATCAGCGGCTATCTGGGTTTGTTCAGCCTGTGGGCGGTGTGGGATGGGTCTGCCTCGCATCAACCATCTGACTGGGCGCAATACAATGTGGAACCCTTTTACAGCAATAATACCGGTGACCGTTATCGTTACAACGGCATGGCCATGGCAAATACCTATCTGGCAAAAATGAACCAGGCTTCGCAAAGCGCTGGCCGCCGTTTGCTGGATGTGTTTTCTTTCCACTACTATCCGCAAGCTTCTTACAATGCCGCTGACCGGGTGCAGGCTGCGCGCAGTTTGTGGGATGCTACTTATGTAGAGCCGAGCTGGATTACTCAATCCGGCAATGGCTTTACTGATGGACGCTCCCTGCAAATGCTGCCCAAGCTACAGCAATCCATCAATGATTTTTATCCCGGCACCAAACTGGCTGTGACTGAATATGATTTTGGTGGTAAGAGCGATATCACAGGAGCCATTGCCCAGGCGGATGCACTGGGTGCCTTTGGCAAACAAGGCGTGTATCTGGCGACTTATTTTGGTGATGCCGAGGAATTCATTGCTGCCGGGTTTAAAATTTATAGAAATTATGATGGCAATAAATCTGTTTTTCCAGCCACTTCTGTGAAGGCAATTTCCAGTAATAATGCGAATGCGGCGGTGTATGCAGCGGTTGATGTCAATGATCCTAACGTCATTCATGTCATTGCCATCAATCGTCAGGCCAGTAATGTAACGAGCAGCTTTCAACTGAGCCATCCCGTGAATCTGAAATACGCCCAGGTTTGGGGTGTCAGCGGCAGCAGTAATGCCATTACTGCCAGAAGTGGGCTAAGCAATATCTCGAAGAATAAATTCAGCTATACCTTGCCTGCACGATCTGTCTTGCACTTCGTGTTGAAGCCCTGATTGAAAAAGCCACCAGCATGCTAGTGGCTTTTCATCTGACCTGGAGACCTGGATAAGCTGACTCAGACTGCCGCGACTTTCAAAATCAGCTTGCCATTGTTTTCGCCAGTGAACAGTTTCTGGAATGCGTCAGGGAAGTTTTCCAGACCTTCGACGATATCTTCACGGCTTTTCAATTTGCCAGACATGATCCAGCCACCCATGACCATGGCAGCTTCCATGGCACGCGGGTAAAAGTCGGATACCATCACTCCCTTCATCGTTGCCCGTTTTACCATCAGGTTCAGGTAGTTTGATGGGCCTTTGATTGGCGTAGTATTGTTGTATTGGGATATTGCACCACAAATCACTACGCGGGCACCAAAGGCCAGTTGCGCCAGAGCTGCATCCAGGATATCACCGCCGACATTATCGAAATACACGTCTATGCCTTTAGGGCAATGCTGCTTCAAGGCTGCGTTGACATCTTCACTCTTGTAGTCGATTGCGGCATCGAAACCCAGTTCTTCTGTCAGATAACGGACTTTGTCTGCGCCACCAGCGATACCAACAACACGCGCACCCTTGATCTTGGCAATTTGGCCAACGATGGTGCCGACCGCACCTGCTGCGCCGGATATCACGACAGTATCACCTTCCTTGGGTTGACCAACTTCGAGCAAACCAAAGTAAGCGGTCATGCCTGGCATGCCCAGAGTACTCAGATACAAAGGTAATGGGGCCAGTTTAGGATCGACCTTGCTGATGCCATTACCATCAGAATAGGCATATTCCTGCATTCCCAATATGCCGCTGACATGCTCACCGACAGCAAATTTGGGATTGTTTGATTCAACTACCTGGCCAACAGCCAGCGCGCGCATGACTTCACCAATAGCAACTGGTGGCATATACGAGTTTTTGCTCTCATTCATCCAGCCGCGCATGGCAGGGTCGAGCGAGATATACAGGTTTTTGATCAGCACTTCACCTGCTTGCAAGTCACGCAATTGTTCTGTGACATGATGGAAATCGCTGGCTTTAACACTACCTTGTGGACGGGCTGCAAGTTTGAATTGAGAATTGATGGCGTTCATGTTTTTTCCTTGTCGGCTTTAGTGGTTATTTGCTGGTAACTTAGTGACTACTTACTGAGCCAGCAAAGCGCTGACCATGGAAACTAGTATAGGATGCATATTGTTGCCTGATAAGGTAGGTATATTGCATAATATTGTTGTCAAAAACGGGACAATAAAAAGGGGTACTCTATGCTGAATCCGCAACACCTTGCAGTATTTGCCTCCATCATCCGTGCTGGCAGTATCAGCAAGGCTGCCGTTCAGTTGGGTTGTGGCAAGTCTTTGTTGTCACGGCAACTGGCGAAGCTGGAGCAGGATTTGGGTGCGCGCCTCATACAGCGATCAACCCGCAAGTTGACACTGACTGAAATTGGTGAACAAGTCTTGCATGAAGCGCAACGCATAGATACCGCGCTGGCCAACATAGAACAAATGGCAGGCCAGCATCAGCAAGAAGTCAAAGGGCGCTTGCGCGTCACATGCCCCATGCCTGCTGTCTCAAGACTGGTGCCGGTCATGATGGAGTTTTGCCGACGTTATCCGCAAATTGATTTTGCCCTGCAAGTCGAAGACAGGCTGGTCGATCTGATTGCCGGGCAAATTGATGTCGCCATCCGTGTGTCCCACCTGGAAGACTCCAACCTGATTGCACGCAAGCTGGTGGATAGTCAGCGCATACTCTGTGCGGCACCTGCTTATCTGGCCAGTGCAGGCCATCCTGTCGTAGCAGGGGACCTGGCGCAGCATGCCTGCCTGTTGTATATCAACGCTGCAGGCAGGACCAATGATGAATGGACTTTGCTGGAGCATGGTGAAATCAGAAAAGTCAGAGTGAGCAGCCACTTTCAATCAAATAATGGACTGGCTCTGGTAGCTGCTGCCTGTTCGGGGGCTGGTATTTTGTTGATAGACAGACTGATCGTCAGCAAGCACTTGCAAAGCGGGGAGTTGGTGGCAGTGCTGGACAATTATCAATTGCCCAGCGGCTCACCAGTGTATGCAGTGTATCCAGCGCGAGACTGGCTGGCATTGAAGACGGCCACTTTCGTGGCCTTTTTGCAGGAAATATTATTTACCGGCGTCTGATGCTGCGAGTGCTTGGTTTTTACCGATATTCTGGTCAAGGAATTTTTCTACACGGCCCCAAAAATCAATATTGTTTTTGAGCAGGAAAAAGCCATGGCCTTCTTCCGCGTATTCTACCCATTCGACATTAGCATTTTTTTCTTTCACCGCCTTATAGAATTTTGTGCCGTGATCTATCGGTACACGGTGATCACGTTTGCCGTAAGCCATCAATAAAGGGCGGGTCAGCTTATCGGCATTTTGCAAAGGTGAAGTAGCTTTCAGTTGAGCGGCGTCCTTAACTTGATCGCCAATCAATACCGGCATGCCATACCATTTCCACTCATCTGAAAAATCACTCCAGTGGATGTCGTACATGAGGTTGATATCTGTCACGCCTACCCACTCTATGCCACAGCGGAAAATATCCGGGTCTTTGATCAGACCCATCAAAGTAGCATAACCACCGTAACTGGCACCGGCAATGCAAATACGCTTGGGATCAGCATAGCCTTTGGCAACAGCCCATTTGGCAGCATCAGCGATGTCATCCTGCATGGCCAGTCCCCATTGCTTGATGCCAGCGCGGAAGTGTTTGCTACCGTAACCTGTGCTGCCACGATAATCCGGCTCTATGACAACATAGCCGCGAGAGGCAAGGAACTGCGCTTGCGGATTCCAGTTCCAGTGGTTGCCGCGTACATAGGGGCCGCCATGGACCAACACCACGGTCGGCAGGTTTTTGCCGTTGCTGTTTTTGGGCAGAGTCAAATTGACCGGTATCTGCATGCCATCGCGGGCCGCGTAGTTCAGCATTTCCTTCTCAGCCATTTGTTCCGGTTTAATCTCGGGCTTGCTGACGCCCAGGCGTGTCAATTTCCCTGTATTGAAATCAAACAATTGCCATGCACCAGGTGCGATATCCGAATAAGAATAGACCAGAGCAATATTGGTTTTCAGGTCCGAAGGTAAGTGCAAAGAGTTATATGTATCTGGCAAAAGCGTATTGATCTGCTTTTGTTTTTCAGCGATGGCTTCATCAAACCATATGGTCGCAGGTCTGCTCATTTCATAGCGCAGGCCTAGCACTTTCTTTTGCGGGCCGTTATACACCAGTTGCCCATCAAAATCGTAACCTTTCAATGAAATCACTGGTTCAGGGTCCAGTTGATTCTTTTCCAGATCAAAACGGTACAGCGAACTAAAGTCCTTGCCATTGTTGGCCCGTACATATAAATCACCCTCGGGGCTAAAAAATACGGGGGTAATCCTGTCATTCGATGTCCAGTCTGACGTGGCCAGCTTACGCCAGGCATCGGTTTTGGGATCTTTATAATAAATGATCGCTTTTTCGTCTTCAGTCGTTATTGCAATACGCGGTACACCTGCCTTGTCTATCAGCCATCTACCGACTTTACCAGGACGTGTAACAAGCTCAGTATTGCCGGTCAATGTATTCAGTCGATACAGATCATGCACATTGGAACCAGCTTCTACAGCTTGTGTGACATAGATATCCGGTGAACGGGAACCATGTGCAATATCGAGGAAATGAGTATACCAAGGCAATTCATTACCGACGACCTTGGTACGGGCGCCAGTGAACTGGTGCGTTACCAGACGCAAGCGCTTGCTACGGTCCTTATTAACTGCATACAGACCATTGCCAAAAAAACGCTGTGCTTCCTTGTATTGCAGGTCGGTCAGGTCATACACCAGGCGATCATTATTGATCCAATGGAAAGTCCTGACGTCCTTGTCTTCATAGTTTGCGATAATCTCCGGGCGCAGTTGACCAACTTCAAGCACTGCCAATACCATGCGGTCATTAGCACCCTTCATGATCATTGCAATATTTTTGCCATCAGGAGAAAGGCGCGCATCACGGAACTGAGATTCTTGAAAAAAACTGGCGATCGGAATAGATTCAGCCGCGGCATGCGAAACTGGAGCCTGAAGCAAGAACAGGCTGCCGAAAACACCAAAGGCGATTTTGAGGGCGAGAGGCTTGTAAAAGTGATGCATGCGCGCTTTCATTGCTGGAATGGAATTGCGCATTATATACAAGATAAATTCAGATTAAATACAGATTGATAAATGTTAAACATGCTTTAGAGACAATGCTCTTGGCGTAAAAAATGGCCTGTATTGCTTTCACAATACAGGCCATTTTCTTTATCTTGAAGCTCAGGCTGCGTTTTTGACTTGCTGTATCACTACACGCAACATGCTGATCAACTGATCAATCTCTTCTTTCGTCACATTCAATGCTGGCATGAAGCGCAGCAGGTCAAGGCGAGGTGAATTAATCAGCAAACCTACTGGTTCCATGTCACGGGCAACTTCTACCAGCTTGCCACCGATATTCTCACCGAGCTTCAAGGCGCGCAACAAACCAAAGCCACGTTCCCCTTGCATGCCGAATTCTTCAGACAGTTTTTCCAGTTGCTGGCTCAGGTATTCCGCTTTTTCCTGAACCGATGCCAGGAAGCCAGGTTTGGTCAGTTCCTTGAATACCGCGATACCGACAGCCGCCATCAAGGGCGCACCGTTGTAGGTGCCGCCCTGGTCGCCAGGGACAAAGCAGGCTACTTCTTCACGACACAGTAGTGCCCCGAGCGGCACGCCACCGCCTATACCTTTGGCCAGGGTCATGATGTCTGGTTCTATGTTCGACAATTGATAGCCAAACAATTCACCAGTACGGCCCATGCCAGTTTGTACTTCATCAACGATGAGCAGCAGGCCATGCTTCTTCGTCAACTCACGCAGGGCTTGCATGAACTCAGGGCTGGCAGGGATCACGCCGCCTTCGCCTTGTACCGGCTCCAGCATGACGCCGACGGTTTTGTCGGTGATCAGTTTTTCTACTGACGCGATATCGTTCAGGTCTGCCTTGGGGAAGCCGCTGACTTGTGGGGCGAATATTGTGTCCCAGCCTGGTTTGCCGGATGCAGACATCATCGCCAGGGTACGGCCATGGAAGCCATGGTCAAAGGTAATGATTTCAAACGCGCCGTTCTTGTTCAACTGGCCCCACTTGCGCGCCAGTTTGACTGCACCCTCATTGGCTTCTGCACCGCTGTTGGTGAAAAACACACGGTCAAAGCAAGAGTTTTTGGTCAGCAGATCAGCAAACTCCACCATGGGCGCGTTGTAGAAAGCTGGAGAGGGGTTCAGCAATTTTTTCGATTGTGTTACCAATGCATCATGAATCACGTCAGGGCAATGTCCCAGGCAATTGACCGCCCAGCCTTGCAGATAATCCAGATATCGCTTGCCCTTGTGATCAGTCAAATACATGCCCTTGCCTTCGACGAACACGAGTTCGGGGCGTGGGGTGATGTACATCAGGGAATTTACGTTGTACTGACTGAATTCCATTTCAAGACTCCTAAGGTCGTTACAGTGGGTGGGGTAGACAAAAATTCAAGATAAAAAAAAGCCACAGGGCGGAACCTGTGGCTGGATATTCGTGGTGCAGCTTTTTACGCGCACGCTCACTCCTACATCGGCCCAGGCTCGCTTAGCGAGTTGCGACGTCGTGCAATATTCGGTGAGGACATGTCAGTAAAAATTTTCATAAAACGGATAGTAGGACTTTTTGCGCACTGCGTCAAAATAAATTTTGAGGCTGGCGCAAAAAGCCGCTTGCTGGCATTCGGGCGATCAACTCGCCAGATCAGCCTCAGAAGTAAAGGAATCTGCATAGAACTCGTCTGCAGGCAACCGGCATTGCGCTGTAAAGTCGCGCTTGGCCGAGTCAACCACAATAGGGGCGCCGCAGGCATACACTTGATGACCTGACAAATCTGCATGATCAGCTATGACTGCCTGATGCACAAAACCGCTACGACCAGACCATTCATCTTCAGGCAAGGCGTCAGAAACGACAGGGATATAGTTAAAGCCCGGTATTTGCTTTTCCCATTCCTTGCACAGTGCATGCATATAAAGGTCAGCAGGGCGGCGGCCACCCCAGTATAGGCTGACTGGGCGTTTGGATTCTATATGGATCAAGTGTTCCACCAAAGCCTTGATAGGGGCAAAACCAGTGCCCGAGGCTAACAGGATAATTGGTTTTTCACTATCTTCACGCAAGAAGAAAGTACCTTGCGGACCTTCAAAGCGCAGGATGTCGCGTTCTTTCAGAGTGGTAAACACTTGATCAGTGAACAAACCGCCTGACATATGACGCACGTGCAAGGTGATATGTTCGTCCAGATGCGGTGCATTCGCCATGCTATAGCTGCGGCGTTTGCCATCCCTGAGCAGGAATTCTATATATTGGCCAGCGCGGTATTGCAGACGTTCATTGGCTGGCAATTGCAGGGCGATGAGCATAACATCGTGCGAAAGCTTTTCCAGTTTGGCAATGCGGCTAGGCATTTTCTTGACCGGGTAATCAGCATCAGCGACGATTTCACGGGCTTCTATGGTCAGGTCGGATTGTGGTTTGGCACAGCAGAACAAGGACATGCCCAGGGCCTCTTCAGCCTCGGGCAGGGCGCGTTGCTGGTGCGGGCCATGCTTTACCGTGCCGCTGGCTATTTTGCCCTTGCAAGAACCGCAGGCACCATTTTTACAGCCATATGGCAAGATGACGCCTGCGCGCAGAGCTGCCGACAATACGGTTTCATCTTCTTCGCAGCTAAATTGACGGCCACTAGGGGTGACACTTACTTGAAAAGTCATACAATCCTGAACATGAAAAAACAGTTTAAACAAATTGGCAAGCCACGCTTGCTTATCATAGGTTGCGGTGATGTAGGTATGCGCTTGTTGCCCTTATTGCGCCAGCATTTTCGCATCTTTGCCCTGACCAGCCAGACTGGGCGCTGTGCACAATTGCGTGCTGCTGGTGCCATTCCCTTAATTGGAAACCTGGATCAGCCACATACCCTGGCGCGCCTCAAAGGACTGGCAGACAGGGTTGTTCATCTGGCACCACCACCCTCAGACGGCAAGACCGACAGACGCACACAAAATTTGACCGCCATTTTACCTGACAAGAGCCGCCTTGTTTATATCAGTACCACGGGCGTCTATGGCGACTGTGCAGGGGCATCGTTTGACGAGACCAGAGCGGTCAGTCCACAAAACGCCCGCGCCCAGCGCCGCGTGGCTGCTGAAAACTGCCTGCGTGCCTGGGCCAGACGTAGCTATTCCTGCCTTTCCATCCTGCGGGTGCCGGGTATTTATGCTGCTGATCGTCTACCGATTGAACGTCTGCACAAGGGCACTCCAGCGCTTATTGAAGCTGACGATGTGTACACCAATCACATTCATGCTGAAGATCTGGCGCAGTTGATCCGGCTAGCATTGTTCCGTGCGTTACCCAATCGGGTTTATCACGCAGTGGACGATAGCGACATGAAGATGGCAGCATATTTTGATCTGGTGGCGGATGCGTTCGCATTACCGAGGCCGCCACGCTTGCCACGCGCCGAGCTGGCGCAGCAAGTCAGCCCGGTATTATTGTCCTTCATGTCGGAATCAAGGCGTATGCAAAATCAGCGTATCAAGCTGGAGTTGGGGGCGCGTCTGCGTTACGCCTCGGTAGCTGAAGGTGTGAAAGCGGCAACGGTAGAATCAGCCGCAGTAGTAGTAGCCACAACAAGCGGCAAGATAATATAGAAGCAAGAGCCCAGGTTTTCTGTACTGCTGAATCCTATTTGTCCGCCCATTTTTTCTATCATGGTTTTACTCAGGCTGAGACCCAGGCCAGTGCCTGCATATTTGCGGGCGGCCTTGGCATCTTCCTGGGTAAATTTCTGGAAGATACTGCTCTTGAATTCTTCTGAAATACCTATGCCATAATCTTGTACTTCTATGCGTATCTGATCGTACTCCGTCATGGCACGCACATTGATTTGTCCATGTGGCCGTGAGAACTTGATGGCATTCGACAGCAAGTTGGACAAAACTTGTACAAAACGCTGCGAATCCACACGAACCAATGCAGAATGGTACACCTGCGTTTCATACTGTATGCCTATGTCGAAACTTTGCGCATATCCCTGATTTGACTGCAAAGTGCTGTCTATCAATTCTGCCAGTGGCAGTGTTTCGAAATGGAATTGCATGCTGCCATATTCGAGTTTTTCAAAGTCCAGCAAATCATTGATCAGTGTCGTCAGGCGCTTGGCATTGTCATTCGCCATCACCAGCATGGATTGTGCTTTTTCCGGGATTTCACCAGCAACACCACCTACCAGAAGACCTAGCACGCCACGGATAGAAGTCAGTGGTGTGCGCAATTCATGGGAGACGGCAGAGACAAATTCTGTCTTGAGTTTCTCCACCCGTTTTTTCTCGGACAGGTCATGCACAATAATGACGTACAAGACTTGCAAGCCCAGGCGCACGCGCGTAATTGCCAGTTCTACCGGTACATCCTGACCATCTTTTTGCTTGGCCAGCAATTCTCTGCGCTCACTTTTTCCTGCCACTTCAAATTGTTTTTCACGGTCGGTTGTACGCAAATGTGTAGTCAGGAATTGCAGTGATTCAGGATCCGGGAAAAGGCTGAACATGTTCCTGCCACGCAGACTGCCATGGGCATACTTCAACAAGACTTCTGCAGAACGGTTGGCGGATTCTATAAGACCGTTTTCATTCGTGGTCAAGATGCCTTCGGCTGCGTTATCGAGTACCGTACGCAGGCGTTCTTCACTATCATGCAGTTCAGCCGTTCTTTGTGCGACCAGGCTTTCTATGCCAAAGGTATGGGCCGTTGCCACCAATAGATATGCACCCAGCAAGCCAGTGAACAGCAGGCCACCTATCATGGTGATCCAGGTAATCCAGGCGACATGGGTGCGCCAGTATTCTGATGAAGGTTGTGCCAGCAAGGCAAATTGTCGGCCACCAAAATTGATGGTGGACTGGAACAGATAACTCTGGTTCAGCCCGGTGATTTCATCGATGAACGTTCCCTTTTTGCCAGGGTAAGAAAGATCATAAAATTTGATGCGCACGCTGCGCATGTCTTCATTGGAGAGAATTTCTCTGACCACGTCAGCCATGCGTATCATACTGACCGCTACACCTGAAAAAGCGACCTTCCTTTGCTCCATGTTCTCTTGCGGTTTGCCATTTTCATAGACTGGCGCAAATAAAAGCACATGCAATTGTTCCCGGCCATCGGTCTCATTGAAAATCAAGGGGTCGGTGACTGTCAGATGGCCGCTGTCGCGTGCATCTTCTATGGCGATTCTGCGTGCAGTGGTTGACCCCATGTCATAACCAAACATCTGGTGATTATCGAAGAAGGGTTCTATGTAGCGGACGGGATAGTATTCATCCCTGACGCTGGCTTCAACGAGTTGCTGAAATTCATTCATCTCCTGTATCTGGTAATTGGCAAAACCTTCGCGCAGCACGGTCACTTCAAAGCTTTGTCGCTGCTGCAGATCGACCCTGGGGACCCAGGAAAGGAAGGAAATGGCTTTCTGGCTTTGCAGGTTATGGCTGACAAAGGTGGCAAAATCGCTGCGGCTGACTTGCATGGAGCTGGCATACAAGCGCTCAATATTGCGCATGATGTCGGCATGCGTATCGAGCTTGTTTTGCAGGTTCTGGCCTATGCGTTCAGCTTTCAAGCGGAATTCAAGTTGTTGTTTTTGCTCTTCCCGGTAACGGGTAAAGGCAAATGCAGTAATTACCAGCATCAGGCAGATCAGCAATGGCACCAGCACGCTCCAGCGTCTGGCATACCAGATTTCGCGTGGCTTGCCATAGATCACCATGATGATAGGCGCAATAGTCAGGACGCCAAAGGTGTCACCTATCCACCAGCCTATCCAGTTATTGAGAAAATCCTGCCAGGGTATGACGCCTAGCGCGCCCAGGGCGGTGACGCTGATGCTGGCATTGACCAGGCAAGCAACGATGCCGCCATAAATGAAAAACTGGAAAATTGCCTTGTCTGAGTCCAGCGCCAGGTTGTCCTGTAATTTTTTCAGGACTAGTTTGCAGCCTACGAAGGCTTGCAAGGTGGCACCCGCAGCAACGATGGTTGATGCAATCAATGAATTGGTATTGATGTCACCAAAAATACTCTGATTGATGAGTAAATTGGCAATAAATGCGCCGACTGCCACGCCAGGCAAGAGACGGTAGCCACCGGCCAGGACCATGCCCAGTGCTACACCTGCGGAAGGGTAGATGGCGATGGAATAACCAGGTGGGATGGCTAGCAGCAGGGAAAGGCGTCCAAGTGTCGCATACAGGATGACAAGCACCAGCATTTGCCATAGTAGTTGTCGCGTATCACTTTGCGGTGTTGAACGCATCCCAGCCTTCCCTGAAGACTATGCTAGATCAGTGATGAAGTGACTTTCAATACCTCATCTGCCGTGGTAACACCTTCGATGATCTTATATGCGCCCGCAATGCGCAAGGGTTTCATGTCATCCTTGATGCTTTGTGCACGCAGGGCGTGGATATCAGCACTTTCCGTAATCAGTTTGCTGAAAGGCAGGCTGACCGTCAGCAATTCATATAAACCGGTACGTCCCATGAAACCGGTTTGGCGACATTCCGGGCAACCGACAGGTTTGTAGATTTTTTCGGGTTTGCTGATGCCCCAGCCTTCGGTCAGGGTATCCCAGACTGCATCCTGTAATTCACCTTCAGGCGATTTGCAGTGTATGCACAAGGTTCTGACCAGACGCTGGGCCAGGATGCCGATGATGGTTGCTTCCAGTAAATAATAAGGGACACCCAGTTCCAGCAGACGCATGATGGCTGATGGCGCATCATTGGTATGCAGGGTGGACAAAACCAAGTGACCCGTCAGCGCGGCCTGTATGGCCATCTCGGCAGTTGGCAAATCGCGTATCTCACCCACCATGATGATGTCAGGATCCTGACGCATGAGGGCGCGTATGCCATCGGCAAAACTCAGGTCTATGGAGGACTGCACCTGCATCTGGTTGAACGAGCCCTCTACCATCTCGATAGGGTCTTCGACGGTACAGACATTCACATCGGGTGTCGCGAGCGCTTTCAGGGTGGTGTACAGGGTGGTGGTTTTACCGGAACCAGTAGGTCCTGTCACCAGGATAATGCCATGCGGTTTGCTGGTCAGGTGGTCCCAGCGCTTGGCGTCATTCAGAGGGAAACCCAGTTCTGGCAGGGTCTTGACGACGACTTCAGGATCAAAAATACGCATGACCATTTTTTCGCCGAACACCGTGGGCAGGGTGGATAGACGTAATTCAACTTCCTGGCCTTCGCTGGTGCGTGTCTTGATACGGCCATCCTGGGGGCGGCGTTTTTCGATCACGTCCATGCGACCCAGCAATTTGATACGGGCCGTCATGGCGATCATGATGGTGGCTGGCACCTGATAGACCTGGTGCAAGACGCCGTCAATACGGAAACGGATGACCGAAATATCGCGCTTGGGTTCCAGGTGAATATCTGATGCACGCTGGTCAAAGGCAAATTGCCACAGCCAGTCAACGATATTAACGATGTGCTGGTCATTCGCGTCAACCTGTTTATTGGTCTTGCCGATCTCGATCAGTTGCTCAAAGTTCTGGCGCAAATTGGTGTCATTTTTATTTGATTTGCGCGCATCCTTGATGGATTTGGCCAGAGAGAAGAACTGGACGATGTATTGCGAAATCTCCAGCGGGTTCGCCAGCACCAGGCGAATTTCCTTGCGGCTGAATTTCAGTATTTCATCTTGCCATTCGGTATTGAATGGCTCTGTCGTTGCGACGACGACGACATTGGCCGTAGACTCCACTGGCAGGATGTTGAAGCGTGTCGCATAGGAGGCAGACATGACATCTGATACGCTGGTGAAATCAATCTTCAAGGGATCAATGCGGTAAAAAGGCAAATTCACCTTGGCGGCGGCCCATTCTGTCAGCCAATCCAGCGTCAGCAAAATATGCGGGGAAATTGCCGAATGCAATCTGGCCTGCGCTACCGCAGTCAATGGATGCATGCTGGCCGGGCCATTTTTTAACAAGCCCTGGGTCGCGTGGAACTGGGTCTTGGCTTCATCTTTAAGGACGATGCCGTCTGCCATCAACCAGGTGAAAATTTGTTGCAGATTCAAGCTGCGGTGAGTGGGTTTATTCATGCTATCTGGCCGTTTCCATCAATTTATTTTGGAATTATTTTGGATCACAGGCTGCCTTGAGCCCGTTCACCCAGGATTTCGCTGGTAATTTGGTATTCGCCTTGATCTGGTCTGCTTTCTCATACAGGTCAGGAAAATTCAATGCGGGTTTGCGCTTGAAGGCCAGGGCAACGACATTACCATCATGGACTTCTGGCAGGCACAACACCGTATCAAAGGCAAAGCGCATGGCTTTCAGGTTACGTGCATAGCTAGGGTGGTCACCAAACAGGTTGACCGTTAATATGCCTTCATCCTTGAGGCAGCTCGCACAGGCTTGATAAAATTCGGCACTGTCGAGCACTGGGCCACGTGCGGTGGCGTCATACAAATCCACTTGCATGGCATCAACATGACCATGGTTATTGTCATCATTGACAAAATCCAGTGCGTCCATTTCCAGTACTTGCAGGCGCTCGTCATTGGCTGGCAATTTGAACATACTTTCACAAATAGCAATGACCGAGGGATTGAGTTCTACAGCCGTCACTGCCGCTTCTTCAAACTGGCGGTAACAGAACTTGGTCAATGCACCTGTACCCAGGCCCAATTGCACCAGATTTTGTGGAGCGTCGATAAACAGCATCCAGGCCATCATTTGTTGTGCATATTCGAGTTCGATCGCGTCCGGCTTGCGCAGGCGCATGGCCCCCTGTACCCATTCGGTACCAAAATGCAAAAAGCGCACCCCATCCATTTCCGACAGGGTGACTGGAGCAAATTTGGGTTTGCGGTTGGCTTTCTTGGGCGCTGCAGCCGTGGGGCCTGACCTGTGGTTGGCCTCGGCTTCTATGGATTTTCGTTTGATTAGCATTCGCTTATTTTAACCTCCATAGTGTTTATGGAAAGCAAATTTACATCATTCATACAAGTTGTAATAAATTTTGACTGAAAAAGCTGCAAAAATTTGCTTTTCCTGTAGCGCCAGACGTGGGGGAATGTGCTTGCGCTAGAACTCAATGCGATTGATGAAATGAATTTCAAGGAGTGACAGGTCCAAGTTCGACTTGCCAGTCTCTAAGTTTCTCTTCAAAATTGCGCATCGCATAAGCGGGTGAGGATGAGGGAAGTATCGCCGTCAGATAGCCACGCTGCTTGAAGTAAGCTGCCATTTTGCCTGCAGTCTGACCATTGAAACAAAGCTTGCGCAATTGTGGATGACTGGCTTGCAGGCCGCTGAAATCATTCAGCTTGCCTTCGCGTATCGCCGAATCCAGACTGCCTGCGCGTACGCAGGAATGAAATACATCCCATAGACCGATACCATGCGCCAGCAAGCCTTGCAGGCGTTGCTCATAATCCAGGCTGACCAAGTCTGTGCCCAGTGATGCAGAAACCAGACGCCAGAACTGGTTTTGCTTAAAGGCATAGTATTGCGTTGCATCGAGTGAAGCAACGCCGGGGAAGCTGCCGAGTATCAGTGTGTGCGTATCCTGGTTCACCACAGGCGGGAAACCTTTTAGCAAGGGAGATTGTGTCGTCGTGATCAAGTCAGGTGTTTTCATGCAGCTAATATCTGGTCGGCTTTCAGGATAACAAGTAGATGGCTTTACTACGTGATACCGTTTCCATATCTGCCTCAGTGCTCATCGGTGCAAATGGAGCTTGAAAAACTTTGTGACAAAATTCATGCTGGCTAACGACCAGCATGTCTGGTCGTTTTTGCATTCATGGACTATTCTTGAATTACGGAAAATCTTGCAGTACTTGCTATAGTAGAATGAATCAGGAGGTGAGAAAATGAAATTAATTTTTAGCACAGTGTTTTTGGCTGCTGTGATGACGATGCAGGTACAAGCAGGTGAAGTGAAAGTCACCTGGCAAGAGCCCGAGAAGTTTACTGATATTCGCCCCGGCAATGAATCCAAATCAGGCTTCCAGGAACGCATGATCAAGGAACTTGACCAGATATTTGCCGACCTGGCAAAAAAATTGCCAGATGCTTACCAATGGGATGTGACAGTCACCGATGTTGACCTGGCTGGCGATGTGCGTCCATTTTTCCGTAATACCGTTGGCGACATACGGGTCATCAAGGACTTGTACTGGCCGCGTATGACTTTCAGTTTTAACTTGAAAGACGAAAAAGGTAAAAGCATCGCCGCTGGTACAGAAAATATCAAGGATATGAACTTCCTCATGCGTTCCGGTCTGGCCACTGGCAATTCCAGCTTTCGCTATGAAGAGCAGATGTTGCGTGACTGGTTTGCCAAACAGCAGCGTGACAAGATTTTTCCTTCACGCTGAAGTTGTTCACATCACATAAAAAAACGGACTCGATAGCGAGTCCGTTTTTCATTGAGCCTGGCTACAAACGAGCTTACTTACTCAGCAACATCTCATTCAGACGCTTCACAAAACCGCTAGGGTCTGTGAGATGGCCGCCTTCTGCCAGTAAAGCCTGGTCAAACAAGAGGTGTGCCCAGTCATCGAACTTGGCCTCTTCATACTTGAGTTTCTGTACCAAAGGATGGTCAGGATTGACTTCGAGGATAGGCTTGGAGTCAGGCGCGCTCTGACCCGCGGCCTTCAACATGCGGGCCAGGTTACCGGACAAATCATGTTCATCAGCCACCAGGCAGGCAGGGGAATCAGTCAGACGGAAAGTCACGCGTACATCCTTGGCTTTATCTGCCAGGGCAGTTTTCATTTTCTCGACCAGGTCTTTGAACTCGGTCTGCGTTTCTTCATGCTGTTTCTTCTCTGTTTCATCTTCCAGTTGACCCAGGTCCAGGCCACCTTTGGCGACAGACGCCAGTTCCTTGCCTTCGAAGTCATTCAGGAAGGAGAGCATCCATTCATCGACACGGTCAGTCAGCAGCAGAACTTCGACACCTTTTTTGCGGAAGATTTCCAGATGCGGGCTGTTCTTGGCAGTCGCATAGCTTTCAGCCGTAACATAGTAAATCTTGTCCTGGCCTTCTTTGGCGCGGCTCAGGTAATCTGCCAGTGACACGTTCTGTACATCGCTGTCATTGTGGGTAGAGGCAAAGCGCAAGAGCTTGGCGATGCGCTCTTTGTTGGCACTGTCTTCACCAACGCCTTCTTTCAGGACCTGACCAAATTCTTTCCAGAATGTGGTGTACTTGTCTTGCTTCTCTTTAGCGTCGTCACCGTCAGCATTTGCCAGGTCTTCCAGCATACCCAGTACGCGCTTGGTCGAGCCTTCGCGTATTGCCTTGATGTCACGGCTTTCCTGCAGGATTTCGCGTGAGACATTCAAAGGCAGGTCATTTGAATCAATGACGCCTTTAACAAAGCGCAGGTAGACTGGCATCAATTGTTCTGCATCATCCATGATGAAGACACGTTTGACGTACAGCTTGATGCCGCCGCGTTTGTTGCGGTCCCACATGTCAAACGGTGCGCGTGCCGGGATATACAGCAACTGCGTATATTCGCTGCGGCCTTCAACGCGGTTATGGGTATGCGTCAGTGGTGCAGAGTAATCATGCGAGACATGCTTGTAGAATTCATCGTATTGCTCAGGTGTGATCTCAGACTTGCTGCGAGCCCACAAGGCACTGGCCTGGTTGATGGTTTCCAGGTCGTCTTTCAAGACCTGTTCTTTTTTCTCTTCATCCCATTCTTCTTTCTGCATCTTGATAGGCAGGGAGATATGGTCGGAATAAGTACGGATGATGGATTTGAGCTTCCATGCAGACAGGAACTCATCTTCGCCTTCACGCAGGTGTAAGGTAATGCTGGTACCACGGCCTTCCTTGACGATATCTTCGACGCTAAAGTCGCCTGCACCTTCGGATTCCCAGCGTACAGCCTGGTCTGCAGGCAGACCGGCTCGACGGGTTTCTACGGTGATGCGGTCGGCAACGATAAAGCCAGAATAAAAACCAACGCCAAACTGGCCTATCATGGCTGCATCTTTTTGCTGGTCGCCAGACAATTTGCCGAAAAATTCTTTGGTGCCGGATTTGGCGATCGTGCCCAGATGTTCTATGGTATCTACCTTGCTCATGCCTATGCCGTTGTCGGCTATAGTAATGGTGCGGGCTTCTTTGTTGAAGCTGACCTGGATTTGCAGATCAGGATCGTGTTCAAACAGGCTGGCGTCATGGATGCCTTCAAAGCGCAATTTGTCGGATGCATCAGAAGCATTCGAGATCAGTTCGCGCAAAAAGATTTCCTTGTTTGAATACAAGGAATGAATCATCAACTGCAAGAGTTGTTTGACTTCGGCCTGAAAGCCCAGGGTTTGTTTTTCTGACATGGTTTCCCTCAAAGATTTCTTTAGTAGTGGTGGCAATCGCTTGCCTGCTGCTTTTTTTGTGCAACATTGCTTTAGCAGGTGGAAGGTGAGGCCGCTTTGGTAGATTTCAAGATGATTGTTTAAAAGGCATGGAAATGGCACATCTTAATCCTTGAAACACAGGGAGATTTGTAATTTTTGCAAAAAATCACTAAACTTCCTTTGATCAATGGTGATTAATACTGATTAGCCGGTACCTATTTCTTTGATATTTAAATGGTCATGGAGTCGCAGCGATATTGCTTAAAGTGGCGGGTTTGCTTTGTTTATATCTGCTTTATGGGTATGCGCCCAGGCTTAGTGCGGCCAATCTCTATTTGACGGAAGTGGCTCCTTTTGCTTTTGTCAAAGATGTCAAAGGAGGTTATGACGGCATTAATGTACGCATAGCCAATGAGTTGCGCAGGCGATCCGGGGTATCTTTGGAACTGGTGGTAGTGCCCAGCGCCCGTCATATAGTGATGTTTCCGGCAGATAAAGAAGCTTATAGTATTTCCCAGGCAGAAAATTTTTCAAATCAGGAAGGCAGTTTCTTGTCTGAAGTAACGCAATTTCCTATTCTGGTGGTCGCACAGCGTGGTGCCGTACTGAAGAATTATGATGATCTGGTTTCCCTTTCCATGGAACGGGGCATAGGCATGATGCGTCGACTGAGCTACGGTACGTTTGGCCAGGACGAGCGCATCAGAAAAGTCGAAATCAATACACTGGAAAATGGCTTGCGCATGCTGGAGGCCGGACGCATCTCTGGCATCGTCGGTAGTCAGCCAGCTATTCTGGCCGCGGCAGAAAAAAGTGCGTTAGCAAACTCATTGGGTCCCAGTCTGGTTATTTCCTATGGCTCGCATGTCATGCGTGTCAGGCCAGAGTTTGCTTCCAGCGCGACTTCAAAAACCATCAGTGCGACTTTGCTGGCGATGAAAAATGACGGTAGCATAGCGCGCATACTCGATGATTTTTTGAAAGACACCAAGGCGGGTTCATCACTCGCAAAATAGCATGTTGGTATAGTCCTCGCCATCTTTGAAAAAGACTTCCGCAGTCACCTAATGCCGTTCAGTTAAGCTGAGCGGCATTTTAATTTTGAGGGATTGTAAACTGGAGCGATGGCTGTTAACCTTGGATTCATGTTAAATGAAGCCATACAATTTCTCGTAGAATCGCAAGAATCACCGAATTGGGAGCG
>JACQDX010000133.1 GCA_016200895.1 Burkholderiales bacterium
GACATCAGGATTACGGCGCAAGGTACCCAGACCACTACAAGGCGCGTCGACCAATACACGATCAAGCTTGCCTGCCAAACGTTTGATCTTGGCATCTTTTTCATGCGCGATGACTACCGGATGTACATTGGACAAACCACTACGTGCCATGCGTGGTTTCAGTTTGGCCAAACGTTTTTCAGAAATATCGAAAGCGTACAGACGGCCTGTGTTGCGCATCAATGCGCCCAGTGCCAAAGTCTTGCCACCGGCACCTGCGCAAAAATCAGCGACCATTTCACCCCGTTTGGCACCAACCAGTTGGGCCAGCAATTGACTACCTTCGTCCTGTACTTCTATCGTGCCATCTTTAAACAAAGGCAGGTTCTGGATGGATGGTTTTTTGCGTACCCGCAAACCCGTGCTGGAATACGGTGTAGGTTCAGCGATGATAGGTGCTTGCGCCAATGTGGTGATAACAGTATCGCGATCACCCTTGATCGTGTTGACACGCAAATCCAGTGGTGCCGGGGTATTCAGTGACATGGCCAGCGCCAGCGCGTCTTCTTCACCAAAGCGCTCCACCAGTTTTGTCCACAACCATTCTGGCAGATTGGCTTTCATCATCAAAGGCAGGTGCGTGCGGTCAATTTCCATGACGCGCTGCAGCCAGGCGGTTTCATCTTCAGTCAAACCACCAAGAGCATCGACGCCAACTGCATCGGCCAGCCCCAGCAGGCTAAGACGGCGCATAGGAGAACCTATGCCTGACTCAGAAAAATTGGTGTACACCGATTTATTGCGCAGCAAGCCGTAGACAGCCTCCGCAACCACGCCACGTTCACGTGAACCCAAGCGTGGGTGATCACGGAAATAACGCGATAAAGTGCCATCTGCCGGGCCGGTAAAACGCAAGATCTCACGTAATACTTCTTCGGTATTGACGAGTATGGCTGGAGGTAATCTCATGCTGCTTCCTTCTAATATGCTGACGTGGTCCGGACGGACCAAATTACTATGTAGTGTTGACTAATGCTCACGCAAAACCGCGCTAGCAGCCTTGCTGATGCTCACTAATTAATTTATTAATTACTGATATGAACACGGTTGCCGTCTATGCGCAATTTGCCTTCGACAAATTGCAATACGGCGCGTGGGTAAATCTGGTGCTCTTGCTCAAGTACCTTGTGCGACAGAGTGTCTTCGGTATCGTCGTAAAGCACGGGCACAACCGCTTGCGCGACGATGGGGCCATGATCAAGCTCGGCAGTGACAAAATGCACGGTCACACCATGCACTTTAACGCCAGCATCAATTGCCTGCTGATGCGTTGCCAAACCGACAAAGCTAGGTAACAGGGATGGATGGATATTCAACATCCTGCCAGCATAGTGCTCGACAAAACCTGCCGTCAGTATGCGCATGAAACCAGCCAAAACGACCAGATCAGGGGCAAATTCATCTATTTTTGCCTGCAATGCAGCATCAAATGCATCACGCGTTGCAAATTGTTTACTAACGACTACCGCTGTTGGTATGCCACGACGGGTTGCATATTCCAAACCGCCCGCATCAGCACGGTTACTGATAACAGCGGCGATTTGCGCAGGCCATTGCTGCTTTGCAGCAGCTTCAACAATGGCTTGCATATTGCTGCCACGACCAGAAATGAGGATAACAATCTTTTTCATGGCGGCATTGTACCGCTGACAGGGGTCTAGCCCCAAATAAAAATGCCGATAATTACTTACCGGCACCTATTATACAGGGTATTAAAATACCATTAAAATACTATTCGAAAGAGTAAAACACCCGGAAAGCGACTTTTCTGTCAGCCCAAAAATCGGCTGCGTCACGGAAAACGTCCAACAGCGTCTCACGTGCTTCCTTGTCAAATTTTTGCGTATTTGGCAATTGTTCAAGCACGATCAAAAAACCTGGTTGCGGCCCGGCCTTGTAAATCATGTCAGTCAGGCAATCTGACAAGGCATCCAGATTACGGCACATGGGCTTGGGGAAGCCAAAAGACAAGGCAATCTTCCCCAACACCTGTTGCTTGGTCAGGGCCTCCAGGCAATAGGCATACAAGAAATGCTGCCCCAGTTTGGCTGCTTCAGCCTGTAAATCCGGAACACGGAAAGCACGTATGGATTGCACCACATTCGGCGCTACCGTTGCCAACAATTCCATTTCTCCCTCGGTTGCTGAGATCATATTTACTCTTTAATTCTGCGAAAACTCTCGTAGTGGTCTTCTGTGTAATAGTATTCACCCGAAGTCTGAGGGTCTGCTCCGGCAATGATACGACGCACGCCGCGATTACGGGCACGCGGTGTTTTCACCGTATATTCATGATAGTAACCACGCTTTTGCTTGGGGTAGCCTGGATTCATAATTCCCGAACACGACACCATCCTTGTCATATGGAAATGGGCCGCCCTGCTTGATGAGCTTCAGTGTTGTCTGTGCTTCTTTGGGTAGTTCAGCAACGGCAACCTGGCCAAGACTATTGGTGTCTTTGGCGAAGCTGGTTGCAGCCAGCAAAGCAAGCGTCAGGAATACCAGCCATTTTTTAAAAAATGTTGGATTTATCATTATTTTGTCTATCCGCACATGCTTAAACAGGGCATAGAGTAACGGTTTGTCGATGATGAATCAACCATTGTTGCAGATGTTACAATATATTAATTCATGCGCCTGTCACATTTTTGACGAAAATACTTTGCGGCAATAATGGTGCTGGAATCAGGCCGATCGCACTGTTGCCCGTACTGTTGTATCAACCCCAAAGAAGTGCAAGACATCATCTACCCTGGCGCGGGTATCACGTCGCCCTAGCGCAATCAATTCCTTGGTATAAGTGGACTCAAACAAGAGATAAGACGCCAGCGCAGAACCGCGCGCCTCGGTAGCACCTATGCCGCCCAGCATGGTGCGCACTGGCAAAGGCAGGCTATTGGTATGACGGCTGGCAATTTCATCCAGCCTTTCTGAAGGCGCGATGACCAGCAGGTCTACCGGCCGCAAAGGTGTTTTTTCCAGCAATTCCGGCGGCAACATCGACAAGGTCTTGTTGATGCGCATCAGCCTTTCTATATCCACTGCCAGGCTATCAAGAAAAATGCTGGACAAGGCGTGACCAGCAATTTGCGCCAGGCTGGGGTAACGTGCAGTTTCAGTACTGACACTGGGTGGCTCAGTCAAACGGCCCGCGCCGACAATCAAGACCTTTTGCGCACCCAGATGGATGGCAGGTGATATCGGTGCCAATTGACGCATGGAGCCGTCACCGCAATACTCCATGCGCCCGCCCCAGTTCAACGGTACGGCAGGAAAAATAAAAGGGATCGCGGCAGATGCCAGCAAGTGCTGGACGCCGATAAAATCACGCTGCGCCAGACGCTGGCTCCTGACCCAGGGTTCAATATCAGCCAGAGTCTGGTAAAAAGTCAGATGCTGACCAGCAGTATAAGAAGATGCCGTGACCGCCAGCGCATGCAGGCTGCCATTGTTGAATGCAGCATCCAGGCTGCTCAGATCCAGCATACGCGTCAGCAGCGCTTCCAGCGGAGAATTATCGAGCAGAGAATTTGGCGGCGCCTTGCGCCATTTGTTGAGCAACCAGCCAAACGACCACAATGTCAACCAGCGTGCGCCGCTGCGCATGACACCCAGCGAATCCGCCCGGTACACCTGCGCCGCTTCAAAATTTTCCCAGATATGCAGCATACGACCCACTGCATCAGCAAAATTATCAGCCCCACAGGCCAGCGAGGTCGCATTGATGGCCCCCGCCGAAGTACCGCAGATAATGCCAAACGGGTTGCTGGCTGGATGCCAGCCAGACTCAACAAGGATAGCCGAGATTTCATGAAGCACCCCAACCTGATAGGCCGCACGCGCCCCACCACCCGTCAAGATCAATCCTGTTCCAGCATTATTACTCGTTTGTGTCGGCATAAAAAAAGGGCAAATCCAGATTTGCCCTAGTGTAGTAGCCCCCTAGCAATTTGTCATGCTGCACGGCACAGTGAAAGAACCATCCTCTGCAAATACAACAGCGATATTGCGCCGCTTGAAGCCTTGAGATTTTCTCGTCTCAGCACACTGAGGCGCGTAAGTGCTGAGAAAGCGTAGCGAGCGACGCTAGTTTTGGTTGAGAAGCGCAATCGTACTTTAGTACGATGAGCATCGCCGACCAAAAATCGCGCCGCGCAGTAGCTTTATCAGCACTTACTATTTGGGTTGCATGCGGATTGCTCCATCTAAACGGATCGTCTCGCCATTCAACATCACATTCTCAATAATCGCCTTGGCCAGATTCGCATACTCATCCGGTTTGCCAAGGCGCGGAGGAAACGGCACCATTTTACCCAAAGCGTCCTGCACTTCTTGCGGCATGCCCAGCAACATTGGTGTTTCAAAAATGCCAGGCGCAATCGTCATGACGCGGATGCCACTGCGTGACAAATCGCGTGCCATGGGCAGCGTCAGACCAACGACTGCAGCCTTGGAAGAAGCATAAGCTGCCTGGCCGATCTGACCGTCATACGCAGCGACAGAGGCGGTATTGATGATGACACCGCGTTCACCATGCTCAGCAGCTTCGGTCTTGCCCATGGCATCTGCTGCCAGGCGACACATATTGAACGTGCCGATCAGATTGATATTGACCACGCGCTGGAATACATCCAGCGGATGCGGGCCATCTTTACCGACAGTCTTGATCGCGGGTGCAACACCGGCGCAATTGACCAGGCCACGCAGAGTACCCAGAGTACCAGCAGCTTCAACAACAGCTTTGCCATCGGCCTCGGAAGTAACATCGCATTTGACAAACTTGCCACCCAGCTCAGCAGCGAGTGCTTCACCGGCTTCCACTTGCACATCGGCCAGCACAACCTTGCCGCCATTGGCAACGATCATTCTTGCCGTAGCTGCGCCCAGGCCTGAAGCACCGCCAGTAATAATAAATACATGATTTTGAATTTGCATGTTTGTCTCTCCAAGTTTAAAGATGAATCGGTAGTGAGCAGTATCAGATGCGAGTATTGGATACAAGTATTGAATCTCGGTACTGAATCCCAGCACTGAATCCGTTGTGCAATACCGCTTACGTTAACGTTAACGTCACATAGCCCTATTGTAGCGAATAATTGTACGAAGCTAAAAGTAAAAAAAGTGGTGGCAAAAATTGCCACCACTTTTTTAAACCAGAGATCAAACCCTGCAAAAGCAATTACTTGCTGGCAGGTGCGGCTTCTTGCATAGCCGGCGGCGCAGGCACTACCATAGGAGCTGATACTGAGGCGGACGCTGGTGCAGGCACCAACATAGGTGCCGACGCTGATGCAGATGCCGCCGGCGCTGCCGACTGTACTACAGGCACCGTTGGCGCAACATGCTTGGCTGCTTCATTGGTACCAACCGCAGGCAGGATAGGCACGAGCAACAAGGCGACAATATTGATGATCTTGATCAGGGGGTTAATGGCCGGGCCAGCAGTATCCTTGTATGGATCACCGACAGTATCACCCGTCACGGCAGCCTTATGCGCTTCCGATCCCTTGCCACCGAAATGACCATCTTCTATATATTTCTTGGCATTGTCCCAGGCACCACCACCGGTAGTCATGGAAATTGCCACAAACAAACCTGTCACGATAGTCCCCATCAACAAACCACCAAGCGCAGCTGGCCCCAGCACCATACCAACCAGGATGGGCACGATGACAGGCAGCAGCGATGGAATAATCATTTCCTTGATGGCAGATGTCGTCAGCATATCGACAGCCTTGTCATACTCAGGCTTGCCTGTGCCATCCATGATGCCCTTGATTTCCTTGAACTGGCGGCGCACCTCAACCACCACAGCACCAGCTGCACGACCAACCGCTTCCATCGCCATCGCGCCGAACAGGTAAGGAATCAAACCACCGATGAACAGGCCGACGATGACTTGTGGATTGGACAAATCAAACGAAGTGCTCTTGCCGACAGAATCAAGCGCATGGGTGTAATCGGCAAACAGCACCAATGCTGCCAGACCGGCAGAGCCAATTGCATAACCCTTGGTCACTGCCTTGGTGGTGTTGCCAACTGCATCCAGCGGATCCGTAATCGCACGCACCGATGCTGGCATTTCAGACATTTCTGCAATACCGCCAGCGTTGTCAGTAATAGGTCCATAGGCATCAAGCGCCACGATGATGCCCGCCATCGACAACATGGAGGTTGCCGCAATCGCGATACCATACAAACCAGCAAGGTTGTAGGAGACAAGTATCGAAGCACACACAGCCAGCACTGGCCAGGCAGTCGACTTCATCGACACACCCAGACCGGCAATGATATTGGTGCCATGACCAGTGGTTGACGCCTCAGCCACATGCTGTACTGGTTTAAAGTCTGTGCCTGTGTAATATTCAGTGATGTACACCATCAGGCCAGTGAGCACGATACCCACCAGTGACGAGCCCATCATCTTCATACGCATGGCTTCATCAGGCCAGACTTGCCAGGTCACGACCGCAAAACCAATCAGCGATAAACCGGCAGCCCACCACAAACCTGTGTACAGGGCAGACATGATTTTCTTGCCGGGCTTCGCCTTCACCATGGAGCAGCCAACGATGGAAGCCAGGATGGAAACAGCACCGAGCAATAAAGGATAAACAATCGCTTCAGTGACATTGCTGGTAATTACCAGCGCGCCCAGCAACATGGTGGCGATCAGGGTCACGACATAGGTTTCAAACAAATCAGCGGCCATACCAGCGCAGTCGCCAACATTGTCGCCGACATTATCAGCAATCACAGCAGGGTTACGCGGGTCATCTTCGGGGATACCTGCTTCGACCTTACCGACCAGATCGGCACCAACGTCAGCACCCTTGGTAAAGATGCCGCCACCAAGACGCGCGAAGATGGAAATCAGCGAGGCGCCAAAGGCCAGGCCGATCAGGGGTTTGATAACGTCATGCTGTGTCAGCGTACTGCCAGCAGCATTCATGACCAATGCCCAGTAGAAAATCGTCACGCCCAGCAAACCCAGGCCGACGACCAGCATGCCTGTGATGGCACCACCTCGAAAAGCCACGTCCAGCGCTTCATTCATACCCTTGGTTGCTGCCTGCGCAGTCCTGACGTTAGCCCTGACCGAGACATTCATGCCGATGAAGCCACAGGCACCAGACAAAACCGCACCGATCAGGAAACCGATAGCGGTAATCAGACCCAGGCCCGGTATGGCAGCAACGGCAATGAACAACACCACGCCAACGATGGCGATGGTGCGGTATTGTCGCGCCAGATAGGCGGCTGCGCCCTGTTGAATAGCGGTAGCTATTTCCTGCATACGTGCGTTACCGGCATCCTGTTTCAAGATCCAGCTACGCGATATCAAACCATATAGTACGGCGATGACGCCACATGCGATGACAAACCAAAGACTTGCTGCCATGTTGACTCCTCCAATGTTATAGGCATGTTGGCCTTGTGGGCGCATGCATTTTTTTAACGACAAAGTGAAACAACGACAATTCTTCATTTTCCAGACTTTGGTACCAGACTGCTTTATACCAAATGACAAAAATGAATCCTGCACACTGCGAAACTTTTACGTAGCCCATATTTTTGGAGAAATCTGGCTGGGGCTAGCCATAAAAAAAGCGGACAATGCAGTCCGCTTTTTTTTCTTACTTATTCAGCCAGCGCCGCAAATGCGCTGTCGCGGATGGACTCTACCGGTCCGACACCAGCGATCTTGCGATATTTCGGTGCACCTGGTTTGCCAGACTTGGCCCAGTCACCATAGTAAGACAACAGGATTTCGGTTTGTTCGTGATACACAGACAAACGCTTCTTGACGGTTTCTTCCTTGTCGTCAGGACGTTGCACCAGGTCTTCGCCAGTCACATCATCCTTACCCTCAACTTTTGGCGGATTGAATTTGACATGGTAAGTACGGCCAGAACCTGGGTGAACACGACGGCCACTCATACGGTCAATAATCGCTTCGTCCGGCACGTTGATTTCCAGTACATAGTCTATCGTCACGCCAGCGTCCTTCATCGCATCTGCTTGTGGCGTGGTGCGTGGGAAACCGTCGAACAGATAACCATTGGCGCAATCAGGCTGTGTCAGCCTGTCTTTGACCAGACCGATGATGATGTCATCAGATACCAGTCCACCAGTATCCATCACTTTTTTTGCTTCCAGACCCAAAGCCGTGCCAGCAGCGATTGCAGCACGCAACATATCACCAGTAGAGATTTGCGGGATATTGTATTTTTCTTTGATGTAATTGGCTTGTGTACCCTTGCCGGCTCCCGGCGCTCCCAACAAAATAAGACGCATGTTAAATTTCCTAAGACGAGTTTGAATTTTTTGTGCTTGTATTATCAAAACATGACAGCCAGTGATTTCATGGCAGGCACGGCTCTTTTTTTGCTTTTCTTATTTAGCTTGATAACACAGTTTCTTTTCACGAAACTTACCACAATTTTCGTAACTCTTGATGCTTTGCCACGAAAACTTAGGGTTTTGCCCGTTTTTTTATTTCTTATCCATAAAAAATTGCCGGACACGTTCCAGATCTTCTGCCGTATCCACCCCTGGCGCGGGGCTGGAGCCGGTCACATGAACCGCGATGGCATAGCCATGCCACAATACCCGCAACTGTTCCAGCGCCTCAATTTGTTCCAATGGAGAAACAGCAAGTTGCGGATATTTTTTTAAAAAATCGTTGCGGTAGGCATACAAACCGATATGACGCAAAGGTGCGTAAGCAGGCGGAAACTGCTCGCGGCTGACGGCAAATCCATCCCTGTGCCAAGGTATGGTGGCGCGAGAAAAATACAGGGCGCGGCCATGCTTGTCTAATACCACCTTGACGACATTGGGATTAAAACCATCTTCCACCGCATGGATAGGATGGGCTGCGGTAGCCATGGGCACATCGATATTCACCAGTGCGGCAGTAGCAGCAATCAGCGCCGGATCTATCAATGGTTCATCACCCTGCACATTAACAACGACAGCATCGTCAGCCAGGTTCATGCTGGCGGCGACTTCAGCAATCCGGTCGGTACCAGATGGGTGATCTGCCCGCGTCATACAAACAGGCACTCCATGCGCATTGCAAGCTGCGACAATGTCGGCATGGTCAGTGGCGACCATGATGGCACTGGCACCAGACAGCAAAGCCTGCTCGGCAGTGCGCACCACCATAGGTTTTCCGCCTATGTCTGCCAGGGGTTTATTGGCTAAACGGCTGGAAGCCAGCCGGGCCGGGATAATGGCGATAAAACTCATAAAACTCAAGCCTTGGGTCTGGCGTCAATTTCCTCACTGGTCAGCGCGCGCGCCTGATCTGCCCACATGATGGGAATATCGTCGCGTATCTGGTAAGCCAGTTTATCGCCATAGCAAATCAATTCCTGATTGGCTTTTTGGTAGACCAATTGTCCTTTGCACAAAGGGCAAACCAACACATCAAGCAGACGTGCGTCCATGCTTTTTCTCCAAAATCATTTGTATCAGGGATGCCGCAAAAGCTGCATCGAGTTGAGCTTCAACTGGCACCACCCAGATGCGGGCATCGTCCAGTAAAGCCGGGATTTGCCTACATTTTACTGCATCCTTTTCAGTAATCAGGATGCAATCCGCATCGACACCCTCAAAACTCTTCGCATCAAAGGCATGATGATCAGGAAAAGCCCTGGTCTGGCATTGCAAACCCTGCATTGCCAGCATATTGAAAAATCGTTGTGGATTACCTATGCCAGCCGCTGCCAACAAGCGCTGCCCCGCAAATTCAACTAATGACCGCTGCTGTTGATCATCATTCAAACGATAAACCCGAGCTGCTTGCAACTGCATGCGCACAGTGTCTGCTGGCATCCTGAGCGGCAATACCGCATCCGGCCCAGGCAGATTACAGATAGTAAAGTCACGCCGTCTTTCCACCGGTTCGCGCAAAGGCCCCGCAGGCAATAACCAGCCATTGCCAGCGCCGCGCTGATCAAACAGCACAAGTTCAACATCACGCCCCAAAGCGTAATGCTGCAAACCATCGTCAGCAATAATGATATCCACTTGCGGATTGGCTGCCAGCACGCAACGCGCCACGGCAACGCGGTCTCGACCTACAGCGACTGGGCATTGTGCCCTGGCAGCAATCAATACGGGTTCATCACCAACCTGCTGCGCTTGCGAGGCAGCATCCAGCAGGATCACACTCTCGGCATGCACGCCATACCCACGCGAAATAACAGCTGGATGCCAGCCCGCCTGCTTTAATTGCTGCACCAGCCAGATCACCAGCGGCGTTTTGCCGGTGCCACCTATAAAAATATTACCGACCACGACGACAGAGACTGGTAATTGCGTTTGGGCTTTATAACCCATAACGAACAAACCAAAACGGAAAGTAACGATGAGCTGGAATAGCTTAGACACTGGCCATAGCAGGCAAGCCAGCAGCCCGCGCTTTTGCCAGGTACTCAACAAGACTTTTTCCAGTGCTGCCCGCATATCACTCTCTAACTGTTAGCTATCGTTCTCTTGCTGGTCTCTAAGAATCTGTTTACGATCTGTAGCGAGCGTCAGCGGGGTCAGGGTAACAAAAAACGCAGCGCAAAAAGCGGAATGTACTCAAGTACATGAGCATTTTGTGCAGCACATGAGCCCCGCGTAGACTCCGATTGCGCTCGCGCAGTAAGAGCCTAACCAGATTCTAAAAAAGAAACCGGGGAGTTATGCACTCCCCGGCTTGTACGCTACCTCGAAATTTTTATTCAAACCCGGGGTAATTTCTATCCTTACTTGGCAGTAGCCTGAGCCGCAAATGTGACCTTGGCCATGCCTGCGATACGTGCAGCTTCCAGCACATCGATCACAGACTGGTGACTAGTCGCACGGTCCGCATTAATGATGATCACCGGATCAGGCTGGGTACCGGTCTTGCCAGCTTCCAGCGCTGCCGCCGCTTTTTTCAGATCTTCTGCCAGCGTCAGGGTATCAAGGAAAGACACGGCCTGGCTATTGATCTTGTAGCGGCCCTGGGCATCAATACCGATATCTATCTGATTCGGCTTGTCCTGGGCTTTTTCTGCATCTGCAGTCGGCAAGGTGATTTGCAATTCGGTGAAACGGCTATACGTCGTCGTCACCATCAGGAAAATCAGGATCACCAGCAAGACGTCGATAAACGGGATCAGGTTGATCTCTGGCTCTTCCCTGCCCCTTCCTTTACGAAAATTCATGACTACTTCCTGGCGCTGTGGACAACATCAACAAACTTGATTGCCTGTTGTTCCATATCGACGACGATGCTATCGACCAGCGCACGGAAATGACGCCAGAACACCATCGCAGGCATGGCAATCATCAAACCAAAGCCGGTGTTGTACAAGGCCACAGAAATACCATGCGCCAGTTGCGCAGGGTTGGCACCCGTCGCATTTTGCGAACCGAAAATTTCTATCATACCGACGACAGTACCAAACAAGCCCATCAAAGGTGCCAGTGAAGCGATCGTGCCCAGTGTCGTCAGGAAACGCTCCAGCTCATGGGCAACAGCACTGCCTGCCTCTTCTATCGATTCTTTCATGACTTCACGCGGCGCGTTCACATTGCGCAAACCTGCTGCCAGTACTTTACCCAAAGGTGAATTACCTGCCAGTTGTTCTATAACTTCTGGCTTGACCTTGCCTGCCTGATAGACACGTATGACCTCGTCAACCAGGGTCGGTGGCAAGATACGACTGCGACGCAAAGAAAGACTGCGTTCTATGATTAATGTCAGCGCAATAACTGAGGCAATCAGCAACAAATAAATTGGCCAGCCTGCGGCTTGAATGATGGCGAACAAATTAACTCCTTGAAGGTTCCTAAATCCAAGCCCGCAATGTAGCGCGTTGTCTGCCTGTGGGCAAGAGCACAGAGCAAAAAACTCGGTACAAAATGTTTCAAAGCATCATTTTCAGCAAAAGCACAAAGCTTGCACGAGGTTTTCCAGAAGTTTGAATTAATCATAGTAATTCAGGATATCCACTGTTTTGCACAAAATCTGTGTGCAAGCTTGTGGATAAGTCTACTGAATATTGCTAAGCCCATGATTTATTTCATTTTTTCAGCTCTGCCAAAGATTTAAGCACCATCATTTTGTGGACAAAACAGCATTTTCCTCATTTTCACCCCGTCTTTTCTACACATAATTTGTGGACAAGTATGTGCAAAAGTCTTGCACATACTGACAAGTGACTGATTTAAAAGCAAATTATTGCACTGCCAATATTTTAGGCAAATCAGTAATTTCAGCCATTTTTGCACAAAATTTCATCAGAAAAATTTAACCACGGACAAGTCCGTTGTTTTACACAAAATATGTGGACAAGATTGTGCATTACTGCAGAGAAACACTGTAAGTCACTGATTTATATAAGGTAAGCAAGGCTGCCAGAAAAACAGGCAAAGGGCCATTTTAATGAGGAAATATGCTATTTTCATACAAAAATTAACTTTAACACAAGTTTTTACCAGGGTAAAATTGCGCAAGTCGGGCTTTTGCACAAAATATGTGGACAACTATGTGAAAAACTATGGGGCTTGTAACTAAGCAATTGATTTTATTACCTATTTTATTCGCGCCTAAAAAAGTGGCAAACTCTGCTTATTCACAAGCAAGTTTCAGATTTTGCTTTTTTGATCACTTATCCTCTGAATAAGCGCTTATTCTGCACAAAATATGTGGACAAGCTTGTGTAAAAGCGCAGGGAAAGAAGATAAGTACTTGATTTTAATAAAGATTACTGCAGTGCCAATATTTTAGGCAAACTGACATACTTCACCACAAACAAAGTTTTCAACAGCTTAATCACAATTTCTGTGGATAAGTTTGTGCACAAGCTGCTTGATATACGGCAATGTCCTTGATTTGAAAGAGAATTTTCATTTTGCCTCATTCTTTTGCAGATTGATTTTTATTAAAAATCAAAGACTTAGATAGTAAACTTTCATTTCTTTTGACATCTCAGAGGCAAAATGACATGCTGATGACCAAACCACGCTTCTGTGGACAGATTTTCCCCCGCCAAGCTTTATGAATCCTGAATCGCCTTACACCAAGCCAGCAAACACGCCGTCCGTGATGACAGTTACGGCGCTGAATCAGGCCGTTGCTCAACTTTTGGAACGCAACCTGCCATTGACATGGGTTTCTGGCGAGATTTCCAACTTTACCCGCGCCGCGTCTGGACATTGGTACTTCACTTTAAAAGACAGTGGAGCACAGGTCAGGTCCGTGATGTTCCGTGGCCGTGCTCAATATGCAGACTTCCAGCCCAAAGAAGGCGACAAGGTAGAAGTACGCGCTCTCGTTACCCTGTATGCGCCGCGCGGTGACTATCAGTTAAGCGTAGAAGCCATACGCCGCGCTGGTGTCGGCAATTTATATGAAGCATTTTTGCGACTGAAGGCGCAATTGACGCAGGAAGGCTTGTTTGATCCTGAGCGCAAGCGCCCTCTGCCCGCCTTTGTCAAAACCATAGGCATAGTCACCAGCCCGCAGGCGGCCGCCCTGCGAGACATTCTGATCGCCCTGCACAGGCGCGCACCACACGTCAACGTCATCCTCTACCCTACTCCGGTACAAGGCGAAGGCGCAGGTATGAAAATCGCCCAGGCCATCGCCTCTGCTGCTGCCCGCGAAGAATGTGATGTCTTGCTAGTCTGCCGTGGCGGTGGCAGCATGGAAGACTTGTGGGCTTTTAATGAAGAAGTCGTGGCCCGCACCATCGTCAATTGCCCCATGCCCGTCATCGCTGGCATAGGGCATGAAACTGATTTTACCATCGCCGATTTTGCCGCCGACCTGCGCGCCGCCACACCGACAGCAGCAGCAGAACTGGCAGCCACACCAAGGGATGCATGGTTGCAGCTCTTACAGCGCCAGGCACAAATACTCAGCCGTTGCATGCACAGGCAACTGGATGACCAGGCCCAGACCCTGGACTGGCAAAGCCGCCGCCTGCTCAGCCCCAAGGCCGCTATTGCTGCCAGACGCCTGCAACTGGCAAACCTGGCCCGCAACCTCAGCCATAGTACCAGCCTGCCTTTGCGCCAGGCCAGACATGAGCTGGGCCAATTGACGCAAAGCTGGCAAGCCCATAAACCGGAGCTGGCAAGGCCGAAGTTATTACTGGCCGATATGCAAAGACGCCTGCAACAAGCTGCCAGACACAGCCGTGAAGGCCAACAGCAACAGTTGTCTGCCTTGCGTAGCCAACTGGAGCTGCTCAACCCGCAGCGCACTCTGGAACGCGGCTACGCCATTCTCAGCGACCATAAAGGCAAGGCTTTGCGCAATACATCTGAACTCAAACCGCAATCGCTAGTTCAAGTCAGACTAGCTTCAGGCACTGCTGAAGTTGGCATCAGCAGCGTGCAAACCAATCTGGATTGAAATAACTGAGATCTGGCTGCAGTCATCATTTTGCGCATATACATGTAATTACTGCGAATTTGTATAAGCCCACGTGCAAGCTTTTGTACAAAAGCTTACAATGCTGGTCTGGCTTTTCCGGATTGCCGGAATTGATAAACTCACGATAAAAGGACGCGATATGGAACATACCTTACCGGCACTGCCTTATGCACTGGACGCTTTGGCTCCGCATATCTCTCAAGAGACGCTGGAATATCACTACGGAAAGCATCATCAAACCTATGTGACCAATCTGAACAACCTGATCAAGGGTACAGAATTTGAAAATTCCACACTGGAAGAAATCGTCAAGAAATCTTCTGGCGGCATTTTCAATAATTCAGCCCAGATCTGGAATCACACTTTCTACTGGAATGGCCTGAAACCTAATGGTGGCGGCGCACCAAGCGGCAAACTGGCAGATGCCATCAATGCCAAATGGGGGTCTTTCGATGCATTCAAGGAAGCCTTCACCAAGTCTTGCGTAGGCAACTTCGGTTCTTCCTGGACATGGCTGGTTAAAAAAGCCGATGGCACACTGGATATCGTCAACACATCCAATGCAGCTACTCCACTGACAACAGCAGACACAGCTTTGCTGACTTGCGATCTGTGGGAACATGCTTACTATATCGACTACCGCAATGCACGTCCAAAATACCTGGAAGCATTCTGGGCATTGGTCAACTGGGAATTTGCAACAGCAAACCTGGGCTGAGTCAGCTTGTCGTGATGCCAGTCGCATCATGACTATGCATCACAGATGAAAAAAACCTGCGCCTGCATCAGCATCGCAGGTTTTTTTTCATCCATCGCGTAAGCTGTTTGTGCGAAGATCAAGGCTCAGCTGAGCAGCGCGAGTCCGCCATGCTCTACCGTCCTATTCTTTGAACAACATGCATACCAAAGCCTCACCTTTATTACGCTTTCTCCCCGCCATCTTCATTTTTATCTGGGGCATCCGGTTATGTCGTTGCCAAATATGGCCTGCCCTATGCAGAACCACTGACATTCTTGTGCCTGCGTTATCTGGGCGTGATCATCTTCATGCTGATACTGGCGCTAGCCATGCGGGCACCGTGGCCTGAGCGCCGCTTCTGGCTGCCGATAGCCGTCGCGGGCATCTTGATGCAGGCCATGTACCTCGGTGGTATCTGGTGCGCCGTCAAGCTGGGCATGCCCGCCGGTGTGGCAGCACTGATTGCCAATACCCAGCCCATCTTTACCGCTTTCCTCGGTCCCATTATTGGTGAACGTATTTATGGCAAGCAGTGGGCAGGACTTGCACTCGGCATTTGTGGTGTGGCGCTAGTAGTCGCCAATAAAATCTCTGTCATTGGTTTGTCCGTCAGCAGTGTAGCGCTGGCAGTCATGGCGCTGACTGCCATGACGATAGGCACGCTATACCAGAAAAAAACCTGCCCAAGTTTTGATGTGAGGACCGGGCAAGTCATACAGTTTGTGGCATCCTTATTGGTGACATTGCCATTTGCGCTGACACTGGAAACCCAGACCATCATCTGGACACCACAGTTTTTTGCCGCCATGGCCTGGTCAGTATTTGTTTTGTCCGGCGTTGGTATCTCGGTGCTGTTCATCATGATACGGCATGGCGAAGCGACCAAGGTCACCAGCTACATGTACCTGGTGCCCGCAGTCACAGCCGCCATGGCCTGGCTGATGTTTGGTGAGAAGCTGACGATGACGGCGATATTGGGGATGGTGATTGCGTTGGCAGGTGTGGCGCTGGTGGTGAGGCCAGCAAGGTGAAGAATTGGAATTGCGGCTATCGCAGCAATTCCAATTCTACTTATTCCAATTCTTCTCACATCATGCAGCTTCGCGCCAGCGACGCAAACGTACCGTCAAATAAAACATCCCTGCTGCGACCACAACGCCCAGCCATAACTGCAGGCTAAGCATCGTCTGCCAGGAAGCAAAAAATATCCTGCCGAAATTCACGCCTACACCTGATGGACGGGTAAAAGTACTTGGTGAAATGTGCTCAAAAGCCACCCACGCACCCGGAAATATTCCACCCAAAGCACGGCCAACAATCAGTTCGCTGAACCATTTCAGGTTACCATCCTGCCCCGTCAACAAGTCCAGCATGCCGACCAAAAATACCAAAAGCAAAGGTATGCCAACTGCCCATAAAAATACCTTGGAATTTGCCCAGCTCGACACCAGCATCAACCACCCTATGCTAGGCAAAGCCCATAAGATATACACTGGCAAAGTACCTAGTAATTGCAAGGGTGCCAGATATAATTTTCCGTTCGCAAACAATTCCTGGAATACATACACATCCTGCGTAGCCAATGCGATGCTGACTATCATCAGCATGATGAAAGACATGGCAATGGCACACAGAAAAAATATCACGGGGACGATCAGACTGGCGGTGAATAGCTTGGACAATACCGTCTGAAAATCTGAGACAGGCAAGGATTTCCAGAACAGAATACTGCGGTCCCGTCTGTCATCAAATAAAGAACCCAGGCAATAAAAGAAAATGATGATGGACATCACTGCCAATAAGGGGCCAGAGAAAAGCACGTACATATTGGCCAATAAGTCACTCACTTTTGGAATATCTTCTTTAAATGCTGCCACCCGGCCTAATATGCGGGCACCAAATAATGCATGCCCTCGTAGAAAAGGTAAGACGAATACAAATATCATGGCGCCAGCCACGCACAATGGCGTCCACAGAAACATGCCCTTATGTTCCCAGAATTCGCGCTTCAAAAGACAGACCATGGTTTTCATTTAGCAATTCCTTTCATGCTGGCGACGAACAAATCTGCCACGCCTGGTATGCGTGTTTCACCGAGGCTGGCAAGCATCTCCTGCGTAACACCATCAAACAGCATGACAACCTTGCCAAATATTGCCCGTTGATCGATGGGCTGCAAGGCGATTGCCTTCTCCATGTTTTCCGGTGTAACCATCACTTCGACAAAGCGCTCGGCCATTTGCTCCATGCTGGTTTCCAGCACAATTTTTCCTTCATCAATAAAAATCACGTCACTGAGAATATGCTCAACTTCTTCTACCTGATGCGTAGTGATGATGATGGTTTTGTTTTCATCAAAATAATCTTCCAGCAGGTTTTGATAAAACTGTTTGCGGTACAAAATATCCAGGCCCAAAGTAGGCTCATCGAGCACCAGCAATTTCGCATCGATGGCCATGATCAGCGCCAGATGTAATTGCACTATCATGCCCTTGGACATGGCCCTGACCTTCATATCCGGCGTCAACTTGGTATTGGCAATATATTTCTCGGCTTTGGCGCGGTTGAATTTGGGGTGGACTCCTGCAATGAAGTCTATCGCCTGCTTCACCTTGATCCAGCGCGGCAAAATGGCAACATCGGCGATGAAACAGACATCATTCATCAAGGCATCACGCTGGGTACGCGGATCCAAGCCTAATACCTGCATCTCGCCATCAAAATTTCCCAGACCCAGTATTGCTTTGAGAGTGGTGGTTTTGCCTGAACCATTCGGCCCTATCAGACCTACGATGCGACCGGGAGCAATTTCGAAGCTGATGTCATCCAGCACACGCTGTTTGCCATATTGTTTGCTGATGCCGCGAGCTGAAATGACGCTATTCACTGAGCTATTCTCTGTGTCCGTCATTTCACATCTCCTTTATTTTGAAAACCCGGCAATTGCTGCACATCCAAACCCAGCCTGCGTATGCGCTCCAGCATGGCTGGCCATTCTTCTTCAATGAAGCGCTGGCGCTCATTGGCTAGCAATTTATCGAGCGCTGATTCGGTCATATACATACCCACACCCCTTCGTTTTTCGACCAGTTCTTCATCTACCAATTCCTGATAGGCTTTCAATACCGTAATCGGATTGAGCTGATACTCTGCGGCCACCTGCCTTACCGAAGGCAAGGCATCTCCTGGCTTCAACAAGCCATCCAGCATCATGCCCAGCACCCGCTGTTTCAATTGCCGGTAGATCGGCGTCTGGTCATTCCAGTTAACACTCATGCTTGCACCTTCCTTTGAATACCCGGGACAGCGGGATTGATACCATTGCTGCACTGTCACACAAGTAAATTAGTGTTGTAGTTAACTATAACACCAACTCAATATGCTTTGTGTAAGTTTTTATGGGCGCATGACAAGAAAAATTCTGCATGGCACACTTGGCAATCTTTCCTCTTCTGTATGGATAGCACTCATGCATAGTCTGATATCTTCTTTTTGCCTGCTCGCTTTAATACTCACCAGCAATGCAGCATTTGCCAATTGTGATGAACAAACAAAACAAGAATTAAAGTCCGTAAAATCTGCTGGCTGGAAAGTGGATGACGATGGCAAGCGCGAAAGCCTGGCACTCTCTGCGGCAGATTGTCTGGGGCTGCCAGATACGGAGTTGCGCGATGAACTGGCGTTTGAGGGCCTGTCAGCCTGGATGCGCAGCGAGAAACTGAACGATGCTACTCTCACCGCATTGCGCGTAAAAATGCTGAATGCCGTGCAAGCACCTGCAGCAGAAGAAAGCAGCTTTCTGCGGCCCTTTGCAATATTGACGCTGGCAGAACTGGTGCGGACGGACAGGAAAAAACCTTATCTGAGCGCACAAGAGAGAATCGATATCGTCAATGCAGGCAGCCATTATCTAATCAATCTGCGCGACTATCGAGGCTTTGATGCTAAAGATGGCTGGCGTCATGGCATAGCTCATAGTGCCGACCTGATGTTGCAACTGGCGGTGAACCCGGCCATAGAGAAACCCCAGCATGAAACCATGCTGGCTGCCATCGCATCCCAGATCGCTCCTCCCACACATTTTTATCAATATGGTGAAGGCGTCAGACTGATGACAGCCGTGTTTTACCTGGCGAGAACACCCAGTTTCAATAAGCGCGACTGGGATCTGTGGTTCAACAAACTCATGGACAACAGCATACAGCCTGGTCCTTATACTCAGGCCAGGCTGGCACAAAGACATAATGTCAGCGCCTTTTTGCTGCCGCTGTATTTTTCGGTCAGGGAGAGCACTGACCCTGCAATCAAAGAGAATCTCTTGCCAGCACTGCGAGAAGCTTTACGCAAGGTCAATTGAAGGCAGAATTACTCCAGTGACCATAGTGCGGCACTACGTGCATGAATTGCTGTCGTATCAAACAGCGGCAAACCGGCATCATCCTGATTCACCAACAAACAGATTTCGGTACAACCCAGGATGATCGCCTGTGCCCCGCCCTCTTTCAGGCTAGCCATGATGCGGCGATAGTGCTGGCGTGATACTTCATTGATCTTGCCCAGGCAAAGTTCTTCATAAATGACTTGATGAATAATGTCGCGGTCTGCCAGTTCAGGCACCAGCACTTGCAAACCATGTTTGCTGTGCAAACGCTCGCGGTAAAAATCCTGTTCCATGGTAAAGCGCGTACCCAGCAAACCTATCTTGCCATAGCCCGCATCCTTGATGGCTAGAGCAGTAGGATCCGCGATATGAAACAAGGGTATCGCTGCGGCAGCGTCAATGACGTGCGCCAGCCTGTGCATGGTGTTCGTACAGAGCACCAGAAAATCTGCCCCCGCCAACTCCAGTGAGTGCGCTGCTTGCGCGAGGATGACACCGGCAGCATCCCAGTCTCCGGCGTGTTGCAGTCTTTCTATCTCATGAAAATCTACGCTATACAGTATGATTTTTGCAGAATGCAGACCACCGAGTTTTTCCTTGATGGTTTCATTGATTTGCTTGTAATAAGGGATGGTTGATTCCCAGCTCATGCCACCTATCATGCCTATGGTTTTCATTGCAACTCCATGCGTAAATTAAAGGCCGCTGCTCTGGCCCAGGGATAGAATGCCTCTATAATAAGCAGATGGCATTTTCCAGGCTATCAAGAAATTTCAGCAGAGAGCTTTTGTCATGAGCATGGATACCATCGACATCATCGATATCAACTGGGCAAGACTGGAATTATTACCAGCCACACCCTACACCACCAGTGGCGCATCATCCCATACCAGCCTGGGCTTGGCATTTGCACGTCAAACAGGTGTGCATGCCATAGGCAGTGATATCCGTTATGACTTTGATGCCTGGCCAGGTGACTTTGCCATCAGTAATGCTGGCTTGCCGATGTTTTCAGAATCTGCGCATGGTGGTGAATACCTGCTCATGCACATCACCAATCCTGACCTACTCGCAGACATGTCGGCATCATCGCCGAGGCAGATATTCCATGGCGACAAACTGGCCGTCATGCTGGCCTGGCAACTGCGCAGCCTGCTTTTGCAAAAAGACAAAAATGCCCTGCTTCTGCAAGAAAAAGCAAGTCTGTTTTTGGAGCGAGGGATAACACTCGCCAATAAAAAATCAAGTGCAACAACGACGCGCAGTCAGTATGCGCAAGACAAAGTCTTGCATGCCCGCATACTGGATTACATAGAAGAACAACTCGATACAACATTGAATCTGGAAGAATTGGCAACAATGGCAAATATGCCACTGCTGCGTTTCTTGCGCAGCTTTACCCATGCAACTGGCACTACACCGCATACCTACATTACAGAACGCCGCCTGCAAAGAGCGCGGCTACTCATCACAAATAGCAATTTATCTATTGCTGATATTGCTGCAGATTGTGGTTTTTCCCATCAATCTCATCTTGGCAGCGCCTTCAAATCCAGGCTGGGGCTCAGCCCTCAGCAATATCGCAAACTGCCTGCCTGAAGCTCATTTCCGCAAAAAACTGAAGCTATCCCCGCTTTCATAAAGCAAAAAGCAAATTTTCTACCGAATTTCACAGAAAATATTTTCCCATGGAACTGTTTTCACAGACATTTGTCTATGGAAAATGCGCTAATTTCGGGGATAGCTTGCTAACATCGCTATTTGCGCATCACCTCCTGATCAATCCCATACCTGCCAATTAAACTAAAACCAAGGTTTTCATCATGTCTCCGAAAATTCTCACCGTCAGTATTGCGCTCGCTTTTAGCGGAGCAGCCAGCTTGCTATTTCCTCAAGAAACCGCTCAGGCCGCACCAGCGATTAACAGTGTCGCCAAAATCAAGCCAGCCGACCTGACACTGGAACAGGTATATCGCGCCAAAGGCTATGCAGGCCAGGCAGCCCGCCATATACAATTCAGCAAGGATGGTCGCTATCTGGCCTACACCTGGAACCCGTTCGGTGAAAATGGTTTTGATTTATATGTGCATGACACCCAGACCGGTGAAACCAAACGTATTACTTCCCCAGCGCTGATGAAAACCTACGACGCGCCAGAAGACTGGGAACGCTTCGATAAAAAAGCCAAACAAAAAGAAAAAGAAGACGCCGAGCGCCAGGCAAAGGCAGAAGCCCAGGCCGCCTATCTGCGTGGTGAAAAGGTCAATCTGATGCAATGGGAAGAAGCCGCCCTGGAAGAAGTGAAACGTGAACTGGCCGAGAAAAAAGCCAAGGATGCTATCAAGAAAGCTGAAACCGATGCTGAAGCAGCCAGGGAAAAAGCTGCAGCTGCTGCCGCGAAAACTGGTACAGCCAGCGTAGCTAAAAATGACGGCGACAAAAAAGACGAAAAGAAAGACGCAAAAGACGACAATAAAGTCAAAGAAATTTGGGAGCTGCGTGACGAGCTGAAAAAGAAACTGGAAAAAGAAAAGCTCAAACCCAGCGATCTCTACCCTGGTGTAGATGCCCTGGCCTGGGCGAATAAAAAGAATGAACTGATCTTCCAATACCGTGGTGACCTGTTCCGCCTTAACGCGGCAGATGGCAAGATAGAACGTCTGACGCAAACCGATAAAACGGAGCGCATCGTCGCCTACCAGGCCGACGATAATGGTTATATCTACATGGATGAAAAACGCCTGTTCAACGCCAGCTTTAGCAGCAGCGCCATCCGTCAGTTGAACCGCGAACTGATACACCCTGACGACGCCGACAAAAAATACCGCATCGCCAATACTGTACTGAGTGAAGACAAGCAATGGATGGCAATTTCTGCCGAGGCACCAGATGCCAAGCCAGAAAACGGCAAACCACCCCCGCCTGCAGAGCGCCAGGTCGAGATCATGAACTACAGCGAACGCTTTGCCACGGCCAAAAAAGTATCTCGTGAAGTATCCGATGACAAACGCAAGATACCCGCCACAGCGCTGTATATACGCCGCGTTAGCGATGCCTCTGCACGCCAGCCACAACCTGTCTTCACCAATGATGGTGGCGATGTCTGGTTTGAAATGAGCCCGGTTGCCTGGGCCAAGGATGGCAGCCGCTACACTTTCTCTACCTGGGAGCGTGAAAAAGACTTGTTGCGCATCTATGTCGGCAAGGCAGAAGAAGGCGTCAAGCCGCAAATGGTGCTGGAAAGACGTGGCAACATTGGCCATGAAGTCGTCAATGTACTGGCACCGCGCTTCACTGCCGATAGCCAGCAATTAGTTGCCGTGCTGGATGAACAAGGCTATCGCCAACCGTATGTGATTGATGTCAACAACGGTAGCGTGAAACCTCTGCTGAAAGGCGATTTTGAGGCACACAACATCATAGGCTTCAGCGAAGACAATAAATTCATGTTCGTACTCGCCAACAAGGATGATTTTGCAGCCATGAATGCTTACAAGGTCGACCTGACAACCGGTGACATGAAGGCGATAGGCCAGGCTGGCGACTTCCATCGCAACAGTACCGTGACAGAAAGCGGCGACAAGCTGGCTAGCATGGCAGGTCAATGGGCCAGCCGCCCTGAATTGAAACTGTTGGATATCAGCATGGCCAAATCCACCACGCTGACACAAAGCCATGATCCGCAATGGTATGCGATAGACCTGCAGCGCCCTGAGCGCTTCAGCTACACCAATCGTCATGGCGACAAGCTGCAGGCTTATGTGTTCAAACCAGCTGGTCTGAGCGCATCTGACCACCGCCCTGCGATCGTCTATACCTATGGTGGCCCACTGAATGACAGACATATCGTCGAGACTGACAGCTTCCAGCAGACTGCCTATATGTTTGGCATGTATATGGCCGCTAAACATGGCTATGTGACTGTGGCGGTAGACCCACGCGGCCATTCCAACTATGGTCGCAAGTTCAGCGATGCCAACTGGGAACAGGTGGGAAAACCACAGGCTGAAGACCTCGAAGACCTGACCAAATACATGCAAAAGAACCTGGGTGTTGATGGCAAGCGCATAGGCTTGACAGGTTGGAGCTTTGGCGGCTTCCAGACCCAGTACACCATGTACACCAGCCCTGACACCTTTGCTGCCGGTATCGCCGGCGCCGGTCCGACAGAGTGGGAAAACTACAATAGCTGGTACAGTGGCCGCACCATCGGCAAGACAGAACGTAGCAAACTCAATCTGCGTAAATATTCGCTGCTGCCTCTGACCTCAGGCCTGAAGAAACCATTGTTGCTGGTACACGGCATGCAAGATCCAAACGTCTTGTACCAGGACACGGTGAATGTGTATCGGGCCCTGCTCGAAAACGGCAAGGAATCCCTGGTTGATCTTTTCCTTGATCCGGATGGTGAACATGGCCTCGGTGGCACAGTCAAACCCAAGGCTCTGCACAAGAAATATGAAGCCTTCTTCTTGCAGCACTTGGGCAAAGCCAGATAAGAACTAGCAAATCTGAAATAAAAAGAGCGACCATGCTGGTCGCTCTTTTTATTTCTATCAAGGGATAGAGTTACAGAATTGGCCGTGAAAACCAGGGAACGGCAATTTCGCATTAAAATTACCGTAGATTATTTGCACAAGCATGCTGATAATGTCGGCATCGCTTGATCTCATACTAAGCAAGCATCACCTCAGGAGTCACATATGAAAAATAACGCTGGCCAATATCTGTATTCTGTTTTCCGACAGGCCGCACAAGAGTTTCGTCAGATAGGTCAAACAATCGGGGATCGCCTATTACGAACACCCTTGCCAAAAATCCTGGTCGTAGTCTTGGCTATTGCATTGCTGATCACCATTATTCCTCTGATCATTACCTTGTTTATTGCCTTTGTCCTCATCAGGATTTTATTGAAGATCCTCTCTATGAGCATGCGGCAAAACCAGGGAAAAGATACAAGCGTGCCGTATGAAAGACGAATCAAAGATATACATTGATTGAATTGGCAAAAGAAGTCTTATGGCTACAATGAGCAATAAGAGATTGAAGTAATCAGATCTTATCAACCACATTAGCCTTGGTGACACCTGACTTTGCTTTTGCCTTACTTTCGCGTTTCAAAGGCGCGCCCACCGGGCAAATAGAAAAAGCAAACTGCGTCAAGGTATTGACCAGGCTGTCCCCATTTAATTTGTACATCACAAACTGCCCCTGACGTTCACCAGAAATCAGCCCTGCGTTTTCCAGTACAGACAAATGGCGGGAAATTGCAGGCGCACTCATTTTAAAGCGCGCAGCAATATCCCCTGCCGTCAGCTCCTGCTCAGATAAATATGCAAGAATCTGCCTGCGCGGGGATGATGCCAAGGCTTCAAAAATCTTATCAGAAGACATTATTTATTTTCAAAAAAACATTGCCGCTCCAGGCACGACAATGGCGCTACATAAAACCCAGTATTTGTTCATTGCATGGACTACCTCTCAAGGTTAATCTTAAGACGGTTCCATGTCAGAAACACAGACCAACATTCATTTCACAATGCTCACGCAGGAGCAGAAAACGTTTCTGCTTCACGCCTGTGTATTGACATCAGAAACAGATGAGCTGGAGGCAAGTTCTGGCAACTTTGATGGTGAGTTTGCCCAAGGCATGCAGGTAGTGCAAGATGGTTACAAACGCTTGTCCGACGGTACGCAAAACTTCAAATACATTCCCTGATCTGCGATTGCCAAGGCTTTCAAGCTGGAATGACCCAGCAATTGAATAAGCGCACCAGATCAGTGCTGGCAACAGAACTGGTGCGATACAAATTGATGACAATTTGCCGACACTTTTCCAGAAGTCTGCGTTACGTCAGCGTCTATGATGACAGAACGATAAAATAGACAATGAGGCAGCAAATTGAAAGCTCGACATATATTACTTACAGGCAGCTTGTGCTTGATGACCAGCCTGCTGACAGCCTGCGGGGGCGGCAGTTCGGCTGCCAGCAATCCGGTGATAACGACGCAGGTAGCCAGTATCAACCTGCGTGGCACGGCGGCAACAGGCAAGGCCATCGTTGACTCGGCTGTTAATTATAAATGCCGTACGGGTACAGGGGCAACAAAAACTGCTACCGATGGCTCGTTTGAAATCACCCTGCAGGCAGGCAGTGCACTGCCCTGCATACTGGAAACTTCAAATCCTGCGAATGGCAAAAAACTGCATGCACTTGCAATGAATGCTGGCGTCATCAACCTGACGCCTTTGACCGAGATGCTGTCAACCCGCCTCATGCGTACCGATATGGCTGCGTTTTTTTCTAATCCTGATCTGGATGCGGTAACAAAGACCCTGACCAGCGCCAACGTCACGACAGCGCAAACCGAAATTCGCAATGTACTCAGTGGCTTGCTGGACACCAGTACTTTAAATGATTTTTACAGCACGCCGCTGAAAGCAGCTACCAGTGCCAGCCCGACAAGTGGTGATACGCAGGATAAAATACTCGACACCTTGAATCTGGCATTGGCGGCAAATTTATATGAACCCTTACTCACTATGCTGGCGAAGACAAATCCACCTACCAGTCTCCCGGTATTTGGCCGCGCTGGTTGCCTGATACAGTTGGCCGATAAGCAATTCATGTCATGCAGTGGTCCCGGCCTTTGGGAAACTGCACCCCGCATTGATATTGCCCCTGGTGCGCTGATCATGACACCCGGTAGCAAACGCGTGTTTGTGGCCGCAATGAATTATCCGCCACTTATCGATTACATACGCCAGCCAGTTACCTGGCAGGTAGTAGAGGCCGATGGTGGCGCTATCAACATCAATGGTGAATACACTGCGCCAAACAAGCCAGGGATTTATCACATCAGGGCACAACGCGAAGATTATCCATCATTGAGCACCACTGCTTTGGTGGTGGTTGATAACAGCACACCAGACTTTGTACCAACTTTAAGTGTGGACAGGCACATAGTCAACGTCATGCCGGGTGCCACCATGAACTTGCAGGCAAGCATTAATTATCCGCCAAATATCAACTACATACGCCAACCCGTGACCTGGAGTGTCATTGAAGCCGATGGCGGCAGCATTAACTTGTCAGGTAGCTACGTAGCACCAACAAAAATCGGCACTTATCACGTGAAAGTGCAGAGAGATGACTTTCCGTCTATATACGTAGCACTGGATATTTTGGTAAATTACCCTCCTGATTAAAACTTGCATGATTCCCCTGAGCGCGTATGCTATCGACATACTCTGGATGATTGCAAAATAAAGTTAAATTAGAAGTTGCTTTTGAGAATTTATTGACTATCATACAGACAGTCGATCATTCCTCAAGGCAACTTTTAATATTCTGCACAAGCCGCAACATGCAAGTTCATGTAGCAACAGGCCTTTGAGTGGAGGAATCGCCAGATGTTTATAGGGAGAAAGTCATGGACAGGTTGGAAATTTTCAAAAGCATAGCCGCAGAAGTCAATCGTGGGGACATCGTCTTCCCTACCAATGTGGAAGCTTCGCTAAGACTACAACGTACCCTGGACGATCCTGATTGTCATATAGATACGGCAGCCAAGCTCATCATGGCTGACCCCTTGCTGTCTGCGCGCACAGTTGCCATCGCCAACTCTGCAGCCTATCGCCGCTCGACGAATGAAATCACGCACGTCAGGCTGGCAGTCAACCGCCTCGGCTTTCGCACCCTCAAAGCCATGCTGGCCGCCGTCATCGTGCGCCAACTGAATAGCAAGGTCACAGACCCAGTCCTGAAAGCCAAGGCTGACAAATTGTGGGAACATTCTGCTCATGTTTCTTCACTGGCGCAGGTCATCGCCAAGCAGGTTACCAGGGTTGACCCTGAAACGGCCATGTTTGCTGGCATCGTGCATGAAATTGGTGGTTTTTATTTGATCTCGCGTGCTGAAGAATTCCCTGGCTTGCTGGATGGCGAACCAGAAATCTGGATAGAATACGGCGAACGTATGATAGGCCGTGGCATCATGCGCCAACTGGGCATACCTGATAGTGTCATGCAGGCTGTGGAAGCCATGTGGCATGGCGTCTGCGCCTTCCCGCCAGAGTCTCTGGGTGATACCCTGATTTTGGCCAATGACATCGCACCGGTACTGTCACCTTTGCATGACGCTGACAGGGAATACAATAAGAAATTTGCCCGCCGCCTGAATTTTGATACTGAAGACAGCAATTTCCAGATCATCATGGAAGAGCAGGAAGAGCAGATCGATACGCTGGCCACTGCTCTCATGATGTAAATTATTTACTGCTCTCAGATTGTTATCCGCCAGCCCTTTTTGTTCATGCCTAATGCCAGGGCTGCAAATACCAAAGTAAAGCAGGCTGCATAGGCGAAGGATGCAAATTCTTCGCCTGTTTGTTTTTCCAGCGTAGCTACAAATACGTGCTGGTAAATCGCAGTAGCCCACCCAGTCCACGCCAAAACACAAGTTGCCAGCCATGCACAAGCGTAAGCGGCTATCGCATTCACACCCAGACTTTTACCGATTGCTGGCCAACCCTGCTTGTCTATCAGCAAATGCATCCCCAGCAAGAGCAATATCGCCCAGGCACTGGTCCAGCATACAAATGATGGTGTCCAGAGTTGTTTATTGAAAGGCAGATATGCTGACCAGATCAATGCCAGCAATATCAAACCTGCTGTACCTGCCAGCATCTGCATCAACTGGCCATCACGCATGGCCCTGCCCGCCCAGACACCAAACACGACATTGACCATTGCCATCAAGCTGGAAAGTATGCCTTCAGGATCTTGCGCCAACCCGGTCTACGCATCATGGCTATAAGCCAGCTTTCCCAATAGGGCGGTATCTATTTTGTCGATCAGATTCAGATGCGGCTCATACGAGCCGCCCCAGAAAAGCAAAGCCCAATACGCCAGCATGGCAACCAGACATAGCAATACCTGACTGGACAATTGACGCACATAGGTAATCAGGCAGGCGATCACAGCATAGCAAATACCTATGCGCTGCAAGACACCAGACAATCTGAAACTTCGGCCATCAATCAGGGCCCAGGCAACGAGGTGCAAGAGTATCCCCAGCATGAATAAACGCAGACTACGCCAGAGTATTTTCTTGCGTATATCAGCCACATCCAAGCCCTTGCTGACTTGCGCATCCAGAGACATGGCTAAAGACGCGCCGAGTATGAACAAAAAAAATGGGAAGATAAAACCCGCAGGCGTACAGCCGTGCCATGCTGCATGTTCCAGCCAGGGATACACATGTGACCAGTCACCGGCATTATTCACGAAAAGCATGGCGGCGACGGTCAGGCCACGCATGGCATCCAGCGCTGCGTAACGTTTTACTATAGACATATCCAACTCCAAAGCGTACTGAGACCAGTATAGAAATACCAATTCCTGTTAGTCATAGCACCGCATCTTCATAAAAAGCACATCGTCGATCAACATGCGAGGTAATACCAGTGTTAAAATCTGACAAAGTGGTATTGAATCTGGTCTTACCTATCAAAACAAAATAAATAAACCTTATTTCATAGATAAAAATGCAGATTTTTTTGAATTTAAAAGTATTATTCACGATCAAATTAAAGTACACCACATCTTACTGGCACCTAAGTGGCATTGTAAATATAAAACCAGTTGACCGACAATTTTGTGGCTAGTATGTTTGCAGTGCTGGCAAGAAAACACAAAAAAAATACATAGTGCAAACACACCGGGTTTTAAGAAGATTGAACAGTAGAGACAAGTCCATGAGCATAGAAAAAACCAAGACTCCCCATCCCATGCGCTGGGTGCCTACCTTGTATCTTGCCGAAGGGCTGCCGTTTTATGCAGTCGCCCTGATTGCCAGCCTCATGTATAAAAGCATGGGGGTTGCGAATGACAATATCGCCCGTTGGACAGGATTGATAGGCTTGGCCTGGGTCTTTAAACCTTTATGGAGTCCCTTCCTCGAAGCTGCCAGCAGCAAAAAAGCCGTGGTCGTGGCATTTCAACTGATAGGTGGTGTATCGCTGGGCCTGGTGGCCGTTTCGCTGCAACTGCCCATGTATTTCGCTATCAGCATTGCCTTGCTTGGGGTCGTGGCAATTGCCTCAGCCACCCACGATATTGCAGCCGATGGACTGTATATCGCCAGTCTCAGCAACAAGCAACAGGCTGAATACGCTGGCTGGCAAGGCGCTTTCTACAATGCGGCCAAGTTCATCACTCTGGGTGGGCTGGTTTATCTGGCTGGCTATCTTGAAAAACGTCTGGATCCTGCGCAAGCCTGGACTGTCATTTTCGCCATTATGGGTGTCATGTTAGTGGTGCTTGGGCTGTATCACAGTTGGGCCTTGCCGGGCACAAAAAACACCAATACTGAAGCATCCATGCGTAGCGTTTTCCTGACGCTGCAAGATGTGATTATTGATTTTTTCAAAAAGCCAGGCATCTGGCTGGCCATCACTTTCATCATTCTGTTCCGCGCTGCCGAAGGGCAGATACAAACCATAGGCCCTTTGTTCTTGCGCGAAGCCAAGAACCTGGGCGGCCTCGGCATGACGACCGAACAAGTCGGCCTTGCTTATGGCACGGCTGGCACCATCGCCTTTTTGGGTGGTAGTGTACTAGGCGGGTATTTTGCATCCTGGCTGGGGCTCAAACGCGCCCTGCCCTGGCTGATACTGGCAATGAATATGCCTAACCTGGTGTTTTTTTTCCTCAGCACCACACTACCTGACAATATCAGCATCATCACTACTGCCCTGGCACTGGAAATGTTTGGTTACGGCTTTGGCTTCGTTGGCTTGATCCTGTTCATCATGCAAGTTGTTGCTGTCGGCAAGTACCAGACCGCCCACTATGCATTAGGCACCGGGGTCATGCAGCTAGGCTTTGTATTGTTCAAGACCATCAGCGGTGACATACAGTTAGCACTCGGCTATAAGAATTTTTTCATCTGGGTCTTGCTCAGTGCCATCCCCGTATTGATAATGACGCGCTTTGTCTCTTTTGGCGACAGCGCAACGTATGGCAAAGAAGGCGGCAGCAGCGGTGCGTCTGAAGGCATGGCAAAAACTGTCGACGCCTGATAATTTCTCTGCAAATGGTGCGGGCCAAGGTTCGCATCATTCCACAACAGTCGCAAACACCCAGGAAACAACATCCTTCGAAGACAATTTCATTTCCTCTTTACTCTCTTGTCAAAAAGGATTGTAATTATAACCATGCGCAACGGCGCATGACTATCCAACAGGGAGATCTATCTTGCATTCGACCAAAACCAACATCTTGCGCCAAATAACTGCCGTCAGCTTGTTGCTGATCAGCACCAACCTGCTGGCACAAAATTCAGGTGTTACCCGCACCCCCGTGATACAAGCCGATTCGTCGATTCCTGGCAAGGAAGATTACATCTTTCGTATTGATATAGCTGGCGGCGGCAAGGTCGACTGGCATACTCACCCAGGCGATGAAATCAGCTATGTCATGCATGGCGAATTGGAATTACTGCTCGCCAATCAAGCACCACGTAAAATAAAACCGGGTGAAGGATTTGTCATACCTGCTGGTGTCGTCCATAGTGCAAAAAACCATGGCAAAGACCCCATTAAACTGGTTGGTGTATATGTCGTCGATAAAGACAAACCAGTGGCCTCACCAGCATCTCCACCAGCGCCTTGATTCTGGCAGTCAATTGCATCAATCGCGTCAATTGGAATAGCGCCTGAAAATGGCATCCAGTTCGCCACTCTTTTTCAGGGTGGCGATGGCAGCATTCAGGCGTGGCAAGGCATCGGCTTTGGAGGGATGTACCCTCAACATCATTTCGCTTTCATCTATCATGCGGCCTTCGTCGCAGGCATAGCGCTGTGCATCTACCTTGGTCCAGTATTGCCTGACATAATTGCTGATGATGATCTGGTCAAAGCGCTTTGCTCGTAAAGTCAGCAAGAGATTGGGAGAATTGAAAATGTCTTCCCTTTGTATCTTTCCGCTGGCAAACGCTGCTTCAAATTCAGGATAGGAATAGCCAGAAATCACGCCCACTTTCTGACCATAAAAATCTGTAACAGCTTGTGCCTTGGGTGTTTCGCCAGGGCGAAAACAGAGAACAGCTCTGGGTAAGCCAAAAGCTATGCTGTATACGCCAGGTACCAGGGAACTGCTGCGCCATTTAGGGTTTGCGCCGACCTCTATGTCGAGTTGCCCGTCCTCAAATGATTTGAGCAAGCGGCGCATAGGCAGGTAGCGCTGTTCCAGCTTATCGCCACTGAGTTTGACGATAGCCGACATCAAATCCGGGAATATACCTCTGGGGCCGCGCTTGTCCAGCATGACAAAGGGGGCATCTCCCCCCTCGTTATATGCAATGCGAAAAGTGTCTGCCATTGCTGGCGATGCAACCAGCACCGTCGCTGCAAACATCCATTTCTTCATCATTGCATTCTCATTTCCGAATTAATTCAACGTGACCAAATCACACTATCGCTGATACCACTCAGTTTATGTTAAAAAGCGACTGATACTTTCAGGAAGTGGTTCATATTTGCAAATTATGGTTAAGCCTGGCCAATGGCATTTACCCGCACTTCCGTCATTCAAGCCCCGAAAACCGTCATTAGTCGCATATCCAAACCAGCACGCTTGTTGAAAATACCAGTTGCAGCTATCTTAGCTCCATGAATACCACGACTACGATGACCCCACGCTGGTCAGCACTGCCAAGACCACGACAAATTGTCGTGGTGCTTATCATCAGCGTGCTAATCGCCTGGGTAACTACACCTATCTTCCAGTCACCATTCTGGCTGGTGCTCAGGCGCACCACTTTCATCGCCATGGTCATGCTGCTGGCATTTACCGTCTCTGGAACCTGGCGTTTGCACTGGCTGCCGAGCTGGGTGCCGCGCTGGCTGGTGCGGGTCACGGCAGTCTGTTTTCTGGCACCATTTGCCAGTCTGGCTGCCTATGTGGCGATAGCAGGCAATTTCATGAATTTCATCAAGGCGAATAATCTCTTGTCCGGTTTTGCCACCAGCACGATCTTTGCGCTGTTTTTTGGTTCCATAGTCGCTGTTGCCGCCATCAAGCGCGAGGACAAGCAACGTGAACGTGCAGACCGGCTGCAACTCGAGCTGGAAAAAAATGCCCTGGAACGTGAAGTGCTGGATGCTCGCCTGCGGCTGTTACAGGCGCAGATAGAACCACACTTCCTGTTCAATACTCTGGCGAACGTGCAAGCCCTGGTTGAAGCTGGCTCAGACAATGCTGCACCCGTCTTGCGCCACCTTATTGCCTATCTGCGTGCCGCCATGCCGCGCTTGAATGATGCAGAGGCAACACTGGAAAACGAAATGCAGTTAGTCAGTGCCTATCTTGAAATCATGCACATGCGCATGCCAGACCGATTGCAGTTTGAGTTAAGACTGGCACCGGAATTAAAAGGCTTGCGTTTTCCTGCCATGGCCTTGCTGACCCTGGTGGAAAATGCAGTGCGCCACGGTATAGATCCAGGCACTGAAGGTGGTCGCATAGAAGTCGGGGGCAAACAAACTGCAAGCAGCGGCATGGTGACATTATGGGTAGCAGATACTGGCATAGGCATGGCAGAAACCGCAGTTCCCGGCACTGGTCTGGCAAATGTGAAGGCTAGGCTGCAAGCTTGTTTTGGCAACGATGCGCGTGTCGATTTGCATGAGCAGACACCACATGGTTTACGAGTTGAATTGATTTTTCATCCAGAGAGCAAGGCATGAGTCAAATAACTGCGCAAATCACTAAGCAAAGCACTAAGCAGATCACTGCGCTGATCGCCGATGACGAACCTTTGTTGCGGGAGCATCTGCGCGCCAACCTGGCACGTCTGTGGCCAGAACTGCATATCGTCGATGAGGCACGTAATGGGCGCGAAGCAGTGGAGATGTTCGACATCCATCAGCCTGACATCGTTTTCCTTGATGTACACATGCCCGGCTTGAATGGCATAGAAGCCGCCAGGTCAATTGCGCGCAGGGCGCAAATCGTCTTCTTTACCGCCTATGAACAATATGCAGTGCAAGCATTTGAACAAGGCGCTGTCGATTATCTCGTCAAGCCCATCATAGAAGCGCGTCTGTCCGATACCATCACACGTCTGCAGCAGCGGCTGACGCAAGCAAATGATATGGGTGCCAGCTATGATGCCCTGCTCGACCGTATGGCCAGCGACATGCGCCAGCGCAGTCAAAAACCTAATTACTTGCAATGGATAAAGGCATCCGTAGGCAATAGCGTGCGCCTGATCCCGGTAGAACAAATAGCTTTCCTGCGCTCGGACGACAAATACACCCTGGTTGCCTGGGAAGGCGGTGACGCACTGATACGAAAAAGCATACGTGAACTCAGCGACGAACTGGACCCGGATCGCTTTGCACAAACCCACCGCTCCGTCATCGTCAATCTGCACTATGTCAGCGAAGTCACACGCGGCATGAATGAAACTGCCGAGCTGCATATACGTGGCCGCCCCGATGTATTGCCAGTAAGCCGTAGCTATCTGCATCTCTTCAAGCAGATGTAGCGCCGCACCGTCTCCTCAGCAGCACACCACAAAAAGCAAACCCGTCTTTGCAGGCATGCCCACGCCTGTACGGCAGGACCAGACACGACCAATTCACATGAACAAGAAGGAGTTTTCAAATGACGCAAGATACTGTTTATGAAACGAACAATGCATATTTAGCACAAACTGCACCGGCAACGAAAAAAAATGGAATAGAAAAACTGTCTAAAGCCAGTTTAAAATATGCCGCAGGACTCTGGTTCTCAGTCGCCATCATAGGCCAGCTTTTATTCGTTTATTACATCCTGGGCTTCTACGTCCTGTCTGCGATGAAAGGTAATCTCGCCGCATGGAGTGACGTACTGCCACATGGCTATATCAAAGGCGATAGCGCAGGCAATTTCGCCATTATCACGCATATTTTTCTTGCTGCCAGCATCACTCTGGCGGGCATATTGCAAATGCTTCCTCAAGTACGCTCACGCGCACCTAGATTCCATCGCTGGAACGGACGCATCTATCTGTCCAGCCTGGTCATTGCAGCGACGACTGGTTTGTACATGGTATGGTTTCGCAATGGCGTCGGGGACTTTACCCAGCATCTGGGTGTGAGCCTCAATGCAGTATTAATCCTGGCTTGCGCAGGCATGGCCTTGCGTTATGCGCTGGCGCGCCAGTTCACACTGCACCGCCGCTGGGCACTGCGCCTGTTCCTGCTGGCGAACGGCGTCTGGTTTTTCCGTATAGGTTTGATGCTTTGGATAGGTATCAATCACGGCCCGGCTGGTTTTAATCCCAAGACTTTTGAAGGGCCATTCCTGAGCTTCATGTCTTTTGCCAATTCACTCATACCTTTGCTCCTCTGTGAATTATATTTGCGTGCGCAAGACAGTAAAAACAAAGCCGCTCACTTCAGCATAGCTGGTGCACTCTTGGTACTCAGTGCCGCCAGCGGCATGGGTATCTTTATCGCATTCGTGGGCATGTGGCTGCCGCATCTTTAGCCATCGATTACTTATTGCTGGTCACAGGTGACAGGTGGATATGCTTCAATAGCCAGGCGTTATCCTTTTAAACCACACCATCGTGATCAGCGATTTACCTTCAAGCACAGTTTCCCCCGGTTTGGTAATGGCACCAATACGGATGCCAGTGACTAACGCTGCATCGCCTGTGGCTTGACTCTGGATATCAGCAAAACGCAAATCAATTTGCGCCGGATTTGAATAGTCCAGCAAATGCATTGGCATCCAGTTGCAAAAGCTTGTCTGATTCAGCAACGAACTCAGTGAAACCTTAGTGATCGAGATAATTGGCAACTCCTGCTAAAGTGCGCTTGCTGATGCTGCTTAAAAATCGACAAATGCAGACGTTACTGCATCCGCCGCATAGATATTTTGTGCCTTGGCGGCAGGCATGGACAGGGCGAGTAAAACCATCTCCAACATGCTGCCAAATGAACGAGTGATGATCGCTGTCATGGTGTTTGATCTCCATAGAAAAAACAGTGCATGACTTACATGCACTCTCAATGTTTGACTTGAACTTAAGCCTTCACTTCAAAGCCCAATGCAGCCAGCGCAATTTCCGCAGCCTGTTGGTCCTGCAGTGCATTACCACCTGATATACCTATGCCACCGATAACTTTGCCATTTTCAATGATGGGGCAACAACCATCGACTGCCACCAAACGCGGTCTGTGGGCAAGCTGTGCCACCACATCATTGCAGATGCTGGCAGCCGCAAAATGATTTATTGATGTTTATAGTTTGCATAATGGCTTTCTGTTGATGGTTAATTTAAAAGCCCTGCAACACGACTTTACCCTGAGCTTTGCCGCTTTCTATCAGCGCATGTGCCTTGCGCAAATTCGCCGCGTTAATCTTGCCAAAGTTCGCATTCACGGTCGTGCGCACCTTGCCAGCATCCACCAGTGCCGCCACTTCTGCCAGTAGCTTGCCTTGCTCATCCATATCGACAGTCTTGAACATGGAACGGGTGAACATCATTTCCCAGTGCAGGGAAATCGACTTGCCTTTCAACTGCATCAAGTCCAGCGCCACCATGTCATCGATCACAGCCAGCTCGCCTTGTGGCTTCAGGCTGGCGATGATTTCTGCATAGTGCTGGGCTGTCTGTGTCAGACCAGCAACGATGTCGACTTCATTGATGCCTATGGCTTTCAATTCCACACTCAAAGGCTTGGAATGGTCAATCACTGCGTGCGCACCAAGATCCAGACACCACTGACGTGTCTCAGCGCGCGAGGCGGTAGCAATCACTCGCAATTGCGTCAACTGCCGTGCCAACTGTATGAGGATGGAACCAACACCACCGGCACCGCCTATTACCAGCAGAGTCTGGCCTGCTCCACCGTTCTTGGCGACACCCAGGCGTTCAAACAGCAATTCATAGGCGGTGATGGTCGTCAGCGGCAAGGCGGCGGCTTGCGCATCATCCAGTGTCGTGGGTGCCTTGGCGACGATGCGTTCATCTACCGCATGCAACTCACTGTTTGCACCGGGACGGTCAATAGCGCCAGCATAATAGACACGGTCACCCGCTTTGAAATTGCTGACTGCGGTGCCAACTTCTTCAACAATGCCAACTGCATCCCAGCCCAGCACATTCAACTGGCCTTCTGCTGGTGCCCTGCCCAGCCTGACCTTGGTATCCACAGGGTTGACTGAGATGGCATTCACGCGCACCAGCAAGTCACGCTCTTCCAGCATTGGTTTTGGCAGTTCCACATCTTCCAGCGATGCAGTGTTATCGATAGGTAAAGAATGACGGTAAGCAATAGCTTTCATGTTGAGTCCTTGAGTGTATTCAGTATTGATAATCGGTATCCAGAAACATTTCCAGATCAGTGCAGGCATTGTAGAATCTCAAGCGTGAATTGATAAGATCGATAAATAACTATCACTTTCAAATGAAAATTGAAAATCTCAGCGACCTGCATGTCCTCGTGCAAACAGCACGTTGCGGCTCACTCTCAAGAGCAGCCAGCGTATTGGGCATGACACCCGCAGCCGCCAGCGCCACTCTCAAGCGCCTGGAAACCCAGTTAGGCACTCGCCTGTTCGAGCGATCAACCCGCGCCCTGCGTATCACCGCCCAAGGGCAAATCCTGCTCGACTATGCACAAAGGGCATTTGATTTGCTCGACGAAGGTGAATCCCAGGTATCCGAAGCCCGTACCGCTCTGGTCGGCACGATACGCGTTGCCGCTCCATCTGACCTGACACGCACTACCCTGCTGCCCTGGCTGGATGAATTCCTGGCCCTGCACCCCGGCGTGCAACTGGCGCTGAATGTCGGTGACAGGCCACTGGACGTTGTACGTGATGAAGTTGACGTGGCAATACGTTATGGCACGCTGACAGACTCGCGCCTGGTCGCCAGAGTACTGGCACAGAGCCGCCCCATACTCTGCGCAGCCCCAAGCTACCTGGCACACCACCCGGCACCACAAACACCGCAAGACCTGGCACTACACAATTGCCTGATCTTCGAGCGCAGCAGCCGCCTGCATAAAACCTGGCGCTTTGGGCAAAACGGCAAATGGAAAGAAGTCCGCGTCAAAGGCGACCGCAGCGCCGACGACGCCTCCCTGGCCCGCATGTGGGCGATAGCTGGCGCAGGCATCATTTTCAAATCATTGATTGATGTCAGGCAGGAACTGGCAGACGGTAGCCTGGTGGCGCTGCTGACGGACTGGGAGACTGAGGCTTATCCCCTGCATGCATTACTGCCCAGTGGGCGTTTCATACCTAACCGGGTGCGGGCGTTGGTGGAATTTTTGGCGGGGAAGTTCGCTTCATTGTGAAGCAAATGGTTTAAGAATACTCAATCAAAAGCAGCGGCTTTAGCTGCCACAAAGCTAGCCTCATATTTTTCAATTTTTGCCTTGTCACAAACTTCGCATAAAACGCGCGCACCTTTTCCAGTAAGCATCAATTTCGATCCCGTTTTGCATTTCTCACATGGCCCAGCCCCTAACGCAGAAAAATTTAGGTAAGGGAAGAACCATTTGCACTGCGTATTCGGTAATTTGGCAGAAAGCCAGGCATACTCTTCCATTGGAAGACGTCCTCCAACACCCAAGTACTGCAGTCCTTTCAAGCTTGCTAAAGCTTTAATCGATGCAATATGTGAAGTATCAATACAAAGCGATTTGAGCCAGGTCATCTCGGTAAAAGGCTCAATCGAGCCTAAATTTTGACGTGACCACATACTCCCGGTAACAGACAAAGATTCAAGTGTTGTCAAATCAAGCAGCGGAGAAAAATCTGAAATCAATTTGAAATTTTCGATATCCAAAACCTTTAATTGACTCAGCTTTCGCAATGGATCTAAAGATTCAATTTTCGCGGAGCTTCCTATATTCAAGCGTCGCAAATTTTGAAGTTGTTCAATACCCCGTAAAGATTTGAGATTGCTCCACTTGATTTGCAAATGCTCCAGAGCAGGCATTTTGCATGCAGCATCAAACACTGGTTGAGTTACATGAGTCCAAAGATTTAATCTGCGCACATTAGTAAGTTCCGGAAGTTTAGCGCTCCAAATTTGTATCACTTTCTTCTTTTCATTGTCAGGAACGGCACCAAGATCCCAGTGTAGCGCTAATGTTTCTCCTCCATCGTAAGCATCAGGATAAATAATCGACCTTGGCCAGGTCATGACAGCTTGCCAGTCTTCCAATTCAGGTAAATTACTTTGCTTGTTCATGTTGCTCTTTAGATTACAATATATTCAATCCGAATGCGCTCGATAATGTATGAACTATACCTTACGTAGATTGCGCTTGTACCCCATAAATCTCACTAGACCAGGAAAAGGAAATATCATATGTCTGAAGAAGAGAAAGTCAAAGGCCCTGCTTCTTATTTTCCATCGATAGAGAAAAAATATGGTAAGCCCATCCAGCATTGGCTAAACCTGGTTCAGCAGAGCAAGGGATTAAAGCACATGGAGATCGTTAACAAGCTCAAGGCTGAGCATGAAATGGGACATGGACATGCCAATGCGATTGTTGCCTATGCATTGAGTGATGGCAAAAAATAGACAGCCAGTTATAGTGACTAATCTGTTTTCACATTAGGCCCAGTGTTACCGACCTAATGCCATGCCGTTGCCACCAAACACATGACACCTCTGCCCAGGCAGTTGTATGCAAAGATCAGCCCCCGGATAAAGGTCTGAAGTATCCGCAGGCAGCTTGATAGCGAACAGATTTTCTTCACCTGCCAGTGTCGCATAGACGATCGCGGCATCGCCCAGATGCTCGACAAAGCTGATACAGACTTCGAGCTGGTTACTGTGCTCTGTAGCTTGTGATACCAGCACTATATGCTCTGCCCTGATACCGAGGCTGACTTCGTCGCCTGTCTGCAAATTGCTGTTGACTAACTGGACATTGATATGAGTACCTGCGGCCAGTTGCAGCTCTACCTCGCTGCCGAAATTGCGCAACACTCTGGCTTTGACGATGTTCATCTTCGGTGAGCCCAGGAAGCCTGCGACAAAGAGGTTGGCGGGCTTGTCGTAGAGGTTCAGCGGCGCACCTATTTGTTCTATCTTGCCGCCATTGAATACGGCGATGCGCTGGCCCAGGGTCATGGCTTCTACCTGGTCGTGCGTCACGTAGATCATGGTGGCGGCAAGTTCCCTGTGCAGCTTGCTGAGTTCTATGCGCATTTGTACGCGCAGGCTGGCGTCGAGATTCGACAGTGGTTCATCAAACAAAAACAGGCCAGGTTTGCGCACGATGGCGCGGCCTATGGCGACGCGCTGGCGCTGACCGCCGGACAGGTCACGCGGCTTGCGTTGCAGCAGGTGGGTCATTTGCAGGATGCTGGCGGCGTGTTGTACGGCGCTGTCTATCTCGGCCTTGCTCATGCTGGTGAGACTCAGGCTGAAGGCCATGTTTTCATACACAGTCATATGCGGATACAGGGCATAAGACTGGAACACCATGGCCAGGCCGCGCTTGGCGGGCGGGATATCGTTCGCAAGTACATTGTCTATATGCAGCTCACCGGCGCTGATATCTTCAAGACCGGCAATCATGCGCAAGAGCGTGGATTTACCACAGCCTGAGGGGCCGACAAAGACCATGAATTCACCATTGCGCACGTGCAGGTCTATGCCTTGCAACACCTGGTTATTGCCATAGGATTTGCTGATCTGCTGCAGTTTGACTTCGGCCATGCCTGATTCCTTTATGCTTCTGCCACTGCGGCGCTTGAAAACCCCGCAACCGGTATCTGGCCGCTGGCGACAACTTCTGCGGCAAACCAGGCGCGTGCTGCGTCGATGGCTGGTGGTGCAAAACCATAGGTGATCAATGCGGGAGCCTGGATATCCAGCATTTGAAACGGGTTCCACAAGACCAGGTGCAGGTCAGGCTTCCAGGTGTCGCGTACCTGTTTGCTGTAGCGTATGCGCACGGTAGATGCCAGCACTACGAAGCGGCCATCATCTGGCAAGGCGCTCCATTCAAAGCTGTCTGCATTGTCAAAGGTGACGGTATCAACATCATACAAACTGGCCAGCATGGCACTGACTTTTGCTGCGGGTATGCCAGCCTCTGAAACGCCATCACTGACGACGTCGGCGCTGATGATCAGACGCAGCTTGCTGCCCTTGGCAGGCGGTTGTGCATTGCCTTGGGTAGTCAGGCCACGCTTCCAGGCGTTGGACATGAGAATGCGGTCTGCCATGTCGGTCTGGTAGGCAGTATCTATGCAAGGGTAGGTTTTTGTCAGAGCGCTCATGCGTTGCAGTTTTTGCTGTACCTCTGCCAAAGAAATCTGGCCGGATAAAATCACTTCTGTCAGTGCATTCAGGGTTTCGAGCTGTGTCTCTGTGGTGCCCAGTGCCATGACCATGTCTGCACCGGCTAGCAAGGCACGTACTGCGGCATTGCCAACACCATAGCGCCCTGCTATGGCGTGCATGTCCATGCCGTCGGTAATGACCACACCCTGGTAATTCCATTGATCGCGCAGCAAGCCAGTCAGGATGGGCTTGGACATGGTGGCAGGATTCTCTGCATCCAGTGCCGGGTAGACGATATGCGCTGTCATCATCGCTGGTGCATTGCGGTTGACTGCGATCTGGAAAGGTGCCAGTTCCAGCGCCTGCAATTCTGCCAGACTCTTGTTCACGGTAGGCAGGTCGCGGTGGGAATCAACATTGGTGTCGCCATGACCGGGGAAATGTTTGACGCAGCAAGCTACGCCTTCCGCCAGGCTGCCATCCATCCAGGCCAGGGCGAGTTCGCTGGCACGCTTGGGATCTGAACCGAAGGAGCGCTCAGAGATGACGGGGTTATCGACATTGTTATTCAGATCCAGCACAGGCGCAAAGTTCCAGTTGAAGCCCAGTGCCTTGACGCCGCGCGCAACAGCAGCACCCACCTGGCGGCATAGTTCAGGATCATCGCTGGCCCCCAGCGACATTGCCGCCGGGGGCTGCGGTACCCAGGTGGAGCGCACGACTGCGCCCCCTTCCTGATCGATGCCGATCAGCGCCCCCTCCCCCAAGATAAGGCGCAGATCAGCCGTCAGTTTTTTCAGCTGGATTTCGTCAACCATGTTTTGCCTGAACAGGCAAATGCCACGGATATGATTGTCTTTTAAAAATTGCGCCGATGTCGCATCAAGGCTGGTGATGGGCATGCGTATCATCACCAGTTGCCCGGCCAGGCGGCGTGCTTCTTCGCGTGTCAGAGTTTGTTGCTTATTATTGTCTTGCTTATTGTCTTGCGTCATTTCACTGCTCCATCCATGCCGCGCATAAAAAAGCGCTGGGTAAATAAAAAGGCGACCAATATAGGTGCAACTGTCAAAATGGTTCCTGCCGCGATGACGCGAGTACTGCTGCCATAAGTACCGCGCAAATACAGCACACCGGCAGACAAGGGGAAATCTTCTGGCTTGCTGATGACTATCGATGGCCAGATGTATTCATTCCATGCTTCCACCGCAGTCAATATGCCAACTGTTGCCAGCCATGGCGTGATCAATGGCAAGACGATGCGATAAAAGATTATCCATTCACTGGCACCGTCTACCCTTGCAGCATCCAGCAGGTCTTGTGGCACTTCATCAAAAGCTTGCTTTAACAAGAGTATGGAGACGGCTGTCACGATATTTGGCAAGACCACGGCGGTATAGGTGTTCACCAAAGAGATCTTGGTCATGGTGATGAAGTTGACCAGAAAGTTGACTTCAGAAGGCAAGATCATGGTCGCCAGAATCACGCCCATGATGAGCCTGCTGCCGCTGAACTGCATGCGGGATAAAGGGTAAGCTGCAAGTGAACACACAACCAGCTTGCCCAGCACTGTCGCAAGAGTGATCAGCAATGAATTCTTGTAGAAAGCGACGATGGGAATGACGCGAAATGCTTCTATGAAATTATCCAGCGAAACACCACGCGGCCAGAATGTGGGCGGAAATTCAAACAGATTGCCCTCGGTAGAAATCGCTACTACCAGCGTCCACCAGAATGGGAAAATGCAGATGATGGCAATCAGGCTTAGCAAGCCATATTGCGACACCGTGCGCAAGACTTTATTGGCAGATGCGCTCATTTCCTGTGCCCCGGTTTGAGCCAGCGCAGGCAGACAAAAGCAATCGCCATACAGCACAAAGACACCACAAAACTTGCAGCCAGACCACGCGGCAGCTTCAAGTGCTTCAAACCCTGGTCGTAGGCATAATACAGCGCCGTGAAGGTAGAATTCATAGGCCCGCCCTGGGTCAGCACATCAACTTCCTGATAGGCCTTCAAAGCCGCCAGTACAGACATGATGCTGCATACAAGTATTGTTGGTTTCAGCATGGGCACTGTGATGCGCCAGAAACGTTGCCAGCGATTAGCACCGTCCAGTATTGCGGCTTCCTGCATCTCGGCAGGCAGTGACTGCAATGCCGCCAGGTACATCACCATATACCAGCCCAGGCCACGCCAGAAAGAGACGAACATGACGGCAAACAGGGCAAGTGTATCGTCCGACAACCAACCCAGTGGCGCAGTGATGAGATGCAATTGCAGCAGCACATAATTGAGTGTGCCCTGTTCATGGAACATGAAGCCCCACATGATGCCGACCACAGAAACCGTAGTAACCACTGGCACATAATAAGCCGCGCGGAACCAGCGTATGCCAGGCAATTGATTATTCACCAGCACTGCCAGCGATATCGCCCCCAATTGGGTGAAAGGCACGACCAGCAAAAACAGCAGGGAGTTTTCAAGCCCTGTCAAAAACATGTCATTGGCAAACAGGGCGCGATAATTGGCGAAGCCTACCCAGTGCACTTCGCGTATCAGACTGAAATCAGTGAAACTCAGATACGAGCCATATAGGACAGGCCAGAAGGAGAACATCAGCAGCAACAGCAAGGCCGGTGCAAGAAAGGCATAGGCCAGCAGATTGCGCTTGTTTGGCATAGATGCTGAGACAGAGTTAAGCAGCTTATTCATGGAAGCTTCACCCCTTGCAGCTTGCGGTTCCAGATACCTACCGCCTCATCCAGCGCTTCTTGTATGTCACGACGGCCAGTCACGCCAGCTTCGACGGCCTTGACCAGGAAGCGTCGCAATTCATCATAATCATCAATGCCACTGACATACAGGCTGCGGGCAGAATTCATGGAGTTTGCCGCCACTGCCAGTGCCTGTTCCGATGCGCCAGCATTGGGTAGAATTTTCTTGAAGTAGGAATTTACCAGCGCCTGCTTGGTGGTGGGCATGACACCAGCCTGACGGGAAAACGCGAGTTGATTGGCATCGCTGGTAAGGTAGCGGGCAAAGGCGGCAACTTCAGGAATATCTTTTTTCTTTACGCCTTTGGGTATGGCGAAATGAAACATCCAGCCACCGTCATTGATACCCGTTGGCCCTGGCGGCACAGGGAATATACCTGTCTGCGCATAAATTTCTGGTGCATCAGTTTGTATGCGTTTGATGGCTGTCGGTGCACTGACCATGACACCAAGACGGCCACCCAGATAAGCATCTACCACTGCAGGGAAATTGTCTTCTGCGAATAATTTGTCTTTTAAAAAACCGCCCGCCTTGTAAGTAGCAGCAAGCTTTTTGACCAGCATCACATGCGCAGATGAATTGAAGACTGCCTTGCCATCACGTATTAAATCCAGCCCCTGTTGCATGAAAAAACCATCGATCTTGCCGAGTGCAGGTGCATAGCCTGGCTTGCCGGTTTTGAGGGAAATCATGACGGCCTGGGTCAGCAATTCATCCATGCTCCGTGGTGCCTGAAAGATGCCCGCCGCCGCCAATATCTTGCGGTTATAGGCAATCACATTGACATTGCTGTAATGCGGAAAGCCATACACCTTGCCATTGAAACGCAAATCAGCCAATGCTGCATCGGTGTAGTCATTGGTGGTACCTGGTGCTGCCAACAATGCGTCAACAGGTTCGAGCAAGCCATCACGCGCCATTTCTTCTGCCCAGGGCACGCTCAAATTCACCAGTGCTGGTGGCGTACCAGCAGCGATGGCAGTGATCAGTTTTAATTGCAGAATATCCCAAGGAAAATCCACCCATTCAAGCTTGATGCCGGAGTGTTGTGCTTCGTAATTTTTGACGAGTTCCTGAAAATAGGGAATGAATTTTGGCTTCAGGCTCATGGTCCAGAATTCGATTTTCTGGACGGCAAAGGCATTGTCGTGCAAGCCAAAACTTAATAACAATGCGCTCAAGAACAAGCGTAATTTCGCTCGCGAAATCAGACTTTTGCATATACTCCCCAATATTTTTAAGCAATCTCGCATTTTAATCATACCAATCTTGCTATTAATAAAAATACTGGGGGTAGTATCTATTTTTTAAGTTTTTAAAAAAATAGCCTGCTGCATCAGCTGCGTCAATTTGTCTTGGTGACTTTGCTCAAGTGTCTTGGCTTGTCCGGGTCGAGGCCACGGGCAATCGACAGATTTGCTGCCATCATATAAAAGGCTTGTATTGCAACGACAGGATCAAGATCAGGTGTTGCTGCAACTGGCAAAGTCAGGTTACGTTCCTTGACATCTTCTGGTGCTGCCAGCAAGACATTCGCGCCACGACCACGCATTTCTTCTGCCAGGGTAATCAGGCCAGCTTGTGCAGGGCCACTGGTTGCAAAAATCAATAAGGGATAACCATCATGTATCAGGGCCATTGGGCCATGCTTGATTTCTGCACCGCTGAAGGCTTCTGCCTGGATGACGGATGTCTCTTTGAATTTAAGTGCAGACTCCAGCGCCACTGGAAAGCTGATGCCACGGCCAACCACCATGATCCGTGATGCCGGTTGCAAGACTTCTATCGCTGGTGACCAATCAATTTTTGTAGCTGCATGCAGGGATTCAGGCAATTGTTCTATTGCCGCCAAAAATTCTGCATCGTTTTGCCAGTGGCCTGCCAGACGTGCGCCTGCAACCAGTGAGGTGATAAAACTCTTGGTTGCAGCCACGCTCAATTCCGGGCCTGCGTGCAAAGGCATGGTCCATTCTGCGCTTTGTGCCAGAGGCGATGCTGCGTCATTGACCAGAGCAACAGTAGTAGCACCACCTTCGCGGAAATAACGGATAGGTTCAACCACATCAGGGCTTTGGCCAGACTGTGAAATTGCAATTGCCAATGCATCTTTTGCTGCCAGCGGTGCCTTGTTCAAGGTCACCAAAGACATGGGCAGGGAAGCGACGATGCGCCCTACCCTCGCCATGATCAGGTATGCAGCATAATTAGCGGCATGATCTGAGCTGCCACGGGCAACGGTGACAACGGATGTTGGCGGCTTGGCGCGCAAGTGTGCGCCAAGCTCGGCATAACGGTCACCTTCATGTTTGAGTTGTTCGGCAACAAAATCAGCGGAAGAACTGGCTTCCTTAAGCATCTGCGAGGTCAATCTTTTCTCCTTCTACATAAACAGCGATGAGGTTGAGCTGGCGATCCAGTACAACCAGGTCTGCGTAACTGCCAGCCTGCAGGCGGCCACGCTCATTCAATCCCAGATAATCGGCTGCGTAGGTAGAAACACGCTTCGATGCATCTTCCAGGTCCAGGCCTATGCTGACCAGATTGCGCAAGGCCTGATCCATGGTCAGTGTGCTGCCTGCCAGCGTGCCATCTTCAAGACGCACACCGCCCAGGCATTTATGCACGACCTGGCGACCCAGCATGTATTGGCCATCCGGCATGCCGGAAGCTGCAGTGGAATCAGTAACACAATACAGATGCGGAATCGCACGCATGGCGGCCTTGATCGCGCCAGGGTGGACATGCAATAAGTCGGGAATAATTTCAGAAAACTGCGCATGCGCCAGCGCTGCACCAACCATGCCGGGAGCACGATGATCGAGGCGTGACATGGCGTTATACAAGTGGGTAAAACCGGTGGCACCGTTTTCCAGTGCTGCCTTGCCCTCTTCGTAAGTACCCAGGGTATGGCCTATCTGCACCTGCATGCCTATGGCTGTCAGCTCGCGTACCAGTTGCAGGTGACCATCCATTTCTGGTGCCACGGTGATCAATCTGATTGGCGCGATCGCATCAAGGTGGCGCACCTGCTCAAGCGAACCCGTGTGCGCAAAATCTGGCTGTGCACCCAGCTTGCCGGGATTGATATACGGCCCTTCCAGATGCACACCCAGTATGCGGGCAGCGCCACTGCTGCGTTTATCCACCAGGGGCCTGATCGCCTTCAAGGCAAGCTCCAGATCAGACAATGGTGCCGTCATGGTAGTGGCCAGCATGCTGGTGGTGCCGTGTTTAGCATGTTTGCGGGCGATGATTTCGACGGCATCGCCAGCTTCCATGGTGTCTTTGCCGCCGGCACCATGCACATGCAAATCAACAAAGCCTGGCAAGATGTAATGCAGGGATTCTGCGCCAGCAGCGCTCTCTACATCAGCATCGCCAGTAATGGTCTGCACTCTTTCGTCGAACACCAGGGAGCCGCGCACCCAGCCTTGCGGTGTCAGTATTTGTCCCTGCACTTGTTGTTGCAAGCTCATCTGAACAACTCCGCCACAAAGTCATAGTAATCGCTACGGCAATGAGAATGCGACAGCTCTATCGCTGCACCGTTAGGGAGGTAAGCAACACGGGTAATAAACAACATGGCAGCACCCTGCTTGATGTCTGCCAGGCGCGCCTGTTCTGCAGTCGCATTCACGGCGCGTATATGCTGCAAAGCGCGTGTCGGTGACAGATTATGTGATTCCAGATAACCGTACAGACTGTCGCTGACCAGTTTGGGATTTGGCATGTAGATTGCCGGAATGGTTGAGCTTTCTATCGCCATCACGACATTGTCGGCAGTGCGCAAACGCTTCAAACGCGATACCACGGTATTGGGCGACAGACCCAGGGACAAAATCTCTTCTGGCGAAGCGATACCAGTTTCGCGTGACAACCAGCGTGAACCAGGAACAAAACCACGGTTACGCAATTCCTCACTAAAGTTGGTCAGGCGTGACAGCGGTTGTTCAAGCTTGGGCGTGATGTAAGTGCCAGAGCCATGTTTGCGGGTCAGCATGCCACGCTCGCACAACATGTCTATGGCCTTGCGTGCGGTGACGCGTGAGATTTCCAGAGTGTCAGATAACATGCGCTCGGAGGGCAAGGCTTCGTCCGGCTGCCACAATCCGCTATGTATGCCGTTTGCAAGCTTGTTCGCCAATTGCAGATACAAGGGGGTAGAGCTTTCTGCGTCAGGTTTAAAGTCTATCAATCGTGCCAGCATGTTTTTCTCTCTTTTATGTATTTATTGGGCTTGCAAATGCTGCTGTATCAGGATGAGAGCTCCAACTGCTGAATCGGCTTTGGGCATTTGTATTCTCTCTTTTAAAGCGGCTGGCAAATAGCTGGCAACTGGCGCTGCCAAACCGCCACACAAGGCGATAGGCAATGCAGATTCTGGGTCCAGAGCGTGCGCCATGATGGCCACTTCTTTACCGGCTTCAATCATGATCTCGCGTGCGACATCTACCTCAGGTGCGAAATGTATCACCAAGGGTGCCAGTTCGGCATAACGGGTTTGATTAGCTTGAGCCAGCCAGGCGAATACGGCATCTTTAGCGCCGCCACAATGTGCCAGCACTGCATTGGCAAATGGATTGTTGACAGCTCGGCCATCCAGCACGCGCTGTAAATGGTTGACGGCGCGCATACCCAGCCAGGCACCACTGGCCTCATCACTGACTGGGAAGCCCCAGGCACCGACTTCGCGGCGCTGACCATCAGGCAACAAAACTTCACCGACGCTACCAGTTCCCAGCGCAATGATAGAGCCAGGCTTGCCACCCAGTGCGCCCAGC
>JACQDX010000008.1 GCA_016200895.1 Burkholderiales bacterium
TCAACAAAAGGAAGCCTATCATCGTCATCAACCATGGCAAAACAGCCACAGTCAATTCAGTAATCCCCATTTTGGTGATTCCTGACGCCACATACAGGTTCAAGCCCACTGGCGGATGGCACATACCCACCTCCATATTGACCACCATGATGATACCGAAATGTACAGGGTCAATACCCAGCTTCATCGCAACCGGGAACAGGATAGGGGCCATGATCAGCACGATCGATGACGGCTCCATGACATTACCAGCCAACAGCAGAAGTATATTCACAACCAGCAAGAAGCTGATGACGCCAAAGCCTTTATCCATAATCCAGCCGGCCATGGCTTGCGGGATATTTTCACTAGTCATCAGGAAAGAGAACAAAACGGCATTGGTAATGATGTACAACAGCATCGCTGACATCGCAGCAGAATCCAGCAAGACCTTGGGCACTTTCTTGATGGTCATATCCTTGTAGACAAACACGGCGACAACGAAGGCATACACAGCAGACACTGCGGCCGCTTCAGTAGGTGTAAACATACCGGTATAGATACCACCCATGACGATCACAATCAGCAGCAAACCCCAGGCACTCTTGCGGAATGCAGCCCAGCGTTCTGCCCAGCTCGCTTTAGGCATGCGTGGGTAATTGTGTTTCTTCGCCAGGAACCAGGTTGTGAGTCCCAAAAAGAAAGCCAGCAACAAACCTGGCACGACACCCGCCATGAACAACTGACCGACCGAGGTATTGGTGGATACCGAATACATCACCATGACAATAGATGGTGGGATTAAGATACCCAGAGCCCCTGAGGTAGTAATCACACCAGCACCAAAGCCTTTTGGATAGCCCTGCTTCACCATTGCAGGCAAAATGATGGAACCAATCGCCACCACGGTTGCCGGAGAAGAACCAGAAACTGCTGCAAACAGCGCACAGGCCATGACGCCCGCCAATGCAAGGCCACCATGCCAGTGTCCAACCATAGTAGCAGCAAAGTTAATAATGCGCCGCGCCACCCCGCCATGGGTGAGGAAATTACCTGCAAGAATGAAGAATGGAATCGCCATGATTTCAAACTTCTCGATACCAGTAAATAATTTCAGAGCCACCGACTCAATAGGTACCTGGGTCATGGTGAACAAGAAAGTCAGAACTGTCAGGCCCAACGATATTGAAATCGGCATGCCTGTCAGCATGAGGACTAACAGCAGGATAAATATAATCGCGGCGTTCATGCTTTCACCTCTTCGTCCAGACCTTCAACATGGGAGTGATCGTGCTTGGGCAACTCACCAGTTTTGACGAAAGTCCATGTCACTTGCAGGAAGCGGAAACACATCAGGTAAGATCCCAGCGGTATCGCCAGGTACACCCACCACATCGGAATCTCCATATCAGCCGACGTCTGGTCAGTATGTGACATTTCCCAGACAAAACTTGCCCCCAGAGTGCCAACGATACCCGTGAACAAGGCACCAGACAGCAAACCCAGAATGACAAACTTGTTACGCCATTGTGGATTCATTTTATTGATCAGCACGTCAACGCCCACGTGGATGCCAGTGCGAACACCATAAGCAGCACCAAACTTAGCCATCCACACAAACATATAGATGGTTAGTTCCTGGGCCCAACTGGTGTTGAGTGTCAGCAAATAATCCTGCACAACAGGTATAGCGAAGCCTGACAGGTAGCGGTGTATAACCGCAATAAAAATAACCAGGGTGGCCGCGCCCATGAGGGTAGCGATCAACCATTCTTCGAGGTGATCCAGAAATTTCATATACGCTCCTGAGCTGGGAAGCAGAACGCTAACCCGGAACCATGCGCGAACGCGCAGACTGTAGAGGGTGCCACCACGACCATGTCATGGTGGCAGGCAGGATATTATTTGAAGCCGAGTTTGACGGCTTCTTTATTCACGTTGGCAATCAAATCCTTGCCTATGCGGCCTTCCATGTCTTTTTGCACTGGCAACAGGGCTTTGCGCCATTCGGCCTTTTCTTTGTCAGTCAGCACATAGACTGTGGTTTTGCCAGATTTTTTGACAGCTTCCAGAGAATTTTCATTCTCTTGCTGGGCGATGGCATTGGCATACTTGGTTGCCGATTTCATCGCTTCATCCAGTTGAGTACGGACATCTGCTGGCAAACCATCCCAGAACTTCTTGTTGACAATGACAGCATATCCCAGATAACCGTGATTGGTCACCGTTACATGCTTTTGTACTTCATGCATCTTTTGGGTGTACAGATTGGATGGTGGGTTCTCAGTACCATCAACAACACCGGTTTGTAGCGCTTGATACACTTCAGAGAAAGCCAGTACCTGTGGATTGGCACCTAAGGCACGCATTTGTGCATCCAGTACCTTGGAAGACTGTATGCGCAGTTTTTGCCCCTTCATATCAGCAGGCAAGTGCATGGGCTTGTTGGAAGACATCACCTTGAAACCATTATCCCAGAATGCCAGGCCAGTAATGCCCTTGGACTCCAGCTTTTTCATCAAATCCTTGCCAACTGCCCCTTCAGTGACGGCATACAACACATCTTTGGATGGAAAAATATATGGCAAATCAAAAACTTCGAATTCTTTTACACCTAAAGGACCAAATTTGGCCAGCGAAGGTGCCAGCATCTGCACAGCCCCCAGTTGCAGGGCCTCCAGTTCTTCTTTATCCTTGTACAAGGTGCTGTTGGGGTAAAGCTCAACTTTGACCCGGCCCTTGGTGGCTTTTTCAGCCAATTCCTTAAACCGCTCAGCAGCCTTACCTTTTGGTGTGTCATTTGCCACAACATGACTGAATTTGATAACAATCGGAGCCTGTGCAAATGCGGCACTACTCACCAATGACGCCGCCACCAGGAAAAACAGCAGGGATTTCAACTTCATCTAGGTCTCCAGTCGTTATAAGGGTTATTGCACAGATTATTTCAACCATAGCATTATCTTGCAACTGTGGAAAACCACAAGGCCCAATTGTTATGCGATGTATCTGTCGATAAATCCCGCACTGAAGTAAACTAGGAAAATGAAAAGCCGCCACCGTTCCCAATCCTGGCCCAATCAAAAATGGCGCTGGATTATTCCGATTTTGCTATTGTTGTTATTCTTGTCCACGTTGATCTGGTTACCGTGGCAGGCGCAGCGCATGGAAGCCAATGAGCGTCAGGAACAACTGATTGCTGATTCGCTATGGGTGGAGCAGGCTATACAATTCCAGCTCAACCGCAATGACGAAGTCTTGCGCCAGATAGGCAATGAAATCAAATCGGCCAAGCTGCAAAGAGATGCCGTACTTGAGCGCTTCCGTACCATACTCAAGAATAACCGCGAAATCCAGCGCATCGCCTGGTATGACGCCAATAATAAAATACTGGTCGATACCCGCGAAGTCATTCCAGCCAATAATGACAAGTTGCCCTTGCCCCATTTTGAATTTGGTGAACTCGATGTCAGCGAAGAAACCATCTGCCGCAAACCCGTGCTGGAAATCAATGCCAAGAATGCCTATCTCATGCATTGCCAGATCCCGCTGATCAGGGACGACCGCAGGATAGGCAGCATGATGATCAGTTACCGCATGAATGCCATCCTGGAAGAACTGGTGCCCTGGTGGTTTGCCCAGGATAACCAGATCACTATCACTGATATCGACGACCGCATCCTGGCGGAACGCAGCGCCGGAGGCAGCGGCAAGAATGTCTACACCCATAGCCGCGCCTGGGAATTGCCCAGCCTGAGCCTGGTATTGCGCACCAATAGCATCAAGACCGAGCCCAAGCTCTTGTCGAACTTGCTGGTACTGTCGGTCATCCTGTTGTCGATAGGCCTGATCTGGAGTCTGCTGGCCCTGTGGCGCGATATCAACCGGCGCCTGGCGGCTGAAGGTGCGTTGCGCAAGCAAGTCACCTTCCGTGCCGCGATGGAAAACTCCCTGGTCACAGGCTTGCGGGCCCGCGACATGGAAGGCCGCCTGACTTATGTGAACCCCGCTTTTTGCCGCATGGTAGGCTTCCCGGCAGAGGAAATCATAGGGCGCATGCCCCCTATGCCTTACTGGGCACCAGAAGCCATAGAAGAATACCAACAACGCTTCACCCAATTGCTGGCAGGTAGCGTGCCGTCAGAAGGTTTTGAGACTACCTACCAGCATGCCAGCGGGGAGCGCATCCCGGTACTTATCTACGAATCTGCACTGATTGATGAGCAGGGCAAGCAGGCTGGCTGGATGAGTTCCATCCTCGATATTTCTGAACTCAGGCGGGCGCAGGAACTGACTCGCCAACAGGAAGAAAAGCTGCATACCAGCGCCAAGCTGGCGACCATGGGCGAGATTGCCTCCATGCTTGCGCATGAATTGAACCAACCGCTGGCGGCCATTTCCAGCTATACCACCGGTGCGGTCAACCTCTTGCAGACCGGCATGATAGACCGCAGCCTGTTCCAGAGTGCCTTGGAAAAAGTCAATGCCCAAGCGCAGCGCGCTGGCCAGATCATACGCAGCGTGCATGAATTCGTAAAAAAACGCGAAGCCGCCCGCGAGCCCCTGCAAATTGCCGACCTGATACAAAGCGCCATGCCATTGGTGGAATTGCAGGCGCAAGCCAGCCATGTCGCCCTGCAATGGAAAATCCGGCCCGAGCTACCACTGGTATTGGCAGACCGCGTCCTGCTGGAGCAAGTATTGCTGAACCTGACCAGGAATGCCATCGAAGCCATGCAAACCACTGCCCCAGAAAAACGCATACTGCGGGTGGAAGCAGCGCTGGATGAAAACAGCCAGCAGATTATCGTCAGTGTGACCGACAGAGGCCATGGCATACCGGCTGAAGTGGCAGAAAAGCTGTTTTCACCATTTTTCACTACCAAGTCTGCGGGCATGGGCATGGGCTTGAATATCTGCCGCACCGCTATCGAATTCCATGGCGGCAAGCTGTCGCATCATGGAAATCCAGCCGGTGGTACTATTTTCCAATTCGCTTTACCAATTCAAGACTATCCGAGCGCAGCAAGCTAAGTACGCCACATAATGCGCCAAACAATATATAGGAGATAACATGTTACATATCATCGACGATGAAGAGGTCATACGCGACTCTTTATCCTGGCTGGCCAGGTCCAGGCAAATTGCCGCGCACAGCTACGAAAGTGCAGAAAAATTCCTGACCGCACTCGACAAGCCCCTGATGTTTGACAGCCAGGGTGATTGTATCTTGCTAGATGTTCGTATGCCCGGCCTGACTGGTATCAACCTGTTTGAAATGCTGGCGGCAAGGCAATTGACCAAGCGCCTGCCCGTGATCTTCCTGACCGGCCATGGTGATGTCCCCATGGCGGTGGATACGCTGAAACGCGGTGCCTTTGACTTTTTTGAAAAACCCTTCAATGACAATAAGCTCATGGACAGAGTGCAAGAAGCCCTGGCCATGTCGCGCCAGGCAGGTTCTGCCGCACTGGTGCACGACCGCCTGACCAGCCTGTCTGCCAGGGAAAAAGAAGTATTGGACCTGATCTTGCTGGGCAAAATGAACAAGGTCATCGCCGACCAACTGGGCATCAGCATGCGTACCGTGGAAGTACACCGCGCCCATATTTTTGACAAGATGCAGGTCAAGACTGCAGTAGAACTGGCGGGACTGCTGAAATAAAGAACGATGTCGATTTTCACCCTGCTCTTCCCTGACTTTAGTTTGATACTCATCGGCTTCCTGCTGGCGCGTCATGCACACTGGGGCGGGCATTTCTGGGCCGGGGTGGAAAAGATCGTCTACTTCATCATGTTCCCGGCCCTGCTGTTTTACACCACCTCGCGCACCCGCTTTGATTTTCACTCAACTGGGCATCTGCTACAGGTCGCTGTCATCACTACCGCTTGTGGCATGCTACTGGGCTGGCTGGCCAAATTCATGTTTACAACTGCACCCAGGATATTTGAGTCCGGTGTGCAAACAGCATTCCGTTTTAATTCCTATATCGCCCTGGCAATTGCCTCGCGCCTCGCGGGTGACGAAGGTACAGCATTGATGGCCTTGCTGATTGGTTTTCTCGTGCCACTTTGCAATATGGGTGCCGTATATGCTCTGGCTCACAATAGCGACAGACTCATGAAAGAAATCGCCAGCAATCCGCTGGTCGTAGGCACGGCCAGTGGTGTGTTATTCAGCGTGCTTGAAATTCCCATGCCAGAAGGCATTGCCGCCGCCCTGTCGCGGCTAGGCAATGCATCCATCGCACTAGGCTTGTTGGCAGTTGGCGCTGGCATGCGTCTGTCTGGTCTGCGTGAAGCCAAAGGCATCGCTGCCTACTTTTTATCAGTGAAGCTGCTGGCCCTGCCCCTGATCGCCCTGCTCCTGGGCCGCTGGCTGGAACTACCGCCATTGCAACTGCAAATCGCCGTGGTCTTCTGCGCCCTGCCTACCGCATCCAGTGCCTATGTGCTTGCAGCGCGCATGGGTGGCAACGGGCCGTTTGTGGCCTTCCTGATTTCTGCGAGTACGGTGTTGTCAGTGCTGACTTTGCCGGTGTGGTTGAGTTTGGTGAGGTGATCGTCAAGGAATAAATGAAAGCAGCAATATAGCGAGCGGTCGCATTGACGTTGCTGTTGACTTTGCGGTTGTTTTTGACTCTGCTGCTGTTTTTGACTTTCGCCGCTCCGATGTGTCGATGCCTTTGCTGCAAGGCAGAAAATGGAAATAGAAAGGCCGATGTTTGAGGTGTAGCAGGGGTTTCGAAGTGCATGCACTTCGCCTGCGTAACGGCAATCGCTTGCAAGCGATTGTGCGCCCTGCAAGGGAAGCGAGTTTTCGGACTTTCCCATTTTTTGACTTGCAGCAAAGGGGACCCCGGAGGGGCAGCGACGCCTCGGTCGCCTTTTCTTTGGATACTTTATTTTGGCGAAGCAAAAGAAAGTATCTCGGTCGCCGGGCCGAGACCCGGCTTGTATCCACGAAGGGCAATCGCTTTAATCAAAGTACGGCAAAACAACGAACGCCGCTGGGCTCCAGCCTTCGCTGGAGCGACGAATATACGATTGCCGTTCATCAAAAAACACTACCTCTTCCTTAGCAAATTTTGGATGCGGTCTATTTTTGGATTGCATGAATTATGCTAAAACATAGCGTAAGCACCCAAAAGATATTCGCTTCAATCACTGCATAACTTTTAGAAAATTACTTAAAATTCACAATCCCTCATGTCAGGAAAATCACAAGAATCATCTTCAATCGCGACAATATGGACAGATGGCACCATTTCAAAAGTAAGCGTGTGATAATGAAATCCACGACCACCATGACCATACCGTATCGTCCATTTTGAACCAGAATATCCTGCCCAACTAATCCCACGCCAGGGTAGCGCTGCATCTCTTCTAAAATCCGTTTGTTCGTAATCTTCGCCAATATCCGCGAAAGAGCACTGTTGACATAAATCGACAAGGGTCTCCATCACTTCAGATGGAATTGCCACCCTTCTGTTGACTGGTGTATATCCAGGTTTGTTATAAGCTGGCTCTGAATAGCCACAGGCAGTTGCTAACAACGCAAAGCAAAGGATGGGAATTAATTTTAATTTCATCACACTGCAACCCCGTGCCGCTCAAGAGCCCAAACCACATGCTCCCTCACCATCTCTGAAGGATGCGCCAGCCGCGACTGCAAGGCTGCCACTATCTCAGCATCTCCCTTCATGGCAGATGCCGCATTCCCCAGCCCGACCGCAATATTACGCAACCAGCGCTCATGGCCTATACGCCGTATCGGGCTACCTTCCAGCATGCGCAGGAATTGCTCTTCGGTCCAGGCAAACAAGTGCATCATGCGGGCATTGTCGAGGCCGTTACGCACAGAAAAATCATCCACGGCCGCAGCCTGGGCAAATTTATTCCAGGGACACACCAACTGGCAATCATCACAACCATACACGCGGTTACCTATCAGCGGCCTCAATTCCACCGGTATGCTGCCATGCAATTCTATGGTCAGGTAAGACACGCACAATCGCGCATCGACGGTATAAGGCGCGATTATCGCCTTGGTCGGGCACACATCCATGCAGGCGCTGCACTGGCCGCAATGCTCGCCAACTGGCTCATCGACAGGCAAGGGAATGTCAATCAGGATTTCCCCCAGAAAGAACATGGAGCCAGCTTCGCGGCTCAATAACAGACTATGTTTTCCACGCCAGCCCAAGCCCGCCTTGGCTGCCAGCGCCACTTCCATGACCGGGGCAGAATCGGTAAATACCCGGTAACCGAACGGGCCTATGGCTTTTTCTATACGTTCAGCCAGTTGCTGCAGACGGGTGCGCAAGACTTTGTGGTAGTCGCGCCCACGCGCATAAAGTGAAATCACGGCCTTGTCAGCCGCCTGCCCCTGCTCTTCGGCGCGCCAGCTTTCAGTCTTGGGTAAATAGTTCATGCGGGCAGAAATCACCCTGACCGTGCCTGGCACCAGCTCTGCCGGGCGGGTGCGTTTACTACCGTGGCTGGCCATGTAGGCCATTTCGCCGTGGTAACCAGCATCCAGCCAGGCCTGGAAACTGCCTTCTATATGCGACAGATCGACGTCACCTATACGCAGCTCGGCAAAGCCCAGTTCCTTGCCCCACAGGCGTATTTGCCCCGCCAGGTCGGCCAGGGCTGTGCTGTCCAGACTCACGCGCGCGGCCCTCTGTAGTACACAGAATGAGGGTGTTGTGCTATGTTAGGCAGATTCATGAATAGGAACTTTGCAGGAAATGTCACATTATAAGACCACACTCGCCGATGAAGCAGCTACCCAAGCGCTGGGTAAATGCCTGGCGCATGCGCTGACGCCGGGCATGAGCATCTTTTTGCATGGCGACCTGGGTGCAGGCAAGACCGCCCTGACCCGCGCCATGATCCATGCTGCCGGTCATAGCGGTAACGTCAAAAGCCCGACCTATACCCTGGCCGAACCTTACCAGGTCACACTCAAGGGTCAAGCTGTCACCATCATGCATTTTGACCTGTATCGCATGATCAGTGCAGATGAATTTGCCGAAGCAGGCTTCAGGGAAGAGTTTAATGACGGCAATATCTGCGTCGTTGAATGGCCAGAAAAAGCCGATGGTGTGCTGCCAGAACCCGATTTGAATGTATTTTTGCGCGTCGCCGGTAACGGTCGTGAGGTAGAATTGCACGCGTTGTCTGCTAAAGGTATCGCATGTCTCGCATCACTCAAGTTCGCCCCGAATCTGTAAGCCCTGAAAGTACGCCTGGTACTGATACAGCGCGCTCCAAAAAACGCCGCGTCCTGCTCAAGGCAGGCGGCACCCTGCTGCTCTCCGTCCTGGCACCTGCTGCCAATGCAGCACAGATACTGGCCGTGCGCGTCTGGCCGGCAGAAGACTATACCCGCGTCACGCTGGAAAATGACAGTGAGCTCAAAACCAATCACTTCGTGCTGAAAGACCCGTATCGTCTGTTTGTCGATATCGAAGGCCTGGAGCTGAATGCCAAGCTCAAGGAACTGGTCGCCAAGATCAAATCGAATGACCCGTATATCAAGCAGGTGCGTGTGGGCCAGAACCGCCCTAACGTCGTACGTCTGGTATTCGATTTGAAAGAGGAAGTCAGCCCGCAGGTATTTACCCTGCCACCGGTAGGCAATTACAAGCACAGGCTGGTATTCGATCTGTACCCTGCCAATCCGACTGACCCTCTGGCTGCATTGATAGAAAAAGGTGAATGGAACAAGGAACCAGGAGCCATTACCCAGGCACCGGTGGTGACGGCCAACCCGGCAGATATATTGGCAGGCAAGAGCGAGCCCAAGGTAGAGCCCAAGCCAGAAGTCAAATTTGATCCGCAACCAGAAATCAAACCCGGTGCGCCGGCCATAGAAAAACAGGAAAAACCGGTACAACTGACACGCATGATCACTATCGCCATTGACCCTGGTCATGGTGGTGAAGACCCAGGTGCCATAGGCCGTGGCGGCAGCCGTGAAAAAGACGTGGTGCTGGCCATTGCCAAGCGCCTCAAAGCCAAGATAGAGCAACATCCGAATATGCGCGTCATGCTGACCCGTGACTCAGATTACTTTGTGCCGCTGAATGTCAGGGTACAAAAAGCCCGCGCAGTGCAGGCAGACTTGTTCATGTCCGTGCATGCTGACGCCTTTGTCAATTCCAGCGCGCGCGGTTCATCCGTGTTTGTCTTGTCAGAAAAAGGGGCCAGCTCCACTGCTGCCCGCTGGCTGGCAGATAAAGAAAATGCTGCCGATCTGATCGGCGGCGTCAATATCAAAAGCCACGACAAGCAGCTTGCCAGCGTCTTGCTGGATTTATCGACAACCGCACAAATCAATGACAGCCTTAAACTGGGCAAGGTCGTGCTCAGTGAAATCAGCGGGATCAACAGGCTGCACAAGGGCTCAGTTGAACAGGCTGGCTTTGCTGTATTGAAAGCGCCTGACATCCCTAGCATCCTGATAGAAACCGCCTTCATCTCCAACCCGGAAGAAGAAGCCAAGCTGACCGATAATGCCTACCAGGATCAACTGGCGGATGCGGTCATGAAGGGCATCAAGAAATATTTTTCCAAGAACCCGCCGCTGGCTAAAAACCGCATGACTTGAGAATGCCAATGGACGGTGACAAATGAAATCTCTGATTCTGCCTATGCTGGCTCTGCTGGCTTTGACACTTGCTGTTCCTGTCCGGGCCGAAGATAAAGCCGACATCCCTGCCTATGTGGAAATGAAAGTTCTCAGTTGCTCCTCCGCCCTGCCCTTGATAGAGCAAAAGATAAAAGGCGAGGCTTATTCCGCAAAAGAACTGGAAGAAACCCGTATCTCAGCCAGGTATTTCAGTCTGTTCACTGCCCAGCCTTTACAGGAAGTGGAATACATACGATCCTATTATGATCATAGTATAGACGCTTACAAAGGACGGATAAAAACCTTGAACAAGGCAGTTGTGCGCCAATTCATGTCACCCGGGCA
>JACQDX010000134.1 GCA_016200895.1 Burkholderiales bacterium
ACGTTGGTAGCGATGAGCTTTGTGGTCATCATTTGCTTACGACGATGTCATTGCGAGGAGCGGCCTGAGCGAAGCGAAGGATCGCGACGAAGCAATCTCCAAATTGCAACGCGGCGATTGCTTCGCGGAGTTTATACTGAGCGTAGCGAATGTGCTCACAATGACAATCGGGCTCTATTTAAACGCAATCAAATCGGTTCGACTTAACGTGACCGCGACTCTGCCTTCTTGCGGCGGTGTGTTCTGCGCGTTGGTAAAGCCCGGCTGATTCAATAGTTGATAACGCGTCAGAAATTGCGCGAACACATCATCGGTGGATATTCCATCTTCCGCGACGACGACGGTATAGCCGCGCAAATTCGCGCCGAATGAAGTATACAACACCGCGCCATTCGACGCGGAACCAACGATGACCGCAGTCTTGACGCCTTTGGCTTTGAGAATATCATCGAGCGTCGTGCCGAAAAATTTATCGGCGCGCGCGGTCACTTTGGGTTCGTCCGGCAATTGCGCGACTTCGGGCAGAATCGTTGAACCCGCAGTAGCTGTATCGGAATAGACGACGGGCACTTTGGCGTCGCGCGCTTTTTTCAGAAACGCGGTCAGCGCGGGCAATGAAGCCACACAAGTTTTGCGCGGCGTGCAAACCACCGATGTGATATCCAAAATCAACAACGCGGTTGTCTTGACATCCAGCGTGACCGCGACGGACGCGGGAATTGTTGGAACCGCCGAGGTTGCCGTCGGCGCGGCAGTTGCAGTCGCGGCGGGCACCGCGGTAACGACAACCGTTTGTGGAACGACAACGGTCTGTTGAACGACGACGGTTTGCACGACCGGCGCGGGCGTTGGCGCGGGCGCGCACGCGACTGTGAGAATCGCGATCGCGATGATTGATAGTGCGAAAAATTTGCGAAACATTTTTCTCCTCCCTTGAAATGGGACACTGATAAACACTGATCAACACTGATTTTTTTTATCTGTGTTCGTCTGCGTTAATCTGTGTCCAATTTTTTTGTGACCACCAATTTTTTCTTATCTGTGTTCGTCTGCGTTAATCTGTGTCCGAATATTATTTCAGCAAGTGTCCCCATTTTTCGCGCGTCGCGCGTTTCACTTCAACGCTCGGACCGATCGCGGGCGGAA
>JACQDX010000131.1 GCA_016200895.1 Burkholderiales bacterium
GCAGCTTGAGGCGCGGCTGCATTTCTGGCTTGGGGGCGACAGCGATCGCCGGCATATATACCCGGTCGCGTAAATCCAGGTAGTCGGGCACAACGTTGCGTTTGGGTAAGCTGGGCTTGGCCATGATGATCTTCCCGAGTTGGACGAATTATACACAGCGACATCAATCTACTGCGCAAATCAGTAGTGTCCGGTTAACTTACAAAATGCCGAGCCAAGATTGAGTATTGGCGCGGCTTACAAAGCGATTTATTTTGGTGCCGATTTGAAATCAGTTTACCCATATTACGGTTCAAGTAACGTCCAGAGATTGAATTCTCTGGAGGTGAGCTATGCATATGGGAAAGACGCTGTTTGCGCAGATCATGGAGTTCGTTCCGTGGACCAGCTTTGCGCGCATCGTGGCACGGCATGGCGGCGATACACGAGTGCGAAGTCTGAGTTGCACCGAGCAATTTCGCGCCATGGCCTTCGCTCAACTGACCTACCGCGAGAGTTTGCGCGACATCGAAACCTGCTTGCTGGCCAATCAGACGAAGCTGTATGGCATGGGCTTTCGCGCGCCAGTCAAACGCTCGACGCTGGCGGATGCCAACGAAGGACGAGACTGGCACATATGGGAAGACTTGGCAGCACTGCTCATCCGGCGTGCGCGCAAGCTGTATTGCAACGACAGCTTTGGCATCGATCTGAACAACACCGTCTATGCCCTGGATGCGACGACCATAGACCTTTGTCTGTCGTTGTTTCCGTGGGCGCCGTTTCGCACCGCCAAGGCAGCAGTCAAACTGCATACGCTGCTCGATCTGCGCGGCAATATTCCAGCCTTCATCCATATCTCGGACGGCAAGACCCACGAGGTCAACGTGCTGGATATGCTCTCCTTCGAAGCGGGTGCGTTCTATGTGATGGATCGGGGCTATCTGGATTTCAGCCGCCTGTTCGCGCTTCATCAAACTGGCGCGTTTTTCGTGACGCGAGCCAAGCGCGGCATGGATGCGCGCAGGGTGTACTCGATGCCGACAGATCGGAGCACGGGCGTCATCTGCGACCAGCGCATCGCGCTGAATGGTTTTTACATCTCGCAGGACTATCCCGAGCAATTGCGGCGCATCCGTTTCAAAGACCCGGAGTCCGGCAAGACGTTGGTGTTCCTGACCAACAATACCGCCTTGCCCGCGCTGACCATTGCCGCACTTTACAAAAGCCGCTGGCAAGTCGAACTGTTCTTCAAGTGGATCAAGCAGCATCTGCGTATCAAGCGTTTCATCGGCAACAGCGAGAATGCGGTGAAGACGCAAATCTGGTGCGCAGTCTCCACTTACGTGCTGATTGCTATTGTCAAAAAGGAGCTTCAACTTGATGCCTCTCTATACGCTTTGCTACAGATTCTTTCGGTGTCTGTTTTTGAGAAAACCCAGCTATTTCAAGCCTTCGCGGGCACTGGGCAATTTCAAGATCAGACAGATTTTTATAACCAACTAGATTTGTTCGACTTTTAACCGGACACTACTGTATTAACATGATGCCTCAGTGTCGCAACCGAATTCCTTCGATAAAATCGAACCCGGCACACTGGACTGCCATATGATGAAAGTGGATTTAAAGAAAATAGTCGAAGGCATAGAATTCCAGGGTGATGAATCACAGTCGTACCTGAAAATATCTTCCGGTGAGGTTGTTCTGTTTACAGACGAAGCGATTGCCGCTGCCGAAAGCGATGAAGATTTGTCGGTGCATGCGGAATGGTACAGAGAGGCCGTCGAGCAGGCCAGAGAGTTCATCAATAATGAAGATGATTACATTCCGCTGCCTTCCAAATTTGATTTTCACGAATACAGCGTGATGGAGGAATTCATACGCTCATTGCCAATA
>JACQDX010000141.1 GCA_016200895.1 Burkholderiales bacterium
GTCGCCCTGTTTGGCAAGGACTTGCGTGAACAGGTTGCTCTTTATGGTGCAGGTGTCCCCTACTGGTCCAGCTCACCCAGCAATGATCTTGCTGACAAGGCCAATGACAGTAACAATGGTGATAAACATTACTGGGATGTATGGGCGGGTTCGCAAGCTGTAGAATCTTACCTATCCGAGACACCCAGGTTCATGTCGGAATTTGGTTTGCAAGCCTGGCCTGTGCAAAGCACGGTCGATGCTTTTGCGCCACGTAGTGAACAAAAGATAGATGGGCCACTGATCCGCGCCCACCAGAAGTTCCTGGCGGGTGAAGGCAACCAGCGCTTGTTACTCTACATACGCGCCAACTACCACGAACCAAAAACCTTTGCTGACTTTATTTACCTGAGCCAGTTGATGCAGGCGGAAGGTATAGAAATGGCATCGCTACATCACCGCAGTAGCATGCCACGCACAATGGGGTCATTGTACTGGCAACTGAATGATGTGTGGCCCGGTGCTTCATGGTCCAGCGTTGATTATTTTGGTCACTGGAAGGCTTTGCATTTCCATGCCAGACGATTCTTCGCGCCATTGGCAGTGGCAGCCTTGCATGACAAGGGAATCACGCGCCTGAGTGCGATATCCGATTTGCAGCAAGAGCAAAACCTGGCATGGCGGCTACGCATCATGAATGTGCATGGCAAGGTCTTGCGTGACGAAACCCAGCCACTCAAGTTGGCCGCCAACAGTGCGGTGGAACTGGCACAAATCAAGGACGCGGACTTGCCAGCCGCAACGGATACCAAGACCACTTATGTCGTGGTCGAGTTGATGAAAGAAGGTAAAAGCATCGCCCGCAGCATTGCCTATCTGCAGGCATCCAAACACATGCAATTACCTGATCCTGGGCTGGAGGCGACTATTGTCGCCGAGGCTGATCATTATCGCCTGGACTTGCGGGCGGACAAGCTGGCGTGTGCAGTCTGGCTGGATTTTGGCGAGCATCAAGCCCGTCTGTCGGACAATGCCCTGACCTTGCTGCCTGGCGAAAGCATATCCCTGCGCCTCGATAGTGCGCAAAGCCTGACAACTTTGCGCGACAGCCTGCGCATTCGTCATTTGGCTCAACTTCAAGCTACGCAACCCTAGAGAGAAATTAAATGCGAGGAAAATTCGTGCCACTGCCAAACTTGAAAACTGCCCTGTCCATCCTGCTATACAGTGCCTGCCTGTTGCTGGAGGTGAACCAGGTCTTTGCCCAACCCGTCATGCAAGCAGGGAAACTAACCTCTTTCGTGCGCAATGCCAACGGTGTGGCGATAGAAACCGAGCATGCCCATGTCGCGCTGACGGTATTCTCACCCGGCGTGATACGAGTGCGCATGGACAAGAAAGCCCTGGGGCCGGATTTTTCTTATGCTGTCATCGCCAAGCCCGACAAGACAGATTTCCAGCTCAATGAACTGGCAGATAAGCTGATTTTGAAGACTACCACATTGCAGGTACAGATACAGAAGAAGCCATTTTCTGTGCGCTTCGAGACCCCGGATGGCGTGCTCATCAACCAGGATGAACCTGGTTTGTCCAATGCGTGGATAGGCGATGAAGTTGGCAGCTACAAGACCTTGCAAGAGGGCGAGCGCTTTATCGGGCTGGGTGAAAAAACCGGCAACCTCGACAGGCGTGGCAGTGCCTATACTAACTGGAATACCGACGCGTTTCGTTATACCGGAGAAACCGATCCCCTGTATGCCAGCGTTCCTTTTTACATAGGCATACATCATGGCATGAATTATGGTATTTTCTTTGACAACAGCTACCAGACTGATTTTAATTTTGGTGCCAGCAACCGCCGCTTTTCTTCGTTCTCTGCCCAGGGCGGTGAGCTCAATTATTACTTCATCTTCCAGCCCCGCGTAGCAGACATTATCCGCGCCTATACCGACCTGACCGGGCGCATGCCCTTGCCGCCTTTATGGAGTTTGGGCTACCAGCAAAACCGCTGGTCCTATTATCCAGAAGCAGAAGTAATGCGGATAGCCAACACCTTGCGCGAAAAGAAAATCCCGGCGGACGGCATCACTCTCGATATTCATTACATGGATGGTTATCGGGTATTCAGTTGGGACAAGCAGGCATTCCCCGACCCCAAGGCCATGACAGACAAGCTGGCCGGACTGGGTTTCAAAACCACCGTGATTGTTGACCCCGGTATCAAGATAGACCCAGCTTATGCCACCTACGCACGCGGCATGCAGCAAGATGTATTCCTGCGCTATGCCGACGGCACGCCCTATGTCGGCGAAGTGTGGCCAGGCTGGGTGTACTTCCCAGACTTTACCCGTGCTGCAACCCGTGCCTGGTGGCAGGCCGAGGTCGCCAATTATGCAAAGCAAGGTGTCGCTGGTTTGTGGAATGACATGAACGAGATATCCACCTGGGGCCAGAAAATGCCCAACAATATCCTCTTCGATTATGATGGGCATCAGACTACCCACAAGCAGGGCCGCAATGTCTATGCGCTGGAAATGGCCCGCGCCAGCCATGAAGGAATGAAGCGGGCGACAGGAGAACGTCCCTTTACCTTGTCGCGCTCGGGCTATGCTGGCTTGCAGCGCTACGCCGCCATTTGGACCGGTGACAATACGGCAGATGAAGAGCATATGATGCTGGGTGTACGCCTGCTCAATAGTCTGGGCCTGAGTGGCATGCCATTTACTGGCATGGATATCGGTGGTTTCACAGGCACGCCCACATCTGGTCTGTATGCGCGCTGGATGCAGATCGGCGCTTTCACCCCCTACTTCCGCAATCATGCAGCCAGTGACAGCCGCTCTTCTGAACCATGGACTTATGGTGAAGACGTGCTCAATATCAGCCGCAATTATATTAATTTGCGCTACCGACTCATGCCTTACCTGTATTCCAGTTTTTACCAGGCCGCGACTTCCGGCATGCCCGTCATGCGCTCACTGGCGATAGATTACACTCATGATGAACAAGTCTATAGCAGGCATTACCAAAACCAGTATATGTTTGGCGATGCTTTCCTGGTTGCGCCTTTCGCCAGCAACAAGGAATTTGGCCGTCTCTACCTGCCCCAGGGCGACTGGCACGATTTGTATAGCGACCAACTGGAACATGGCAAACAAGCCAAAGCGCTGGAGTTACATCTGGAACGATTGCCAGTTTACGTCAAGGCTGGCAGCATAGTACCCATGCAGTCGCTGGTACAAAGCACGGCACAGCAACCGGAAGGAAAACATGCATCCAAGTTCCGCAAATTGGAAATCTACTTGCATGGTTTTCAAGATATCAATAGTGTTGAGCTTGCTGGTAAGCCTCTCCCTGTACAGATGCGTCAAGTTGCCTTTCTTGGCAAGGGGGATAAATATCTGAACTTGCCAAGTGTTTCGATCGCCAACAGCGCCGAAAAAATCACGCTCAAGTATTGATATGGCTAGCCTGTTATCGAACCAACTGATCGTCGCTGATGTAGGTGGAACTTATGCCCGCTTTGCCATTGCCGGGCTAAACTCTCATGGCAAACCAGAGCTCAGGGATTATCATCGCTTTGCCTGCACGGATTATTCCAGTCTGGCCGCAATTATTTGTGCCTATCGTGAAATGACTGGTCAGCATCTAAGTTTCACCAGAATTCACGCCAGTATAGCCATTGCCGGTGTGATTGAAGAAGATCAGGTGCGCAATAGCAATTTGCCCTGGACTGTCTCGCGCCAGCAAACCATGCAGGAGAGCGGGCTTGCGCAATTGCGCTTCGTGAATGACTTTGCAGCACTTGCCTGGTCAGTGCCAATCATCAAAACAGCAGATGCGATCATGCTCAATCCAGGCAATGCACCAGCTCTGGCTGGCCCTGTGCTTGTTGTGAGCCCAGGAACCGGGCTGGGTGCGGCGCTCTGGCTGCCTGGGCCACCTTCCTCCGTGCTGGCTACAGAAGCTGGGCATGCTGCACTGGCGGCGGGCAATCCACAAGAGGCCTTATTGCTTGCGCAATGTTGGAAGTCCACGCCTCATGTCGATAATGAAATGTTCTTGTCAGGCCCTGGCTTGTTACGTCTGTATCGCACACTCGCGCTCATGCGGGGAAAAACCAGTTCTCTGGAAACCCCTGCTGAAGTGACCGCTGCCGCCATCGCCAGACAAGACTGCATTGCTCAGGAAGCCGTAGAAACATTTTGTGCCATGTTAGGCAGTTTGCTTGGCGAACTGGCGATTTATTACTGTGCACATGCAGTCTATCTGGCGGGCGGGATACCCACGCAAATCAGCGAACTCCTGCAAAAAAGTGAATTCAGAAATCGCTTCTTAAACAAAGGCGTGATGCGTGCTTTCGTGGAAAATATCCCGATCTACCTGATCGAGCCTGGCCAGCTTGCCTTGCTGGGTGCGGCCTATTGGTATTTGCAAACAGAGAGTTAGGGAATGGCAGGCATCTTGCTGGAAATTGCCACGAATTCGATAGAGTCTGCCCTGGCCGCTGAGGTCGGCGGTGCAGACAGGATAGAGCTTTGCGCTAACCTGGAACAAGGCGGCACCACCCCTTCCTATGGCACGATCGCGATTGCGCGCGAACGTTTGCAAATACCCATCCATGTCTTGATACGGCCACGTTCCGGCGATTTTATGTATACCGAGGCCGAACGTGAAGTCATGCTCTACGATATAGAAAACTGCTTGCAACTGGGCTGCGATGCGGTGGTGGTCGGCGCACTGGATGCTAAAGCGGGTGTGGATAGCGAATTTTGCCGCGCCATGCGCGTAGCGGCTGGCAATATGTCACTGACTTTTCATCGCGCTTTTGATCTTTGTGACACGCCTGAGCAAAGTCTGGAGGAGATTATCGCGCTTGGCTTTGAGCGTATCTTGAGTTCAGGCCTGGCAGATTCTGCCCCCCTGGGTCAGGCGCAACTCGCCAGCATGGTGCGCCAGGCTGGCGAACGCATACGCGTCATGTCTGGCGCGGGTATCAGGCCGGATAATCTCGCGGCCCTGGTGGCAGCAAGCGGTGTCACAGAGGTACATGCTTCAGCCAGCGGCCCGTATTTTAGGGTGATACATAAGGAAAGAAAAGATCGAAGAAAATTGCACGGACTTGCGCCAGATTTCCTGGAAACACAAACTCAGATAGTCCGGGAGTTACGCCAGATTCTGGATCAACAGACCTAATCAGTCAGGTTCAGACAGAGAAAAAGAAAGCAGGACCGGGAGCTGCCCTGCTTTTAAACTTGCTGTGTCGAAGAAATTTTAGCTATTCTTATTGTTTATCCAGCGTACCTGGAGGCAGTGCCTGCAAACTACTACCCCAGAATTTAGCCTTGTCATCATTACTTAAATCCAGGCTGAGTTTACCGCCGCCTTTTATCTGCTCCCATGAAAGCCATACCTGCGACAAAGGTTTGCCCTGCCACTGCGCCTGGCGGATATAGCGGATAGGCGTACGTGCTGCTGCCTTGCTTTCTATGCTGAGCGTCTTACCATTTCCCAGATCAAGATCGATCTTGGAAAACTTCGGCGCATGCAGCAAGAACTGGCCACTGCCCGGCATCCAGGGATAGATACCCAAACTACTGAAAATATACCAGGCTGACATGGTGCCGAGATCATCATTGCCAGTCACACCATTCGGGGCATTACTGAACAGGGTTTCTGCAGCACGCAATACAGTGGTGGTTTTCCAGGGCTGGCCTGCCAGGGTATACATCCATGGCACATGCAAATCCGGTTCGTTGTTGGGATTGTAGCGATACTGGTTATAGTAACTATATGGCCCCACGACCCAGTCCTTGCGTACTGCCTGGTAATCGTTTTTCTCGATTTCATCAAAGGCAAAGAAAGCATCCAGGCGCTTGGCTGCTGACTCGCGCCCTCCCATTTCGGTAAACAGGGCTTGTGCATCCTGTGGCACCAGCCATTGATATTGCCATGCCGTGCCTTCATGAAAACCATGCTCGGCACGCGGATTGTAATGTCCCTGCAGTTCTGTGTACCAATTACCATTTTCCAGTCGTGGCCGTGGAAAGCCTTTGAAGCCCAATTCTTTATCGGCGGCGTCCTTGTCCCATAGCTTGCGCCAGTTCTGACCACGTTGGCGCAACAGTGCAGCGTCTGCCTTTTCGCCCAGCGCCTCTGCCATGTAGGACAGTGCACCATCGGCTGCGGCATATTCCAGAGTTGCCGAGGCACCATGATGTGGGTCTACGTCCATTCCCTTTGCCCTGAAGCCTTTGTCGTATTGCACAAAACCATCACGCAGGTATTGCGGATTACCAGCCCTCCCCTCTGAGCGCAATTTAAAACTTGGTACTTCAAAGGCATTCTGGCGCAATGCCGCATAGGCGGCTTTTTCCTTGCCAACCAGTGCACCATAGCGCCACAGATCAACCAGGAAAGGCGTGACCGGGTCACCCGTCATGACATTCGATTCAAAATTCGCATAACCCCAGCGCGGCAACCAGCCAGCCTGTTCTTGTATTTTCAAGACAGAGTCGGCAATATCACGCGCCCTGGCTGGACGCAACAAAGCGATGAGCTGATTCTGGGCGCGATAAGTGTCCCATAAGGAAAAGAATTCATAGTAATTGCCGTTGTCGACTTTGTGGATGACATCGTCATAACCGCGGTAACGCCCATCGGTGTCGTTGCCTGTCAGTGGCTGCAATAGTGCATGATAAAGTGCCGTATAAAAGACAGTGCGGTCATCCGTGTTGGCGCCTTCTATGCGTATACTGGAGAGTTCCTTGTTCCATTCATCCTGGGCCTGCTTGCGCATATTGTCAAAGCTGCGCAGTTTGCCATTGGCTTTGCCTTCTGCCCGCAAATTCCGTCTGGCACCTTCGGCATCGACATGTGAAATGGCGCTGATGGCTGTGACAGCCTTGTTGGCCTTCAGGTCAAAACTGAGCCAGGCACCATGCGGCTTGCTGTCGCCTTGCTGGCTCAATTGCATGCTGGCTTCGGTGGCGCCGCTTTCATCCCAAATGCCATGGGTACGAAAAGCCTGGTCAAATTCCAACCTGAACCAGGTCGTGTATTGCGCACCACCACAGAAACTGCGCGTGACTATTTTTCCTTCCAATGTATGGTCGTCTATTACTTGCAAATGGCTACCTACTACTGAGTGACGCTCATTTGCCTGACCAAGATTGACGAGGATATGACCCGTGTCAATAGTTTCATGAAAAGTATAACGCTCGGCCCCGGCTCTGGTGAGTGCCGTGGTCTCTGCAGTAATGCCACCATAATCGGTGAGCCTGACTTTGAAGTAGCCTGCATGACCCACTTCACCATCGTGCGTGTAGTTAGAACCGTAGACCTTATGGTCAAAACTGCCTGCCTTACTCGTATCAAAATTACCGCCGGGCTTGATGCTGCCTGTCACGGGCAGGACAGAGAGTTGCCCACCTTGCTCCCAACATCCAGCGCCAGACAGAAACGAATGCCCAAAGCCACGGATTTTTTGATCGGTATAGCGCCAGCCTGAATAGTGTTCACCGATGGGGCTGAGCTGTATCATGCCAAAGGGGGCGACCGCACCAGGAAAGGTATTGCCGTCATCTTGGGTGCCAATGAAGGTATTGACGGGGAAGTTCTTATCTTTTGCCGTGTCTGCATACGCGATACTGCTAGCACTGGTGCTGACCAGCATCGCCATCATGCTCACAACAGCCACGTGCCTGAAGGTGGATAGTGTATTCAATTTGTCTCCTGCTTATTTGGTGCAGCCTCAATCACGGCCAGGTTTATTTGCTTTGCTTATTATTTTGTATCTGCTTGAATGGATGTGCTTCCGTGTTGAAAGTGACGGCATCAAAATTGATCGTTTTCTTGGGTGCGAACAACAAATAGAAATATTTGAAGGTTTCGGCAAACACAAAGCTTTCCATCGAGTCCTCCCGGCTGCCATTGCGGACATCCTTGAGCGCAGTAAACCCCGCTTCGCTACGGCAACGTTTGACGAAATCGAGGAAAAATTCCTTGCCCATTGCGCGGTACTTGTTGTCACCTGTGTAGTGGTACAGGTAATAGGCCGACTCGACTATCTCAGGGCGCAAGGCATATTCTGGCGAGGTGACTTGCATGGTTTGATAGTTCAGGGCTTCTGGTTCTATGCCATGTAGACGCCACATTTTCAGATTAGAATCCTGCAGACGTTTTGCGCGGTCCATGTCACCGCCCAGTGCCAGCAAAGCTGGCATGAAGGCATCGAGTGCGCCATATTGCGTGGCGGTACGCGTGCCCTTTTCCATGTCAGCATGGCCGTACCAGAGTTCACTGCGTACCTCGTCGCCCAAATACTGGTTGACGCCTGGGATACTCTTGTCCCACATGGTTTTGCAGTCCTGGTCACCAAACAGCTTCCAGCATTTGTACAGATATTCATAGTAGGAATCGATGCCGCCGCCTATGTGGGCATCTTTGTTAACCCAAACGCCAGCTTCAACATCAATGGCCGAACCAACCAGTCCCAGCTTCGAGCGAAGATCGTAGGTAGCCACCAGCGCCCGTTTGGCTTTATCATAAAAAACCGGGTTGCCAGTCAACTTGCTCAGCATGCCAAACTCCAGCAATAAGGTGCCAGTTTCGGCCGGGTTACTGACCTTTCCACGGACCTTGCCAGTGCGCAGATTGACATGGGTGTAAGGCATGCCGGTGGGTGATTCAAACACTGGCAGTAAGCGCTGGCCCAGGTCCGTTGCCAGGCTGAGCAATCTTGGGTCTTCGGTCATCTGGTAGGCTGACAGCAGGCCACCCAGTAAGCGTATGGTGATTTCAAAATTCTGAACATCCATGTCCTGGTCGAAAGAGAGCTTGCTGGCAATCAGCTCACGTGCTTCATCGGCCTCTTTCTTCAAGCCCATCAATAACAAGGTATCAAGCGCATCCACCGGTGTCATCAACAAAGACTGGGCATACCAGTTATGTCCGGATTTGCTCAGGGATTTCAAAGCATCTTGGCCCCAGGCATAGAGCTTGTAGGATTGCCAGGCATGCTGGGTTTCGTTTTTTACTTGCTGCGCCAGATGGGCTGCTTCTTTTTCTGTGATGTTTTCTTGTTTGGCAGCGTGGCTCAGGTTACTGATACTCAGAGCGGCCACCAGCAGTATGCCGGGCAATAGTTTGATATGCATGTTGTTCTCCTCAATCACTGATATGGAATTATTTTTTGTCAGGGTCGCTATTCGATGCCACTGAAAAGGGCCTCGATTTGTTGCAAGCTTGGCGCTTGCGCTCCTGCTGCCAGGCAAGCCGCAGCACCAGCAGCCAGGGCAAAGCGCAAGTGACTTTGTTGCTCTCTTTCCGGATGCAAGGTCAGGCTGTATAGCAAACCTGCAATGCTGGCGTCGCCTGCACCTATGGTGTCGACCACCGCTACCTTGACGGCGTCTGCCTGCCATACCAATTCTGCGGCATGGAGTGACGCACCCAGTTCACCGCGGGTGTACAAGACCGTGGCAGCAGAATTGATGGCGCGCAATTGCGTGAATGCCAGATCAGCATCCCGGCAACGGAACAGGCCGCGCAAATCATCGTCGGAAACCTTGATCAGGTCTGCCAGTTGCCCCATTTCATGCAGGATGGGGTCATAGTCTGCGTTCATATTGTTACGGAAATTCGGGTCGTAACTAATCTGCACACCTTGTGCCTTCAACTGGCGCGCCAGTCTCAATAATTTGCCCGCCAGCGGCTGGCGAGCAAGGCTGATGCCACCAAAATGCGCCCATTGCAAGCGTGAACTCCAGCCAACTGGCAGCTGCTCGGGGTCAAAATGCAAGTCGGCACTGTCACTGCCGATAAAAAAGTAATTGGGTGGTGTGCTTTCGCCGACGATTGCCAACAATGGTGGTCGATCGTATTGCTGTAGCAAGCGTAAATCCAGCCCGGCATCGGCACTGGCGCGCACCAGTTCCTGCCCAAACAAATCCTGGCTGACTGCGCCTGCGAAGCCGGTTGCCAAGCCAAGTTTGGCCATGCTGCGGGCCACATTCCAGGTTGAGCCACCTACCACGCTGCGCCATTGTCCAGGCCCGCAGGCGATCATGTCGGTCAGGGCCTCACCTGCACTAAGCATGAGGGGGAATTCAGCTTCCATGTTGTTCCTCCTTCAAGACGCGCAGGATTTCATAGCAGGCACCCATGGTGTGATAATCCACTTTACCAGCCGGGCTTTTTTCATCACTGAGCTTGTGATTTTCGCGCGACAGGATTCTGAACCAGGCACCAAACTCATGATCTATCATGTGCTGCCAACTGTATTGCCACAGATGTTCATAACTGTCCCAGTAGCTTTGTTTGCCTGTGCGTTTCGCCAGCAGGGCTGCGGCGGCCATGGACTCTGCTTGCACCCAGAAATATTTATCACCATCACATATGCTGCCACCGGGGGCAAAGCCATAGCAGATGCCGCCATATTGCTCATCCCAGGCAAATTTCAGGGCTTTTTGGAACAAGGTTTCGGCAGTAGGCAATAGCCAATCCTTCTCATGTTGCAGATGTTGGGCATGGCTTTCCAGTTGCAGCAATAACTTGGACCACTCGGTAAAATGACCAGGCTGAAATCCCCAGGGGCGGAACAAATTAGCCTTGTCATCAAGGTTGTAGTTCCAGTCTATGTTCCAGTTGGCATCGTAGTGCTCCCATATCATGCCGTCTGCCAGCGCGGCTTGGCGCTGAGTGATATTGTGTGCCACGGTTTCTGCTCTATGTAAAAAGTGCAGGTCACCGGTTGCCTCATAAGCTGCCAGCAAAGCTTCGCATGCATGCATATTTGCATTCTGACCGCGATAGCTGTCCAAAACCTGCCAGTCAGCACTGGCCTGGTCGGCATACAGCCCATGTTGTGGCTCCCAAAAACGACGTTCCATCAGCTCCATGGTTTCATCGAGATAGCCGCGTGCTTCGGCGACGCCAGCCATCAGGGCATGGGCATAAGCCAGCATGACGAAGGCCAGACCATAGCAGTGATTGTCACCATCAGTGATGGTCTTGCCTGCGTTTTCCCAGCGCAATTGCCAGGCATAACCGCCAGTACCCGGGTCACGGTGCACCTGTCGCAAGAATTTCACACCATGTTTTACCTGTTCCAGATAGGCTGGGTTGTCAAAATGGCGGTAGGCCATGGCATACACAAAGACAAAGCGGGTACTGCTGACCAGATGACGACTCTGGTTATCATAAATACTGCCATTGTCTTTGAAGTAGTGATAGAAGCCGCCACTGGCATCAACACTACGTGGATAGTAGAAATTCAGCGTGTCACTGATATGGTCAGTCAGGACAGAAATTGATTTGAAGTCAGGAAAGGGATGCATACAGATATGGGTGGTGGTCAATAAGGGCCAAAAATTTTTACAACCAGGCGTTACAGCTAAGAGTTAAAGCTAATCGTCACAACTGCTTTCGCGCACGATCAGTTCAACGGCCAGGGTTTTTTCTACAATCTCATCAGTTTGTTTGCGTATCAGTAAATCCACACCGGAGGCACCGAGAGCTTCTTTATTCACCCTGATACTGCTCAGGGGAGGAATCGACTTGGCGGCGGCACTGATGTCATCAAAACCAACAATGGCGATGTCATGTGGCACCTTCATGCCAAGATCCAGACAGTAATGCAGCGCTGTCAGGGCAGCGCTATCGTTGTAGCAAAATACGGCGTCAGGGGGGCGGGTAAGGCTTAATAGTTCGCGCATTGCTTCACGCACGCCATTTTCTATATTGCTGGGATCTGGGATGCTGACTTCCAGACTAGGGTCTGCCAATGTCTTGGATTCATACAGGGCCTGACGGAAACCACGTGCCCGTTCTTGAATACTGAAATGTGCCAGCGGTCCTGAAATCATGGCAATACGTTTGCGGCCTGACTGTATCAGATGGCGGGTAGCCAGAAATCCACCTAGCCGGTTGTCAGGATTGATTGAGGTATAGCCGCGCAAACGCATATCCACCAGCACGATAGGCTTGCTGGTGTGCAGCAGGGCTTGTAGCAACTCGGGTTCAAAAAAACCGGCGCACAAAATCGCATCAGGCTGATGCAGGCGTATCTGTTCCATCACTGGCTCTGAGGGGCCAACCGCCACAAATGAAAGTACAATTCCTTCTCTGCGACAAGCTTCTTCGGCGCCATGCAGCACAGGAGAATAAAAAGGACTGCTTGCCAAGGTATTGTGCTGGCGGTGCAGGAGAAAAACGATACGCCTGATCCGGCCCTGCTTGAGATTGCTAAAGTCATAGCCAAGCTCGCGCGCCACTTTGCTGATACGTACACGAGTGGCTTCGGTCAGCCCACCCTGGTTCTTCAATGCGCGTGATACCGTACCAATCGACAGTCCGGTAGCCTGTGCAATATCGCGTATGGTCACACTCATGAAGTGAACTCCTTGCTGGTCGTGTCAGTTTCAATATCTGGAAAGCGGGCATTCATCTTGATTATTACGCTCATTGCGCTTATTTCACTTTTTACGTTTATCAATATCGCTAAGCCTGCCACGCTTACCTGCTACACATGTATCGCTGAAGGCAGGTTTAATAAACGGGTCGGCTTTTTCAAAAAACCACAAATCGCCAGGAAATGCTGTGTTTTTCAGAGTAACTCTTTTATACAGGTGGCAAAATTGAGGGTCAATCAACTGCGGGAAAATTGTCTTAGTTTATTAATTTTAGTAAACAAGGTGGCGAAAATGAGTATGGCCCACATAATGCAATAATCGCCCGGAGGACTCGAGCAGGCCTTGTCTTGGCCTTGTCCTGACGAAAAAGCGCATGGCACCTCAAAAAAAAAGGCGCACCTTATACGGCGCGCCATTCAAGTCAAAACAAACAATTCTAGTGTGCGGCAGTACTGGCTTTACCTAGTTTGATGCCTTGCACATACAAGATACCCTGCACTTTCCAGGCATAGAATGCCAGGTAAGCAAAGCAGACTACGCCCACCAGGTAACTCGTTTGTATACCTATCTTGTCAGCCACAAATCCCTGCAACCAGCTGATTATGCCGCCACCCATGATCATCATGATCAGGTAATTACTGCCCTGCCCTGTATGCTTGCCCAGGCCACTGATCGCCAGCGTAAAAATGCAAGGCCACAGGGTGCTGCAGAACAAACCTATGCTGGTGAAAGCATAGACGCTGACCATGCCTGTGGTACTCATGCCGATGACCAGCCCAGCAATCCCCAACAGGGAAAAGATGCCCAGCATTTTGGCAGGATTACCCTGGCTCATCATGTCAGCGGCGATCAGTATCAGCACGATGAAGGCATACACATAGAAATGACTGAGTTCATGCTGGGCGATCGCATTTACAAGAAGAAACACGCTGAAAGCCAGATAAGGGGCGAGAAATTTAAGCAGCTTGCCCAGCCCTCCCTGCAAATCAAAGGCATCCACCGCACCGGTCCAGCGTCCTATCATCAGACTGGCCCAGTAAAGGGAAATAAACGGTGCCACATCCTTGGTTTGCAAGCCCAGCTTGGTTTCCATGTAGGCTGGCAGATTGCTGGCAGTGGACACTTCCACTCCCACATAGACAAAAATAGCCAGCATGCCCATGACTAGCTGCGGGAACTGCAAGGCTGACTGCTTGCCCGAGGCATGCCCGGTATCTTCATTAGCCTGTATGGCCGGGCGGTCAGGCAGGGATGAGAACTTCAGCATGATGGCGACCAACAGAAATGCCCCGCCCAGCATCAGATACGGGAATTTGACACTTTCTATGCTGAGCTGACGGTTCATACTTGTCGGCGCGCCAAAAATGGCAAAACTGACGATGAGCGGGCCTATCGTGGTACCAAAGTTGTTTACCCCACCCGCCAATGTCAGCCTTTGCGAACCTGTCTCGGATGAACCCAAAGCGATCGCCAGGGGATTTGCAGCGGTCTGTTGCAGTGAAAAGCCCAGACCCACAATAAACAATCCCGACAACATCAAGGGGAAGGACCCAGTATTGGCTGCCGGTAAAAATAGCAGAGTGCCTGCCGCAGAAATCAATAATCCGAGTGCCAGCCCGTTCTTGTAACCCAGTTTATTGACCAGATCGACACCAATGACGCGCGAAACCGCCAGATAAATCAGCGAACCCACGGTATATGCTACATAGAAAGCCAGGGATACAAGCTGGCTTTGTTCCTGGCTAAGGTGGAAGGCTTCTTTAAAGACGGGGATGAGAATGTCATTGCTGGCAGCAACGAACCCCCAAAAGAAGAATACCGTCACCAGTGGTAAAAATTGTCCCCATTGTGTTTTTGTATTAGTCGCATGCATAGTGATATAAGTAGTTTAGGTTTGACTGCACATGTTGCACTTGCCAAGTTTTCTTTGAATCTCTTTGAGCAGGTGGTTTTATCATCGTGCAGCGATATACATCACTATCATCTGCGCTTTGATTAGGAAACTGCAGTTCCTATATATACTGCTCTATGGCCGGACATGCAATTTCAGTTTTATATTTGGATGATGTTTATAGTTTTTACTAAACTGACCTTGACGAGAAATTCATGACAACGGAAGAATTTTTTATAGTACAAGCATGCACGCCAGTTGCAGAAAGCCCCAAACAGTGGAGACACCTTTCATAAATTCAGGCGAGCAGTCGTGTTCATCAACGGCGGCGAGTTTCGGGCCAGAACCGAAGAAGAGCAATATATGTGGAGCGAATGTTCGCGTTTGATAGCCGAGCCGTCATTTATTACAACACGCTAATCATGTCGCAGGTCTAAAAACAAAGTTAAGGGCAAAAGACGATTAAGCAATCGAAATGATGTTCAGGACGTCACCGGTGGCTTGGCAATACATCAATCTGTTTGGCTCGGCTCAACACCATGATTGATCGCGAAGAATCAGCAGAACGCCGTCCTGCTTTCGCTCCAGCGTCGTATGTTGCTCATAGCTGAGTATTGCATTTATTAAAAATACCGTCACGCAGGTTGAAGAAATTATTTCAAACCTGTTTTCGTCGCACCAGCATTTTGCAACTCCGGATGCTCATTCAGCAGTTGCCTCTGCATGGCTGTGATACGCCGTAATTTTTCTTCACCTTTGGCAATATCTGCCGCTGCGATACCCATGTCGCGTGCTCGGGCGATTGCTTCGCGCAAGCGTGGAAGCTCTTCATCTGCGGCCTGTACATAGGCGGCATACAGGCGTGCGCTTTGCCGGGATTCGTACTGCTGGTAGGCTTTGGGATCAGTCAGTTCGGCTGCACTGGGCAGTTCCTGGGTAGTCTGGTTATGCTCCATGGGTGGTGTTCGAGGATCGCCATCGCGGGTGGCTACCAGGCTTTGGGCGGCAGAAAGCTGTGGTCCTGTTGGCAGCAATGGTACAAATTTTCTTTCTTCGTTCGATTCAGGAAAAGGTGGCGGCCATGAGGCTGTGCGCTCACGTTCAGGTTTCCCAGATACCACGGCACCAGATGAAGTAGCCGTTGTTTGCTGCTGGGTCTTAGCATCTTCTGACTGCGGCCAGCATTGCCAGACTATCAACCCAGTCGTTACAGTGATTGCTGTTGCGATGAAAATGGTTTTCATAATTGCCTTTGCTCACCAGTTGTTAACTCATTAATTCAGCAGTGCCGCCTGGATGATCTCAATTTTTGCGTTCTTGCGTAATTGCGTCTGTAAAGTCGATAATTGGCGAATGGCTTTTTCCTGCGCTAGTGCCCGACTGGCTTGATAGCGCACGGTTTCTGATGCTGGGTCCTGGTAGTCTTCATTGCGTTTTTCGACCAGCACGATTTCCCAATTGGCTTTTTCATTCGGAGCGACAGCAGCGCGGATAGGTGGGGATACCTTACCGGGTTCTTGCATGTAGGCCAATTGCTCAAGCCAGGACAATTGCCCTCTATGGGCTATGATACCGAGATCACCGCCCTGCTGTGCATCATGCGCGGTGGAGTATTGTTGTGCCAGGTTGACGAAATTGGCACCCTTGCGCGCAAGATCGGCGACTTGCTTGGCCTGTGCTTCATTATCGAGACGGATATGGCGAGCTTTCACAGAGGCTATGCGTTTGAATTCATCCTTATGGGTGCGATAATATTCCAGTATTTCTTTTGGTTTTATCTCAGCCGCTAGTTTGTTCAACAGTTTGCTTTCTGAATCTGTGTCGGCACCTATGCCGTGCAGGCTCATGACTGCCTGCACAGTATTTTTCTCTTCTAATGCCTGCCTCAGATCTTTGAGTGCTGACTGGCCAAAACGCTGGCGTGCCCAGTCAAGCACATACAGGTTGGCCAGATAGAGTTGAGCCTGCTGGCGAATGAAGTCACGGTTGCGATTAAAAAACTCCACTCTTCCCTGCACATTCTGGCGACGGAACACGTCATACAGACTGATACTGGCTGCGGGTGCAAAGTTACAGCGAAAGACTTGTACATGGGCGGCGGCAGTTTGCTGCACCGGGTTCAGGGTATAGTCCAGCATCACTTTGTTTTTCGAGCCAAAAACGCTGTTGAGTTCATCTTCTTCCAGCTTGCCTTGTTCCTGAATCAGCGTATCCAGCCTCCCGCCAGGAAGCTTGCTGATGGCCGCTTCCAGGTCCTTGCTATAGACAGTCCGCAAATAGCCACTTAGCTGGTTATCCAGCATGACATCGGGCTCAAAAGCTACTCGCCGGGATTGCTGCAATTCTTCTTCTGCAAACCGGCCACGTACGTCACCCGCAAGCAAGCGATTGCTGATGATACTGTCAAGAATATTGGCGCGTCCGGTTTTGGGTTTCTCCAGTTGCGCCATGCTGGTTAGTACGTCCAGTGTCAGTTTATAGACGGGAGCCGTGTTGATGCGCGCCGCGAGTTCGGGTTGAAGTATAAGTTGGTTTGCTGTCACAGTTGGAGCAAGGTCCACTGCCATTGCGACTGTGGACATTGCAGAACACAGTACAGACAGACATCCCATAGTCCCGATCACGCCCTTTTTTAATTGCAAGCCGATGCCTGGTCTGTACATGGTAAACCTCAGCTATTCAGGCGGTTGGCGGCGCGGTTCAATACATGAACCATCATGGCGATAGCGTGTGGCACCACCAGACGACCAGTACGAACACGGTCATTCTGGTCAGTCGATGAGAGCACGATGCCGCCATTTTGATAAGAATAGGTACCGCCCTGTGTCAGCAATTGACGTATGTCAGTTGCATTGGGTGCCAATGGCGTGAAGTCTGCCATTGCAGCTGCCACTAGTGTGGGGTCATTCAGGTTCTGGCTATCATAGTAACTGTTGACCCATTGCTCCCAGCCTGCGTGATTGCGTGCCGATGTGGTCCAGGTATGGTGCGGCTGCAGCAAATCGGTGGAGTGCATGACAAATCCAAGACTTTGCAAGCTTGGGCTACTCAGAAACTGCTGGAACCAGTATTGCGCCAGATTGTCGATGGGCTGGAAGGGGACTTTTTCAAAATCAGCATATTGGCTGGGGGTAGAATAGCCACCCAGACGGTAATGCGCTTCAGTCACTCCATAAGTGTTGTACTTGCTACCGTCGCCGAACCAGCCCTTCATGCCACCAGGGCCGTCATCAAGATAATCACCGACCAGCCAGGACGCCGCCAGATTGTCTATATCGCCTGCCACAGTCAGCTTGGCATAGTTATAGCCGCCAAAAGGGTTGCCATGTACATCAGGGCCAGCGGTATGGTTTTGAAAATGCCAGTAAGAAGTGTATTTGACGATGCTTTGTGCGGCACCCCAGACTGGTGCCAATTGGCAATCGCCAGTGACGGCACCGCAGATATAGGTATCGGCAAAATCATCGACATCGTAGGCACCCTGGCCCATGGCCGTGGCAAACTGGTCCACGGTAATACCAGCCCGCGTCAGGCCGCTTGCCAGCGCCTTGTAGTTGGTTTTGTCAGGATTGTTTTTCATAAAAGTAACCGCATCAATGGCGATGCGGCGGTGGGTCTCTTGCAGGAACGCATGTGCAGGGGCAAAGCTACAGAGCAAGGTGGCTGCTGCCATCAGTTTGAGAACAGATTTCATAGAACGTCCTTCAGGTTTGAGTATAAAAAGGAGCGAAGCTTGGAGTGGTGAAATGATCGCCGCGACAAGCCTCCATCTGTCTACGCAGGAAGAATTGGGAATCTGTCGCAAGCACGCACAAATATTGGAAATTAAATAATGTTAGCGCATTAGCTTTTTAACATGAAAGGAAACGGGGAGCTTACTGTTTTCTCTAGAATGTGACCTCTAGTGTCGCGTAATCAGCACGTCACTTTTTGACCGTAGATATGCAATTGAAACGAAATAATTCGTTACGCATATTTATTAAGAATGGATTTATCAAAATGGTAAACTGATGTTTTAGTTGTGATTTCTCAACATGAGAAAGAATTTGGCTTTTGTCGCCAAAATTTAGCCTATATTAAGTGACCTTTCTCTTTTAGATTTTTTATGCAATCGTTTAGCAGCACAAAGACAATAACAAACCCAGAAATTTTGTATGGTGAAGAAAGATCTGATTTTTTACGCGAGGAAGTACTTGCAGATTTGCTGGAGGCAAGCGCGACTGCTTTCCCCGGCAAGATCGCCCTGATCTCTGGTGAGCAGTCTGTCAGTTACAGTCAATTAAATGCTGATGCAGATCGTGTTGCTTCTGTCTTGATCGCCGCCGGTGTCCGACCGGGGCATATTATTGGCTTATGGTTGCCGCGCGGCATCCATTTGCTCATCATGCAGGTGGCCATTGCCAAATCAGGTGCTGCCTGGTTGCCGTTTGATGCTGATACTCCGATCGAGCGCATAGCCGTTTGCCTGAATGATGCCAATGCCTTTGGCATCTTGAGTTGTCAGGCTTTTGAGGTGCAATTGATTGAGCTGAGCGGCCAGAAATGGCTGGCAGAAGATGCTTTGCTCGATGTCGGTCAAGCTATTTTAAAGCGTGAAGCCGTCAAAGGCAGCGATCCGGCTTATGTAATTTATACATCAGGCTCTACTGGCAAGCCCAAGGGCATATTGGTGAACCAGGCCAGTATTTGCCACTTTTTACGCAGTGAAAACCATATGCTGGGCATACAGCACGATGACCGTGTGTACCAGGGATTTTCATTGGCATTTGATATGTCATTTGAAGAAATCTGGATCAGTTATCTGGTTGGCGCAACTTTGTGGCTGGCACCAAAAGAAATTACAGCCGATCCTGATGCATTGCCGCTGGCTTTAAATGATAAGCGCATCAGTGTTTTACACGCCGTCCCCACCCTGCTCGCTTTGTTCAGCCATGAGGTTGACAGCCTGCGCCTGATTAACCTGGGTGGCGAGATGTGTCCTGAGGTGCTGGTCAAGCGCTGGTCGCGTCCTGGTCGGCAAATGTTCAATACCTATGGGCCAACGGAAGCCAGTGTGTCGGCCAGCCTGGCGCAATTACAGCCTGATCAGGCCGTAAATATAGGCAGGCCTTTGCCCAATTACTCCTTGCTTGTCATTGCAAGCGATGTTGAAAATGGACTGCGTTTGCTGCCCTTTGGTGAAACGGGCGAACTGTGCATTTCTGGCCCTGGTGTGGCGATAGGCTATCTTGGCCGGCCTGATCTGACTGCTGAAAAATTCCTGGCCAATCCCTGGAGCAGGAATTCACATGACACCAGGTTGTACCGCACTGGTGATCTGGCTTGTTTTAATCCCGATGGCAGTGTGCAATGCCTGGGGCGCGCTGATGATCAGGTGAAAATCCGTGGCTTCAGGGTTGAGCTGGGTGAAATTGAATCCGTGCTAGCCAAACAAGCCGGTGTGGGTGCAGTTGCGGTTGTCTTGCGCAAGGATGAAGACATTGACCAGATCGTCGCTTTCATCGTCAATGATCAGCTCCCCGCCGATACTGATGCCAGTGCTTTTGCGCAGCATGCTGTTGTCTTGCGCACTGAGTTAAGCAGGGTTTTGCCCATTTACATGGTGCCTGCCCGCTTTGAATACCTGGCTGAAATGCCCAGACTGACATCCGGCAAAATTGATCGCAATACGCTTAAAAAGCTGACTCTGGCAAAGCAGGCTGCAAACAATGCATCAGATGCGCCAGAAAACGAGACTGAAGCCGTGCTGTTTGAGGCTCTGGCAAGTCTTTTCCCAGGGCAGGCTATACAACGCGGGTCTGACTTTTTCATGGACCTTGGTGGTCATTCCTTGATGGCAGCAAAACTGGTGTCGATTTTGCGCAAGCATCCACGTTTTGCGTATTTCAGAATCAGCGACATCTATACACACCGGGTTATAGCCAGGATGCTGCAAGTCCTGGAATCCACAGGGCAAACGCAGGATGCATCAGCAGCAGCAAGCAAGCAACAATGGACCACTGCGCCAGAATGGAAGCGCTGGCTTTGTGGTATTGGGCAAGCGGCAGCCATACCCTGGTTAGTAGCCATGCGCATGGTGCAATGGCTGGCTCCATTTTTTGCTTATCACTTCTTCACTGGTGACCCTGAAGACTCCATTACCAGGGCCGTGTTCTTGTCTGTTGGCGTTTTCTTGTTGTTGACGCTGGCTGAATTTGCCGTTGCCATCACAGGTAAATGGCTGATCGTCGGACGCCTGAAACCTGGGCGCTATCCCCTATGGGGATGGACTTATTACCGCTGGTGGCTGGCGGACAGACTGGTGGAAGCAGCTCCTACTTACATGTTGAGCGGTTCGTCTTTATATACATGGTGGTTGCGTGCGCTGGGTGCAAAGATAGGTTCTGAGGTAGTGATAGGATCAATGACTCTGCGTGCACCTGATTTGTTGCGGATAGGCGACCGTTGCAGTATCGGCAATGCCAGCAATTTTGAAAATGCCAGAGTGCAGCATGGCGAATTAATCCTTGGAACAATCACGCTGGAAGACGATGCGTATGCTGGTTCGTACGCAGTATTAGAAGGCAATGTGCATATTGAAGCTGGTGGTCATCTTGATGGACAATCTGCGCTGAGTGAGGGGCAGCGGATACCAAAATCCAGGATTTGGAAAGGCTCCCCAGCCAGGGATGTTGGCGCGTTTGATGCCTCGACTTTTCCACCAAGGCCACAGGCTACACGCTTGCGCCTGATTGGTGAAACTGTGTTTTTTGTGTTTGGTTCACTCCTGATCAGCGCACTTTTCTTTATGCCGGTATTCCCAAGTTTTGTGACCATAGACTGGTTTGATAATTCTGAGCTTTTCCCTGGCCTGCAAAGTAATTCTGTGGTTTTCCAGCTAGTGAAATATTTCTTGCTGGCTTTCCCTGCCACTGCGGTGTTGATTGTATGTACTGCCCTGCTGTCTGCTGGCATTCGCTGGAGTATTTTGCCAACCTTAAAGCAAGGACAATATCCGGTTCATGGCAATACTTATTGTGGTAAATGGCTGGTCAATCAAATTCAGGAATCCAGCCTGAATGTTTTGCATGGTGTCTATGCAACGGTCTATGCCCCCTTTTGGTATCGTTTGCTGGGTGCAAAAGTCGGTCGTGGTGCGGAGATTTCCACAGCTTTGGGTGTGGTGCCAGACATGCTGACTTTAGGTGATGAGACTTTTATTGCGGATGCTGTATTGCTGGGTGACGAGCAAATCGATTGTGGCTGGATGAGCATGCATCCTACGGTGATTTCACGTCGCAGCTTTGTCGGTAATGGTGCTTATATACCGGATGGCACTATTTTGCCCGAAAATGTATTGATAGGCGTGCATTCTAGCGCACCAAGCAACCAGCAAATGCATGAAGGTGATACCTGGCTGGGTTCACCCGCCATCCACTTGCCAGCCCGCGAAGAGACCAAGGGCTTCCCCGAAAACCTGACTTTCCGGCCTTCGGTAATTCGTCGCCTGGGACGTGGCCTGATCGAGGCTTTCCGTATCATTGCGCCGCATGCGATGGTGATTGCTGTTGGCTATACCATTGTCCTGGACTTGATGCCTTTGGCTGGTGATGACCGCTGGAGTGAAGTCGTGTATTACTTGGTTGTTGCTGGTTTGTTGTATGGCGTGGGCAGTTTTGCCTTTGTGCTGGTGTTGAAATGGTTGTTGATTTTCCGCTACAAGAAAAGTAGCGTGCCCATGTGGACGCCTTTTGTCTGGATATCAGAAGGCATCACTAATCTGTATGAAGGTATTGCTGTGCCAAATTTCATGCGTTATCTGCGTGGCACACCGTGGCTGCCTTTGGTGTTCAATTTGCTAGGCTGCAAAATCGGACGTGGGGTGTATATGGATACTACCGATATTACCGAATTTGACTGCGTCAGCATCGGTGACTATAGCGAAATCAATGCCCTGGCCTGCCCACAAACGCATTTGTTTGAAGACAGGGTCATGAAAATTGACCATGTCAGTATTGGCGAACGTGTGTACATGGGGCCGCGCAGCTCGGTTTTGTACAGTGCTGTGGTGGCGGACGGTGCCAGTCTCGGTGCATTGACGTTGGTGATGAAGGGGGAATATATCCCCGCCAATTCCAGTTGGCATGGCTGCCCTGCCGCTATGACTGGCGTTTGATTTATTCATAGGAACTGGCTTGCTCATCCCCAGGATGGCAAGCCAGGTTTGAGCTTATTAATAGGAATATAGAAGCATAGAAATATAGAAGTGACTGACCTGAACATGACCGCCCGGTATTCATGTCCTTGATATAAAAATTACATGCGGGATAACGCACAGATGCTGCCAGGAAAACCCTCCATGATAAGGCTGACACAATAAGGCTAACACTAAGCAGGTTTACAGAACTTTCGCAGGATAACCAAAAACATAAGCGCTGAAATGACAAAAGCTCCAGAAAAATTTGCGCAAAAAACCGTTGCCCCAATGCCGAAGAAAACCATTCGCATTGAATTAGCGAAATCTACCATTGTTGCCATTGTCGCCGTGGTGTTAGGTTTTGCACTTCTCTCGCAACTGGTTCCCGTTATCCTGGTATTGATCACAGCACTGATGCTGGTTGGCACCCTTAACCCGGTTGTTGACTGGCTAGAGCGTCGCAAAATTCGCCGCTTTGCGGGCATTGCGATCGTATTTACCGTGTTGATGGTGGTTTTGATCGCTTTAGCTGTTTTCACGGTACCGCCGTTTATTGCCCAAGTCGTCAGCCTCATTCAGCAAGAACCAGAATTGCGCGGTCGACTGATTAAATTTCTCGCTGCGTATCCATTCACTGTATCACTGGCGGATGGCTTGCGGCATATTCAATACGCTGCGCTCTTCAAATCTTATAGTAGCGAAGCGATGGCTTTTTCAAGAGGCTTTTTCGAAATTGTTGCGTATGGCGCAGGTGCATTCTTTCTTGCCTTGTACATTATGATAGACCGTGACCGCTTACGCGGTGCATTGTTCGCCGTAATACCTCGTGCTCACCATATCAAGCTGGCGCGCATCATGCTCAATCTTGAGACCATCGTTGGTGGTTATGTACGTGGCCAAGTTCTCACTTGCGCGATGATGACGGTCTTTTTGTTCATTCTGCTCACTGCCTGCGGCGTACCGAATGCAATAGCGATTGCGGCTTTCGGCGGGATTGTGGACGTACTTCCCTTTGTCGGGATTTTTCTTACCATGATACCCGCAGTGCTGGCAGCCCTGGCCGTCAGTGGAGTTGCGGCAACCGTGGTATTCGTTCTATTACTTTGTTATGAAGAATTTGAAAGCAGAATATTGATCCCTGTCGTTTATGGGCGTGCGCTACGCTTGCCTTCGTCGATAGTGCTGTTCGCACTGATCGCCGGTGGCTCCCTGTATGGTATTGGGGGTGCATTGCTCGCATTACCTGTCGCGGCGACACTGCTCATGCTGATTGATGAACTGAAAGTTGAATTGCCTGGCGAAAGCCTGCAGCCCAAGGATCTGGCCGTGCAAAGAGATGACATCGTTGGTGAAGCCGAATACCTGCGCCGTACAGATGGTATGCCGGCTGAAGCAGCGGCAGGAATCGCTCTCGAAATTTCTGGCGATAGAAAGCTCAATGAGGAAGATAGAACGACAAAAAATTCAGTTCCAACTGAGAATGCGATTGATAATACTTAAGCTGACGAAAATCTAGCATTTTTACTTGATGCTATGCTATTTTTGTCGGCCTTGCTCCCCCCTATTCTGGTCGACCCAGTACTTGCCCCATTAAGGCAGTGCCTGGCGTTTCCCGCCCACCTGGCCCGGCTTCAAATCGCATATCTTCAAGATGTAGTTCTTCTTTGCACACGGCGCAAGCTGGTATGGCGCTGGTGACGTGACCACAATGTTGATGGCGTACCAGTAAGGGCTGCTGCCCTTCTGCCGTGCGCCACTTATCTCCCCAAGCGGTCAGTGAGAGTAATACTGGATACAAATCCCGCCCTTGCTGGGTCAGGCTATAACGCCAGACGCGTTTGTCCTGCGCATCGGTCTGCCGCTCAACTATGCCCTGCTCCATCATTTTTTTCAGACGGGTTGTCAGGATATTTGATGCCACGCCAAGATTGCGCTGGATATCGTCAAAACGTTCAAACCCCAGAAACAGGTCGCGTAAGATCAGGAGTGACCACCACTCACCAATGACTTCCAGCGTGCGGGCGATAGAACAGGAAAATCCGGAAAAAGAACTACGCTCCATAATTTAGCTTGCTTGATGCAAGTTAACTGTTTACATTACTTGCATTATGCCAGTGAAAGTCAACCATGTATGCTTATATCGTCGAGAACAAACTCCGCAAAACCTTTGCCGCTATCAATGCAGGCGATGTCAGTTTGATGCTGGATAGTCTGGCTACAGATTTTAACTATCGCTTTGAAGGAGATTCACCGATTTCTGGCTTGCGTAATTCACGCGCATCCATGGTTTTGTGGTGGGAACGCTTATACCGCCTGTTCCCAGGCTTACGCTTTGAGGTAAAAGAAGTTGCTGTCATCGGGCCACTCTGGAATACCCGTATCCATGCGGTGCTGGATTTTATCGTGCCGCACCAGCCGGATGGTCCTTACAAGAATGTAGTGATGCAATTCATGCGCATGAGCTGGGGGAAAATCACCTACGTCCATACTCTGGAAGATACTCAACGTTGCAGCCGCTACCTGGCCTGGAGCACAACGCAGGGATGTGAAGAAGCACTGGCGACTCCTATTACTGATCAGAACTGGCCTGGGCCTGGGCCTTTCCTGCGTGCTTAAGTCTTACATTTAGATTTTAGATATCTAAATGCGTATTCTCTAAAGACTTATTCATCAATGACGACAGGTCTTTGTAGCAAACAATACGTCCAATATGACGTATATGTTTGCTACAAGATCTTGCTTGCTCAATACGGAGAGACTTTAATAATCAGATTAAGTAAGCATGATCAAATGTTTACCAGTTTGCTTTAGACAAAATAATCAGCCATTTACGGAACACCAGCATTTCCAGATGGCCAGCTTGTATCCCTGTACTGCAATCCAGTACAGGATTGACATAGTAAGAACGCTGCCTGAAGTCGCGGCAGACAAATATTTCGCGACGACCCAGGCGCATCAAAAATGATGTCGGGGCGAATTGCAGGCTGAAGCGTGTATCAAAAGACTGTTCGAGGTTTGCCATAATTTCAATCTCCATATCGGTTGGTATGTGATAGAGGAACGGTCATCAAGACAGCCATGCGTTCATCCATGAAACGAACTCTAACACAAACTACTGTATGCGCAATCAGTATTTCGTAACACTGTGGTTTTCCTATCTTGTCTCTCAATCAGGCAAGTCAGGCACATAAAATAAACTTTGAAATCTGTCGCCATATTACATATACTGTATATTTAATCAGTATATGTAATATGGCCCACGTTTCCTCACTTTCCCCTGAACGCATACATCCCGCATTATGGCGTGCGTCGCAGCTGGCGCGTGGTCAAGGTGGTCATTTGCCCAGTGGTTACACTGAGCTCAATAATGAACTGCCTGGCAATGGCTGGCCGCAGGGGCAATTAACCGAGATTTTGCTGCCACAAATGGGCACGGCAGAACTCAGCTTGCTCAAACCAGCCTTAAGTCAGCTTGACGGGCGCCCTATTGTTTTGCTGACACCACCTTATATACCGCAGGCATTGGCTTTTTCATGCAAAGGCTTACAGGCATCGCAGTTGATATGGATACGCTGTCACAAACATGTTGATGCCTTGTGGGCGGCTGAACAGGTGCTGCGCAATAGCAGTTGTGGCGCGCTGTTGTTCTGGGCATCAAACATTCGTAGCGAAGCTTTGCGCCGGCTACATCTGGCAGCACAAAGCTCTGAGACTTTATTTTTTTTGATGCGAAACATGCGGGCTGCACAGCAAGCCTCTCCAGCCCCTTTGCGATTGAGTGTGCAAACCAGCCAAGATGGCCTGGAGCTGGGCATTCTCAAGCGCCGGGGCAGCCAGCGCGATGTGCCACTGGCATTGCATGTACCCGATCATCCTTATTTACATGCCTATGCTCATCCAGGCAAAGAGAAACTTGCGACAATTTATGGCAACTTGCCCTCCACTATGGATAGCCGTTCACCTTCCCTTACTCCAGCTTGAGGTCTTTGTCACGCCCTTGTTTGCTCAGCAAGAGACGCAAGTCAGTGTGATTCTCCATCAAGGCCGGGTGACGTCAATGTCCGAGTCTGCCGATCAGGCTGGTATACGCTTGAATATGCGTGCGGGTGGTGTGCAAATGTTATGTGCCGATGCTGATTACTATCAGCGTGATCACAATAAAGAAAAACTGGCGTTGCAGGCGGTGGCAACTGCGCTGCTGCAATACTCGCCACAAGTCTGTCTGGCAGAAGATAATTGCATACTGGTTGATATCAGTGCCAGCCTGAGTTTATTTCGTGGCATACGTTCTTTGCGTAAGCGCGTGCAAGAAAGCATGCGCATTCTGGGCTATACAGCAACGACAGGCATTGCTCCCGTTGCCAGGGCTGCCTGGTTATTGGCCAAACAGGCATCGCGCAAACTACCCAGAGGGCAGCATGTTTTTAAAATGAAACGATTGACGCAGCGTCTGGACAGGCTGCCAGTCAAATTACTCACTGCGGCACTGCCTTTGACTGAATTATTACAGGGCATAGCCTGTTATAGCCTCAGAGATTTACGACAATTACCCCGCCCCGGCTTGCAGAGACGTTGTGGCAAGGCTTTACTCATAGAGCTGGATCAAGCCTATGGTGAGCAAGCCGAGGTGCACGAATGGTATCTGGCAGCACCAGAATTCAAAGTCAAAATGGAATTACCAGACCGTATAGAGCTGGCAGAATCACTTCTTGTCTTTGCCCGCAGCCTGCTGGCTCAGTTATTAGGATGGCTGGCTGCGCAGCAACTAGCAGTTACGCACATACACATGGAGTTATTGCATGAGCGTGGCCGCCAGGCTATCCCACCTACCATGTTTGACCTGCAACTGGCACAAGCATGCTGGCAAGAATCGCATCTACTCAGCTTGTTCAAAGAAAAACTATGCCAACTCAAACTGAATAATGCTGTCATCGGTATGCTGCTGGAAGTAAAACAGACCATAGTGCGCGAGGCACAAAGCTATACCTTATTCCCTGAACCGGGTGGACAAGCAAATGAGCATAAGCGTTTGCTTGAGCTATTAGTCGCCCGCCTGGGTGAAGACAATGTCTTGCAGCCAGCGCCGCAAGCAGATCATAGGGCGGATATCGCCAATCACTGGATTTCTGTCATCAAGAAAGCGCCACCACCCTGTCCGGCCTTCGCTTTGGCAGGCTATGCCTTGCGCCCCAACTGGTTATTACCCCAACCACTGGCGCTGGACATTCACGAACATCGTCCTTATTACGGATCAGAACTCAAACTTGTTTCCCCGGCCGAACGCATAGAAGCAGGCTGGTGGAATGAGCAAATACAAACGCGGGATTATTACATCGCTGCCGATAAGCGCCATGTGCGTTACTGGATTTATCGCGAGCGTGCCAATGATCCCGACAGTGAAGAACCTGTCTGGTTCTTACACGGCATTTTTGGATAGCATTTTTGGATATATCAACATGAGTGCCTTCCTGCCCGAATATGCCGAATTATTTTGCATGAGCAATTTCAGCTTCCTGCATGGTGCGTCACATTCAGAAGAACTGGTGGCGCGCGCCATTAAACTGGATTATCGCGCCCTCGCCATTACCGATGAATGCTCATTGGCTGGCGTGGCAAGAGCATATACAGCAGCAAAAAATACCAACTTGCATCTCATCATCGGCGCCCACTTCAGACTGGAAGATATAGAAGCACCTGAAAATAATGTGCATCTGATTGCCCTTGCACAAAACCGCGAAGGCTATGGAAATTTATCTGAAATGATTACTCTTGGAAGATGCAGGGCTACCAAGGGTAGTTACTTATTGACGCCCAAGGATTTCGTCACACCACCGTCAGATTTAGAACATTTGTCTGGTTTGCCGGATTGCCTGCTGATAATGGTACCAGCCTACCCGGCAAAAAGCGATGTACTGCTGAAACAAGCAAAATGGTTGAAGCAAAACTTTCCTGGCCGCGCCTGGATAGGTTTGAATTTACTGATGCAAATAGCAGATGAATATCAAAAACAACAAGTTGATGCGGTAGCTGAGATTGTGCAATTACCCGTCGTTGCAATTGGCCAGGTCACCATGCATGTCAGGTCTCGCAAGCCCTTGCAGGACACGATGACTGCCATACGCTTGTGCCAGCCCATCACTGAATGTGGTTACACGCTGGCGATGAATGCAGAACAGCATCTGCGCTCACGCCTGCGGCTGGCGACGATCTATCCGCTGCATACTCTGGCCGAAACGGTGAAAATTGCTGAGCTGTGCAGCTTTTCATTGAATGAATTGCGCTATGAGTATCCGCACGAATTGGTACCCAAAGGATATACGCCTGCCAGTTATTTAAAGCTTCAGGTCTATAACGGAGCTGATCTACGCTATCCGCAAGGTTTGCCATCATCGGTAAAAAATAAAATAGAACATGAGCTGAACCTGATTAATGATCTGGCTTATGAGCCTTATTTTTTGACGGTGTTTGATATCGTCAATTTTGCAAGAAATGAAAAAATACTTTGTCAGGGACGTGGCTCGGCAGCAAATTCTGTCGTCTGTTATTGCCTGCATATCACTGAAGTCAATCCAGAGACACATACCCTGCTGTTTGAACGCTTTCTATCAAAAGAGAGAGGTGAGCCACCTGACATCGATGTCGATTTTGAGCATCAACGCCGCGAACAAGTCATGCAGTATATCTATGATAAATATGGCCGTGACCGTGCTGCCCTGGCTGCGGCAGTACACACTTATCACCCACGCGGTGCCTTGCGTGATGTCGGAAAAGCCCTGGGTGTAGATTTGGCCATCGTCGATGCCGTAGCAAAATCGCATCGCTGGTTTGATAGCAAACAAGAGTTATTCAAACGATTCACGGAATGCGGTCTGGACACCAATTCCCCTATCGCCCAGCAATGGGCATTGTTAACAGGAAAATTGCTGCGCTTCCCGCGCCATCTATCCCAGCACAGTGGTGGCTTTGTCATCGCACGCGGCAAATTATCCAGGCTGGTGCCTATAGAAAATGCAGCGATGGAAAAGCGCAATGTGATTCAATGGGATAAGGATGATCTGGAGTCGCTGGGCTTGCTCAAGGTTGACGTGCTGGCCCTTGGCATGCTGTCGGCATTGCGATGGGCTTTTGACTTGATGGCTGGCTTGCCAGGCAAACCTAAGTGCATGCAGGATGTGCCACGCGAAGATCCACTGACCTACGACATGATTTGCAAAGCAGATACCATCGGTGTGTTCCAGATAGAATCCCGGGCGCAGATGAGTATGCTGCCACGCTTGAGACCCAGAGAGTTCTATGATCTGGTGATCCAAATTGCCATTGTGCGGCCCGGCCCCATACAAGGTGGTATGGTGCACCCTTATTTGCAAAGACGTCAGGGCAAGCAGCCTGTAGAAATACACAAAAACCCGGGTATGCGGGCAGCGCTGCAACGCACTCTCGGCATACCCATTTTCCAGGAACAAGTCATGCAGATCGCCATGCATGCGGCAGACTTTACGGCAGGTGAAGCCGATGGTTTGCGACGGGCAATGGCGGCCTGGAAACGGAAAGGCGGCCTGGAAGGCTATGAAACCAGAATAGTAGAGACCATGGTCAAGAATGGTTATGAGCGTGAATTTGCTCAAGGGATCTACGAACAGATGAAGGGTTTCGGTGATTATGGCTTTCCCGAAAGCCATTCAGCCAGCTTTGCCATCCTTGCGTATTTCAGTAGCTGGATCAAGCGTCATGAACCTGCTGTGTTTTTATGCTCGCTATTGAATTCTCAGCCATTAGGCTTTTATTCGCCTTCGCAATTGATACAGGATGCGCGTCGCCATGATGTGCAAGTCAGCGCCATCGATGTGACTTGCAGTAACTGGGACTCTTCACTTGAGACAGAGACGCAGCTCAATAAATTTACCGAGACCATGCAGCCCACCGTGCGCATGGGTTTCTCTCTGTTATATGGCATGTCCGAGGATGCTGCCTTGCGTATCATGCAGGCACGTCAGGAACAGGCCTTTGTTGATGTGCATGATCTGGCAAAGCGCGCACAGTTGAGCCAGCATGATTTGCATGTACTGGCTGCCGGTAATGCCTTGTCAGGTCTGGCCGGACATAGAAGGCAGGCACTGTGGCAGGCAGCAGGTGCAATGCCGGACAAGGATTTGTTGCGAGTCACCAGCATACAGGAGCAAGTGCCGCAATTGAAAGCACCTTCAGAAGCACAGGAAATTTATAGTGACTATCATGCGACCGGATTCAGTCTGCAGCGCCATCCTCTTGCTTTGTTACGACCACAATTGCTGGCCAAACGCTTCTTGCCTGCAGAAATGCTGAATACTTTTCAACAGGGGCAATTTGCGCGCGGCTGTGGTCTGGTTACGGTAAGGCAAAGACCACAGACGGCCAAAGGCGTCATCTTCATCACCATAGAAGATGAAACCGGCCCGGTGAATGTGATTATCTGGCCAAATGTGCTGGAAAAACAGCGCAGCGAAGTCTTGAGCGCTCCACTGCTGGGCGTATATGGTATCTGGCAATGCGAATCCGAAGTCAGGCATCTGGTTGCCAAACGCCTGGTAGATATGTCACATCTTCTGGGGCAACTGGAGGTGGGTAGCAGGAATTTTTGCTAAGCTTCCCCTGCTCTGTAAATACACAATACCTACTCCTGGTTATCTTCGGGCAAAGTCAGGCGACCGGTATGATAATCGTATTCATAGACCTCGCCATAGCGCCCCCATTCGATGGCGACTTCGAGTACCCGTTTTGCTTCGTCTGCTTTCAGGAATTCTTCCAGCAAATCTATCAGCGGTTGTTCAGACAGGCTACCGCTCGTTTCCGACTCCAGATTACGGCGTATATGTGCTGCCAACGGAACATGGGTCAGCAATTGTTGGCCAAACAATTCCTGCTTTTGCGCCTGCTCTACTTCTACATATTTTTTACCCAGCGGCGTCAGCATGATGTCGCCTTTTTCCAGTACGGCAAAGCCCAACAGACTTAAGGCTTCATAGGTCGGGAATAATTCTTCATCCGACAATTCAGCTTCTTCTGCCAGTTGTGGCAAGTCGGCACGGCCATTGAATGGGGCTTCTGCCAGCAAATCCAGAATACCTTCGATGCGGCTAACATCCGTCTCTGGCAGGCGATAACCCATGTGACGGGCATTTGGCGTATCAGCGGCTGCCTCATGAGTGGCGCGCATGGTCATCAAACCATACACTTCATCAATCAGGGCGCGAACTTCCAGCGAATCGACATCACGCGGTCTGGGCAAATCTATTTTGATTTCACATCTGACCGAGCCAGGGTCGCTGGACAAAATAATAATACGGTCTGCCATCATGACGGCTTCTTCAATATTATGAGAAACGATCAGGATACCTTTCGTGGATATGCGGTCTTCTTCCCACAATTCCAGCATGTCATTACGCAGTGTTTCACCTGTCAGCACATCCAGAGCAGAAAAAGCTTCATCCATGAGCAGCACATCAGGATTGGTGACCAGTGCCCTGGCTATACCCACACGTTGTTTCATGCCGCCAGAAAGTTCACGCGGCAAGGCACCACCAAAGCCAGCCAGACCTATCAATTCGAGAACTGCATCGGCTCTTTGTTCACGTTCTGCTGCTGGCACACCCTGGGCTTCAAGACCCAATTCCACATTCTGTTGCACAGTCAGCCAGGGGAATAAGGCAAAAGATTGGAAAACCATCGCTATGCCTGCTACTGGCCCACCAATTGCCTTGTCGCGATAAGCCACTTTGCCTGCATCTGCTGGTATCAACCCGGCCATGATGCGTAGTAAGGTAGATTTACCGGAACCAGATTTACCCAGCAAGGCGACGATTTCGCCGTCCTTGAGTTGAAAATCAACCTTATCCAGTATCAGGCGGGATTTGCCATCTGCTGCTTTAAAGGATTTAGCGACCTGATTCAGATCGAGTAGTAAATTTTGAGTCATCTTGAATTCCTTGATGAATAATCCAGACGTAAGCGCTATGGTTCAACGCAGATGGTCTTCGGCCAGCAAATACAATTTGCGCCAGAAAAAACGATTCAGCAGCATGACGAATATACACATCACGCCTATGCCCAAAGCAATGCGGTGAAAGTCACCAGTCTCTGTCATTTGTTTGATATAGCTACCTAAACCATCCGCCACCAGTGTAGTTTTACCCCAGGTGACATACTCAGCCACGATACTGGCATTCCATGAGCCGCCACTGGCTGTAATTGCGCCTGTGATATAACTGGGGAACACGGCGGGCAAGTACACGCGCTTCCACTTCAGCCAGCCTTTCAAACCCAGGTTATCTGCAGCCAGGCGCAATTCATTGGGGATGGTGGCAGCCCCAGCCACGACATTGAACAGGATGTACCACTGCGTGCCAAATACCATCAAAGGGCTGAGCCAGATATTCGGCGTCAGTTTGAATGTCACCATGGCAAACACCACCAAAGGGAACATCAGGTTGACTGGGAATGCCGCCAAAAACTGCGCCATCGCCTGCACCTTTTGCGAATACTGGGGACGCAAACCTATCCAGACTGCCACCGGCACCCAGAACAAGGAAGCCAGGGCAATCAACAACATGACACGCACCAGGGTAATCAAGCCCAGACCTAGCACATGTAAAACCTCAGTCCAGCCCACTACACTGTGTATGAAAATGAACAGGCTGTACATGGCAAAAACAGAAGCCAGCAACAAAACTGCATCCAGGACTTTAGGCCAGGCCGGATGGGTAAAGCGCTGATTTACCTGTACGGTAGTACCATCACCCTGCACACTAAACCATGACAAGCCACGTCCAAGAAAAAGCCAGAACCTGGCTATCCATGCACGGAATAAACGGCTACTTCGCATCCAGTCCAGTAACCATGATTGCTGTGCAGTATCCCCTTGAGTCTCTTCAAAGCGGAACTTGTCAGCCCAGGCCAACAAGGGACGGAAAAACAATTGGTCATACAGCAAAATACCTATCAGCATGGCGGCAATTGCCCAGGTAATGGCCATGCCGTCCCTGGCTTCAATCGCTACTGCAATATAGGAGCCGATGCCTGGTAATTTAATGTCTTGCCCTGCCACAGAAATCGCCTCCGCCGCCACCAGGAAAAACCAGCCGCCGGACATGGACATCATCATATTCCAGAGTAAGCCTGGCATGGCGAATGGCAATTCCAGACGCCAAAAGCGCTGCCACCCAGACAATCTGAATATCTGCGCCGCTTCTTTTAATTCGGGCGGCACATTGCGTATGGATTGATACAGGCTGAACGCCATATTCCAGGCCTGGGAAGTGAAAATCGCAAAAATGGCTGCGCACTCTACACCGAGCAAATTACCAGGGAACAAAGCAATAAAAGGAGCAATCGCAATCGCCTGAAAACCAAGAATAGGTACAGACTGCAAGATATCCAGGGCCGGTATCATGACTTTCTCAGCTGCCGCATATTTGGCAGCGACGGCTGCAAAAATCAAACTGAAAATCAGGGAAAAAGCCAGCGCCGTGAACATGCGCAAGATGGTGCGCAATAAATAATAAGGCAGATAAGAGGGATCAAGACTGATTTGCAAAGCCTCGCCCACGGCGAAAGGACGGCTCATCTGCATGGCGGCAAAGGCAAAAATACCCAACAAAGCCAATACCAAAGGCAACAAAGCCCAATCCCAGCGATTTGGACCTTTATCCCCAGTGACAATATCGCGCCCTTGTTGACGGAACAATTCAAACATGAATGCTCCTCAGCTCAATCAAAGCGATAGCAAAAAAACGGCACATAGCATACCTCCTGTCACAAACATCAAGTCTGGACAAAGATGAACTGCGCGGCTGCGCACATGCATGCTGGCTATAGCCAGCGCCACGCAAAATTTAAAACAGGGGTAAAAGTAGAGAGCAGCATGACTGCTGCGAAAGACTACTACCCGCCAGATGGCAAGGTAGCAAGAGAAAATCTGTGCTTACATTGCCAAGTTGAATGAAGATCGACAACTATAACTGTCCACAGATGTGCTCCGAAAATGAGATGCGCGAACTTTAACATAGACTTTGTTTTGCAGGCAAGATGTTGCAGCGCAAAAACCTATTTTTTAACGGCTTGCATGCGTTCTTTCAGAACGGCTGCAATTTCTCTCTGCTCGACTTCTACTGCGAAGTCTAACGCGGTCAAACCCAAGTCATTCTTTAAAGTGGGATCAGCCCCTTCTTCCAGTAAAAGATTGACGATAATATGCTTGCCCGAGCGGGCAGCCATCATCAAAGGTGTAGTCTTGTTTGGTGATTCAGCGTCGATATAAGCTGACTTTTGCAGTAATAAGGCAACAATATCCTTATTGCCGCCCGCCGCCGCATAGTGCAAGGCACACCAACCGACTTGATTAATCTCGGCACCATGCTCAACCACGGCCTTCGCGAAGGGGAAATTGCCAAGATAGCTGGCCAACATCAAAATGGTGTCGCCATTACTGGCCCTGGCTTCAAGTTTGATATCTTTACGATTGAGCAGAACTTGGAACACTTTTTTTGATTCTTCACGCAAAGCGATCATCAACAGGGTTTCGCCGCGAATTGCTTCGGTGATATTCACACTCACACCTCTTTGCAATAACTCTTTGACCTTATCAACCTGATCAAAGCGCACAGCAAAAATCAAATCTTCTTGATCGTCAGCAAAAGCACAGGCAGAAGCTAGCCACAGTAACAAACAAGCCAGGCAACGCAGATGAAATTTTCTTGGTGAAAACAATGCAGATGACAAGCCTGTTTGCATATCAAGCCTTAATGGGCAAATTGAAACAGTTGGAAGAAATTCCTGGTCGTGGTCTCTTGAACCTCTTTGACAGAAATACCTTTTAAATCTGCCAGAAATTCACCCACATGCCGTACAAAACCAGGCTCGTTCATTTTGCCACGGTGCGGTGCGGGTGCCAGATAAGGTGAGTCAGTTTCTATCAAAATGCGATCTAGCGGCAAGGCTTTTGCCACTGCCTGTAAATCTTTGGCACTCTTAAAGGTCAGAATGCCAGAGAAGGAAATATAAAACCCCAAATCCACTGCTGCTTGCGCAACTTCCAGCGACTCAGTAAAGCAATGCATGACACCGGCAACCCCACCCTGTTCTGTGCCTGCGCCCTCTTCTTTCATGATGCGTATGGTATCTTCAGCCGCTGCACGGGTATGAATGATAAGTGGTTTGCGGCAGATGCGAGAGGCACGAATATGCTGTCTGAAACGTTCACGCTGCCACTCCAGATCGCCCTTCAAGCGAAAGTAGTCAAGTCCGGTTTCGCCGATGGCAATAATTTTATCGTGATCTGCCAGCCTGACCAACTGCTCTGCGCTTGGTTCTTCTGTTTCTTCATAATCGGGATGCACGCCTACGGATGCATAGATATGGGGATACTGCTCAGCCAATGCCAGCACCTGAGGAAAATCAGGCAGGTCAACGGAGACGCACAGCGCATGGGTCACACCATTTTCCTGCATGTTGCCCAATATCTCGGGCAAACGTTCAGCCAGCTCGGGGAAATTGATATGACAATGGGAATCAACGTACATGCTTGCTACTCTTAAAGAAATTTGGTGCAATGATAGTCAGTAAATACCTGAGGCAAACTGCCTCAGGATGCTGAGATCAATTGTAATACGGCTTGCGCCGAGACGTTGGCAGTGTCCCGCAAGAGGGAATGATGCATGTCGATGAAGCGCTGTTTCAGGCGCTCCTGCAAGGCATCATCACTTAACTGCTGCCACAATGCATCTGCCATCACATCTGGACTGGCGGCTGATTGTAAAAATTCTGGCACGAGGAATTCACGTGCCAGTATATTCGGCAAGCCTATCCATGGCTGGTAACCCATGTGCCGCAAAATCTGCCATGAAGCTTCCATCATCTTGTAAGCAATCACCATAGGCTTTTTGAACAACGCCACTTCCAGCGACGCCGTACCTGATGCAACCAGTACCGCATCTGCTGCGGCAATGGCAGTATGAGAGCGGCCATCAATCAGCAACACCGGTACATTATCAAGCTTGGCATCAACCACCAGCTTGATGTAATAACTGCGCTGCTTTTCACCAGCCATAGGCACGACGATTTGCAAATGCGGATCACGCTGGCACAGTATCTTTGCTGTCTGGATAAAGGCTTCAGTATTGTATTTGATCTCGGACATGCGGCTGCCTGGCAAGATCGTGACCACTCTGGCGTTTTTATCCAGGCCCAGCTCGTCCCTGGCGGCCGCCATGTCCGTTTCCATGGGGATGACTTGCGCCAGCGGATGACCCACATAAGTCACTGGTATACCTGCCTTGCGGTATATCTCTTCTTCAAAGGGAAACACCACCAACATGTGGGAAACTGCTTCAGCTATCTTTTTGATGCGTCCACCACGCCAGGCCCATATCGATGGGCTAATGTAATGCATGGTAGGAATGCCCGCACGCTTTAGCTGGATTTCCAGATCCAGATTAAAGTCTGGCGCATCAACGCCGATGAAAACATCAGGTTTTTCCAGCAATAACTGTTCACGCAATTGCTTGCGTATACCGCTGATTTCACGGTAATGCGCCAGCACTTCAAACAGCCCACGCACGGACAGTTTATCCATGGGCCAGTCGTTGATGAAACCATGCTCAGCCATGCGTGGGCCGCCTATGCCATGCATGCGCGCATCAGGCAAAGCCGGGCGCAAGCCTGACAGGAGGCGGTTGGCTAGCATGTCGCCGGAAGTTTCTCCGGCTACCATCGCAATAATGGGACGATTAGCTTGATTCGTCACAGCAGCTTAACGGACGATGCCACGTGTTGCAGCATCCAGGAAATGACGCATGGACTGTACATGAAGTGCCACCTCAGCTTCCAGTTCAGCAATCTGCTCATCTATCGCTGCTTTGGCTTCTTCCAGAGTCAGGCCAGATTTATAAATCAGTTTATAAGACTGGCGTATGGCTGAAATTTGCTCGCGGCTAAAGCCACGACGTTTCAAACCTTCAACATTAATGCCATGGGCTGCTGCCGGATTGCCATTCAACATGACGAACGGCGGTACGTCCTGCAACAAGGATGTGCCCATGCCGCACATTGCATGTGCACCTATCTTGCAGAACTGATGGACATTGGTAAAACCACCCAAAATCACCCAATCACCAACATGTACATGACCAGCCAAAGCGGCGTTATTGGCGAATATGACGTTGTTGCCGACCTGGCAGTCATGCGCCAGATGCACATAGGCCATGATCCAGTTATCGTTACCCAGGCGGGTGATGCCATTATCCTGAACCGTGCCCAGGTTGAAGGTGCAAAATTCACGAATGACGTTATTGTCACCAATTTCCAGACGTGTAGGTTCACCCGCATACTTCTTGTCTTGCGGTGCCGCACCTATCGATGAGAACTGGTAAAAAGTATTGTTGCGGCCTATCGTCGTATGTCCTTCAATGACGACGTGCGGGCCTATCTTGGTACCCTCAGCTATCGTCACATTGGGGCCGATAATGGAATAGGCACCCACTTCAACTGTGCTATCCAGCTTGGCTTTAGGGTCAATCAGCGCACTTGGGTGGATATGCATGATTAGCCCTCCTTCGCTTCATCTTTCGTACGCATGGTGCACATCAATTCACCTTCTACTGCCAATTGGCCATCGACTGTCGCCCTGGCCTTGTATTTCCAGATACCGCGCGCAACCTTGATGATTTCGACTTCCATTTTCAACTGGTCACCAGGTTCAACCGGACGTTTGAAACGTGCGCCATCAATGCCAAGGAAATACACAATGGTATTTTCATCCGGCTTTTGTCCCATGGTCAGGAATGAGAGGATGGCAGCAGTCTGCGCCATCGCTTCTATCATCAATACGCCAGGCATGACGGGTTTGTTCGGGAAATGCCCGTTAAAAAACTCTTCGTTCGCCGTGACATTCTTGATGGCGGTAATGGTTTTCCCATTTTCCCAGCTCAGCACGCGATCAACCAGCAACATAGGGTAACGGTGCGGCAGGTATTCTTTGATTTGATTAATGTCCAGGCTATTCATGATCTTTTTCAGTCAGTGTTTTCATTGTTTTTTCGAGGTAACGCATTTTTTCGCGCATACCCGATAAATTGCGAACGATTGCAGCAGTTTTTTCCCAGTCAGCATTTTTTGCCAATGGGTAGAAACCGGTATATTGCCCCGGCTCCAGGATGGATCGCGACACCATGCTGGCAGAGGAAATATGCACATTGTCGACGATGGTCAGGTGACCCAGCACCATGGCCGCACCACCGAATGTGCAATATTTGCCTATCTTGGCACTACCCGCCACACCTACGCAACCTGCCATGGCAGTATGCGCGCCTATGTGGCAGTTATGGCCTATTTGTATCTGGTTATCCAGCTTTACGCCTTCTTCTATGATGGTGTCAGCCAGGGCACCACGATCTATACTGGTATTCGCACCGATTTCTACATCGTCACTGATCAGCACCCTTCCCGTTTGCGGGATTTTTATCCATTGGCCTTTTTCATTGGCAAAGCCAAAACCATCAGCGCCTATCACTGCGCCAGAATGGATAATGCAACGCTGTCCCAGGACGCAATAGTCATAAATGCTGACATTCGCATGGATCAGGCTATTGTCACCAATCACCACGCCTCGACCTATCACTACACCTGGCTTGATAACGACATGTTCACCAATCACCGCCTCGGCATCAATACTGGCATTTGCGCCTACGCTGGCAGTTGCAGCAACTATTGCATGGGAACTAACCCAGGCAGCAGGATGCACACCGATAGTTGGAGGTATGGCATTGAGCGAAGCAAAATATTGTGCAGCTCGGGCAAAATACACGTAAGGCTGCGGCACAATCAAACAGATGCCAACATAGTCTTTGCCAATTTGCTCAAAATCAGCCTGCGTCAATATCAATGCAGCAGCTTGCGTAGCCGCTGCCTGATGACGTAATTTAGGATTGGATAAAAAGGTAATATGCTGCTCACTGGCTTCGCTCAAAGGAGCAATGCCAGTAACGGTAATATCAGGTGAACCAGTCAACTGACCACCGAAGCGATCGACCAATTCACCCAGCCGAATGCTTGCGGTCATAGGAATTATTTGGAAAGTGCTTTGAGAACTTTGTCAGTAATGTCGATACGGGCACTGTGATAGACAGAATCTTGCAAGACCAGGTCAATTTTTTCAACTTCTGCAATTTGTTTGATCACTTTTTGTGCGCGCTCCACTAGTGACGCAATCTCTTCATTCTGACGTTGATTCACATCTTCATTGTAAGAACGTTGCTTGCGTTTGAAGGCCTGATCCAATTCCGTAATTTCACGTTGACGAACAACACGGTCAGCTTCTGACAATAAAGGCGCATCTTTTTCATACTTCTCAGCTGTCGCCTTTAATTTCTTTGCCAGATTTTCCAGTTCTTCGCCACGCTTTTGAAATTCAATTTTCAGTTTGGCCTCTGCCGCTTTTGCCGGCACGGATTCACGCATCACTCTTTGAGAATCAAAGATGGCTATTTTGGTGTCTTGCGCCTGAGCTTGAGCAACGCTGAAAACGCAAGCCGCACAAACCATCAAGCGTTGCAACAATTTGGTCGGGGTAGTATGTTGACTCAAAATAATCTCCGTAACACGTACTAAAACAAAACACAGCCACACATAAGCAATTAGAACCCTGTTCCCATCTGGAACTGGAATGTCTGCTTCTTATCATCCGTCTTGGCATTCAAAGCCTTACCAAAACTCAGCTTCAACGGGCCAACCGGCGATATCCAGCTTATACCTATACCAGCAGAAAAACGTAAGTCTTTCGCCCGGATTTTTTGACCTTCATCAAATACATTGCCGCCGTCCACAAAAGTGAACCAGCGCAAGGACTTATCGGCACCCGGGAATGGAATCTGCAATTCTACATTAGCCAGCAAGCGGGTTGCACCACCCAGTGCATCGCCATTTGGATCTTTGGTACCCAAAGAAGATGGCTCATAGCCGCGCACCGAGCCTATACCACCAGCATAGAAGTTCTTAAACAATGGATAAGGCTTGCCACCCAAACCATGACCGTAATCGATTTCACCGTTCAAGGCCAAAACAAAAGAGCGATAAACAGGCTGGAATAATTGCGCATTATAAATCGCACGATAATATTTAAAGCTGCCTACAGCTGCCAATTCCAGGTTGGCGCGCTGATAACGACCAATTGTTGGCGTCAATACGCTATCACGGCTATCCCTTTGCCAGGCTGCAGTCAATGGGAAGGAATTTGTTACAGCTTCACCAATACCATAGTCAATCGCCGTCGTATTCTTGGAGCCAGTGCCATAGTCCGAAACATATTTCAGGTAACGGTATGGGCTGCCATAGTAAGTTTCAACCTTGGTACGTTCAAAGCCAAGACCAAAGAAGACAGTATCAACCTCAGAGAATGGCACGCCAAAACGTAAAGCGCCGCCAGTAGTCTGAATTTTATAGTCACCAATACTACCGATAATCGGACGTGTTGTGCGGATGTAAACTTCCACATTGCGGCTTACACCATCATCTGTGAAATAAGGATCAGTATGAGAAAGAGCAATCGTACGGTTTTGACGGCTGGTATTGATATCCAGCCCTATCGTATCGCCGCTACCAAAGGCATTAGCTTGCTGAATGGAACCTGTCAGTGTCAGTCTTTCAGCACTGGAGTAACCAGCACCAAACATCAGGTTACCAGTAGGTTTTTCAGTAACAGTCAGGTTGACGTCGACTTGATCAACACTGGTCGGCACTTCTGGCGTTTCTATCGTAACATCTTTAAAGTAGCCAAGACGTTCTACGCGGTCGCGTGAAGTTTTGATTTTCTCACCGTCATACCAGGAACTTTCAAACTGACGGAATTCGCGGCGGATAACTTCATCACGGGTGCGGGTATTACCGGCGAGATTGATACGACGTACATAAACGCGCTTGCCTGGATCAACAAAGATGGTGAATGCAACTTCTTTCTTTTCCTTATTCAGGGTAGGATTCGCATTAACATTAGCAAAAGCATAACCAAAATTACCCATGCGTTCAGAAATACGCTTGGTACTTTCAGTCAGACGAGCTGCATTATAGATATTGCCTTTTTTGAGCAACAACAAAGAGGCCAATTCCTCTTCCCTGCCCATGGTGTCGCCTTCAAGCTTGATATCGGAGACGGTATATTTATCTCCTTCATCAATATTAATGGTGATGTAAATGTCTTTTTTGTCCGGGGTGATGGAAATCTGGGTAGACAAAATCTGCATTTCCAGATAACCGCGATTTTGATAGAACGAGCGCAAAGTTTCGATATCGCCAGACAGTTTTTGCTTGGAATATTGATCGGCCTTGGTGTACCAGGTAAACCAGCCAGGTGTCGTCAAGGTCAGCAAATCACGGATTTCGCCGTCAGAAAAATCTTTATTACCAATAATATTGATTTGGGCAATCTTTGCCACATCACCTTCATCCACGGCAAAAGTGACGTTCACACGATTACGTTCTATCGGTGTGATGGTAGTAGTGATTTGCATGCCATACAAGCCCTTGGACAGGTATTGGCGTTTGAGTTCTTGCTCGGCACGGTCAACTGTTGCCTTATCGAAAATACGTGATTCACCTACGCCTATGTCTTTCAAGGCTTTGACGAGTGCATCTTTTTCAAATTCTTTAGTGCCAGTGAATTCTACGCCAGCAATAGTGGGACGTTCTTCCAGCAAGACGATCAATACACCATCTTGTACTTCTATCTGAACATCCTTGAAGAAACCCGTTGCATACAGGGACTTGATCGCAGTTGTACTTTTCGCGTCATCAAATTGTTCGCCAACTTTTACCGGCAAATAACTAAATACAGTACCAGCCTCCGTCCGTTGCAAGCCTTCTACACGTATATCCTTGACGGTGAAGGGCTCAATCGCCAGTGCGTTTCCGGTGCAAAGTGCTAATGCCGCCAAAGATAAAGCATGACGACGAAAATGGGCTAAAGTGAACTGCTCGATATGTAATTTCATTGGGTATAAATTTCTTTCAATACTCTCAATATTGCTATCTGAAATGAGTTTCTGTCATCAAGCCGACTATTATGACATTTTCCGGGCAATGTCATTAAAAAAAGCTATCGCCATCATCGTCAATAGCAAAAAAACTCCGACCCGCTGCCCCATTTCGACGTAACGGTCTTTTAAAGGTTTCCCCGTTAAAACTTCCAGCGAATAATACAACAAATGCCCACCATCCAAAACCGGTATCGGTAGTAAATTCATCACCCCAAGGCTAATACTGATGGCCGCTATGAAGGCAAGGTAAGTAATCAAGCCTGTTCTGGCAGTCTGTTCGGCATAATCAGCGATAGTCAGTGGACCGGTTATGTTCTTTAGAGAAACACTACCAGTCAATATTTTGCCCATCATTTTCAGGCTGAAGATGCTGGTATCCCAGGTTTTTTCAACAGACTTTATAAATGCTTGCAGGGGCCTTGCCTGCACTACTGTCATTTCAGCAACCATAGGCTGCAATTTCACTTTCATCAGCCCCACTGTTTGCCCGCTGACTTCCTGGCTTACAGGTGTGACCTCTACCTCAAACTTATTGCCTTTCCTTTCAACCAATAGTTTCAACGGCTTATCCGGATTGGCGTTGACGATTTGACGAAAATCTATGACATCAAGCAAAGGTTTTTGTCCAATTTCAAGAATCCGGTCGCCGGCCTGCAAGCCTGCACGCATTGCGGGGCTGTCAGGCAACAAATCGTCCAAAATAACTTCTGCGCTACCAGCAAGATTCAAGCCAAGATGCTGCAAAATATCAGCATCAGCCTCTCTTGCACCCAGTTCTTGAAGTGGAATTTCTACAGAAATTGGTGCATTGCCACTAATTTGTCGAGGATAGGTACGCTGTACCTCCAGTACCGGATTTTGCCTATTGATGCCAGCCTGCAGCATTTTCCAGCGGAATTCTGACCAGCTTTGTATATGCTCGCCATTGATGGCGGTAACCAGATCCCCATAACGCAACCCGGCTTTATAAGCGATAGATGATTCAGACCCTACACGTACTTTGGCAACCGGTTCTGGCACACCATGCACAAACAACACTGTATAAAGGAAAATAGCCAATAGAAAATTGGCTATCGGGCCAGCAGCGACGATGGCAATGCGCTTCCAGACTGATTGTTGGCAGAATTCGCGGGACAGTTCATTTGGATCAATATTTTCTGCCCCCATCTCACGTGCGTCCAGCATTTTGACGTAACCACCAAGTGGCAGAATGGAGATGGCCCATTCAGTCTGGTCTTTACCCAAGCGTTTTGAGTAAATGACTTTGCCCATACCCAGAGAAAAGCGCAAAACCTTGACGCCGCACCAGCGCGCGACAATATAGTGCCCGAATTCATGGATAGTGACCAATATGCCCAAGGTCACAAGGAAAGCTAGAATTTGGTGTAAGACAATCATGAGGAGATCATTGATCCAGCAACACGGCGCGCTTCTGCATCACAGGCGAGTATGCTTTCCAGATCAGGCGCTTCTGTCGCAGCCACCTTGCACAACGTATACTCTATGACCTGATTGATCATGCGAAAGCCTATTCTCTTATCTAAAAATGCTTGGACAGCAATTTCATTACTTGCGTTCAATATAGTTGCGGCAGATTTACCTTCTTTCAAGGCATCATAGGCTAATTGCAGACAAGGAAAGCGTTGAAAATCTGGTTTGATAAAATTCAGACTGGCGACTTTCAGCAAGTCCAGCGGCGCAACTCCGGAGGCAATGCGCTCAGGATAAGCCATGCCGTAGGCGATAGGTATACGCATGTCTGGGTTACCCATTTGTGCGATAACCGAACCATCAGTATAAGACACCATGGAATGAATCACACTTTGCGGATGGATAACGACCTCGATCTGCTCTGCTGGCGTGGCAAACAACCAGTGCGCCTCAATAACCTCCAGGCCCTTATTCATCATCGTCGCTGAATCGACAGAGATTTTACGTCCCATGACCCAATTAGGGTGGGCTACCGCCTGTTCAGGCGTCACATCGTCCAGGGTATTTACATCCCTGTTCAAGAATGGCCCGCCAGAGGCGGTCAACAATATCTTGTGTATGCCATGCTGCCCTGGGTGACGGTTATAGTTGCCAGGCAAGCATTGAAAAATGGCATTGTGTTCGCTATCAATTGGCAGCAAAGTAGCGCCGCTGTCTTTGATGGCATCGATAAATAACTGGCCAGACATAACCAGTGCTTCTTTATTCGCCAGCAATACCTTCTTGCCCGCCTTTGCCGCAGCCAGCGACGCTGGCAAGCCAGCAGCGCCAACAATGGCTGCCATCACGCTATCACACTCACTGGCACTGGCAACGGCACACAGTGCATCACGGCCAAACAGTATCTGGATTTGAGGCAAATGCTCTTCTTTTAACAGAATGGCCAACTCATCTGCTGCCTGTGCAGTACCGACGACTACAACCTGAGGTAAAAACTGTGCACATTGCTCAGCCAGTTTTGCTACCTGGGTATGTGCGGTCAATGCAAAAACACCGTAGCGATCAGGATGACGCGCGACGACATCCAGTGTCGATACGCCTATGGAGCCGGTAGACCCCAATATGCATAATTGCTGTTTTTTCTGCATGTATTTTATCGCCACAAGTCCACTAAGGCTGCCAGAGGAAGCACAGGTATCAATGCATCTATCCTGTCGAGTACACCACCATGCCCAGGCAAAAGATTGCTGCTGTCTTTCATGCCGACGCGGCGCTTCAACGAAGATTCAAACAAATCGCCCACTACACTGGCGGCGGTAATCAAGGTCATGGCACAGACAAAGATGAGCCATCCTTTTCTGGCGACTAATTGCGCAGTAAAAGTATTTTCCAATGCAGGAATAAAGCTGGTTGCCGCCGCCAGTATCAATACACAGATCCAGCCACCGATAGCACCTTCCCACGATTTACCAGGAGAAATAGTCGGTGCCAGTTTTCGCTTGCCGAATGCTTTACCAGAAAAATAGGCACCAATGTCGGCAATCCAGACGATGGCCATGACAGAAAACAGATACATCGGTGAACGCTGGAAGAAAATCGCAATCGCCACGAAGCAGGCAAAAATACTAATGCCATACAAGGTGCTCAGCATGCCGCTGGAAAAATTATGCGTCTCAGGCAAACCTCTGGCCAGCGTTGGAACCAATCTGAAAGCCCAGAATGCCGTACTCAGCGCAAACAGCAAGGGATGCGAGAAATCTGCCAGATGAAATAAGCAATAAACCAGCAAACCTACCCACAGCGCAGCCATGATAATAGGGCCAGGCTTTTTAAACAGGCGCTGGCATTCCCACATCGCAGCAGCGAAAAAGGCGACTGCCAACACAGAAAAAGCATAAAAATTGGCCGAATACAGTACTGGCAGCAAAATGGCCAGCAGAACCAGAGCAGTCAGAACACGAGTTTTAAGCATTACTTGCTTTCTTGCTGGACAGATTGTTCGGTTACTTGCGCACTGGTACGTCCAAAGCGACGTTCGCGGTTTTGATAAGATGAAATGGACAAATCCAAAGCCTCCGAATCAAAATCAGGCCAGAACGTATCCGTAAAATACAACTCACTATACGCCAGTTGCCAGAGCAGGAAATTTGAAATGCGCGTCTCACCACCGGTACGGATAAACAAGTCAGGCTCAGGCGCATAAGCCATCGACAGATAGGCTGCAAGCTGGTCTTCTGTTATTTCCTGATCGGCCTGCCCTGCTGCCACGCGCTCTTTTTGCAGGCGGTTCATGGCTTGCATGATGTCCCAGCGCCCACCGTAATTGGCGCAGATGGTCACGGTCAAGCCTTGATTACTGGCAGTTTTTTGCTCTGCAGCAGCTATCATTTTCTGCAATTGCGGATCAAAGCGTGTGAGGTCGCCAACCACTTTCAGGCGTATATTATTGGCGTGCATCTTCGCCACTTCTTTTTCAAGAGCGGTCACAAACAAACGCATCAATAGTGACACCTCTTCAGCGGGGCGACGCCAGTTTTCTGAGCTGAATGCAAAAAAGGTCAAGTAAGAAACGCCGCGGCGGGCACAGGCCTCAACGATGCCCCTGACCGCCTCGACGCCCTTTACATGCCCGGCGACACGCGGTAAAAAGCGCTTGGTTGCCCAGCGCCCGTTGCCATCCATAATAATTGCGATATGTTTAGGAATTGCGCCAACTGCCGGAATTTCCTTGGTGGAACTTGTATGGGTCATGTAAATCCAGAATGTGTTGATACGCGGGCGACGACTAAACTGTCAACACTTCTTTTTCTTTGTCAGCCAGCAGCTTGTCCACTTCGGCAACAAACTTGTCTGTCAACTTTTGGATATCATCTTGCGCACGACGCTCATCATCTTCCGAGCATTCTTTTTCTTTCAGCAACTTTTTCAGAGACTCATTGGAATCACGGCGGATGTTACGTATCGCGATCTTGGCGCTCTCGCCTTCCGTCTTGACCAGCTTGACCATTTCCTTACGGCGCTCCTCTGTCAGCGGCGGAGTTGGCACACGAATCAGTTCACCTTGAGATGACGGGTTCAAGCCCAGATCAGCATCACGGATTGCTTTTTCAATCGCGCCCAACATTTTCTTTTCCCAAGGCTGCACACCAATCGTGCGCGCATCGATCAAAGTCACATTGGCAACCTGAGTGATGTGGGTAGGTGTGCCGTAATAATCAACCTGGACATGATCCAGAATGCCGGTGTGGGCACGGCCGGTACGGACTTTGGACAAATCAGCCTTCAAAGTCTCAATAGACTTTTGCATACGCTGGTCAGAACTTTTTTTAATCTCTGCTACGCTCATAGCGTTCTCCTGTACATCTTGGCATGAGCGACGGGTCTTGCCGCGCTCCTTGCCGAATTAATATGAAACAATCCAAAGTGCAGGATTATACGTGCACTAAGGTGCCCTCGTCTCCCCCCAGAATGACATTCTTCAATGCACCCGGTTTAATAATGGAAAATACCTTGATAGGCAGTTTCTGATCACGGCAAAGAGCAAAGGCAGTTGCATCCATGACTTGCAGGTGACGAGCAATGGCTTCGTCAAATGAAATCGTTGTATAGCGTGTAGCCGTGGCATCTTTTTTAGGATCCGCGGTATATACGCCATCAACCTTGGTCGCTTTCAAGACGATTTCAGCACCAATTTCCGAACCGCGCAAAGCAGCGGCTGTGTCGGTAGTAAAGAAAGGATTGCCGGTGCCTGCAGCAAACACAATGACTTTGCCTTCTTCCAGATATTGCAAGGCTTTAGGGCGCACATAAGGCTCAACGACCTGGTCAATGGCGATTGCTGACATGACACGTGAAGTCAAACCGACCTGGCGCATTGCATCTGACAATGCCAGGGCATTCATGACTGTCGCCAACATACCCATGTAATCAGCAGTAGCCCTGTCCATACCTTGCGCACCAGGTGCCACGCCACGGAAGATATTACCACCACCGATAACGATGGCCAGCTCTACACCCATTCTTGATACTTCGGCCACATCGGCCACCATACGCTCTATCGTCGCACGGTTAATGCCAAACGGATCATCGCCCATCAGGGCTTCGCCAGAGAGCTTCAAGAGCACACGCTTGTAAGCAGGTTTTGTCATGATAGGACTCCTTCTGGTAGTTTAAATAATTTAAAAAATGCGTACTGGATGAAGTTGCCTGGATAAGGCACTTCAATGACCATTTGATTTGTAAACTAGCCCGGTCAGGCAATACACAAAGCAAATGGAGCACCATCCACTCATATTTACACCTGAATACACAAATTTGATGCTCAGACACAAATACTTACAATCGCTGGATTTAAAAAAACGGGCCTTTCGGCCCGTTTTTTATTTCGCCAATTACGCTTGTTTTGCTGCAGCCACTTGCGCGGCCACTTCTGCGGCAAAGTCATCTTGCTTCTTCTCAATGCCTTCACCAACTACAAACATGGTGAATGCCTTAACAGTTGTATTAACAGATTTCAACATCTGCTCAACTGTTTGCTTGTCATTCTTAACGAATGTTTGATTCAGCAAAGAAACTTCCTTCAGGAATTTCTGTACGGAACCTTCAACCATTTTTGCTACGATCTCCGCTGGCTTACCGGATTCTGCTGCTTTCAGAGCTGCTACAGAGCGCTCTTTTTCGATCAGCTCAGCAGGAACCTGGTCGGAAGACAAAGATACTGGTTTCATCGCAGCAATGTGCATCGCTACATCTTTACCGACTTGCTCATCTGCACCATCAAATTCAACAACTACACCAATACGTGTGCCGTGCAGGTAAGAAACCAGTTTGGCAGTCGTATCAAAGCG
>JACQDX010000142.1 GCA_016200895.1 Burkholderiales bacterium
ACTACCCTGATCGACCTTGTCTACCGAATCGCTTATGAGGGACTTGATCTCTTTGGCAGCACTGGCACTGCGTTGTGCCAGGTTACGCACTTCTGCAGCGACCACGGCAAAGCCACGGCCTTGTTCACCTGCACGGGCAGCTTCTACTGCGGCATTCAAGGCCAGAATATTGGTCTGGAAGGCAATGCCATCAATGACGCCGATGATGTCAACAATCTTACGTGAACTTTCCTTGATTGAACCCATAGTATTCACTACCTGACCAACCACAGCGCCACCTTTGACGGCTACACCGGATGCAGATACCACCAGTTGATTGGCCTGGCGTGCATTGTCGGCATTTTGCCTGACCGTGCTGGTCAGCTCCTCCATGGAACTGGCTGTTTCTTCCAGTGAGCTGGCTTGTGATTCTGTGCGACTGGACAAATCGGCGTTACCTGAGGCGATCTCTTGTGAGGCAACGGTGATGGTTTCGGTACCTGTCTTGATCTTGGAGATCGTATTCAAGAGGTTTTCCTGCATCATCTGCAGGGAATGCAGCAAGTCACCGATTTCATCTGTACCACTTGCGTCCACGTGCTGAGTTAAATCACCATTGGCAATTTGATCCGCGATAATGGCAGCACGTTTGATAGGACCAGCAATGGTTCTGGCTATCAGCCAGGCAGCGACAGAACCTATCACTATCGTCAGAACGCCGATGATCAGCATACCCAGCCTGGCATTTTTGTAATTAGTCAGGGATTCATCATATGCCGCCTTCATGGCCTTATGCTGCTGGTTGGCCAACTCAGTTAAAGCCAGCATCCATTTTTCATTGGGCGCATTAAATTCTGTCTGCAATAATGAGGCGGCATCGAAATAATTTCCTTCTGCAACCAGGCCTTTGATCTTGTTGGCAATCGCCAGCACCTGGCGTTTTTGATCAACAGAATTCTGCAGTGTATCTTTTCCGTTTTTGTCGTCGATCAGTTTTTTTGCTGCCAGTTCGGAAGCATCATAGCCTTCAAGTATCTTGGCCAGTTTTTTAGTTTCACGATCTGCTTCAGCCATATCGCTGGGCGCAGTCATTTTTCGCAACACTAAAGCTAGCGCTCGACCTTGCTCGCGCATATCAGTGGCAGCATCCAGGCTGGCAACCTTGGTATTGAAAATATAGTCTGTGGAGGCCTGCAACTGACTTAGCCGGAACAAACCAAGGACGAGTAGACCGCAAGACAGCAAAATGACCAGGCCAAAACCCAGGGCCAAGCGACCGCTAATCTTCAAACGCGACAATTGATTCATACATTTTCCTGAGTATCCGAAAAAGACGGAGGGTGGAAATCAGACTGCAATGAAAAGAAAAAATCGCGGGAGCATGTTCACCCTCTTTTTTACGTCCCCATGCATTCTAATTTTTATATTTTCAACATGAAAAACTTCAGAAAAACCCTGCTTCAAATTGCAATGAGTAATAACAATTTGATTATGTTCGCATTGAATTCTGATCAAATTCCCTGCTTCACAAGAGGTATTGCTTGATCAGAGTATAGCCTGAAAGACAGGATGAGCAAATGTGGCAATGATGGCGAATTGCAACATCGGTTTGACATAGCAGTGAGGTAAGGTGACGAAAACTGGATGGTAAGTGGACAAAAAAAGCAACGCACGAGCAAGACAAATTCATTGCCTTGCTTTTGTTAGCAATATTTGACAATTACATCAGGGAGTACCAGACCAACGCCTGCAATGTTCAAAGGCAAATTGGGAACCCCAGACTTCAGGCAACAGGTCCGATTTAATCATGGCGATAAGTTCGGCAGTTTTTTTCTTGTCTTTTGCGTCACAAGCAAACTTAGCGAAGTGATTGATATTCCACGGATCAGGGAATTTAATTAAAACGTCATCTATTCCTTTTTTCATTACGGGCCAATCTACCAGGGAATCGGTAAACAGGGTATTGCCGTATTGCGTCTGCGAAGCATACCAATAGACGCGCGCATACATGCCAAATCCCTCAGTAGAACTGGTTCTCTCCAGTGCTTTGCGTGCAAATTTTTCTACCGCATGGGCATTTCCACCCCATTTGGGCACGTAATAATCAATAGCGCCAAAGTACAGAGGATAAAATTGGGGCATTTTGCTCAAGCCCTCGTCTACCAGACGTGTCATCTTATCCTCTGTCCAGCTCTGATATTTGGCAATATTTTCCATTTGCTGATACCAGTACGGGTCTTTTGAGGCTGTCTTTTTATGTTCCTCAAGATAGACTCTTGCTTTTTCTATATAGTCGTAGAAAGGCTTCCAGTTTTTTTTCTCAACCTCACCAGCGAACCCACGTCCTCTGATAGCCCATGCACGATTGATCAGCATCTCAGCATAAGCGAGTTGAGCAACAGCAGAATCAGGGTAAGCACGTTGCCACTTACTGATGCGAGCTTCTATTCCAGACCATACCTGATCATCATTTCTATCATCCTTTAATGATCTGGAAAGACCTATGTAAAAAAGTGTCAGTTTCCACAAGCCACTCGAAGTGCGTGCTTGTGGTGCACGGAAAGTTCTTGCCATCTGTTCGAGTTCGGCAAAATTTTCGTTGATGGATAACTGCTGTACCGTCACTTCAATTTTTTGACGATCGGCAGCTTCATCAGCACAGGAAATTCGTGTGGTCAGTGCCAGTAAAACCAGCATAAGGCCAATGCTTATTTTTTTTAAATACATTGTCAGGAAAATGGAGTTTAACTATTTGCAAATAGTCGCAAATTAATTCGCTCAAAGCAACTATTTATCAAGCTTGCAAACAAAAAAACCCCTGCATTGCCCGCAGGGGTTCAGACTGAATCTCTTGGCCTGTCCAGCACGAATCGAACGTGCGACCCCGAGCTTAGAAGGCTCGTGCTCTATCCAACTGAGCTATGGACAGTCTTGTTGATGGCTAGCAAAACTGATGTTTGGCGACCTAAAAACTGAAGGCTGAATAGTACATGGTATCGCTCTCACTTTCAAGAATGAAACCACTCCTGATAGCGAATTTACTTAGATTGCTGGCGGAATGCAATCTGCCAGGCGGCGTGCACTAGTCGACGCCAGTTCTGCGTCTTCCGCTTCAACCATGACGCGCACCAAAGGTTCGGTGCCGGATGCGCGTATCAGCACCCTGCCCCGGTCTGCCAGTTCGGCTTCAACCGTTTGTTTCTCGGCAACCAGTTTCTCGTTTTTTTGCCAGTCGAAACCGGCGGGTACTTTGATATTCAATAAGGTCTGTGGGAATAATTCCAGATCATCAAAGCATTCATCCAGGTTTTTGCCATTGCGCCTTAATGCAGACAATACCTGCAAGGCTGAAACTATGCCGTCGCCAGTTGTATGCTTGTCCAGGCACAGGAGATGGCCTGAGCCCTCGCCACCCAAGAGCCAGCCGCGCTCTTGCATTTGCTCAAGCACATAGCGGTCGCCTACTTTGGCGCGGACAAAGCCTACACCCAGTTTTTTGAACGCGACTTCGACTGCCATATTCGTCATCAAGGTGCCGACTACGCCATCAACTTTACCGATCGCCATACGGTCCAGCACCATCAGATACAGGAGCTGGTCACCGTTATAAATCTTGCCGTGCCTATCTACCATCAGCAAGCGGTCGGCGTCGCCATCCAGGGCAATACCCAGGTCAGCATGGTTGGCACGTACGGCCAGGGACAGTGCGTCAGGCGATGTAGCACCGACCTTGTCATTGATGTTGAGGCCATTCGGTTGATTGCCGATGGCAATGACATCCGCACCCAGTTCATGGAAGACATGGGGGGCAATATCGTAGGCGGCGCCGTGGGCGCAGTCGACAACAATCTTCAGCCCGCGCAGATCCAGTTCTGCCGGGAAAGTGCTTTTGCAAAATTCTATATAACGCCCGTTGGCATCACTCAAGCGGCGCGCTTTGCCGAGTTTCTCTGAACTCACGCATTGCATGGGGCGTTCAAGTTCTGCTTCGATGGCAAGTTCAACTTCATCGGCCAGCTTGTTGCCATTGGCTGAAAAGAACTTGATGCCATTGTCATCAAAGGGATTGTGCGAAGCGGAGATCACGACACCTGCAGACAGGCGCAATGCGCGTGTCAGGTAAGCCACTGCCGGGGTTGGAGCCGGGCCTGAGAGCATGACATCCACACCTGCTGCGGCAAAGCCTGCTTCCAGCGAAGCTTCCAGCAAATAGCCTGAGATGCGGGTGTCCTTGCCTATCAAGACTGTGGGGCGGGCGTCACCGGTGACGTTGGCTTGCGCCAGCACCTTGCCTGCGGCAAAGCCCAGACGCATGACAAAATCAGGCGTAATCGGTGCAACACCCACTTTGCCGCGTATACCATCTGTACCAAAATATTTTCTGCTCATAGTCTTCCTGCTCATCAAGGGGATAATGCATCCCAGATTTTGTATGCATCGACAGTTTCTGCCACGTCATGCACACGAATAATGTTTGCGCCCATTTGTTTTGCCAGCAGGGCTGCTGCGATGCTGCCTGCCATGCGTTCTGGAGCCGCACGGCCAGTCAAGCCACCTATCATGGATTTGCGTGAGACGCCGACCAGCACGGGCAGGCCCAACTCTTGCTGGAGTTGCGGCAAGTGCCTGAACATGGTCGTATTATGTTCCAAAGTTTTGCCAAAGCCAAAACCAGGGTCAAGGCAGATACGGTTTGCTTCCACACCTGCATCTGCCAGCGCGTTAAGTCGCTCACGTAAAAATGTCTTCACTTCCTGATTGACGTCAGCATATTCAGGACTGAGCTGCATGTCTTCAGGCGTATTTTGCATGTGCATGACGCATAAGGCAGCATCTGCATTTTGCACGGCAGCGATAGATTCAGGCGAACGAAAACCCTGGATATCATTAATCATATCGACACCGGCAATCAGCGCCTCGCGCATGACTTGCGGCTTATACGTGTCTATGGACAAGGGCTTGCCACAATCGCGCAAAGCGTAGATAACAGGCATGACCCGGTTCAATTCTTCGTCCAGTGGCAAAGGCGCAGAGCCAGGACGACTGGATTCACCACCGATGTCGATGATATCGACGCCATCTTCTATCATCTGTTCAGCGCGGGCGATGGCGCTTTCCAGATTCAGGTATTTGCCGCCATCAGAAAAAGAATCAGGCGTGATGTTCAGCACGCCCATGACCAGGGTTCTGGACTGAGCTCCGCGCAAAGGATAGCGAAAACGGCCACATTGAAAATATTTCATTTTTTAAAATGACGAAGGGTGAGGAATAATCCCCACCCTTGTACATGAAATTCAAAAATTAATTGTGCAATATTTGTAGAGTAACTCAGGCCGGTGCAGTTGCGCTTGGAGATACCCCACCAGAAGAGCTGCCAGAAGAAGGACGGCTGCTTGTTTGTCCTTGTTTTGGCGGACGTGGGTCCACACCATTCATGATGTCATTGACCTGGTCTGCATCAATGGTTTCCCAATCCAGCAAGGCCTTGGTCATGGCTTCTACCTTGTCGCGGTTTTCTTCCAGAAGTTTGCGAGACAAAGCATATTGGGTATCCAGAATACTGCGAATTTCTGCATCCACTTTTTGCTGAGTTGCCTCGGAAATGGTTTTGGACGGGCCGCCAAAATAACCTTCACTCTGACTATCTTCATAGACCATCACGCCCATGCTGTCAGACATACCAAAGCGCGTCACCATCGAGCGTGCCAGCTTGGTTGCACGGGAAAAGTCGTTTGAAGCGCCCGTAGACATTTGACCAACGAAAATTTCTTCTGCAATACGACCACCAAACAGGATGGAAATTTCTTCCAGCATTTTGTCTTTGTAACCACTGATCTGATCATGCTCAGGCAATTGCCAGGTCAGACCCAAGGCAAAGCCACGCGGCATGATGGTGACCTTATGGACAGGATCAGCCTTAGGCATGAGTTTGGCGATCACAGCATGACCGGACTCATGATAAGCAGTGTTCCTGCGTTCATCTTCACGCATGACCATGGAACGACGTTCTGGGCCCATGAAGATTTTGTCTTTTGCATCTTCAAAATCCATCATTTCGACCAGACGCTTATTGCGCCTTGCGGCGAACAAGGCTGCTTCATTGACCAGATTAGCCAGGTCAGCACCGGAGAAACCAGGAGTACCACGCGCCAGAATATCGGCCTTGACGTCAGCAGAGATAGGCACCTTACGCATATGAACGTTCAGGATTTGTTCACGGCCGCGAATATCTGGCAAGCCAACAGACACCTGACGGTCAAAACGACCTGGGCGCAGCAAGGCTTTATCCAATACGTCAGCACGGTTAGTTGCAGCGATCACAATGACACCGGAATTGGCTTCAAAACCATCCATCTCAACCAACATCTGATTCAGAGTCTGTTCGCGCTCATCATTACCACCGCCCATACCAGCACCGCGATGACGGCCAACAGCATCAATCTCATCAATAAAGATGATACAAGGTGCATGTTTTTTGGCGTTTTCAAACATGTCGCGAACGCGGGAAGCACCCACACCGACGAACATTTCAACGAAATCAGAACCGGAGATTGTGAAGAATGGCACTTTTGCCTCACCCGCAATCGCACGGGCAATCAAAGTTTTACCAGTACCTGGGGGACCAACCATCAACACACCACGAGGAATGCGACCACCCAATTTTTGGAATTTGGTAGGGTCACGCAAGAAATCAACGATTTCGCTGACTTCTTCTTTGGCCTCATCGCAACCTGCAACATCGGCAAAGGTGACGTTATTATTGGTGTCATCCAGCATCCTGGCTTTGGACTTACCAAAGGAGAATGCTCCACCTTTACCGCCGCCCTGCATCTGGCGCATAAAGAATACCCAGACGCCAATCAGCAACAGCATCGGGAACCAGGAAATGAAGACTTGCGACAGGAAAGACTGTTCTTCAGGCTGTTTGACATCAAACTTGACGCCGCTGTCCACTAAATCACGGATCAAGCCCTTGTCGAGCACTGTGATCTGGGATTTGACTTTAATGCCTTCTGAATTGGTCGCCACAATGGAGCGATTGGCTTCATCGATGGTGGCATCCTTGATGTGCTTGGCTTTGACCTCATCCAGGAACTCGGAATACGGGATGGGCTTAACGCCAGCACCGATACCTTTTCCATCAAACTGCTTAAAAAGTGTAAAAAGCACCAGGGCAACGACCACCCATATAGCAGCTTTTGAAAACATATTATTCACGAGAACTCCTTGAAGGCAGGATGCGCCATTTGATACTGTAAACGTTCATTCTACCCCCATTGGGTAGAGCTTGCTAGCCAGCATATGTTGGCGATATTGATGATTATCAAGAGGTAAATGCAATTATTCGGGGTTTTTCAAGCCTCTGCCGAGCAAAAATATCTCGGAAGACTTGTCCTTACTGGCTTTTGGCTTCTTGTTGACCACTGTTTTAAATTCATCTTTAAATAGTGTGAAAATGTTGTTATAGCTGGGTCCGTGAAAGCATTTCACCAGCAAAGCACCACCCGGTTTGAGATGTGCCTTGGAAAAAGTGACTGCCAATTCGATAATATATTCGACACGGGCAGAGTCAACGGTTGAGTTGCCAGACAGATTTGGGGCCATATCTGATAGAACCAAGTCAACTTTGCGGCCTAACAATTTAGATTCCAATTGATCCAGCACTTCATCTTCACGAAAATCGCCTTGTATGAATTGCACGTCGGCGATAGGGTCCATGGGTAACATGTCAAGGGCAAAAATTTCACCCATGATGCCACCACCTTCTTTACCTGCCAGTTTATTCCTTACATACTGTGACCAGCTACCGGGCGTCGCACCCAAATCAACAATAATTTGCCCTGGACGTATCAGTTTTTCAGATTCATCTATTTCTTTTAGCTTGTAAACGGCGCGCGCACGATAGCCTTCCTTTTGTGCAAGTTTCACATAAGGATCATTAATATGGTCGTGAACCCAATTTTGATTGAATTTATTCTTTGCCATTCGCGTAAAATACTGCTTTTAAAGGAATTACTATGTTAAAACTTACGCCCGCTGAAAGAAGCGAACTCCGCTCCGAAGCACATGCACTGAAACCTATCGTATTAATCGGCGAAGCTGGATTGACTCCTGCTGTTATCAAAGAAATTGATGCTGGCCTGAATGCCCATGGCCTGATCAAGGTACGCGTATTTGGCGATGATAGAGAAGCACGCATAGGTATGTACGATACCATCTGCGCCGAGCTGAATGCAGCCCCAGTACAACATATAGGTAAACTTTTGGTGGTTTACCGTCCAAAACTGGAAGGCACAAAAGAAACCAAACTGGTTAAAAAAGGTAAAGGCATGCGCGAAGTTACCATCGTCAAGCCTAGCCCAAGTGGAACCAAAAAACCGACTGTATCCAAAGTCATGGTCAAAGGTAATGAACGTGTTACCCAGGGCGGCAATATCAAACGTGCAAAACCACGTCAAAGCAGTGCAAAAAAATCATCGCTTGCCAATAGCTGACCCTGAATACCTCTGATATCTGATCAGTACTCAACCCGGCCAAACCAGGCCGGGTAATATTTCTGCCTGAGAATACGTCTTCCAAATCACTCTACATCGTTTTACATCTACTCATATTCATTGACTGAATATAAATTCAACAAACCTCCACTAAATGTACAGTACGTCCAGCACTTCATATTCACGTACTCCGGCGGGTGCTTGCACACCAACCACATCGCCAGCGTACTTGCCGATCAAGGCACGTGCTATAGGAGAAGTAATGGAGACCTTGCTCAATTTCAGGTCTGCCTCATCTTCACCAACGATCTGGTAACTGACTTTTTGTGAAGTTTCCAGATCTTCCAAATGCACAGTAGAACCAAACACGACGCGACCTTCTGCGTCCAGCGCGCTAGGATCAATGATTTGTGCAGAACCCAGCTTGCCTTCCAAATCAGCAATACGCCCTTCGATGAACGCCTGACGTTCTTTGGCAGCATCATACTCGGCATTTTCAGACAAGTCGCCCTGCGCACGTGCCTCAGCGATCGCATTGATGACACTTGGGCGCTCTTTAGTCTTTAAAAGATGCAATTCTTTCTTAAGCAATTCTGCGCCGAACTTGGTGACAGGTACTGTACTCATATCATTCACACTCATAAAAGTAAAAATACAGAGGCCACGTCAGACACCAGCACTACCGATGCCTTTGTGACCTCTGTATCGAAGTTCAAGCTTCCCTGGGATTACTGCCCGGGGACACTGTTATTTCTATCAGTTTAAGGTTTTATGCAGACCTTGTAAATCATAAACATGTAATTCATTGAGATGGCGCATACCTTCGACTGCAGCCTCGGCACCGGCTATGGTCGTGAACGTTGTTGCACGGGCAATCAATGCAGAGGTACGAATAGCGCGTGAATCTGTAATCGCATTGCGCTTTTCTTCTACCGTATTGATGACCATGGCAATATCATTGTTCTTGATCATGTCTACAACATGCGGACGACCTTCGACAACCTTGTTCACGATAGATACCGGGATACCTTCAGCCGCAATCGCGGTTGCTGTGCCACGTGTAGCAACGATGGAGAAACCCATTTCAACCAGATCACGAGCCACTTTCACGCCGCGTGGTTTATCACTGTTCTTGATGCTCAGGAAAACCTTGCCGGAAGTTGGCAATTTCACGCCCGCACCCAATTGTGATTTCACGAAGGCTTCACCAAAGGTTTTACCTACACCCATGACTTCACCGGTCGATTTCATCTCAGGGCCGAGGATGGTATCAACGCCAGGGAATTTTACGAACGGGAATACCGCTTCCTTGACACTAAAGTAAGGCGGTACGACTTCAGCACCTATGCCTTGTGAATCAAGTGACTGACCAACCATGCAACGGGCAGCAATCTTCGCCAGTTGCAGGCCAGTCGCCTTGGATACATAAGGCACGGTACGTGACGCACGCGGGTTCACTTCCAGCACGAACACGACGTCTTTGCCATCTTGCTGCTGAATCGCAAACTGCACATTCATGAGGCCGACAACATTCAAACCTTTTGCCATCAAAGCGGTCTGGCGCTTGAGTTCAGCAATGGTTTCTTGCGACAAAGAGTAAGGCGGCAAGGAACATGCAGAGTCACCGGAGTGGACACCAGCCTGTTCGATATGCTCCATGACGCCACCGATGAAGGTGCGCTCACCATCAGACAGGCAATCGACGTCGACTTCAATCGCATCATTCAGGAAGCGGTCCAGCAAGACTGGAGAATCATGCGAAACCTTGACGGCTTCACGCATGTAACGCTCAAGATCACGCTGCTCATGGACGATTTCCATCGCACGGCCACCGAGCACATAAGATGGACGCACTACCAACGGATAACCAATCTCTTGCGCCAATGCCAGCGCATCAGTTTCAGTGCGCGCAGTACGGTTAGGCGGCTGACGCAAGCCCAGGTCTTGCAGCATTTTCTGGAAGCGTTCACGGTCTTCCGCAGCATCGATCATGTCTGGTGAAGTACCGACGATAGGCACGCCATTGGCTTCCAAATCGAGAGCGAGCTTCAAAGGTGTCTGACCACCGTATTGCACGATGACGCCGACCGGCTTTTCTTTTTCAACGATTTCCAGCACATCTTCCAGCGTCAGTGGTTCAAAATACAGACGGTCGGACGTGTCGTAATCAGTAGAAACGGTTTCAGGATTGCAGTTGACCATGATGGTTTCATAACCATCTTCGCGCAGCGCAAATGCGGCATGCACGCAGCAATAATCAAATTCAATACCCTGGCCGATACGGTTAGGGCCTCCGCCCAATACCATGATTTTTTTCTTGTCGGTCGGGTTCGATTCGCACTCTTCTTCGTACGTTGAATACATGTAAGCTGTATTCGTCGCGAATTCACCGGCGCAAGTATCTACACGCTTATAGACTGGGCGCACGTTCAAAGCTTTACGTTTTTCACGAATCGCTGTGTCAGTCGTTTTCAACAATTTTGCCAGACGACGGTCAGAGAAACCTTTTTGCTTCAGTTGCAGCATCAGGGCTTTATCGACGCTGTCGAGCGACTGTTCATCCAGCCACAATTCGATATCCACGATGTCCTTGATCTGCACCAGGAACCATGGGTCGATATGCGTCAACTGATGCACTTCTTCCAGCGTAAAGCCTTGAGCAAAAGCATCGCCAACATACCAGATACGGTCTGGGCCAGGCTCGCCGAGTTCTTTTTCCAGGGTTTCGCGGTCCTGGGTTTTTTCATTCATGCCATCGACGCCAACTTCCAGGCCACGCAAGGCTTTCTGGAAAGATTCCTGGAAAGTGCGGCCAATAGCCATCACTTCACCGACAGATTTCATCTGTGTCGTCAGGCGGTTATCTGCCTGCGGGAATTTTTCAAATGCGAAACGCGGGATCTTGGTGACGACGTAATCGATCGAAGGCTCGAAAGAAGCTGGCGTAGCCCCGCCAGTAATTTCATTACGCAATTCATCGAGCGTGAAACCAACTGCCAGCTTGGCAGCAATTTTAGCAATTGGGAAACCCGTCGCTTTCGATGCCAATGCAGATGAACGCGATACACGTGGGTTCATCTCAATGACGATCATGCGGCCATCAGCAGGATTGATGGAAAACTGTACGTTGGAACCACCGGTATCCACACCAATTTCACGCAGCACTGCCAAAGAGGCATTACGCATGATCTGGTATTCTTTATCCGTCAAGGTCTGTGCCGGTGCGACAGTAATGGAGTCACCGGTATGCACGCCCATAGGGTCCAGATTTTCGATGGAGCAGACGATGATGCAGTTGTCGGCCTTGTCGCGCACGACTTCCATCTCATATTCTTTCCAGCCTATCAGTGATTCTTCAATCAGCAATTCATTGGTAGGAGATGCTTCCAGACCGCGTTTGCAAATCGTCTCGAATTCTTCCGGATTATAGGCGATACCACCGCCTGTACCACCCATGGTGAAAGATGGGCGGATGATGACGGGGAAGCCAACATCCTTTTGCACTACCCAGGCTTCATCCATAGTATGAGCGACGCCGGAACGTGCAGAACCCAGACCAATCTTGGTCATTGCGTTCTTGAATTTCAAGCGGTCTTCGGCCTTGTCGATGGCTTCTGGAGAAGCGCCGATGAGTTCGCAATTGTATTTGGTCAGCACGCCATGACGGTGCAGATCCAGTGCGCAATTCAAGGCCGTCTGGCCACCCATGGTTGGCAGAATCGCATCCGGTTTTTCTTTGTCGATGATGCGTTCAACGACTTGCCAGGTGATAGGTTCGATGTAAGTTACATCGGCCATTTCCGGGTCAGTCATGATAGTTGCCGGATTGCTGTTGACCAGAATCACGCGGTAACCTTCTTCACGCAAAGCCTTGCAAGCCTGCGCACCCGAATAATCGAATTCACAAGCCTGACCAATGATGATGGGGCCAGCGCCGATAATCAAAATACTTTTTATGTCGTTACGTTTTGGCATTCTCTTATTCTCCTGTCTTTGCCTTGGCCATCATCGCGGTGAAGCGGTCAAACAGGTAGGCAATATCATGCGGACCCGGTGAGGCTTCAGGGTGACCCTGGAAGCAGAAAGCTGGTTTATCAGTACGGACAAAGCCTTGCAGCGAGCCATCAAACAAAGACACGTGGGTGACGCGGCAGTTGGCTGGCAAAGTTGCCGCATCGACTGCGAAACCGTGGTTTTGCGAGGTAATCAATACCTGCCTGGTATCCAGATCCTGCACAGGATGGTTGGCACCGTGGTGACCAAATTTCATCTTGAGGGTTTTAGCACCGGATGCCAGCGCCATGATTTGATGACCGAGGCAGATACCAAAGGTAGGAACGCCCTTCTCGATCAATTCCTTGGTGGCAACAATTGCGTAATCGCATGGTTCAGGGTCACCAGGACCATTCGATAAAAACACGCCATCAGGGTTCAGTGCCAGCACATCGGCAGCACTGGATTGCGCAGGCAATACAGTAACCTTGCAGCCACGCTGTGCCAGCATACGCAAGATATTGCGCTTGACGCCGAAGTCAAAAGCGACGACATGGAATTTTGGATTTTGCAACTGGCCATAACCCTGACCCAATACCCATTCGGTCTCAGTCCAGTCATAAGCCTGCTTGGCAGACACAACCTTGGCCAGATCCATGCCAGACAGGCCGGGGAAAGACTTGGCCAGCGCAATGGCTTTTTCAGCATCAGCACCAACCAGGATGGCACCGCCCTGCGCACCTTTTTCACGCAAAATACGTGTCAGCTTGCGGGTGTCAATGCCAGCAATAGCAACGATATTTTGGGATTTGAGGTAATCAGAAAGGGATTGTTCAGAGCGGAAATTCGATACCAGCAAAGGCAGGTCTTTAATAATCAAACCGGCTGCATGGATTTTGTCAGACTCTACGTCTTCGGCATTAACGCCAGTATTCCCAATATGCGGATACGTCAGGGTAACGATTTGAGAACTATAACTGGGATCAGTCAAAATTTCCTGATAACCGGTCATGGAGGTATTGAAGACAACTTCACCTGTCGTTTGACCGGCAGCGCCAATCGAATATCCAGTGAAAATGCTTCCATCGGCGAGAGCAAGTATAGCGGTGTCCTGGCCGGAACGAAGAAGGGACTGCGGAATGGGCAGCAAGGGCAACTCCTGTATTGTTACCGCCGCTGCGACGCACCAAGCTGTCGTTTCCCTGACCGCGCAAGAATTGCCGCGTGGCCTGGAAAGATGATGGAGCGATGTGAATTTGGGTAGGCGCTACGGCGAGATTTCGGATTAGTTAAACCCTCGAATTATAGCGCGAAACGGCCCATCAGGCAAATGCGAAATGCCTGATGGGCCGTTAAATTGCCTGCAAACTCAATAGTGTACGGGCGTTCGCTTATTATTTTCTTGAAATCATCCCTGCTGCCATTTCGTAAAAAGAATGCATAATTTGATATAAATTACAGGCCCAACGCAGCAATGCCCGCTTTGGCGATTTGTGCATCTTCTGCCGATTTCACGCCAGAAACACCAACCGCACCAACGCATTGACCATCAACAATAATCGGCACACCACCTTCGAGCATACCTTCCAGAGGGGCACTCAGGAAAGAAAAACGACCATTATTGATAATATCTTCATAGATTTTTGATTCACGTTTGCCCAGTGCAGCAGTAGCTGCTTTTGCCGGGGCAATTTGCGAAGAAATAGGGGCCACGCCATCCAGACGCTGCAACCACATCAAATGACCACCATCATCCACGATGGCAATCACGACAGGCCAGTTATTGGCTTTGGCTTCTGCTTCGGCAGCAGCAGCAATTTTTTTGACATCATCCAATGTCATCACAGGTTTTGTTTGCATAAATACCTCTCCATTAAAGTCAGCGGATTGTACGCCAAGCAATTGCGCTTAGGTATACAAACAGTTTTAACCAATTTAAGCAGGACTTACGCAAAACCGCCCCAACTGCCTTGCAGCCCCTCGCCGCACTAAGGTACTGTCTTCGTCGCTACGGTGCAATCGGGTTTCGGATAACACGTTGTCCGCCGATGAAACGAAGCTCCCTTGCATGGGAGCTTTCCCAGGCAAGGTGTTGCCGGGACAATTTTGCATAAGCCCTGTTAACGGCCGATAAAATTATGATTTAAATAAAATCCGTGCAACAAGATTGCCTTCATAGCAAGCCAGCGGCTGAAACTTATTGTTACTTAGAAATATTCCTGAACGGTTTACATTTTTTCAGAGTTCGCTTAAAGTTGAGCGGTTTTTCCAACCAGGTGCAAAGATGCTAATAACCGTTTCCAGACTATCAAGGAAAGCCAAGTTAGTGCTTGTCTCGACTACGCTGCTCGCCGCAGCGGCCAACCCAGCCTGGAGCGCAGACAATCCATTCCCCGAATCCTCGACCGCCTACACCAAATTGCAGGAAATCAAGCAACGCGCATCTGACCTGACTGTAAAAGCCATGGATTTAATGGGCATACGCTATAAGCGCGGCGGCAATTCCCCGGAAAATGGTCTCGATTGCAGTGGTTTTGTGCGTTATGTATTCAAGGATGTGGTCGCTGCCAATTTACCGCGCACCTCGGCAGAAATCAGTAAAGTAGGTGAACACGTAGAGCAAAAGGATTTACAGCCGGGTGATCTGGTTTTTTATAACACGCTCAAACGCGGCTTTTCCCACGTAGGAATTTATCTGGGCGACAACAAGTTCATTCACTCCCCTTCAGCTGGCGGCCAGGTCAGGGTAGAAAGCATGGACATCGCTTACTGGAAAAAACGCTTCAATGGTGCACGTCGCATCAATGATGACGAAGTGAAATAATCAACAAGCCCTACCTATAGATATACAAGCTAAATTATTTAGCTTCAGGCAGCAATCCCCCAAAAATTTCCTGCCCCGGAAAAAACAAAGGCAGAGTAATTCATACTCCGCCTCATTCAAATCAAACAAGCCGTCGATTAGCGCTCCTGCATCGCTTTAATCTTTTGCTTAATCTCAGGCATCATCGCCATTGCCGCTTTTTCACCAGCGAGTATGGCCAGGTTACGGCCATTAAAGTCATTCCCTTTCATGCCTGGCAATTCGGGGCGGATAACAATCTCAGCCTGCTTCAATTCATATTGATTGATGCTTTGTCCCATGATGGCCACAGTTTGCAGCAAAACATCGAGGGTAGCATTTGAAACCAGGGGCTCTGGCAGAGCAGAAATATTAACTGCAATCACCAGGTCAGCACCCATTTCACGGGCAAAACGCACTGGCACGGGCGATACCAGACCACCATCGACATATAGCCTGTCATTAATTTTGACAGGTTGAAATACGCCAGGCACTGCAGACGAGGCGCGCACTGCAGCGCCTGTATTGCCACGCTGGAATAACACGGCATGGCCAGTTGCCAAATCAGTTGCCACTGCACCAAAAGGTTTGCGCAGTTTTTCTATCGGAGCCTGCGCCACCAGACGGTTCACATATGCTTGCAAGGCATCGCCCTTCAATACTCCACTAGACTTGGAAAACAATGGCAGGGACCAGTCGGAGATGGTTGCCTCATCCATATCCAACGCCATTTTTTGTAAGGCAAACCCGTTGTTGCCAGCCGCGTACATCGCAGCCACCACGCTACCCGCGCTGGTACCAACCACAAGATCAGGATTGATGCCTTGCGACTCCAGCGCCTTGATAACGCCAATATGCGCAAAACCGCGCGCAGCACCACCACCAAGCGCCAGACCTATACGCAAAGGTCTCAGTGTCTTTGCCACCGGTATGGCCGGAGCAGCTACCGTGTTAGCCTGCTGCGGCGATGTACTGCAGGCAGTCAAACCAAATGCCAGCAATACTGGCATGAGCAGGCGAGCCAGAACTGGCTTATTGCGAACAAACAAAGCTGGAAGTGATGAAGAAATATGCGACATGTGATTTCTGACTGAATAAATAAGTAGAGTGCGGCTCCAGGCTAGCGGAGATATTTTGCAAGTGCGTGATTATATTTCTAATTGGCCTGCAGCACTGGCCAGCTCCCAAAAAAACCTGGCGAAAAAAATCAACGCAAACATGGTCAACAAAGGGTGCCCTGCGCCTCCCCCCAGACAAACATCATCAATTCGTGATACACACAATTAGTTTATATATATGTCATGCTATGGAAATAATTAGTATTGATAATCCTGCACTTGTCGTGCAATTGCCGACCTGACTATCCGCGAGATTTCGCCGTCATACGTTGACTTGGTGACTCCATCAGTTAAGTACTTAATATCTGAAGTATCTGAAGCTATTTTTGAAAGATTTTATGAAAAAAATTTCCTGGTTACCGCCACTCACTCCAATTGCAGCACTGATAGCAATTGCCCTGGCTGGCTGCGGTAGCAGCAACCCGGCGGCGACAACCAATGTGACGCCCATAGTTGACCCTAACAGCATCCCAGAGGGAACCGTCGTCAAACTGGCCTTGCTGGAAACAACAGACATCCATCAAAACATACTCAGCTACGATTACTACGGCTTGAAAGCGGATACCAGCCTGGGCCTGGAAAGAACCGCTTCCCTGATCAAAGACGCACGCGCAGAAAACCCCAATAATATTTTGCTCGATGATGGCGATGTTATTCAAGGCACCTTGCTGGGTGATTACCAGGCATTGGCAGCGCCCGTCACTTGCAGTGGCACGCTGGCTATTTATAAAGTCATGAATGCGCTGAAATACGATGGCGCAGGCCTGGGCAACCATGAATTCAATTATGGCCTGGGCTTTTTGAGCCAGATCACCAATACCGACTTTGGCTTGCCAGACGTCAGCAAAGCCGGCACTTGTGGCGCGCCCAACTTCCCTCTGGTTTTATCAAATGTAGTTGGTGCCAGTAGCCAGAAGCCTATCTTCAACCCTACTTCCATCATCAATAAGCAGTTCGTCGCTACCAAGCCTGATGGCAGCAGCATGAATGTCAAACTCAATGTTGGCATCATGGGTTTCGTACCGCCGCAAATCATGGACTGGGATCAAAAATCCCTGGCGGGCAAAGTGGTCGTCAATGGCGTGCAAGAGTCTGCCAACAAATATGTTCCTGAACTGCGCGCCAAGGGTGCCGACCTGGTCGTCGCCCTGTCCCATGGCGGCCTGGATGCATCACCCTATAGTCCTAAAATGGAAAACGGCAGCTTGCACCTGAGCACAACCGGCATCGATGCCCTGATGCTGGGCCATGCACACCTGATTTTCCCTGCACCTAAAGAAGTTGGCGCACCGGCCATTGATGCCTCATTGGCCGCCCTGCCCGCTGCCGTTGTGGACACTAAAAAAGGTCTGGTGAATGGTGTGCCTGCAGTCATGGCACAAAGCTGGGGTCGCCGCCTGGGCATCATACAAATGACGCTCAAATACCAAAGCGGCAAATGGGTAGTGCAAAAAGACCTGACCAATGTAGAAGCACGTGGCTTCAAATACAAAGATGGCACCAATATCATTGATGCAGATGCCTCTATCGCACCTCTGGTTGATACCGAGCACAAAGCCACCATCAACTATGCAACGCAAGCTCTGGGCACGACGACAGACTTTGAAATGTCAGCCTATTTTTCACTGGTCGGTGATGTTTCTGCAATACAAATCGTCAATCAGGCGCAAATCGATTATGTGAAAAACTTCATCGCCACTTCGAATGATGCGACGATTGCCAGCTACAAATCCATACCAGTGATCTCGTGCAGCGCGCCATTCAAGGCAGGCCGCAATGGCCCGACAGATTTCACTGATGTCGCCCCTGGTGCCAGCGCGGCATCACCATTTGGTTTGCAAGTACGCAACCCAGGTGACCTTTACCTGTATGGCAATAACAATCTGCAAGCCGTCAAAATCAAGGGTTCTGATTTGAAGAACTGGTTGGAGACTGCAGCAAAACAATTCGGCCAGATAGACGCTACACTGACGACAGAGCAAGACCTGGTACCGTCTTATTCGACCATCTATAACTACGATGTGTTTTATGCAGACAATAATGCACTGATTTACCAGATCGACGTTACCCAGCCAGCAGGTAAACGTATCGTCAACCTGACGTATGCAGGCAAGGCCATAGGCGACAATGATGACTTTATCGTAGCCACCAATGACTACCGCGCTGGCGGCGGCGGCAACTTCCCAGGCATTGATGGCAGCAAAACCATTATTAAATCGCCAGATGCCAACCAGGCAGTAGTCAGCGACTTCGTCAAAAAACAAGGCAAGATCACTGCTGCAGCGAACGGCACTGGTCAAAGCTGGAGCTTTGCTAAAGTAACGACCAAGGGCCCCGTCATTTTGCGCTCTGCCCCAGGCAAAATATCCGTGGCACAAGCGTTGGGTCTGGGTCGCGTCAAGTCTGAAGGCGCACTGGATGCCAGCGGCTTTGCAAAATATGCGATAGATTTGAGCAAGTAAAATTCACTGAAAACAGTAGCAATGAATAAGCGTGCACTTCAAATCGTAGTGCACGCCCGCTCTCTTGGCGACACTATGTTGAACAAATTTAAAATCAGTGCAGGCATTTTATTGGCCTGCAGCCTATGCGCTTGCGCACCGGTACCAACCACGGCAGAAATCGAATCCGCTGGCATACAGGCTTTACACGCGCAACTGCCATCGGCCATCGCATCACTGGAGAAATGGGCAAATACTGGCAATGCCGTAGCGCAGCGAGAATTGGGTTTGGCGTATGCGATCAAACCTGAGCAACAAGCACTGGCATTGCTATGGCTGGAACGCGCTGCAAAAAATCAAAGTGGCGACGCGGAAGCCCAGTTCCAATTAGCTGAAGCTTATTATAAGAGCCGCCTTGGGCTGGCAAAGAATGAACAACAAGCTTTGAAATGGTACGAAGCTGCGGCGAACAATGGCTATGGCAAAGCCAGCTTCATGCTGGCGCGCATGGCTAAATATGGTCAGGGCTTGCAGCAAGATCTTGCGCTATCTGTCAAATGGCTGGAGAAAGCCAGTGAGCAAGGCAATGCCCAAGCCATGTTCCTGTTATCGAATGCCTATGCGGCGGGCGAAGGTGTCAAACCAGATCAGACCCTCGCCAGAAAATGGCTGGAAGAATCTGCAGAACTTGAATACCCGGTTGCCATTCAGGCACTGGCCATGGAGCTGGAAAGCGGCAACAAGCATATAGAAAAAGACCCGCTGAAAGCCAGGCATTTAATTAAAGAAGCATCAGACGAACGCCTGATGCGCTGGAACAGGTATCAATAAAAGAGTGTCGCCAGCATCGAAATCACGGCAAGTGCCATCATACCGGTGGCCAGCCAACCTAATATCTTCAACCTGGGGGTAATCACAAATTTGCCCATGACATCTACCCTCACTGCCATCAGCATCATGACCACCATGATAGGCACTGAAATCACTCCATTGATGACAGCACTCCAGTACAGCGCCTTGATGGGATCAACCGTAGTGAACCCCAGTACGATGCCGATGACGGTAGAGAGCGCAATGATGGCGTAGAACTGTCTGGCCTGCATGGGCGTATCTTCCAGGCTGTTTTTCCATTTAAAAGCACCTGCCATGGCATAAGCTGAAGAACCAGCCAGTACCGGTATAGCCAGCAAACCCGTACCGATAATACCCGCACTGAATAACATGAAAGCAAAATCACCGGCGATGGGTCGCAAGGCGAGTGCCGCCTGGGCAGAAGTCTGGATGTCGGTAATACCATGCATGTTCAAAGTGACGGCAGTAGTCAGTATGATGAAGAAAGCCACCAGATTGGAAAATGCCATCCCTATATAAGTATCAAGTTTTATGCGCTTCAAATTGGCTGGTGCTTGTTCAGGTGCATGGATCAGCGGGCGCGCTTGATGATCAGCTCGCATCTCCTCGACTTCTTGCGAGGCTTGCCAAAAAAACAGATAGGGGCTGATGGTGGTACCGAACAGTGCAACCACGGTCGTGATGTATTCTTTTTTCCAGGATAGTTGCGGCATGACTGCACTCAACAAGACTTTGGACCAGGGCGTATGCACGACAAAGACAGTAGCGACATAGGCCAGCAAAGCCAGTGTCAGCCATTTCAAGAAACGCACATAACGCTGATAAGGAATAAAGACTTGCAGCAACAAAGACAATACGCCAAAGCCTATGGCATACATATGTGCCTTGCCACCTATCAGCAGCTTCAATGCCTCACCCATGGCAGAAATATCGGCAGCAATATTGATGGTATTGGCAACCAGCAAAAGACCGACCACTGCATACAATAACCATGCAGGATAATGACGACGGATGTTGGTAGCAAGGCCATGTCCACTGACCCTGCCTATGCGGGCACTGACGATTTGTATCCCCACCATCAAAGGGTAAGTAAACAACACCGTCCACAACATGTTAAAACCGAATTGTGCACCCGCTTGCGAATAAGTGGCGATGCCACTAGGGTCATCATCTGCTGCCCCAGTGATCAGGCCGGGCCCCAGTTTTTTTAACAGAGACAATTCTTTGGAGCCTGCTGACGCATCTGAAGTCGGTTTATTCATATCCTGATTTTTGAATGCGAGTGATTGCTTTTGATCTTATGGTCGTCGATGGGTGACATCCATACCTACACCCCGGTATCCGGCAAAGCGACTGGCCGAGTCAAAGAAGGGTTCCCCGCTGACTTGCAGGTATTGTATTGTGCCATCCTGTTTGCAGCGCCGGTAGATAAAATCCAGAAAAGGCCGACGATTGGCGATATTATCGTCGAGTTGTTCGCGCTCATCGACGTCCCAGCCTTCCATGCCGCCGCTGGGTGCATTACCCAGCATGTCTTCTGCCTGTATACCCAGCATTTCAAATACCGGCCCCGATACACTGGTGAAATTACCAAACTGGTCCTGCTCCCAATACCAGTCAGATGAGAGTTGGGTAAAACTTTTAAAGCGTGCTTCACTGGCGCTTAATTCTGCCGTGCGCTCCAGCACTGTTTGCTCCAGCCGCTTATTGTAATTATCCAACTGTTGATACAACAAGCGCACTTCCAGCATATTGTGTATGCGCGTCTGCACTTCCTGCAGATCAAAAGGCTTACTGACAAAATCCTTGGCACCTGCCTTTAAGGCACGCAGCTTATGTCCGGGCTGGGCAGTAATCACCAGTACCGGCAAATAAGCATCTGTGGCGATATTTTTTAATTCTTCCATGACTTCAAAACCATCCATGCCGGGCATTTGCAGATCCAGCAAAATCAGGTCATAGTTGTGCTCGATATGCAGTGCGCACACGGTACGCGCATCCATGGTCGTGGTGATATTGGTATAACCTATGTTACGCAGCATTTGCTCTAATAACATGACATTAGCTTTTTGATCGTCAACGATCAGGATGCTGGCCTTGAGAATTTCGACTGCTTCAAGCATTTCATTCTTTCAAAATCGTTGTCACCTCAATACTACATTTTCAGATCACATTTCAACGACATCTTTTTGTGTCTTGCCGTCCAATTCCAAAACCACTTAGACCTGGCAAGTTAATATCCATCAAAATCACATCTGGTTTGCATATCTGTGCCGTGCTGATACCCAGATGTGCATCTACTGCTGTCAACAGCTTGAGATCGCTGCGGCGCGCAATCAATTGCTCGACCAAGGCCAGGTTGGCGGGATTGTCTTCGACATATAACAAACTGCGTTGCGACGAGGCATGAACCGCTTGCTGCTCATCACCTTGTTCGACGACAAATTCGTCTACCCCTTCATCATGCAAAGCTGGAGCTGTAGCCAGAGCCAGCTCTATCCAGAACACGCTACCTACACCAACATCGCTTTCCACACCAATAGATCCACCCATGAGTTCAACCAGTTGCTTGGTCACGACCAGGCCTATGCCAGTTCCTTCTTCATTACCTGCATCCTGTCCCAGACGGTTAAAGGGCTGAAACAATTGTGCTACCTGCTCTGGCGATAAGCCCTTGCCAGCGTCTTTGACGCAGATACGTATGCGGTTTTCGCCATGCATGGCATATTCGACCGTGACCGAGCCTTCGTGCTGATTGTATTTGATCGCGTTTGACAGCAAATTCACCATGACTTGCTTGAGCCTGGTACGGTCAGCAAACACATACAGCGGCAAGTCTATGGTCGGGAAAATCATCTTGATACCGCGCATCTGGGCTTGTGGCTCTATCATGGCCTGACAGTCCAGCAAGATATCGCTCAGCAGGAGAGACTCTTTCGAAATCGTGACCTTGCCCGACTCTATCATCGCCAGATCAAGGATTTCATTGATCAATCGCAGCAAATACCAGCCAGCCTGAAGTATCTGATCTATAGATAATTTTTGACTGTCAGATGGTGGTGGCGTATCCGACGCCATCAATTGCGCAAAACCCAGCACTGCATTCAATGGTGTGCGCAATTAATGACTCATGCTGGATAAAAATTCCGACTTGGCCAGATTCGCCTTTTCAGCAATCGCCTTGGCCAATTCCAGTTCTATATTGTTATTCTGCAGTCTTTGCTCAAATAATTTATATTCAGTGACATCGCGGGCCGAAGCAAATACACCTTGCAACCTGCGTTCACGGTCATAGATGGTGCTGGCGTTGTAGGAAATTTCAGTTTCCTTACCGTCTTTTGAAATCGCCGTCAGTTCACAATTACTGACCTTGCCAGTTTGCAGCGCACGCTTCATCGCCAGTTCTGCTGCCGCAGGTTCGGTAAAATAATTTTTGAATGGCGCACCGATCAATTCATCACGCGTACACCCGGTGATGGATTCCATCTGGTGATTGACATCGCTGATGACGCCATTCAAGTCCGTAGTAATCAGGGCATCAATATTGGCTTCAATTAATGAGCGCGTATAAAATTGCTGATCACGCAAACGCTGATCCAATAGTGCCTGTTCTGCTTCCACTTGTTTGCGGGCAGTATTGTCTGTGCCTATCAAGAGACTACCTATGACAACCCCCTGCGCATCCCGCAATGCGGTGACCGAAACGATGGCCTGCAAACGGCTGCCATCACGACAGATGTAAGTCAGTTCATGAATGTCTTCCAGCCTACGCATTGCTTTAAAAATCAGCGCATCAAAACCCAGGGCAACCGGAGTATTGAACTCTGCGCTCAATGCGGTTGCCCTGGCAGCGAGTTCGTCAGCATCAGAAATGTCAGCGGGGCTGATCAGGTTGACGACATCGGCAGCGTCATAACCGAGCATATGTTCGGCACCGACATTAAAAATCTGTATCAAACCCTGGGCGTCGGTAGCAATGATGGAAAAGTTCTGGCTATTAAAGATGGCATCCTGCAAGGCCCCCATCTTGAGCAAGACTTCACGCACCTTGAGTGAGGTTTGCTCACCCGCCCTGCGGCCGAGTGTGGCGCGGCGTATCTGTAAAGCCCATAGCAATAAAAACACCAGCAAAAAACCAACGCTTCCTACCACCAGTTTGATGCGAAATGCTGCTTTCAATTTACGATCGTCAAGCAAAACCTGTTCATCGACTATCGCGTCAGTCAATATACTTTGCACCCTGGCAGATGCCAGCAAGCCCGCATTAAACAAGACCCGGGAGGCGTTAAAGCCCGAAGCATCAAATTGTTTTTGGCTTTCGTGCATGATAACCAGCCTCTCATCAACAGCTTTTTGCAACTGCTGTATGCGTACCTGTTGCTGGGGATTATCCAGTGTCAAACCATGCAAATGCTGAATGGCGATCGCCATGTCTTTAAGTCGACTATTGCGCTGGTTAATGAAACGATCTTCTTTCGTCAGGAAATATGCTTTTTGCCCGTTCTCTGCCTCAGACAATTTGACACTCAGGTCGCTGAGATCATCTATCACTTGACGGGTGTGGTCTATGGACTTGACTGCGTCAAAAGGTACGGCGATATTCCAGGCAATGCCCCCTATCATCAACAATGCCAACAAGGTGATACCAAAGCCTATCAAGGTCAGGCGCTCTACCGAGATTGCCTTCATATATTTTCATTCACAGCAAACCTTCAATAAGTTTCGAAATTCAAATCAGCATTTACAAACCTATGCTGCCCTGCACATAGCCAGTTTTTCTAACGATGGTGGCAGGCCCGACAGGCACAGCATTATTCTGGCGCTGCAAGACATCAGACAGCAGGCGGGCAAATTCTTTCTTGACCACGCCATAACATTCACATACATTGTCTTCCAGCCCTGCCCTGTCTGTGACGGTAATATGACCACGGCGATAGCTGATAAAACCATAGTTTTGTAATTTACCCGCTGCTTCGGTTACTCCTTCACGCCGCACACCCAGCATATTGGCGATCAATTCCTGGGTGATTGTCAGGTCATTGCCCTTCATGCGATCCAGTGTCAATAACAGCCAGCGACATAGTTGCTGCTCTACTGAATGGTGGCGATTACACACCGCCGTTTGCGACATTTGTGTAATTAATGCCTGGGTATAGCGCAGCAATAGGCGCAACACTGGCCCGGCACGATTAAATTCTTCCAGCAGAATATGCGCCTTCAGACGATAACCTTGGCCACCAGTCTGCACTATCGCACGGCTAGGCGTGGTATCGCCCCCCATAAACAGTGAAATACCGACCAGACCTTCATTACCGACACCGGCTATTTCTGAAGAGCCACCGTTTTCCAACAAATAATGCAGTGACACAATCGCCGTCACCGGAAAGTACACATACTGCAATTTACCACCCGATTCATACAAGACATCCCCAAGCAACATGGAAACCAGTTCCAGATGGGGAGCCAGGCGATCAAATTCTGTATCCAATAATGCAGCCAGCAAATGGTTTTGATTCGGGTCTATCTGATTGTCCATATCGAATTCCTGCGTAATTTAGAATGAAGGACAAGGCACAATACTTACGCAGAAAAATTCGCTCAGCATGCCCCGCGCTCCGACTCTATTGCACTTATGCTTATAGTGTCTGTTCGATATCACACATATAGAAAAAATAATGCGAAGAAAACTCAGCGGCTCTTGCCAGCTCAGTTTATTTCACACCTATCGACAAGCTTGTTCCCGACTGTATATTGAAAGCTGCACTATGGCAGTTTCAAAAAAATAGTTACGTACGCTAGCGTACATACAGCTGCAAATCAGGCATTAATCTATGTGACACTGCTCAGAGTGCTTGATTGAGAAAACATTTGCTGCAAACACTCATACCAAGATTGAATTTTAATTATCTTTTCGAGTCGAACCAACTTGCACTGAGGCAGGACGAAGCACCGCTGCACGCCGGTCTGACTCCCCCAATACATGTAAGGGGTCACCCCGAGGGATATCAGCTAGCAGGCGATCAAATTCCAGTTTGACGACGGCATAACATTCACAAACTACCTTCTCCAGCCCTGGGCGATCTACCACATCAATACGTCCACGGCTGTACTGTATCAAGCCCAGTCTTTGTATATTGCCTGCAGCAGCAGTTACACCCTCGCGCCTGACCCCCAGCATATTGGCAATCAACTCCTGCGTCATGGAAACAGAATCAGAAGGCAGACGGTCCAGGCTCAGTAACAACCAACGACAAAGTTGCTGCTCTATGGAGTGGTGACGATTGCAGACGGCGGTTTGCGTCATTTGCGTAATCAGCGCCTGGGTATATCGCAGCAAGAGGCGCAAAAACGGTCCGGCACGGTTAAATTCCTCTTTCAGAAATTGTGCCTGGAGGCGATATGCATAGCCAGCACACTGCACCACAGCGCGGCTGGGTGTGGTTTCACCGCCCATGAACAAGGAAATGCCAAGTATGCCTTCATTGCCAACGATGGCTATTTCAGCAGAAGCCCCGTTTTCCAGTACATACAGCAGTGAAACGATGGAGGTAGTTGGGAAATAAACGTAATTCAAAGTGCCGCCAGCCTCATACAATGCCTGCCCTAGTGACATTTCCACCAGTTCAAGATGCTTGGCAAGGCGATCAAACTCTGCTTGCGGCAAAGCAGCGAGCAAGTGATTTTGCAGAGGGTTATGCGGAATGGTCATGGGTGAGACTCTGAACTGCTAACTCACTGGAGTGGCATGGATTGTATAGACTGGATTATCTATCTACAGAGTAGCAGGTATGAGGCTGGCGTATGTGCGCCATCGCGCATATAAGTTCGATTTATACCAACTTATTGTTCAAACAAGAAAATAGTTTTGCTTTTGCAGGCAATATGACTGCCTTCAGCAAGTAGATTACAATACGCGTAGACTAAAGCAAGCTTATTGAAAGGGAATGGAAGTAAGCAGTCGTGTAAATTCTTTTTGTACAACGAAATAACACTCGCAAACCACTTTTTCCAGACCCTGTCTGTCCAGCACGATAATCGCACCACGGCTATAACAAATCAAGCCTGCACGTTGCAAATTGCCTGCGGCCTCTGTTACCCGCTCACGACGCACACCCAGGACATTAGCAATTCTTTGTTGGGTGATATTTACCGACTCTGAAGATAGCCTGTCCAGGCTCAACAACAGCCAGCGGCACAATTGCTGCTCCACCGTATGATGCAGATTGCAAATGGCAGTCTGAGTCATTTGTGTGATCAATGCCTGGGTATAGCGCAATAAGACCCGCAGCAAAGGGCCAGCGCGATCAAATTCCACTTTCAACAATTGCCCCTTCAGTTTATAGGCAAAACCGGCACTTTGTACTACCGCACGGTTAGGTGTGGTGTCCCCCCCCATAAACAGGGAAATGCCGACCACACCCTCATGACCAACGGCGGCAATCTCGGCGGAGACACCATCTTCCAATACATAGAGTAATGAAACGACGGCTGAGGTAGGAAAGTAAACAAACTGCTGACGCACCCCGGATTCATATAACACATCACCAACCGCCATGGGGATAAGTTCAAGCCCGGCAGACAGTGACGCAAACTCCGCAGCGGGCAAGGCCGCAAGCAGATGATTTTGCATAGGACTGGGGGATGTGAGCATTAATGTTTTTGGCCTTAAAATTCCACCAGAGATTTTGTCACACAGACAAAGCCGGGTAGTGGAGCGCTAGCCTATCACGTCACGCAAAAATTTTATGAGCGCTTGCGCACACATGCCATCAGGAATAAGTGATTTAGCGAAATATTATCTAAATCGTCGCTACAAACAAGCAAGGCATCAAAAGATGCATAGAGTATTTTCAATGTTGGTATCGGGCAAAAGCTGATATGAATCTGAAATTCACACCGCAAAATAAGCACGGCAATTGCTCAATTTTTTAATCAGGATGGCAATGAAAATGCAATAAAGCGCTGACATTTGAATACGAAGCTGAAAAAGCAAAAAGCCCGGCAATTAACCGGGCTATTTGAGGCTAAGCTTTGATTTACTTAGCGAAATTTTGGGGTGACCGATGGGGTTCGAACCCACGACAACAGGAATCACAATCCTGGACTCTACCAACTGAGCTACGGCCACCACTGTATCTCACACAAATTATTGCAGTGCAAGAGAGCTACGCATTATACGAGAAATTTGGCTTGCTGGCAATAGCATTCTTGGGCAATCAGGCCCAGGACTATTTGACTTATGCCACCAGCCTCTGTTGCTTGCCTTGCCAAGTGCGTCCCACACTGACTCATCAGAACTTGCCGCCACCGCCCGCGCCCTCACGCTGACGCCCCATGCCGCTTTTGCGCTGCGGTGCTTCGCCATTATCTGGGCGCCTGGCTTTACCAGCGTCTGCCGTGGTGCGCAGGGATGCATTGATAAACATTTGCAGGGCCTGGCGCTGTTTATCATCAAGCGCATCGTTCATGGTCAGTACCAGTTCGCGCATTTGTTTGTTTTCTTGCACGGTGGTTTGCTCTTCTTGCTCGATGTGCGGGTTCAGGTCACGCATTTCAATATTATTTTGCTCGAGGCGCAACTCCAGCTCTGTTTGCATCCGGTTCCTGCGGACATCACGCTGATGCAGCATGGAAGATAGCTTGCTTTCTGTCTGTTGCCACAGCAATTGCTGATTGGCATTCAGGTTCAAATCCTTTTTTAACTCGCCTGCTTTGGCCAACAAACTTTCCAGACGCACTTCCATGACCGGCGTTGCATGTGCAAGAGAAGCAAACAGGGTAAAACAAGCGGAGAAGACGATGTTGCGTAAGTTGATAGGGTGCATGTCATTCCTGCCTAAAAAGACACCGCCCAAGATTACAGGCATAAAAAAGCCCACGCATATGAATGCGTAGGCGAAATCTCACTGAGGTAGTGAGTTGAAGGAGCGTGCAATGAAACATAAGCAATATATTCCGACAAGAACCCAACTCAATGATGTATTACAAATTCTTACGAATACTCGCGTTTGATTTACAAATAAGCTCATGTATCAGACTCAAATCACCTGCATACGCAAATTCGCTACCTGTTTATGCAGCAACCGAGACTGGCACTTCCTGGTTTCTGTCAAATGCAGTAACGCTTTGCATGGCAAGGGCCGCTTCCAGCAATAATTCAGGTTTGCCAGAAGCGAGTCTCTTACTGTCAGACAGTATTTGACGAAACACGCGTGCGCCGACCAGACCCATCATCAAGCCCAGCATATGGCGGACAACGGTATTCAGGCGCAAACCTTTACCACCATTGCCGTGCAATTCCAGCTGCTGATAGATATAAGGGATCATGTGCTGCAAAATTTCTTCCCTGCTCTTGACCGGAGTGACATCGCCATAATAACGCTCGTCAAAGCTGGCCATGAAATAGGGATTGTGATATGCCTCACGCCCTATCATGACACCATCAACATGTTGCAGATGCAGGTCCATGTCTTCCAGGGTTTTGATGCCACCGTTCAAAATGATTTCCAGGTCAGGAAACTCTTTTTTGAGGCGATAGGCATAGTCATACTTCAGTGGCGGGATTTCACGGTTTTCTCTTGGTGACAAACCTTTGAGGATGGCATTGCGGGCATGGACAATAAAGGTCTTGCAACCTGCGTCAGCAACTGTGCCGACAAAATCACGCATAAATTCATAAGAATTCACTTCATTGATGCCTATCCGGTGTTTGACAGTGACATCAATGGAGACCACATCCTTCATCGCCTTGACGCTGTCAGCAACCAGTTGCGGCTCTGCCATCAGGCAGGCACCAAATGCACCTTTTTGCACGCGTTCAGATGGGCAACCGCAATTCAAATTGATTTCATCGTACCCCCATTGCTCACCGAGCCTGGCAGCATGCGCCAGATCAGCCAGCTCGCTACCGCCCAATTGCAAGGCAACCGGGTGCTCGCCCGGATTAAATTCCAGATGACGTTGTACATCACCATGCAAGAGTGAACCTGTCGTTACCATTTCGGTATACAACCAGGAGTTGCGGGTAATATGGCGGTGGAACTGGCGGCAATGCCTGTCTGTCCAATCCAGCATGGGGGCCACGGATACGCGGCGCGGGGGTAGTGCTTTTGTATTCACAATAAAACAAAGCGGCAATTCACAATACCGTATTGTACCTTGTCATGGGGAAATCGCCTTTGAATGCAACAAATGCGGGGTAAACCCACGACAACAGGAAATACAATCCTGAACGCTACCATTGAAACGAACAGTAAAAATCAGACTATGGATCAGGCTTTAATCACAGGCTTGTGCTGCGTACCTTCACCACGCGTCATGAATAGCATGCGGCTGGGTGCAAAAATTTTTGCCGTATGCCAGCGCCCCTTCGGCACTAGTACCGCCTCCCCTGCCTTCATATGTATATGCTGAACGGCGTCATCCACCTCAATCAAGAAATCGGCAAGACCTGCTAGCAAATACACGAATTCATCTGCATGTGGATGCATTTCCCAACTGGGCCAGTCAGCTTCGCAACTGAATTCACTGATCAGCCAATGTTTGCCAAAAGCTTCAATATCGGACTCAGGCAAGCTCCAGAATGCAGAACCACCTGCCATGACTGTCGCCGTACCATTGGCTGCCAGCGCAACATAGGTTTTTTGGGATTCTATTTTCATGCTCAGCCTCCTTAAAAATATGGATCTCCTGCAAAAATATTTGGTATTGCTGAGCAATGCCTGTGCGCCGATTTACTCTGCAATAATGCCTGAAGTCACCGCTTGAGCATGGTCTGCAAAAATAGCCATGGCTGTCTTCATGGGATGGAAACCCAGTTTTTGATAAAAACCTTCCTTACCCGGATTGGCATACAAGATGATTTTCTTATGGCCCCGCGATTTTTCCACCAAGTGGTCCACAATAGCCTTACCCAGTTTGATGCCCTGAAACTCAGGGTGGATAGCAATGTCGCAGATATATGAGCAATCAAGACCATCTGCCAGGGCACGGCCCACGCCTACCAACTGCTCACCGGCATACACAAAGCATTTATACATGCTGCTAGAAAACACAATTTCCAGTTTTTTTGCGGGTTTATTGCCGAGAGGAGCAATCCTGTATAGCTCGGACAGCGCCTGCCAATCGACTTCATCTTGCGTAGTGACCCATTTCAAATCCACCATCTTGTCCTCGCTGACCTATCCTGCATATCGGCATCTTGCAGTAATATCTTTAGTAATTAGATAATATTATATCAATAATAGGACTTACGCAAAATTGTCCCAACAAGGCGTAGCGACGAAGACAGTACTTCGGTACGACTAGGAGCTGCAACGCAGCTGGGGCGGTTTTGCGTAAGTCCTAAATAAGTTCAATGGAACTTAAGACCAGAAGAAAAGCATGCCGATTGCGATGCAATTGCAGATGACCGTGCCGGCAAATGCCAGCCGGAAAGAGGGCTTGATGGTCTTGTGACGAAATATTTTTTGCGCCAACATGGCACCCGGCCAGCCACAAGCCAGGCCACACAATAATAAAGTGCGTTCGGAGATTCTTGACTCACGTTTGCGCGCCGCTGCCTTATCCAGACCATACATGATCAGAGTGATGATGCTCATGGCGACATAGAGGATGGTTACACCCAACAATTGCAGTTGCTGATTACTACACATCAAAGAAAAGACTTCTGCAATTTGATCAAAAAAATCCATGCCATAACAGAGGGGGTTAAAGAGCCCGGATTATTGCAGACCAAACATCGCCAGTCCATTCTTATACGCAATGTGCTCTGCAATATCTGCTGGCAACTCACTCAGCATACGACGATAAAAAGCCATCAACTGCGGCACATCATCCCAGCGTGAAGTCACCCATGTATCGCTGCCAAGCACGAACCTGTCGGGATAACGCAAAAACAGGCGCTTCCATTGCGGGTTCAGGCTGCCGTTTTGCTCAAGATCAGAGCGAAAAGATAATTCACCAACCAGATTGGGATACTGCGCGAACATGGCCTCGACTTTATCCAGCGAGGTGCTCATGCCGGTATGTGCCCAGATCAATTTGACGCCGGGTGCGTGATGCAAAATACGTTCTATGACATCTTCATCGGAATGCGCATGCAGCCACAAGTCACGCGCCTTGGCCAGCCTCGCAATTTTCGCCATATAGGGTGCATCAGCGTCCTTGCCAAAGATGTGAAATTCCCCTATGCCGCGATAGATGCCGCGCTGCAGTTCTTTTTCGACGAAGCGCTCTATCTCTGGATTCGCAAACCAGTCATGCCTGTCGGGCTGAACTCTGTAGGGACGCAGGAAAGGGACGATCTTGATATCAGGTGCATTTTGCGCCATCAAATCCAGCGTGCCATCATTTGGCCGACTGGTCGCCAATACAGCACGTATGCCAAGCTGACGCCACAAGGCAATAACACGCTGCGGCGACCAGGTGCTGCGTGCTTCGATGTTGTAATGCATGTGGGCATCGAATATGGGCAAAGGCTCTGCTGCTGATGCAATAGCCGACATCATGAGCAAAGAACAGGCCAATAGGAACTTCTGTAAACGCATTTTCATAGTCCTGCTCCCTGCCAAAAGTTGATGCAGCTTTCGAATCAAGAATACACGCTATGACGGAAGCGTCAACTCCATGATTACAACATCCTGGCAATCAGGGCTTTTTCATGTCTGGCATCCAGCGGGATACGCACCTTATGCCCTGCACCACCTATGATATTCAGGGGCTGATTGTCAGCATTACGCATCTCGGCCAGCTTGATCATTTCGTTGCCATTCGGCGAAATGATTTCTATCTCATCGCCAACAGCAAAGCGATTTTTGACTTCCACTTCTGCCCAGCCATCTGTCACTTGCAAGACCTGTCCTACATACTGGCTGCGGTGCGCCCTGGATACACCTTCCATATAGTTTTGATGCTCTTGCGTATGATGACGCTGATAAAAACCATCGGTATAACCGCGATTGGCGAGACCATTCAGTTGGCCCAGCAAGTCAGTATTGAATGGACGACCAGCCACCGCATCATCTATCGCACGTCTATAGGTTTGGGCGGTGCGGGCAACATAGTAAATAGATTTGGTGCGACCTTCAACCTTCAAGGAATCAATACCGATTTTCGCCAGACGCTCGACATGCTCAACGGCGCGTAAATCCTTGGAGTTCATGATATATGTGCCGTGTTCATCTTCCAGTATAGGCATGAACTGGCCAGGCTTGCCACCCTCTTCTATCAGATACGGACGATCAGCGAGTGGATGGCGCGGCATATCACCCATGGCCGAGAACGACTGATTGGCCTCTTCCAATGCTTGTTGATAATTGAACTGGATACTCTCGACCGGGATACGCGCCAGGTCACCGGTTTCATTTTCTGTGGCGTTTTCGACCTTGTAGTCCCAGCGACAGGAATTGGTGCACGTGCCCTGGTTAGGGTCGCGATGATTGAAATAGCCGGACAACAGGCAACGGCCAGAATAGGCTATACACAAGGCACCGTGAACGAATACTTCCAGTTCCATATCCGGGCATTGCTGGCGGATTTCTTCTATTTCATCGAGTGACAATTCGCGTGACAGAATGACGCGGGTCAGGCCCATTTTTTTCCAGAATTTGACATCAGCCCAATTCACGGCATTGGCTTGCACTGACAGATGCACGGGCACTTCCGGCCATTTTTCACGCACCATCATGATCAGGCCGGGGTCAGCCATAATGAGTGCATCCGGCTTCATGTTGACGACCGGCTCCATATCGCGCAGATAGGTTTTGAGTTTGCTATTGTGCGGGAAGATATTGCTGGCGACAAAGAACAACTTGCCGCGTGCATGGGCACCGTCTATGCCCTGCTGCAAAACATCGAGCGTAGAAAATTCATTATTGCGGGCGCGCAGGCTATAGCGCGGCTGGCCTGCATACACCGCATCGGCACCAAAGTCGAAAGCGGCATGCATTTTTTCCAGTGAACCGGCGGGTAAGAGAAGTTCTGGGGCTTTGAGCATGACAAGAAAATCCGAAAAGAAAAATGTTCGCGATTTTAGTGCCATCCCGGCAGCCAGGCAAAATTTACCCATCCATTAGTTGATCTGCATCAAACCCGCATGGTCATGCATCATGGCTGCGCATGGCAGTCAACTCATTGAATACCAGCGCAACCAGTACGACTATGCCACCGTAGATACTGGCAGTAGCTGGTACCTCACCGGCACCGAGCCAGGCCCAGATTGGTGCCAGCAAGACTTCAAGCAGAGACAGTAAGGCAATCTCCGGCGCTGTCAGGCTATTCGATGCCCTGACCATCAGCATGCAGGGCAAACCCAATTGAAGGAAACCGAGTATCGCCAGGATACCGATATCATGCAGCGAGGCATGAAAAGGCCAGGCAAATGGCAACATCATCAGCGCAGAGATAGTGCCGCCCAAAAACACTGCCGGCACCAGATCAACCGCATGGCCACCCTTTTTGAGAATGATGACATTTGCCGAAGCCGCCAGAGGTATGCCGAAGGCGATCAACATACCAATCAGGCCGCGCTCATCTACTTCAGAAATGCTGCCAACAAACATCCAGCCCATGCCTATGCAGGCCGCTGCAATCGCCCACCAGGTGCGCGCCGGTATGCGTTGGTGCAAGACCAGCCAGGCCAGCAGTGCCGTGAACAAGGGTGACAGACTCTCCATGATGGAAGTATTGGCGACCGTAGTCATGGTCAGCGCAATCATGAAGCAGCTATACATGGTGGCCCACATGCAGCCAGACAAAAAACCTATCTTGCCCAATAGTTTAAGACGCGGGACAAACGCCCATTTGTATTGCCTGAGCATGACACCGGCAATAAATACAGCGGCAAAAAAACTGCGCCAAAAAGTGACTTCGAAATTACGTGCGACTTCGAGATGACGGGTAAAGACACCGGCAATACTCCACAAGGTTGCAGCGCATATCATCAGCATCACCGCTTTGCGGTGAGACATTTTATTTTGCATATAGCTCCAAATAAAAAACCCGTTTGACCCTGGCCAACTTGGCTAGAGCAAAACGGGTTGATCATAATGTGGCAGAACTATCGGCCACATTAATCAGAAGAGATCACCTTATTCGCGTGATGCCTTTTTACGTTCGTGCTCTTTCAGGAAGCGCTTGCGCAGACGGATACTCTTAGGTGTCACTTCTACCAGTTCATCATCGTCAATAAACTCGACCGCGTATTCCAGGTTCAACTGGATAGGTGGAACCAGGCGTACCGCTTCATCCGTACCAGAAGAACGCACGTTGGTCAATTGCTTGCCCTTGATCGGGTTCACGACCAGGTCATTGTCACGGGAATGGATACAGATGATCATGCCTTCATAGACTGGGTCATTATGGCTGACGAACATACGACCACGGTCTTGTAATTTCCAGATAGCGTAGGCAACTGCTGCGCCGTCATCTTGCGAGATCAACACGCCGTTGCGACGACCGGCAAGTTCACCTCTGGTGTTATCCACTGGTGCGTATTCATCAAACACGTGGCTCATCAAGCCTGTACCGCGTGTCAATGTCATGAATTCGCCCTGGAAGCCGATCAGGCCACGTGCTGGAATACGATATTCCAGACGGACACGACCTTTGCCGTCCGGTTCCATGTTTTGCAGGTCGCCACGACGACGACCCAATTCTTCCATGACACCACACTGGTTGGCTTCTTCGACGTCAACAGTCAGGTTTTCATATGGCTCATGACGTACGTCACCTACCATTTTGAAGACCACGCGTGGACGGGATACAGCCAACTCAAAGCCTTCACGACGCATGTTTTCGATCAGGATAGTCAGATGCAACTCACCACGACCAGAAACTTCATACGTGGAATCATCACCTTCAGCCTGCACAACGCGCAAGGCCATGTTGGATTTCAATTCACGTTCCAGACGGTCACGGATTTGACGTGTCGTCACGAATTTGCCTTCGCGGCCAGCCAATGGTGAACTGTTAACCATGAAGTTCATGGTCAGTGTTGGTTCATCAATCTTCAGCATAGGCAAGCCATCAGGCGTGTCTGGTGCGCAAATAGTAGAGCCAATGCCGATTTCTTCAATACCGTTGATCAGGACGATGTCACCAGCCAGCGCTTCGTCAACCAGTACGCGATCCAGACCCTGGAAAGTCAATACCTGATTAATACGCGCTTTAGTTGGTTTGTCGCCAGGACCATTCATCCAGACTACGTCTTGCAATGCCTTGACACGACCACGCAGGATACGGCCAACGCCGATTTTACCAACGTAGGAAGAGTATTCCAGGGAAGTGATTTGCAATTGCAAAGGACCATCTGGATCATCTTCACGCGCAGGAACGTGCTTCAGGATAGCGTCGAACAAGGGTTCCATATTACCCTCGCGCACTGTATCTTCCAGACCGGCATAACCTTTGAAACCGGATGCGTAGATGATAGGGAAATCGAGTTGTTCATCGGTTGCGCCGAGTTTGTCGAACAATTCAAAAGTCGCGTTGACTGCTTTTTGCGCATCGGCGTTTTCACGGTCAATCTTGTTGACGACAACGATAGGCTTCAAACCCAGTGCCAGCGCTTTACGTGTAACGAAACGCGTTTGCGGCATTGGGCCTTCTTGTGCATCTACCAGCAACAGAACGCTGTCTACCATGGACAAAACACGTTCTACTTCACCACCAAAGTCAGCATGGCCAGGAGTATCAACGATGTTGATATGTGTGCCCTTGTATTCGACAGCACAGTTCTTGGACAAAATGGTGATACCGCGCTCTTTTTCGATATCATTCGAATCCATCACACGGGCATCAACCTGCTGGTTGTCGCGGAAAGTACCGGACTGACGCAATAACTGGTCAACCAGAGTGGTTTTGCCGTGATCGACGTGAGCGATAATGGCGATGTTACGGATAGCGCGTTTTGTAGTAGACATGATAGCGTTCTTATTGGGTAAATCGGATAACCTGCGATTATAACATGTTGCAGCGCAAAAGCAGAAAAACTCCTATTATTTCAAGGAGTTGCTACAGTGCGATGACAGTATCAATGCTCAGTGGCAATCAGGCGCTCGGGCGCGAGTATGCCGTATTCCTGCAACTGGGCTGAACCAAGCAACTGCCCGTCCGATTCACGATAGACGCGAACGCGGCCAGTTTCAATGGGTAATGTCACTTCTTCTTTATTTAATGCCAGACGCTGACCATGCAGGAAGCGGCGTGACAGCTCATCTGTGAGGTAAACAGGGTCAAAGCTCGACAATAAGGCATCCACCGGATCCAGCAATGCCAGACGTTCTTCTTCGGGCAAGCTCTCAAGATGCTCCAGGGTAATCGATTTCTCAAGCAACAGATGGCCTACGCCTATACGGCGCAATTCTTTCAGATGCGCGCCACAGCCAAACACCGCGCCTATGTCTTCACCCAGCACACGCACATAGGTGCCCTTGCTGCATTTGACCTTCAGGCTCAGGAACGGCGCTTCATAAGCCAGTAATTCCAGTTCGTGAATGATGACACTGCGCGCTTCGCGTTCCAGAGTGATACCAGCACGCGCATATTCATACAGAGGTTTGCCATCACGCTTGAGTGCCGAATACATGGGTGGCACTTGCTGTATGGGTCCAGTGAATTGCTTTAAAGCATGCTGGATTTGCTCAAGACTGACCGTTACCGGTTTTTCTTCCAGCACTTCGCCCTCAGTGTCACCCGTCGTCGTCGTGATGCCAAGGTGTACGACCGTAGTATAGGTCTTGTCAGCTTCCAGCAAATCCTGGGAGAATTTGGTGGCTTCACCAAAGCACAGTGGCAACAGGCCAGTGGCGAATGGATCAAGCGTGCCAGTATGCCCTGCTTTGGCGGCATTCAAAAAACGCTTGGCCTTGATCAGGGCATCATTACTGGAAAAACCAACTGGCTTATCCAATAGCAATACGCCGTGCACAGGCACGCGCTTTCTTTTAATTTTCGGAGTCGTCATGTTGTCAGCAGCCTGTTGCCAGGCTGCACACTCACAGTGTATCAATCAAGAATTACTCTTCGCCGTCGTCTTTGGCACGGGAGGCATTGGCTTCGTCTATCAGTTTCGACATGGCGATGCCACGAATAGTGGATGTATCATGCACGAAATGCAGTTGCGGCAAGGTATGGATATGCAAACGCAAACCCAGTTGATTGCGCAGGAAGCCAGAGGCTTTAACTAAAGCCTCTATGGTGTTTTTGACGGCGACAGGATCATCCACCAAAGTGGTGAAATACACTTTTGCATGGGCGTAATCAGGGGTCAACTGTACTTCAGTCAAGGTGATCATGCCTACGCGTGGGTCTTTTAATTCAGACCAGATGATTTCTGCCAGGTCACGTTGAATCTGGTCTGCTACACGCAGGCCACGACCGGGGATATTTTTGCTATGTTTTGCCATAATTTTCTTACCTCTCCATAAACCACAACCCCGGAACTAGTCCGGGGTTATCTTGAGTTACAGAGTTCGTGCTATCTCTTGTACTTCAAATATTTCAAGCTGATCGCCAACCTGAATCTCGTTGTAGCCTTTCAGTGAAAGACCGCATTCCAGACCGGCCTTGACTTCTTTGGCATCGTCTTTGTAACGCTTGAGCGAATCCAGTTCGCCTGTCCAGGTAACCACGTTGTTGCGCAGCAAACGAACAGAGGACGTACGCCTGACCACACCATCGGTAACCAGACAGCCGGCAATCGCGCCAACCTTGCTGACCACGAAGACCTGGCGAATCTCGACCATACCAATGATCTGTTCGCGCTTCTCTGGGGCCAACATGCCGGACAAAGCTGCTTTGACTTCATCTACTGCATCGTAAATGATGTTGTAGTAGCGGATGTCAACGCCGTTAGACTCTGCCAATTTACGGGCAGATGCATCAGCACGGGTGTTAAAGCCGATGATGACCGCTTTGGAAGCGACAGCCAGATTGACGTCGGATTCGGAAATACCACCAACTGCTGCATGTACAACCTGTACACGCACTTCGCTGGTCGACAATTTGACCAGGGATTGCACCAGCGCTTCTTGCGAACCTTGTACGTCGGTCTTGACGATGATAGGCAAGTTTTTGACTTCGCCTTCGCCCATGTTTTCGAACATGTTTTCCAGCTTGGCAGCTTGCTGCTTAGCCAGTTTGACGTCACGGAATTTACCTTGACGGAACAAGGCGATTTCACGCGCTTTGCGTTCATCAGCCATGACCATGACTTCTTCACCGGCGGACGGCACTTCTGTCAAACCTTGGATCTCTACCGGGATGGACGGGCCAGCCTCGGAGATATTCGCGCCATTTTCATCCAGCATTGCACGGACACGGCCATAAGCTGAACCAGCCAATACCACGTCACCACGTTTCAAAGTACCAGACTGCACCAGGATAGTGGCAACAGTACCGCGACCTTTATCCAGGCGCGCTTCAACAACCAGGCCTTTGGCAGGCGCATCTTTAGGTGCTTTCAATTCCAGCACTTCAGCTTGCAACAAGACTTGTTCCAACAGGGCATCTATACCCAGACCAGTTTTTGCAGATACCTGTACGAATGGTGAATCACCACCGTATTCTTCAGGCACAACGCTTTCAGCGATCAACTCTTGTGTCACGCGGTCTGCATTGGCACCTGGCTTATCAATTTTATTGATAGCAACCACCAGAGGCACACCAGCTGCTTTCGCATGGGCAATCGCTTCCTTGGTTTGCGGCATGACGCCATCATCTGCTGCCACAACCAGAATAACGATATCCGTCGCCTTGGCACCACGGGCACGCATAGCGGTAAACGCTTCATGGCCTGGCGTATCAAGGAAGGTGATCATGCCACGTGGTGTTTCTACGTGATAAGCACCGATATGCTGGGTAATGCCACCGGCTTCACCAGATGCGACTTTGGCGCGACGGATGTAATCCAGCAAAGATGTTTTACCATGATCAACGTGGCCCATGACAGTCACCACAGGAGCGCGCGGGAAGGATTCGTATTCACCGTGCTCTGTGGTATCCGTCAGCATAGCTTCAGGATCATCCAGTTTTGCAGCAAAGGCTTTATGCCCCATCTCTTCGACCAGGATCATTGCTGTTTCCTGATCAAGTACCTGGTTGATGGTGCACATCTGGCCCAGTTTCATCAAATGCTTGATGACTTCGGATGCCTTGACCGCCATTTTGTGTGCCAGTTCAGCCACAGTCAGGGTTTCAGGCACAAACACATCTTTGACGATGGCTTCTACCGGCACCTGGAAATTGCTTTCGCGGTCATCATGATGACTATTACGACGACCTTTAGGACCGCCCTTCCAGCCATCACGGCCACCAGAAGTATCACCACGTGTTTTCAGACCACCGCCACGTTTCTTGGCTGCGTCCTCTTGCCAGGTTGAGGACACATTGGCAGATTTGATTGCCTTCTTGTCGCCAACAGCTGGTTTTTTCTCGTCTTTTTTCTCTACTGCCGCACCAGGTTTTTTCTCAGCCACTTTTTTATCAGCAGGCTTGTGCAAAGTACCCTCAGCAACCTTGGGCGCTACTACAGGAGCAGGCTCAGGTGCTTTAGCTGGGCGACGTGCCGCGTTCATCATTTCTTTGATTTGCGCAACTTCGTCAGCCACCGCTTTTCTGGCTTTTTCAGTAGCAGCAGCACGCTCGGTTGCTTCTTTAGCGTCGGCTACGACTTTTTTCTTCGCATCTTCTGCTTCGACACGCTTTTTGTCTTCGTCAGCAGCGGCTTGAGCGGCTTGCACAGGCTTTACCTCTGCAGGCTTGGCATCTGCAGGCTTGGCGTTAGCACTGGCGTTGAGCGCCTTGGCGGCAGCGGCGGCTTGTTCAGCCCTGGCTTTCTCAGCTTCTGCTTTGGCGGTTTCTGCCAACTCAGCGTCACGCATGGCTTGCGCCTGGGCTTCTTTTTCAGCTTCCAGCTTGGCCAGACGTTCTTGCTTCTCAAGCAATTCAGCTTCCTGACGTGCGATCAGTTCCGCTTCGTGGCGCGCTTCTTCATCAAAGCGGGCCTGCTCAGCAGCATCGAGTACCGGTGCAGGAGCCTGTGCTTCATCTGCGGGAGCATCATCACGTTTAACGAAGGTACGTTTTTTACGAACTTCAACCTGAATGGTACGAGACTTCCCAGTCGCATCGGCTTGCTTGATCTCGGTCGTTTCCTTACGAGTCAAGGTTATTTTTTTCTTTTCAGTGTCCGCAGAAACGCCATGGGAACGACGCAGATGCTCCAGGAGCTTATCCTTGTCTTCCTTTGTCAGCGAATCTGACGTTGAGCTCTTACTGACGCCCGCTGCACGCAATTGCGTGAGCAGCAAATCTGCTGACATCGTTAGCTCGGTGGCAAATTGGGCTACATTGTTACTCGCCATTCAGTCCTCTTTTTCTATGTGCGCGTTATGAGATTGAAACCCGTGAATTACTTAGCTTCTACGAGTTTCCAGGCTTTGGCTAACAAAGCCTTGGCCTGATCATCATATTTAGCGTCGATGAGTTTCATCTCATCATCGGTCACATCTTCAAATGCATCTTTAATTAATTGACGGGTGCGGTCGGCAGACAATGCCAAAATCGCGCCAAATTCGTCATAAGCCAATCCAGCGAAAGCCGCCAGGGTCTTGATACCAGCCAAACCCAGCTTACCCGCCGTCACGCGGGTCATACCTTCGAGATTGACTAATTCATCTTCCATACCTTCGAGACCTTCTTCAGAAGCAATTGCTTCTGTCAACAAAGCGTCACGAGCGCGGTTACGCAACTCATTGACGGTATCTTCATCAAAGGCTTCGATTTCCAGCATTTCGCTGATAGGTACGTAAGCGATTTCTTCCAAACTGGAAAAACCTTCGTCAACCAGGATGTCGGCGACTTCCTGGTCAACGTCGAGTTTTTCCATGAACAGGCTGCGGATGCCGGCAGTTTCTTGCTCGGCTTTATTCGCAGACTCTTCAGCAGTCATGATATTGATTTGCCAGCCGGTCAATTCAGCCGCCAGGCGGACATTTTGCCCACTGCGACCAATAGCAATTGCCAGGTTTTCTTCATCAACTACCACGTCCATGCCGTGTTTTTCTTCATCCACCATGATGGATGAAACATTGGCAGGTGCCAGTGCGCCGATCACGAATTGCGCCGGATCTTCAGACCACAGCACGATATCGACACGTTCACCACCCAGCTCACCAGTCACAGCCTGTACGCGTGAACCACGCATACCGACGCAAGTGCCGATAGGATCTATACGCTTGTCAGCGGTAAACACGGCGATTTTTGCACGCACGCCAGGGTCACGCGCAGCAGACTTGATGATCAGGGAACCTTGTTCGATTTCCGGCACTTCCAGCTCGAACAGTTTCATGATGAATTCTGGTGCTGTACGCGACAAGATGACTTGCGGGCCACGGGCATTGCGATCAATACGCAAAATGTAGGCGCGAACACGGTCACCAACACGCAGATTTTCTTTAGGGATCATCTGGTCGCGTGGCAAACGCGCTTCAATCTTGCCGGACTCAACCACGGCTTCACCGCGTTCCATACGCTTGATGGTACCTGTTACCAGGGAATCACCTCGTTCGAGGAAGTCAGCCAGGATTTGTTCACGTTCCGCATCACGGATACGTTGCAAAACGACTTGCTTGGTATCTTGAGCAAAGCGGCGGCCAAAATCGACCGATTCAATTTCTTCTTCGATGTAATCATCGACCTGAATTTCAGGGTCATCTTCCACTGCTTCAAAATGCAGAATTTCCTGATCTGGCAATTGCAGGCCCGCTTCATCCGGCACCACGTGCCAGCGACGGAAAGACCTGAATTCACCAGTGTCGCGGTCGATTTCTACGCGAATATCGACTTCACCGGGAAAACGTTTTTTTGTCGCTTGCGCCAAAGCATGTTCCAGCGATCCGAAAACAACCTCTTCATCGACGTTCTTTTCACGCGCCAGCACATCCACCAATAACAACAAATCACGACTCATGCTTTGCGACTCCTAAAATCCACTTGCGGCACGAGGCGTGCCTTATCCACATCGGCGAGCGTAAACTCCAGCATGGCCGACCCATCTTTTACTTCAAATTCCAGCTTCAGATTCTCACCTTCAGGTTCGTGCAAGATGCCTTCGAAAGTTTTGCGATTTGGCGTGCCCGGCATGGGCATACGCAATTTCACATTGGCTTTCTCACCAGCAAAACGCACATAGTCAGCGATTTTTTTGAGTGGCCTGTCGAGACCAGGAGAAGAAGTCTCAAGGCGGCTGTAATTGACGTTTTCAACCGTCAGCACATGCGATAACTGATGACTGACTTTTTCGCAGTCTTCCACCGTGATATTGCCGCGCTCCAGATCTTCCGGCAAATAATCAATATAAACCCGGAACAAGCCGCGTTCGGCCTGCTCAAAGTCCACCAGATCATATCCGGTACCGTTGACGGTCTTTTCTATCAAATCCAACAAAGCCAAACTTATTCTCCGAAAAACACACTGACAATTTGCAAACCGGGCAAAACCCGCTACAGGCCTGGCGATTCGGGCTATTGAGCGTTGCGCCGCAACTCTCTCAACACGATATCAATCGCTAAAACCAAAAAAAAATGGGCAACTGCCCATCTTTTTTTGTAGCGCCTCGATTTTAAATTCAAATAAAGGCAAAATCTGCTAACTACAAGATTATAAACGATAAATTACCTCGTCGCAATGGAAAACGAGGTAATTTCAACACGTCTCGCTACTGCAAAACGCTTAAAACGACCGAAAAACATTATGCGCCACGTGAGCGCCTGCGCGCTGCAATTCCCTGCCCTATGGCCTGACCGCTGCCACGGGATGTAGGGCCACGACGCTGCCCAGCATCCGGAAAACCCAATGCCGTTTGCAACGGATCTGGCTGACGGCTGCGTTTTTTACCGTTAGCGTTGTTGGCGTTGTTACCAGCACCGTTGCCCGCTCCATTACCTACACCATTACGCGGATTACCTGCATTACCACCAGTTTTATTGCCATATGCATTGTTGCCGTTGGCATTACCGCCACGACCCGCACCATATTCAGCACGCTCAGTACGGCCACTGGACATAGGGAAACCGACTTGTTTCTGACTAAATGGCCCAGTACCAAAACCAGGCGCCTTATTGCCAAATGGCTTGCCACCCTTGGTTGGCGCAACAGGTTTATCGCCACCGGCCTTTTCCAGACCACTCAGTTTCAACAAGGCGCGAACTGCATCTTCTTCCAGCTCTTCCCAACGACCACGTTTGAGATTGGCAGGCAAAGTCATGGCACCATAACGGGTGCGTATCAGACGTGAAACCGTCAAACCGACCGCTTCAAACATACGACGCACTTCACGGTTACGGCCCTCACCAATGATGACGCGATACCATTTATTAACACCTTCGCCACCACCATCAATAATTTTGGAGAATTGCGCTAAACCATCTTCCAGCTCAACACCCGCCAGCAAACGCTGACGCATACCCTCTTCCAGCTCACCCAGGGTACGCACAGCGTATTCACGCTCGATACCATAACGTGGGTGCATCAGACGGTTTGCCAGGTCACCAGATGTGGTGAACAGCAACAAACCTTCAGTGTTGTAATCGAGACGCCCTACTGCCAGCCACTTACCAACCTTCATGGTTGGCAGGCTTTCAAATACGGATGCACGGCCTTCCGGATCACTGTTACTGACAATTTCGCCAGCCGGTTTGTGATAAATCAGGACGCGTGGCGGTTTTTTACTGACTTTGCGCATGATGGGCTTGCCATTGATACGCACCTGGTCAGTCGGCAGAATTCTTTGGCCAATATGAGCAGGCTCACCATTCACAGAGACGCGGCCAGCAACAATCAGCTCCTCCATGTCGCGGCGCGAACCCAGCCCAGCTTCAGCCAGCACTTTATGCAATTTAGGCGCATCATCATCTGCAGTCAGATCACGACGCACTGGTTTGCCACGGCCTTTACCCTTGGCATCATCAGCAGCACCCGAGTCAAACGCCTCGGAAGTAACAAAAGAAAACACGTCATCAGCATTATTGCCAGCACCCGGGCGGCCACCACGAGTTTGTTGCTGTGGTCGCTTGGATTTATTGGCACCCGGCTGTCCAGCATTTTGACGCGGGCCACGTTCATTGCGGTCACCACGCTCAGTACGTGCAGTGCGCTCGCCGCGATCTGGACGCTCTGCGCGGTCGGTACTCTCACCACGATCAGCGCGGACTGGATGTTCAGTTTTTTCACTACGTTCTGTTTTTTCGCTGCGCTCTGTCCGTTCTGCGCGATCTGCCCTTGGCGCACGTTCTGTGCGGGGCGGACGTTCGCCGCGCGGTGGACGTTCGCTACGCTCGGCTGCTTGCTCGGTACGCACGACTGGCTCGGCAACTGCAGGAGCCTCAGACACAACTACCACCTGATCTTCAACAACATCTGCGACCTTGGCCTTGCTACGGCTAGCGCGTGGTGCAGCCCCAGGTTCTTTAGCGGCGCGGGGGGCGCGCGGGGCACGAGCTTTTTTAACTGGTGCTTCTGCAGCATCAACGGCAGATGCTGTCACTGCTACAGTTGCGACCGCTGCTTCTGTAGCACCTGCTGATTGCTCTGCATTCTCTTGCTTAGGCTTGGATCGGCTTACACCAGTACGCGGGGCACGCGCTGCGCGCTTCGCCGGTTTTGCGTCATCACCACCAGCAGGGCCATTGTCATTTGCGCCCGCACCATCAGCTTGGTCAGCATTCACATCTTCAGGATTCATTGGATTCATTCTTCAGTTCTATTGGAGGCAACTGACTCGCTGCAGCGCCCGGTACACTATCCGGTGCCGCAGTATCGGCTACCTGATCACTCAATTGCGTGACAGGTTGAGAATCTCCCCCAACCTCACTTATTTCTTCACTTATTTCTTCAATTACTTCTTCGCCTATATCTTCGGTAATTTCTTTTACTATCTCTTCTGATGCTTCTACAATTTTTGCTTCGCTTGCGGCCTCAGCCAGCTCTTCAGCAGGAAGAGCTACTGCCGCACCATTCGAAGGCAGCGCATTGTCTGTCGCAACATTAACAGTCACTGCATCTGGCTCAGTGCTAACGCCAGCATCTTCTTCCAATCCTTGCTCAGGCACAATTTTCGTATCTTGTGCGGTCTCGACCTGCGGTTGCTGCTGCTTATCTTGTGAATCTTGAACCTCTTGCGGCAATGACTCTGATTCAGCACCTACAAGCATCACCGTAGTATCCGCTGACTCTTGCGCAAGCTCCTCAACCGAGCCCGCCATTGCTGCCAACTCAGTCTGCTCGGCACCAGGATCGTCCACACCCGGCAAAACCATATCCGCAGTTTGTTCAGAGACAGATTCGCCATCAACTACAGGCTCTGCTACCAACGCATCCGCCTCAACAGCAGCAAACATGCCACCACCTAAAGCCGCCAATTCAGGAACCAGCTCTTCCTCAACATCCCGCTTCACTTGCTGCAAAGGCGGCAATTGGTCCAGCGAAGACAAACCAAGGTCATCCAGAAATTGCTTCGTCGTAGCAAACAATGATGGCCGACCCGGCACGTCTCTGTGGCCAATGGATTCTATCCAGCCACGATCCTCCAGGGTCTTGATCATCTGCGATGCCACGGTCACACCACGAATTTCTTCTATGTCGCCGCGCGTCACCGGTTGGCGATAAGCAATAATAGCCAGGGTTTCCAGCGTCGCTCTTGAATACTTTGGTGGTTTTTCCGGGTTTAACCTATCTATATAGGCGCGCATTTCTGGCTTGCTCTGAAAGCGCCAGCCTGTCGACAAAGCTACCAGCTCTATGCCCTTGTCAGACCAGTCCTGGCGCAAACCTTCCAGCATCAGTTTGATGGTATCCGCGCCGACCACGTCACCTTGATCATCCGCATCCTGGAACAGCTTTTTCATGGTATTGACTGTCAGCGGCTCAGGCGCGCATAACAAGGCTGTTTCGAGGACTCGCTTTGCCTCAGCTGTATTCATGCAATATTAAAGTACACGGGTTTATTTTATTTAGTTGATGTCATGCAGCAAGGCAACTGATACACCAGTTACCATCTTTGCCATTACTCACACCAGTATTGTATTAAATTTGTTGCCACCAACCTGGTAGCAACGCCCTTCATGCGGGCGGCCGGGACTGCATGGAGCGCGCAAAGAACTTAGCAGCGCACAATCCCTAAAATTAGTAGACACTGGATTGTAGTCCAGAAATTAGCAGACGATCAAAAAATATCGTCAATAACCAATAAAAAAGCCACGCTGTAACGTGGCTTTTCTCAATAATTCTGTCTGCAACGGGGCGAAAACACGCATTAGCTGCGTACCCCACATCTGCACCAAACCCGGAAAGCCAACCACAAGCCCTCCAACAACATCCTGCATATGACTGCAAGGGCGCGAGATTACCACGCATTTAGGAAGTTTGCACGGGAAAATCTGGGCAGACTTACCTACAACCAAATTAAGCAAAGACTAAATTGCAATTAAATCAATGATATTGAATAAGATTTAAATTCACAATCAAACCTTAATCTGACTGCCGCGCGTAACTCACAGTCAGCATTTCCCACTGGTGACCATCGGGCTCATTCCAGTAAATCATATTCCCGCTATAATCGGTATTGATCTGCATATCCATAGGCCCACGCACAGAACTGCGATAAGGAACACCGGCTGCCTTGATACGCCCCAGTATTTCATCAAAGCGCTGCGGGCTGACCCGAAAGCAAAAGTGATAGATAGGGAAATCTTCATCAGTCTGGATAAAATCCAGCGTCAAGCCCTTATTCACAAACACTGGCGCAAATGGCCCCAGAGTCGTTGGCGCCCAGGACACGCCCAGCAAATCAGCCAGCTGCTTTGCCGAAACCAGCTTGTCATGTGAAGGAACTATCGTGTGATCCAGTTCTATACTCATGGCAGCTCTCCTCGCTAAGCTACGTTCAGACTTTGCAATTATAGTTTTCATTTTACTCATTTTTTTGTTGGGTGTGCCTCGCAAAAGAAAACACCCTTTTTCAATCAGGCACAAATCGGAGACAAGGCTCGCACCCTTAAACTTGCAATAAGCACACAATCAGCTTAGAGTAAAGTATCGCGGTCCAAACCACCTGACCAGGAATGGATGTATGAACCAGCCTATGGCAGCATGCATGCAAACACTCAAAAACCCTCCTGAGGGCACATCGCCTGCCATCGTCAACAGCGATGATGGCGAGAAAGCACAATTGGCCGAAACCCTGCGCAAGGGACAGAATCAGTCGCTGGAAATGATCGCCAAAGGTGCACTACTGACAGACATACTGTCCCACCTGATGCTATTGATAGAATCACAGGCGCAAGGCGTGTATTGCTCTGTGTTGTTGCTGGATGACGATGGCATACATATACGCAATGGTGCCGGACCCAGCCTGCCAGCAGAATACATGCAGGCCCTGGATGGTTTTGAAATTGGCCCCACCGTCGGCTCATGCGGAACAGCCATGTACCGCAAAGAAATGGTCGTCGTCAGCGACATCATGAGCGACCCATTGTGGGAACCCTACAAAGCCTTCATCGCCCCGCATGGCTTCAGGGCTTGCTGGTCCACCCCCATCTTCCTCAACAAGGACATGCTGCTCGGCACTTTTGCCATGTATTACCGCGAGGTGCGCAGCCCTGGGCCAGATGACTTGAAACTCATCGACGTTGCCACGCATCTGGCTGGCATCGCCATCGAACGCAACCGCAAAGAACGTGAACTTGCCAGACATCGTGACCACCTGGAAGAACTGGTCGCTGCACGCAAGGCAGAACTGGTGGTCGCCAAAGACCGCGCAGAAATCATCAATCTGGAACTCAGCAAAACCAACGCCGAGCTCGCCTGTACCCTGAATACTCTCAGCCTGACCCAGGCAGAATTACTCAGACGCGACAAGCTGGCCGCCCTGGGTTCTTTAGTGGCAGGCATCGCCCATGAACTCAACACCCCAATAGGAAATGGCCTGATAGTCGCCAGCACACTGGCAGAACGCACCAGCGACTTTTCCACCACTTATGCCCAGGGCCTGAAGCGCAGCACCCTGGAAAAATACATGGCTGATGCCAGCGAAGCCAGCCTGATCCTGCAACGCAACCTGCAGCGCGCCGCGGACCTGGTCAGCAGTTTCAAACAAATCGCCGTTGACCACACCACCACCGACAGGCAAGAATTTTCAGTCGCAGAACTGATCACAGAAATCAGCCAGGCATTCAGCACACCAATGAGGCAGCAATCCATACAACTGACGTGCGACATTACCAACCACATGCAAATAAGCAGCCTGCCCGCTCTGTTAAGCCAGGCCCTGCAAAGCCTGCTCAGCAACTGTCTGGCACACGCATTCGAAGGCAGGGACAAAGGCAGCATTCACATCACCGCCCACTACAAGACAGACACCAGCACAGAAATCAGCATCACGGATGACGGCATAGGCATACCGCCCCACAACTTGCCACGCATCTTCGACCCTTTTTTCACCAGCAAACTAGGCGCAGGCAGCTCAGGCCTGGGCCTGTATATCGTGCACAATATTGTGTGCGGGGTGTTGAATGGGAAGATAGAGGTGGAAAGTGTAGTGGGCAGCGGGACTACGTTCAGAATTGTTGTGCCGTCGGGCTTGCAAAGTGATGCCCTTAACTAATAGGACTTACGCAAAATTGTCCCAGCAAGGCGTAGCGACGAAGACAGTACTTTAGTACGACGAGGAGCTGCAACGCAGTTGGGGCGGTTTTGCGTAAGTCCTAACTAAGAATACAGACACAAGAATTTTCCTTAACGGATATTTGCGCCAAGGACATACTGTTCATTGTGAACGTCAACAATCACAACTCCATTGATATCCCCCCTTAATCTCGACATCGCAGAGCGCCCATCATCAAATAGACGGGCACTCTGCCAGACATCGCCCACGCAGGCGATTCACCGCCACGCCAGCCCCCTGCGCTTAAGAGAACATGCATCCTGCACGCTTAAAATTTGTTTTTTTAAAATATCAATTTATTAATTGATTAAATATAAATAATGGTGTATTTTGCATCATAGCTTGTAAATCCCTGAGCTTGGTCGTTGAGTCTAACCAAATACCGTATTGGTGGGATTCGTATCTCAGTATTAGTGGAACCTCCCATCCCTCAGGTTCCAGCAATTGCTTCAAGAAAATTGAAATTAAACGTAAGCGCTCCCAATCTGACGCACGATTAAACTTGAGAAGCCATGTCCAATACTAGCTTACCCGGCGATATCCAAAGCGCCTCCAGCACTTGCCCCGGCATTGAGGCGAATACCGTTATCACTGTCGGCGACAGCAAATTGCTTTCCTCGGTAGCGCGCAAAGAACGATCTGCCATTCCAGCGTTACTAGCCGTCGCAAAGTATGGATCCCACTAGATGGCGCAGTCATATGTTAGTGAATCTGAGAACGGTATTGGAGTTGTCAAAGACCTGACTTGCATCAACGCCGGGAACGGCGCACCACCAGTGTCTGATTCTTTCCTGAATTATCAAAAAGCGGCAGCGGCAGTTTGATCGTTGGCGGAGGCCATACTTCACCGTCTCAGGTCAGGGTGGATATACGGCAGTTACGCAAATAGTTATGCGGGAAATCGTCTTCTGTCAGAAGTATCAATAAGCTTCTTTATCACAAAGAATGGAATGTTTATGAAAAAAATCATCCTGCAGCGCTGCCGATCAATTAGCTCGGCTGCTGTCATAGTAATTGCTGCCATCGGCATCATCACTGCACTTCCCTCAATCGCTCTGGCGCAACAGAACACGCCTCAAAGTACCGTAAGCTGCAACGCCAGTTCCACATGGGTCAGCAACCCATCCTTGCCAGGCGATGTGCAGAATACCGATAATTGCAGTTTTCAGCAGTATATGTGGCAGGCCATGCTGTATTTGGTGCAACCGGTAGCAACTGGCAGCAAGGTTCTGCAGTTTGAAACCTTTATGCCTAGTTATGGCATCTTTGTTGATCCGGGCAAGACCCCGACCGCATGGGGGAAGGTGCCCAAACCTGCGTATTGCAAAGGGCCATCCACCTTAAAGCAGAACTTAAAACAGAACTATGTTTTTTCTAATCTGACCTTGCAGGCGGGAGTTGGGCAACCATTGATCGACAAATCGCTGAATCGGGTATTTTACGGTGTATCGGTCAATAAACCGAGCTATGACTTCATCACCGGTTGCGGCCTGTACCAGGCGCAATGTAGTTTGACCCTCGCGCCCGATCTGGTCGATCCGGTTGGCTACAAGGTGGTGGACATTCCAGGCTTGTACCCGAATTTGGAGTTCCCCACCGGCGCAATGCAATTGAAAACCGCATGGAAGATTTTGACGTCCGATGAACTGGCAGGCAAGACCTTTTATAGCACGAAGGGTTCGGTTAAGGCACCCGACAAGAACTGCATGGAGAATGTGGATCTGGGTCTGGTGGGTATGCATATCGTGAGCAAGACCCCAACTCAGCCGGAGTTTATCTGGGGTACCTTTGAACACCGCAATAACGCTCCGTATTGTTCCATGACCGAGGCAAAACCCCCTTTGGGCGGAAATTGGACTTTTTATAATCCCAACTGCACTGGCGGCAACTGCACCCCCAATCATTATGCCGAAGGCAAAGCCACTCAGGTTTGCACCATGCACCCTTGGGGCGACCCGACCATTGGTACCATGCCCAACAATTTGAATTGCGGTTCCACCCCGCCGCCTGGCTATATCTGCGACCCGGATACCCAAAAGTTTGTCATACAGCCTAGCACCGCCAATTTGCAGGCTTTGGATTTATCAGTGCAAAAAATGCTGGCCGCATTACCTGCGGGCGACGCCAATAAATTGTGGGCTAATTATTCACTGGTCGGCAATGTATGGACCGCCAGAGGGACCTTACCGCCCTCGATGCAGGCGCAGGTCGGATCCTTGTCGGGCGCGAACAATAGCATGGAAACCTATGTGCAAAATGGCGTCTCCAATATTCAAAATCCCTACAATTGCTTCAGTTGCCATAATCAGGATGGCAAGAGTAAAGGCCAATCACTGAGTGATGCAATAAAAGTTCAGTTGCCGCCTGCCGGGCTTTCTCACATCTTCAATTTACTGAATCTGAAAACCAAAGGTTGCAGCACGGGCGTGCTACCAAGCAACTCAATGTGCGCCGCCAACGGTGGCCCTAAAAAATAAAAACCGTTTTCAAAAATAATGAGAGGAATTGACATGAGCTATTTGACATATCCAAGATTGCACTTTAGCGGTGGCTTTTTGGCTGATCCAAGCACGGTGAACAATACACCGGACAATTATACCGATACGAATGATGACATCGCAAAGTTGCAGCTTTACTGGAACCCGAACGGCACCGGTATTTTTGATTTTCAAAGCTGTCTTGTCACCAAGGTAGTCTATGGTCCCGGCGATGAAACCACCGACCCCGCTGCTGATCCGGTGATTGGCCAACCAGTCAATGCCGTGTATACGGCAGCACCGAAACTGGTTGACCTCGACCCGGATCAACAAAATACCAGCGAAATATGGGGGCTGAGCTTGCAAGTGGCGGGCATTAGCGCCAACCCGGCATCGATCAGCGATTTCGTCCGTGGTGATTATGTTGCTGGCTCGTATAACGCGGTGTGGGGGCAGGCAATCAACGGCCCACAAAGCTCTGGTAGTGGCTGCGGGGTATATCAATCAAGTTTGACCAACTTGAGTTGGACGACTGCGGCAAAACCGCAGTCTAAATTTCTAAGTCTGCTCCAGCAACAATCGCCGAAACAATTGAGCGTCAATTTTGTGGTGAATGCGCATAATAATGCGCCAGTGATCTATGTGTTCAGTGCTGATACCCTTAGGGCGCTGGTAAAAAATGGCGTACCCGCCAATATCGTTGACAAATTACTGCCGATGACTCGATATTTCATGAACCTTGATAAAAACAACAAGCCTGCCAATCTGGGCTGGGTTCCGACTGAATCATACGTGAATAATCAGCTTACTATTTTGTTAGGGCAAGCCAACGCAGATACCTATCGCAGCACTATCCTGGCGACTACACTGAAGCCGCAACCGTCGCCAGTACCACCGCCGAACATCAATACCAAGTTTCCAACCGGCTTGTTAACTGGCACGATAGGGCCGCTCGCCACGGCGACCCCCACGTTTTACACACCATCACGCATGATGGCACCGATTAAGGGGCAAACCCAATGCAATTTTGCTCCGTTCTGTACGCAGGTGCTTACCAATAGCAATGAGGTATTGATCACCGTGAATCTGGGCAATTCGCTCGCCACCGACAAGCCCGGTTATAACGATCCTGAGCACGGTTTCGGGGTTGCATTGAAAGCGCTGGGCGCGCTGTTTTTGGTCTGTTTTGATCAAACCAAAGGGACGGGCATTAGCTTGAACAACGCAGTTACCATCGCCGCTTTGCCAAACACCCCAGCCCAGATGGCCCAGTTGATGACAGTGAGCGGTGGCATACTGACGGTGAAAATTGATCCTGCCTTACTGCCATCTGGCTTGACTGTGCAACAGGCGCAACAGAAGGTGTTGACGATGCCGTTAGGCCTGGTGGGCGGACCAGCGTCTGCGCAAATTATCTGGTTGGCAGAAAATATCAATGGCTATAATTTGCGGGCCGATCAGTTTGTCTTCAGAATGAACCCCGGCATTCCATCGGGGCCAGAACAAGCTTGCGGCGAAACGGCGTTGGTTCGCTTATATGCCACCCAATTTGGTCAACCTGCGGCCAATATCGGCCTCCAGGCAACGCTGATGTCGCCAGCAGATTCCGTGAAATACACTAGCAATACCATGGGTACTGGCGGCACTTCCGGATTGAAAAACATCGCAATACCGCAAAATGCCTTGTCCTTCAACACTGCGCCTGTGATGACCGATGCGCAAGGCATGGTCGAATTGAAAATCGTCGGCACTGACCCTGGTTTTCCGCGTGCCAGTCAAAACGTCGATGGGCAAATTTACTTTGTGCGCTATAATTTTGCCGATCAGACTATCGCACAAAGTTACACCCAGCATCCGGACGATTTGATTAGTATCCTGCTGTTTAGCCAGCAGACCTTCCCTGAAAACCCGACCTGGGATAATTGCATCCAATACATACTGCCGCAGTATGCCAAGCTGTATCCTATCATGGGCCGTTTCAAGCTGGACGACTATGCGACGGTGGTTCAATATGCAGAACCTATCCGCACGGTGCTTGCAAAACCAATGGACGATGCCTTGCATATGCCGGTCATCCGGGATTTATCGATTCAGCGCACGCAAGTTATCTTAAACTGGTTTGCCAACCATACGCCAAAATAAGGCATAGTCCGTTGCCTCCATGCGCTTAACCTGGAATGCAATAGTGTAGTTTTCTGCCAGCTCGCGATCGGGTTGAACTAAGGCGATTGCGCCCGTTAGCCCTCCCACACCACCGGACCTGCGGTTTTCCGCATCCGGTGGTTGAGCCCAGCGAGTTAGCTCGCAAGCTGCCAAGGTAGATGCCATCCATTTCGCGCTCACCGCTCTGTCATCAGTGCTCGTTGCATAACGAAGTGTTTTGCTCCCCCGGCCACTGCTAGCCATGCCTGACACCCTTCAACGAAGGCCTGGACGGTTCTCGGCAACATCAATGATGGAACAGTTGCGGTCAGATTAATGAAAGATATAGCTCTGCACCAGGATAATCACATATCTGGCCGCAACTTTGCCCTGGGCTATCTACCTTCCCAAAATCAACTGAACCAGCAGGAACTGCGATCAGTCTGGAAGCAATTTAAGGACATCAATTTACCAAACCTTAATAAATGCACCATCGCGGTCTCGTCGATAAAAGTCTTTGAATATCCAGAGCTTCAGACGCAATTGATTTATTCACCACGTTGCAATTCCGCCATGACTGCATTCTGGATGTTTTCTATGGTTTTGTCTTTTTGCATTTTTTGCAGAACAGAAGTCAAGCCTGGCACAAGATTTTCATGCTTCTTGTTGAGATAGTGAAATACTGGAAAGGTAGCCAATGGAGGCATCAGTATCGTGACGTCGGCTTGTTTCATTTCACTCAAGGCTGCAAGACCCGAGATACGATTTGCCACTACGATATCTGAGCGGCCTAGCAGCATTTTTTGGAATGCCTGACGCACCGTAGGCGCTCCTTCGAGCTTCATCCCCACAGTATTTTGCTCGATAATTTTGATACCCCGGACAAAACCTATTGTATAGGGACGCAGACTATCCCAGCCGTTAACTACAAAATGGGTGCCATTGGTGAAAATGACAATTTCATAGGTAAGTAATGGTACACGCACGATGAGGAGGTTAGGATAGTCTCTTTCCATCCCCAGTTTACGGTAAAGTTCACCATCCATTTCACCGTTGTTCGCACTGCGCAAGGAACGTTCACCGGGCAAATAGTGAATATTCAAATGCCAACCCAATTTACGGTAGGCGGTGTCAATAATTTTTTCAACAATGAGTGTAGCGGGATCTTTTTCGATGAGAGTGGAAATTTGCAAAGACTTGTTTTCTTGCGCCAAGACATTAAACGACACAATCCCTGGCAAGGATACAAATTGCAATAGAGTTCGTCGCCGCATAGTAGTTACGCTCCTGTTATTCCAGGAAATTTTTCATTCCTTGAATAGCATAGGTTAAATTTTGATAAAGAAATGGGCCATCCTTTGAATGCCTAAGTGCGTCCTCCAAAATCTCTGCATCGCCAGAATTACTTGTAAGGATAAGAATTCGATATATCATAATGCCTGCTTTTCTAACCAGGAAATTGGGTACGTTAAGAAGGACATGCGAGGTGAACTAATTTTTGTATCGGCCTTGCCATTTGCGTCTACATAACAAACTTGCCTTCAAGTTACTTATTCAATAGACTGAACTGATCGGCGAGGCAAATCAATGGTGAACATACAGCCCTCTCCCAGTTTGCTTTGTACCGTCAGTAAACCACCATTCGCTTCGACACTACGTCGCGCAATGGAAAGCCCAAGACCCAGGCAGCTCTTGTTGGTGCCGCTTTGAGTGAACGGCTGGAACATGTCGCGCGCTGCTTCAGCACTCAGGCCTGGCCCACTGTCTTTGACATTGATGCGTATTCGCTCGGCCCCAGCATCAACGCTGAGCGTGACGATGCCATCTTTGCCGCTAAATTTGAAGGCATTTTGCAGAAGATTTCCCAATGCTGAAAAGAGCAAGTCCTTGTCTGCATCGATCATCAATATTGAAGGAGTTTGTTCAATATGTAAGCTGCAATTGAGCATCTCAGCTTCGAGAGAGGCGGAATACTTTACCTCGCCGATAAAATTGGCAAGACTGAAGACAGAGCGATGCAAAGTCATGCCAGGTCCGACACGGACTTCTGCAAGCGAACGATCAATCAGACGTTGTAGCCCTACCAGGCTACGATCCAGGACAGCCCCGGTTGAACCGGTTAAACCAACATTGCCAAACTTGATAGCCGTTAGTGCGAGCATTGCTGTATTCAAGTGATTGCGCAACTCATGGGCAAAAAAACCTAGCCGCTCATTCGTTTCCAAAGCTTGCTCATCAGCAATCACAAAGTCACGCTGCTCGCTAAACGCTGTTACAGCGTCAGCGATTCCATTATCCAGACAACGATTGAGAGTACGGAACTCGCTGATCTCAAATTTTTGGTTAAGGTCTATCGACAGGTCTGATACTGCCTGGCAAAGGTCGCCATAATTATGGACAACCTCGTTGATCGAATAGCCCAGTGTCAAAAGATCGGCACCATGAATTGCGGCGGATACACCCAGCTCGGCGTGGCGGCCTGCATCGCCGGACGATGGGCCTGAAACGGCCAAGGCCTCAGCTATGGCACCTTGATTTTCCGCTTGCAGTGTGCGTATGAGTTGATCGAGGAACAAAGGGATACCTTGTTCCAACTGTTGCTTGTTTGGCGGCGACCTATTAGGACGAGCGGAAACTTTGTCGCGACATCGTCGCTCGAGCTCGGCTCGGTTGGCAATTAAAAAATCATGCATCATGGAAAGCCTCGTAAGGTGACCCATGCCTATCGATTGATGATTTGCAGCAACGTTGCCGGTCTGGGGATTTACGCCAAGACAGCCCGACGCATTTTTTTACAATAGACAATGCCTTCTACCAAGTCTGTGCGCTAGCGCACTTATGAAGCTTCAGCTCACGTAGGTTCGATAGCTCCAACGTATTTGCACGCATGTTGCCATACCCATGCGCAGAGGTTATATTTCCCCTGCTCCTCAAAAAAGACGTCGTACCTCCATGTGCCACTGCCTTGAATCCACTGCAAGCCTCACCGAGCCGCTACACAGTTGTCCGTTGTTTCTGCGCGATCTTGTCCAGGCGAGCAGCGAGAAATACCCGGCCGTTTTCTCAACGGAGCTATTGGAAGCAGTTGAAGACCAATTCACCAAGACAAATGAAAATAGTTTTGTACGTAGAAATGGAAATAACTTTGTATGCAATGAATGCGGCACAGAATGGTATCTTGAGTGGGCATGCGAACAAACGAGCTGGCCATCTTTGGTGCAAAACAAAAGCCGCGAACCCGGCGAGTGGATTTACGCCACAAAAGCCGATAAAGCGCGCGTATGAACAATCACCGCAGGCGGTAAAAATGTGGCTCGACACGACCTATCCAGAGATTGCGAAACGTGCCAAGGCAGAGGGAGGAGAGATTCATTGGGGGGATGAAAC
>JACQDX010000001.1 GCA_016200895.1 Burkholderiales bacterium
AAAAGTGCTGTTCGGGCATGATGTTTGCGTAAAGGTCGCTCTGTGCGGCCTTTTTTTATGGACAAGTTTTGAAAACTCCACTTACCTCATTTGCCGGACTGGACTTGCTGACTTCAGCCGTGATTGTGCTGGATGCTGAAGGCTGCATTTTATTTGCCAATGCCGCCGCTGAAAATCTGCTCGATTCTTCCTTCAAATCACTTACGCATTTAAAGTTGACTGACCTATTCCTGAATGGACAGGAATTGACTGCCGTCTTCCATCAGGCAGTCGCTCATCAGTTTGCTGATAAGCGTCAGGACTTGACGCTGGAGCGGGCAGGGCGGGATGCTTTGCATGTGCACAGCATAGTGACTGCACTCGATAACCCTGAGACGCCGGTGCTGATAGAGTTGCGTGAAAACGTACAGCAGCTCAAGCTCGACAGGGAAGAGCGTATGCTCGATCAGAGCAAGGCCAACAAGGAATTGATACGCAATCTGGCGCATGAAATCAAGAATCCTTTGGGTGGTATACGGGGCGCAGCGCAATTGCTGGAGCTGGAATTGCCCGAGCGCCACCTGCGAGAATTGCGAGAATACACCCAGGTCATCATCAAGGAAGCTGACAGATTGCAAACGCTGGTAGATCGCTTGTTGGCCCCGCATCGCCTGCCACATATCGTCGGTGACGTGAATATCCATGAGGTGTGTGAACGTGTGCGCAGCCTGATTGTTGCTGAGTTCCCGCAAGGGCTGACGATAGGGCGCGATTATGACTTATCAATACCTGAATTTCGTGGTGACAAAGAACAACTGATACAGACTGTCTTGAACATCGCCCACAATGCGGCGCAAGCCCTGAATGAAAGAATCAGGCAGGGTGACGCCGTGCTGACTTTCAAGTCGCGCGTGGTGCGCCAGATCACTTTGGCCAAGGTTCGTTACAGGCTGGCATTAGACTTGCATATCATAGATAACGGTCCGGGCATCCCACCTGAGATTCGCAATCGTATTTTCTATCCCCTGGTATCAGGTAAGGAAGGCGGTAGCGGTTTGGGGTTGACGCTGGCACAAACTTTCGTTGAACAACACATGGGTGTTATCGAATGTGAGAGTCGGCCAGGATGTACGGATTTCCGGATACTGATACCACTACCTTAAATAAGGGTGTGGCAAAGCGGCGGCACCAAAAGTGCTCCTTCTATCGATATGCTTAACACAGACTGCAAAACGACAATATGAAACCAATCTGGATAGTGGACGACGACGATTCAATTCGCTGGGTGCTGGAAAAGGCCCTGGCGAGAGAAAATCTGGCAACCCGCAGCTTCACCAATGCAAGAGATGCGATGAATGCCTTGCAAAGCGATACGCCGCAAGTGCTGGTGTCTGATATACGCATGCACGGCGCATCCGGCCTTGAACTCTTGCAAACCGTCAAAGCCAAATATCCCGGCTTGCCTGTGATTATCATGACGGCGTTTTCTGATCTTGAATCAGCAGTCGCGGCATTTCAGGGCGGTGCTTTTGAATATCTGGCCAAGCCTTTTGATCTGGATAAAGCTGTAGAGCTGATACGCCGCGCCATGGATGAGAGTTTGCGTGAATCCAGTGTAGAGCAAAGCATGTCAGAGACACCTGAGATACTTGGCCAGGCACCTGCCATGCAGGATGTGTTTCGTGCCATAGGCCGGTTGTCGCAATCGAATGTGACGGTGCTGATCACGGGTGAATCCGGTAGTGGTAAAGAATTGGTGGCCCGTGCCTTGCATAAGCATAGCCCACGTTCTTCGCAACCTTTCATCGCCTTGAATACCGCAGCGATCCCCAAGGATTTGCTGGAATCAGAATTGTTTGGTCATGAGCGTGGTGCCTTTACTGGTGCACAAACAACCCGCCGTGGTCGTTTCGAGCAGGCCGAGGGCGGCACCCTGTTCCTGGATGAAATTGGCGACATGCCTTTTGATTTGCAAACACGCTTGCTGCGGGTTTTGTCGGATGGCCATTTTTATCGCGTTGGCGGACATCAGCCCATGAAGGCGAATGTGCGCGTGATCGCCGCGACCCATCAAAATCTGGAAACCCGCGTCAAAGACGGCTTGTTCCGTGAAGACTTGTATCACCGCCTGAACGTCATCCGTCTGCGCCTGCCCAGCTTGCGTGAGCGTCGTGAAGATATCCCGCTGCTGACAAAATACTTCCTGAACCAGAGCGCCAAGCAACTGGGTGTGGATGTCAAGCGCATGTCCGAGCCGGCATTGCAATTTTTGTCCAGCCTGGATTTTCCGGGCAATGTCCGCCAATTGGAAAACCTGTGTAACTGGATCACCGTCATGGCACCAGGCCAGACGGTGGAAGTACCTGATTTACCACAAGACCTGGTGCCAATTGCAGTAGGTGCGGTAAGTGCAGTTCAGACGCCAGTTAGCAGTAGTGTTGGTGACGCATATGGCAGAAGTAGTGAACATTTTCCAGGCCAGCCTGCACAAATCAATGGCACTGCTTATCCAGAAAAACCTGTATACCGCAGTGGCGAAAGCTGGGTTTCTTTGCTGGAAGCAGAAGCAACAGCCATGCTGGCAGAAGGACAGTCAGAAGTCATCGATAAGCTGGGGCGCTGTTTTGAATCTGTCGTCATCAAGGCTGCATTGCGTCATACCCATGGACGCAAGAATGATGCAGCGATACGTCTGGGCATAGGCAGGAATACCATAACCCGCAAGATTCAGGAACTGGGGATAGATGGCGTGAAGGACGAGTAGTTTTAGAATTGAATGAATAAAAAATAATGGCTGCAATTTGCAGCCATTATTTTTAGAAGTTGCGCCAGAGTGCGAAGCTTAACAGGCAAAAGAAAGCCGCCACAATATCATCCCACATGACACCAAAGCCACCTTTGAAGCGACGGTCAAAATAGCCTATCGGTGGCGGCTTGACCATGTCAAAGAACCGGAAGCCGATAAATGCCCACAACTGGGTTTGCCAATCAGCAGGTACGATGAATAGCAGCACCAGCCAAAAGGCAATAATCTCATCCCACACCATGCTGCCATGATCGGCGACCCCCATGTTTTTGCCCGTGATGTGGCAAGCCCAGACGCCAACAAAAAAACCAATGACGATAATGGCAAGCCAGCTAGTAGTCGTAAATACATCAGGCCAGCGGCTCGAAAATACATAAAAACTCAACCAGGCAAACAGGGTGCCCGATGTGCCGGGCATGATGGGTGACAAGCCGCTGCCAAAACCCTGAGCCAAAATATGGGCAGGGTGACGCATCATGAAGCGCCAGCCAGGGTTGGTGATGATGGCTGTTTGGCCGTGTTCTAAAGTGTTCATGGATTAACGAAGTGATCGAAGGATTTATATTGCAGATGCACTGGTTTGCCATCTTCATCAGCCAGGCGCAAGCCAGCATCTGCTTCTATCCGGCCTATGCATGTGACAGCAGTTTGCGAATTCGCGGCGGCGGCTATTATTTCCTGTCTGCTACTTGCTGGTGCAGTAAAGCATAATTCATAATCATCTCCACCATTCAGTGTAAATTGCCTGCGCAATTCCTGTGGCTGCTTTTGCAATACAGGGCCAGCAGGCAATTGGTCAATAAACAAGCTGGCACCAACTTTTGACTTTTCCAAGATATGACCGAGATCACCAGCCAGACCATCAGAAATATCCAGTGCCGCATGGGCGATGCCACGCAAGGCCATGCCCAGTGCAATACGCGGGCTGGGTTGGTGCATGCGTGTTGCAGCCAGTTGGTGGTCAGATTGGCTGAGCGTGACTTCATTCCAATAGCCAGCTAATGCCAGGCGAGCATCTCCCAGAGTGCCAGACACCCAGATGTCATCGCCAACTTTGGCTGCATCACGGCGCAGGGCTGTGTCAGGTGGTAGTTCACCAAAAATCGTGATGCAGATATTCAGTGGGCCTTTGGTGGTGTCACCGCCTATCAGGTTGCAATGATGTTCATCAGCCAGCGCCAGCAAACCGCGTGAAAATTCTGCCAGCCAATCCTGGTTTGCTTCAGGTAGTGAAAGTGCCAGAGTAAAACCCAATGGCTCAGCGCCCATGGCAGCCAAATCAGACAAATTAACTGCCAGGCATTTATGGCCCAGTTTGTACGGGTCAGCATCCGGGAAAAAGTGGCGGCCAGATACCAGCATATCGCTGGAAATGGCCAACTGCATACCGGGGCTGGGATTGAGCAGGGCGCAATCATCCCCTATGCCGAGGGCGATGCGGCTGTCATGAATACTGTGTTGCGCAAAGTAGCGCTTGATGAGATCGAATTCGGAAAGCATGCGCGCATTGTACCTAAGGTGGCTCAGGATTCAAGATAAACCCCGGCACCCTCGGTACTAAGCGCTTGGCTAATTCAGCTCAGACTGACCGCTTGTGCTTCTGTTAATTCTGCAATCAATGCATTTCTCGATTTGGCATCTTGCGGGGCGACTGCAAAGCCGTGCAATTTTTTGTTCGCATCAAAGTAGCGGCTGATGGTGACACCTTCTGCATGGTCTGATTCCCAGGTTCCTGTTTTGCTGACAGCAAACGCAGGCGGGATCAGCGCAACCGGGTAGCTGGGCGTCTTGACCAGTACTGCAGCTGGTTTCATGTCTATGCTAGTGAGTTGACCTGCCAGGCTTTGTGCAATTGCCCGTGCTGCAGTCATGATTGGCGCGACGTAGGGCATCAGGCTTTGGCTGCCATCTGCTTGCTTGTACTGTGCGCAATCACCAAGGGCAAATATGCCAGGCACACTGGTCTGGCCGTATTCATTAATAATAATGCCGCGATCTGTCTGCAATTGTGCTGCCTGCGCCAGACGTATGTCGGCACGCAAGCCTACTGCTGACAAGACGACATCAGTGTTAAAGCTCTCTCCATTGGACAAAGTTACCTGTAAGGCATTATCCAACGTGTCAATTTGGCTGGCAGTGGTACCCAGTTTGAGCTGTACACCTTTTGCGCTCAGGGCAGTTTGCAAGCCTTGTGAAATAGCTGTCGGTGCCAGCGCAGCGAGTGGCAGGGCGTTTGGGTCTATCAAGGTAACTTCATGCCCTGCGCTAGCCAGATCATCGCTGAATTCACAGCCTATCAAACCTGCGCCGAGTATGGTGACCCTGGCCTTGTCACCAGCTTGCGCCAGCTTGTCACGAAACACAGCATAATCAGCCAGGTTATTGACGGACAAAACCTGGTCAGCCGCATTGCCATCGATATGCAGGCGTATTACTTGCGCGCCAAGCGCCAGCACCAGTTGGGCATAGTCAAAATCACCCACTTTGGTTTGTATGGTCTGCGTCTTTGTATTAATGCCGTTCACCAGAGTTTTGGTCAGGATAGTGGCGGTCAGTTCGGCTGCCATCTGGTCTACTGTTTTACTTTGCAATTGTTGCGGCTGCTTGCCCATTGCAAAAGCATTCGACAGCATGGGCTTGGAATAAAAGCCGCCATCATCGCCAGTAAAAATCAACAAGGGCGTGGTTTTATCGAGCTTGCGGAATTCTCTGGCGACTGTATATCCAGCCAGGCCAGAACCGATGATGGCGATGGGTTTCATAACTGCCTCAAATTTCTATCATGTCAAAATCAGCTTTGGCGACGCCGCAATCGGGGCATTCCCAGTCGGCTGGAATATCATCCCAGCGCGTGCCAGCGGCAATGCCTTCTTCTGGCAAGCCTTTGGATTCTTCATAGATAAAGCCGCATACGATGCATTGGTAAGTTTTCATGGTGTCCTCTGTATGTTAATTAAATGTTTTTGGGGCTCAGGCCTGATTGGCTTCCAGTACCGCGCGATAATGATTGGCGTGGCGTTCTTCCACTTTGGCCAGCGCTGCAAAACGTTTGGCAGCGATTTCTAAAGTCCGCTTAAAGTTTTCAGCGTGTTCCTTAGATTCTGCGATTTGCTCATCGTATTCAGCGACAGCAGCCTGGTTGCCTTCTTCCACCGCGAGATGGCGGAATTTTGGGTACATTTCTGTGTATTCATAAGTCTCACCTTCGATAGCAATTTCCAGCGCACGTTGTGGTGTCAGCTGGCTTTTGGGGTACAGCAAATCCAGATGGCCAAATGCATGCATGACTTCTTGATCGGCTGTTGCTTCAAATGCTTCTGCAATTTCGATCGCACCTGCTTCACGTGCCAATTTGGCGAAATAGCGGTATTTGATATGCGCCATGGATTCGCCAGCAAAAGCAGATTCAAGATTCTGGATGGTGACGGATGGGTTTGCCTGGGTGCTCATAATGCTCTCCTTGGTTATTTGCGGATGTTGTTTGCATTTGCTATCAATGTGAGATGGATCATAGATTTTAATAATTGATTTGAAAAGATAATTAATTGTATTGATTCGATAGTTAAAGACTATGTATTTTTGCTTAACAGAATAAATTGCATTTGGTTATGCCTGAAAAGCATAAGAGTCGTACAAATACGTATAAAGTTAGAGGGTTCCCTCTGCTAGAATCTCTATCAGTAAGATTTCCGTAAGCAAAAAAATAGAAAGAAGGTCAAGCACATGGATTCGTCAGATCAAAAAGAGCAAATACGTCAACAATTGCGTCAGGCAGCGCTGGAATATCATGAATTTCCAACTCCTGGCAAAATCAGTGTCACTGCTACCAAGCAACTGACGAATCAACGTGATCTGGCTTTAGCGTATTCCCCTGGTGTTGCTGCGCCATGTGAAGAAATCGTCGCGGATCCAACGGCAGCTTTCAAATACACTGCCCGTGGCAACCTGGTGGGTGTCATTACTAACGGTACTGCAGTGCTGGGCCTGGGTAATATCGGCCCGCTGGCATCCAAACCGGTGATGGAAGGCAAGGGCGTACTGTTCAAGAAGTTTGCCGGCATTGATGTATTCGATATCGAAATCAGTGAATCTGACCCTGATAAGCTGGTCGACATCATTGCTTCACTTGAGCCTACCTTTGGCGGCATCAATCTGGAAGACATCAAGGCACCAGAATGCTTCTATATAGAGCGTAAACTGCGCGAACGCATGCGCATACCGGTCTTTCATGATGACCAGCACGGCACAGCGATCATTGTTGGCGCGGCTATTCTGAATGGCTTGAAGGTTGTTGGTAAAACCATCAAAAATACCAAACTGGTGGTATCTGGTGCCGGTGCAGCAGCGCTGGCCTGTCTGGATTTGATCGTTGATCTGGGCTTTCCGCTAGAAAATATCTTCGTTACTGATCTGGCTGGTGTAGTTTATAAAGGCCGTGTCGAATTGATGGACCCGGATAAAGAGCGCTTCGCCCAGGAAACCTCAGCCCGTAGCTTGCGTGACGTCATGCCTGACGCAGATATTTTCCTGGGTTTGTCGGCTGCCGGTGTGCTCAAGCAGGATATGGTCAAGCTGATGGCACCAAATCCTCTGATCCTGGCTTTGGCTAACCCTACACCAGAAATCTTGCCTGAAGAAGTCAAGGCTGTACGTGATGATGCCATCATGGCGACAGGGCGTTCTGACTTCCCGAATCAAGTTAATAATGTCTTGTGCTTCCCATATATTTTCCGTGGTGCTCTGGATTGTGGTGCAACGACGATCACACGTGAAATGGAAATCGCGGTTGTCCATGCGATTGCTGAACTGGCGCAAGCTGAACAATCAGATGTCGTCGCTTCTGCATATGGCATTAGCAATCTGTCCTTCGGCCCTGAATACCTGATACCTAAACCTTTTGATCCTCGCCTGATGATCAAGATTGCACCCGCTGTAGCGCGTGCGGCAGAAGAGTGCGGTGTGGCAGTGCGTCCTATCCAGGATATGCAGGCTTATGTAGAGAAGTTGCAGCAATTCGTCTACCACAGCGGCACTTTCATGAAGCCGCTGTTCCAGATCGCTAAAAAAGCACCAGCTGAACGCAAGCGTATTGTCTATGCCGAAGGTGAAGAAGAAAAAGTTTTGCGTGCAGTGCAGGTTATCGTTGATGAGAAACTGGCAGCGCCTATTCTCGTTGGTCGTCCGCACATCCTCGACCAGCGCATAGAAAAATTTGGTTTGCGCCTCAAGGCAGGGGTTGATTTTGAAGTCATCAATCCGGAGCAGGATGACCGCTATCGCGATTACTGGCAGACATATCACAAGATGACTGCCCGCAAAGGTGTAACCGAGCAATATGCCAAATTGGAAATGCGCCGCCGCCATTCATTGATCGGCGCCATGATGATCCATAAAGGTGATGCTGACGGCATGATTTGCGGTACCTTTGGCACCACTGGCCTGCATTTGAATTACATCAATCAGGTATTGGGCAAACGTGAAGGCGTGAATGTCTATGCCGCCATGAATGGCCTGGTGTTGCCGGACCGCCAGTTGGTATTAGTTGATACACATGTCAATGAAAACCCGACGGCAGAGCAAATTGCCGAGATCACTATTCTGGCTGCAGAAGAAATGCGTCGCTTCGGCTTGTTGCCTAAAGCTGCCTTGTTATCGCATTCAAATTTTGGTTCCAGCAATAGTGAATCCGCACAAAAAATGCGTGCTGCATTGGCGATTATCCAGCGTGATGCACCTGACCTTGAAGTGGATGGTGAAATGCATGGTGATACCGCACTTGATGCCAGCTATCGCAAAAAAATGATGCCTGATTCGAATTTGAAGAGCGATGCCAATTTGCTCGTCATGCCAAATATCGATGCAGCTAATATTGCCTATAACCTGTTGAAAACAACAGCGGGTAATAATGTCGCGATCGGCCCTATCCTGTTGGGTTGTGCCAAGCCAGTACATATATTGACGCCATCGGCGACAGTGCGCCGTATAGTCAACATGACAGCTTTGTGTGTGGTGGACGTACTCGCTCAGCGTTAATCTGTCGCCATATAAAAAAGCCAGCCTGATTCACATGGCTGGCTTTTTTTGTTTTTGAATAGGCTTATTTAGTCAATTGATTTTGCTTGCTTGACTAGCACCCGGCCAGTCGGTACAACGTTCGACGCATGCAGGCAATGACCATGCTGGTCATCAAAAAACATATGTGGCTTGAAGGCAGCTAATACCGCAGACTTGTTGACGCCGCCCATGAAGAAGGTTTCATCAATCGCGATATTCCAGGCGCGTAATGTGCGTATTACCCGTTCATGGGCAGGCGAGGCACGGGCTGTCACCAGGGCTGTGCGTAGCGGGAAGGCGCGGCCATCCGGGGTTTTGAAATTATTCTGTAGATACGATAAAGCCAGCAACAATCTGGCGAACGGCCCTTCCGGCAAAGGCTTCAAGGCATTTTCTCTTTCATGTTGCTCAAAGGCTTCCACGCCTTGTTCCTGATAAATGCGTTCAGACTCATCAGAAAAAATGACTGCATCACCGTCAAAGGCAATGCGGATTTGCTCAGGGTCAGCAGCATTTTCTGGCAGGCGATATAGCATCGCCGACGCAACACCTGAATTGATAGCTGCTTGCACATCGTCTTCATGCAGGGACAAAAACAAGCTGACATTAAAAGCCAGCAAGTAGGGTGCCAGTGGTGATCCGCCCGATAATGCTGCGCGTGTAATATCCAGGCCATAGTGGGCGATGGAATTAAATATCCGCAAAGAAGTCTCGGACGAATTCCGCGACATGATGACAACTTCCACCAGTCTGTGACCAGGTGTCAGTTCATTGAGTTTCAATAGAGCTTTTACCAGAGCGTAGCCTGCGCCTGGTTTCAAGATGCTGTTTTCTTCTTTGAGTTGATGCTGGCGATAAGTATCTAATCCTTGTTCTTGAAAAATGGTTTCTTCCGCTTCCAGATCAAACAGGGCGCGGGAAGAAATTCCTATGACTAAGAGATTGTCTAGCGAAAATGGCATATGGGATTGTTTGTCTTATTATTTGGTGATGAGAAGATAAGCGGCATTCTGTTTACATGGCCTGGCGAAACGTCAGATTGATTCTTTGTGTTCCCAATAGCGGATGCGCTGCTTCCTTGATTGGTGCTACACCATGGTAGCGCAATCTGGCCGGGCCGCCCCAGACTACAACATCACCATGTGCCAGATGATAGCGCTGTACAGCATCTGTGCGTTGCATGCCACCAAAAAGAAATGTCGCTGGTATGCCTAGTGAGAAAGACACGATAGGTGCGCCATATTTCTTTTCATCCTTATCCTGATGCAGACTGAGACGTGACCCCGCCTGATATTGATTGATCAGACAGCTATCTGGCATAAAGCCGTGAAAACCAGCTTCCTGCGCTGCTTGCACGGCAAGGGAATTAAAACTGTCTGGCATGGAAGGCCAGTGCTCGCCATTTTCAGGATCATAAGCACTGTAGCGATAACCATCACTATCGGATACCCAGCCAACCTCGCCACAGCAAGTCATCGCGACCGACATACGGTGACCATTGGGCGTACGCATTTGCCGGAAAGGGCGCTTGCTTAATATGTGCTGAAGGCCATCCAGCAATGCAATTTCGTGACTCACTGAAAAATGCCTCAGTATCACCGCGCCTTCGCAGATACTTTCTGTCCAGGGCTGTATATCGCTGGCGTCATCAAAGAGTGAATAGTTCATAGGCTTGCTTCTGTTTGCTCATGTCCTCATGTCATATATATGCATAAGCGTAATTCATTTTCTGAAAGTTTGGCATATAAAGAAAATTTCTCTTGCAAAACAGGTTGGGGATTTGCTATAGTTCGCCTCCCGCTGAAGAGCGGGTGCAGAAAGTGAAGTAATTCTTGGTTTGAGCGAAAGAAATGACGCAGAAAGCCAGGGTCTGGAAATATCCTGAAGTAGTTGAGATTTAATCTAAACGAAATAAAAACAGGGTGTTGACAGATAAAAAGAAGTGCTTCATAATCTCGTTTCTCTGCTGCTGACGCACACAACGCTGCGACGCAAGACTGGATGAATAAGTAGTCCGGTTGAGTAGAAAAGAATACGGTTCTTTAACAATTAACAGT
>JACQDX010000139.1 GCA_016200895.1 Burkholderiales bacterium
CGTATTTCATCATGCGTCAGCAGTCATCAAGCGGCTGCAATAAAGACCGAATGTATGGCTGCAATCGACTATGTCAGGTTTAATTTGAAAATGCTCTTGCAAATGGGGGGCGTCCATGTATGCGCCGTGCGCACCGTTTTTAAATGTGTGAAACCGGTGCGCGAGGCGCACCCTACCGAGATTTTTACACCTCTCAAATCAATTAAATTTACTTCGCTTTCACAGCCCCCTGCTCTGCCTGCGGAAAACTCTGCACCACAGCTCCGTTGTCGTCCAGGAAGTTCAACATGGCTTTGCCTTCTGGCGTCACCAGCATCATGATGCGTGCCTTGCCTTTGGCATCGGCCATGATGATGGCTGATGATTTGCCACGGGTCTTGCCGACGAACATGCGGTTGGTTTGCTGGCCGCCAGCGTCTTTCCACTTCTGCAGCAACGCGTCTTTCTCTGGCCCGGCTGGGGCTTTTTCATACGCCTGATACAGACCATCGTAATCTTTTTGCAGGCCACGGTCATAGATCTTCAAGCCCGACTCCATGGTGCCACCACTCTCATAATGACCTAGGGAGAGTTGCTGGTCACCGCCAAACCTGTCCATGGAAAAATGCATGCCCGCGACGGGCTTGCCATTGTCATCAAGCTTGCCATCAAAGATGAAACCACCATTTTCATCTCCCTGCGCATTATAGAAAATCATGCCGGGACGCTGTGGCCCACCGCGCTTGCTTTGCTTGCCATCCACAACAGGTTCAGGCAAGCGCAGATGATTGGCGATGACCATCTCATGCTTGCCATCTGGCGTGACGATGTTAATGCGCTCCACATCAATTTCAGAAAACTTGCCGCGGTTTTCAGTCATGGCAGCGGCTGTCAGCAGCATGATGCCCATGCCTGCGCCAGCGGCAAGCAACACCTGTTTCAGCAAGCGGTTTTGACGGGTCAATTGTGTGATGAGTTCCTGTTGCTGGATCATGCTATCTCCTTTGATATGGTTAGTATTGATGCGGCTGCCTTCATGAATTACTGCAGCGCCGACGCATGATAAAAGCACGGTGCCTCATCAGACCAGTTACCTGCGACTAGTGGAAATATGAGGGGCTTGAATGGCAGATAAGAACGATGAACGGAACCGCAGACTTAAGTCTGTATAGACGATTTTGGCTTGCGGTTACAATGGCGTAATACATCAATTCATTCCATTCGCATGCGCTATCATCTCATCAGCATCAAGCCAGAAGATTTACGTGCCCTGGCAGCGTCTGCCCTGCCAGATATACACGGGTATAGCTGTGCCGTGGATGCGCTGCCACCGCACTTGGTTGCAGGCCGTGCGCTGGAACAAATGGCAGCTGGTGTGCCGGTCTACTGGTGCAGCACTTTTTATATAGTCGCCACAGAAAACCAGCACATCGTCGGCAGTTGCGGTTTCAAGCATGCCCCCAGAGACGGCATGGTCGAGATAGGTTATGGCATTTCACCCGACTGCAGAAAACAGGGTGCTGCCACAGCAGCCGTGCAAGCCTTGCTGCTACTGGCTTTTGAGGGTGGTGCAACACAAGTAATGGCGCAAGTCAATCCAGAAAACCTGGCCTCAACACAGGTGGTACAAAAGCTGAGCTTCGTGAATACTGGCAGTTATGTTGATGATTCACAGGAGACGCTGGTGCGCTGGTGTTTCGACAGACACAAGGGTGACAAGGCATTGACAAACGCAAACGCAAACGCAAACGATGTGAAACACAGACTATGATACGCACACTGCTTTTAATCATCAGTATATTGGGTGGCCTGTTATTTGGTGCTGCGTTTGTACTGTCTTATACCAATCCTGTCATGGTTGAAAACATGGCACGTGAAGTTGTACGCATGGAAGTAGAAAAGCGTGTCACTGAAAAACTGGATACGCTACAAGACAGTAAAGTCATGGGGCTGGCAAGCCGCATTGCCAATCACCAAAATGCCGAGATAGAGAACATCAGGCAACAGCTCGCTGCAGGCCTGCCTGCGAAAATCGCCGGTATCGTGGCGGAGATGGGCAAGCTGGACTGCCCGTGCCGTCAGAAGATAGAGAAATCCATTACGACAGGCCTGGAAGAGCGCAGTGTGAGACTGACACAACTCAATGAAAAATTGAATGCCCTGATACGCGGCAAGTACATGGAAGTGGCGCAAGCCTTGACGAGAGAATTTCGCATCTTTAGCGCTGCCAATGCACTGGTATTTATCCTGCTGGCAGGCACTGTCAGCTTGCGGCCACGCGCCAGCCTGCAACTATTGTTGCCTGCTGTCGTACTGCTCGGCGCTGCCGCTATCACTGCCTTCTTCTATCTATTTAAACAGGATTGGTTGCACACCATTGTTTTCGCTGACTATGTGGGTCAGGCTTATTTTTCCTATCTGTCGTTGGCAATAGCCTGTCTGGCCGATGTTGTATTCAACAAAGCAAGGATATGCAGTGCAACCATCAACGGTGCGGCGCAAGTCGTGGGTGCCTCATTCCAGGTCCTGCCTTGTTGAACCATGTTCAGGCAGCCTCGTCAAATAAGCGCAATGCCAGCAAGCCATGTCCGACAGCAGCACCTGCACGCAGGGCGGCGGCGATGAAGACCACCTCAGCAATTTCTTCCCGCGTTGCCCCTGCCCTGGCTGCATTCTTGCTGTGCGTATCTATGCAATAAGCACATTGTGTAGTAAGGGCAACGGCGATGGAGATCAGTTCGCGGTATTTTTCAGGGATGACACCATCGGCACGTTCTGCCATGGTCTTGAGTGCCAGAAAGGCTTGCGCTTCTTTGGGTGCAAGACTGATGAGGTCTTTGGCTTTAGCCAGGTCTTGCGGGTTTTGGTAGGTGCTCATGATTATTCCTTTGAGGGTTTGGACGACATCTGCTTATCATGACAAGAGTGTGCGGCGAGCCAAAAGGATTCATAGAGAACGACTTTTTTTGCATCTGTGTGCATATGCACTGAAGGTATAATCACAAGGCGATGCATGCTTGCCTCCCGAAAATCTTTCAAAATTTTTCTGTCATAGCCGCCTTTGCAGTGCATCACAAATTACTTGATCACCACATGATGACTACCAACCAATTTTCACAAATTACTTCAGAATTATTCGCCCATGAACGCCTGCTCTGGTCCGGCCAGCCGCGCCAGGGCATCCTGTTCCAGATGACTGATTTGTTCATGATACCGTTCGGCCTGCTGTGGGGTGGGTTTGCGTTGTTTTGGGAATATACTGCCATCACTGCTGGTGCCCCACTGTTCTTTTGCATGTGGGGTATTCCTTTTGTATTGATGGGCTTGTACATGATAGGAGGCCGCTTCTTCCTTGAAGCAAGGCAAAGAGCCAACATTTATTATGCAGTGACCAGTGAACGCATACTGATTGTGTCTGGCCTTTTCAACACCAATCTCAAATCACTGGACCTGAAAAGCTTGGGCGAAATCAGTCTGACAAATGTCAAAAATAGCGAGGGCAGTATCGTGTTTGGTCATAACCCTCTGGCAACCCCGTTTGCCGGGTTTTCAGGCCTTCCTGGCATGATGAATGCCAGAATGACACAGTTTCAGTCCATAACCGGGGCGAAACAGGTATTTGAGCTGATACATCAGACGAAGAGAATGACTTGATGCTGAAAAGGCCGTGCCGCAATTTGAAGGGTACGCCATGCGCACCGTTGTTGCCTTTAGCTTGTAAAAGAATGGTACGCACAGCGCGCCTTACAAATCAGCGCAGGTATAGGCAAGCAATAGCTGACTTAAAACTTATTTCGTCGCCTTGTCAATCGCCCGGTTCATGGCTTTCAGGCGCAGGTCTTCGTCAGCAGCACTGGATGCTGGGGCACTTTTACCCAGAGCCTGTTCCATGATTTTCTTCTTCATTTCTTCATTTGTCATCGACGCTGAGTAAGCACTGTCGGCAGCTTTGGTACTGTCATCTTTGGCCACGGCAGCTTTAGGTGGCTCCATGCCTTTGGAATCGTTGAGCTTGATTTTTTTGGTGGTTGGATTGGTGTCCAGGCACAAGGTATCTGAATACACAGTTTTGCCATCGACGGTGCAGCGGCGTACTCCTTCGCTGGTGGTGGCGGCCTGGCGCATGCCTGGGCCTTCGTTACTGCCAGTTGGCAGGCCAGTACCGTCTTTAACATCATTGCCAATGACGGCGGCAGCTTTACCAAAGCGTGCCCACATGTCTTGCATGGGCAGATGTCCATAGCGCATGTAGTACAGGAAGGCCATGCCCAGTGATGCCACCAGCATGGAAATAATGGCGACTGCGATCAGGCTGAGGCCGTGTTGTTTTGTATATTTCATGGCAGCTCCGAATTATTCATGCGTTGCAGGATGACTTCGCTACGTCTTTGCAAATAGCCTGAGCCGGGATTTTTATAAAAATAACGTGGCTTGGGCAACATCACGGCCAATCTGGCAGCTTGAGATGGCCCCAGGTTGGCGGCCGTTGTATGGTAATAATTTTGGGCCGCTGCTTCTGCACCGAAGACACCCACGCCCCACTCCACCACATTGAGGTAAATTTCCAGGATGCGTTGCTTGTCCATGCATTTCTCCAGCATATAGGTGATGATCAGTTCTTCGCCCTTGCGGAAATAGCTGCGGTCAGGCGAGAGAAACAGGTTCTTGGCCAATTGCTGGGTAATGGTGGAACCGCCAGAAACGACTTTGCCTTTTTTCTGGTTTTTTTCGTAAGCGGCTTGCATGGCTTCCCATTCCACGCCCTCATGATCGACAAAGCCATCATCTTCTGAAGCGATGACCGCACGCTTGAGGTGATTGGAGATGCGGTTATAAGGTACCCATTTATGCTTGAGCTGAAAGTCTGGCTTTTTCTCTTGCAGGGCATTCAGTTGCTGACGCATGAAGCTGGTGGAGGTCGGGTTGTGGTCTATCCACCACCAGACGTGCGCCAGATAATAGGCTTGTAAAAGCGTGAATAATAGCAGGGGCACGAGCACCAGCCAGAACAGGATACGGCCAAATAATCTCATGCCTGGCTCGCCAGCAAGGCAGCGCGCATTTCTGCCAACACTTGCCCAGATGGCGGGCGCACGCTACGCCACAGGGCGAAGGCTTCTGCCGCCTGTTCGACCAGCATGCCCAGACCATCACGGCACTGCGCGCCATGGCTGACGGCCAGTCGCAAAAATGCAGTGGGTGCAGCGGCATACATCATGTCGTAGGCCAGCGTTTCTTTGCTGAATACTGTCGCGGCCAGAGGCGGCACATCGTCGTTGATGCTGGCCGAAGTGGCATTGATGATGACATCAAAAGGCTGTTGCAAATCTTCAAAACGACAAGTTTGCAGCTCACAACGATCACTCAGGCTGTTTGCCTGTTGCAGCAAATCCTGTGCTTTGGCAAGAGTGCGGTTGGCGATGGTCAAAGCAGCAGGTTGCTCTTGCAGCAGCGGCAGCAAGGCACCGCGGGCTGCACCACCCGCGCCCAGCAAGAGCAGGCGTTTGCCACGCAGGTTGACACCGGCATTACGCACAATATCGGCCACCAAACCCATACCATCGGTATTGTCACCATAAATGCGACCCGGCTCAAACTTGAGGGTGTTGACGGCACCTGCAATTTTGGCGCGCTCACTTAATTCTGTGGCCAGGGCAAAGGCTTCGAGCTTGAATGGCAGGGTGACGTTGGCTCCCTTGCCACCTTTTGCGACGAAGTCACGCACAGTGGCGCCAAAACCATCCAGCGGCGCCAGCAGGCGCTGGTAGTCTAGCTGCTGGCTTGTCAGTTCAGCGAAGCGTGCATGGATGGCAGGTGATTTGCTATGCGCAACAGGATTGCCTATGACGACATACTGGTCAGCTTTCAATTTGGCCCCTTGCGCAATTCAGTTTCCAACTGCTGCTCGCGAGTGAATTTGAAGCGGGCGAACATGATGAAGACTTCATTACTGTCTGGCCCCAGGCTGGCTTTTGGATAATGCCCAAATGGTCCGGAACGACGGACAATACGCAGCGCAGCCGCATCCAGCGCCTTGTCACCGGAAGAGACTTCTATGCGTGGTCCACCTTCTTTTTCATAGATGCTGCCATCCTGGAAAATGGGGATGGAGATAAACATTTCGCCATACAGTTTTTTGCCATCCTTTTGCGGGAAGTTCAGCGTGCCGGTATCTTCTATGCGCTTTTGCACAGCCTTGTAATAAATCGCATGGTCCAGGCGTTTGGTGCTGGGTGTGATATAGGTTTTACGCGGACGCTTATTCTGGTCTTCTATGGTTTGCGAAATTTCTGCCGCCATGCGCGCCAGAGCCTTGGTGGTATCGACATTGTCGGTACCAGTGGATGGCTGAGGTTTGTCTTCGGTATTTTTCTTTTCCTGTTTCTCCTGGCGGAAATTATCCTTGAGCTTGGCCTGATCCAGTAATTGCTTTTGCTGCTCTTCCAGCTCTGCAATTTTGCGACTATTGGTTTGCAGGGCATCACCATCTTCGCTGCGCTTCATGTCAGGCAAAGGGGATTTGCTGCGTCCGCTATCATGCGCGCCACCACCGTCAAGATCTGCCTGTGCCAGTGCTTCAGCCGTCACTGGCGGTTTGGCATGCTTGGAATTGACGAGGATGATTTCCAGGTCAGCATCACGCGGCTTGTTGTCTATGGTTTTAGGCATGACAAAATGCACCAGCAGTGCCAGCGCGTGCAAGACCAGCGAAGCCGTGATGGCGACCGTGAAAATCAGTTTTTCATGGCTGGCTTTGCTTGCCCCTAATTTTATCGTTTGAGACTTGGCTGAGCTGCTTTTGACTTTGCTGCTCGTAGCACTCACTGTAGCAGAGCCCCCAGCAGCAGGTGCTACAGAAGCGACAGATGCAGCATCACCTGCCCGGACGTGCAGGACTTGCTCGCCAGGCAGATTTTCTTGTTTAACCTGTTTCGCAGGCTTGGTTTTTTTATTCTGACTTTTCATTACTAGGCTTGTGGCTGTTCTTCGTCTGGAGTATTCGTGTCATCATTTGCAGCATCAGTTGCAACGTCTGCAACGTCTGTTATTGCGCTCTCCGCCTCTGCTACTGTCTCTGTCACTTCTGCAGGAGCACCCTCTTCTGCACTGAAATCCTCTGCGACTTCTGTGCTGGTCTCATCGTCCAGTTCTTCTTCATCCAGTTCGGTGACAGTGGACAGCAATTCCAGCAGGCGGGCTTCGACTTCAAGATCAACTTCATCCCAGCGCAGGATATCCAGGCGTACCTGGGCACCACGCGCAGTTTGTGGCATACCTGGCAAACGGATGATGAGCGGAATATCGACCAGGCGCAAGACTTCGTCTTTCAAAACAACAGCTTCGACCTGACGTTGTTCTTCCTGACCCAGCCAGCGCAAACACCAGTAGCGTTCCATATTGTTCTGGAAGTCGGCATAAGCTGCATAAGCTGCATCAAAGCCAGAGACGATGGCGAACAGGTCAGCATCCTTGGGTTTGAAGGTAGCCACCAGCGGTGCGGTGACGCCATGTTGCACGCAGGCGATGATTTGCCATTGATTGACCAGATCGGTATAGCGACGCAGAGGAGATGTGCTCCAGGCGTATTGATCCACACCCAAACCCTGATGCGGTGCGGCATGGGTCAGCATGCGGACCTGCATGCGCGCAGTCCAGCCACCAGGACCACGGCCACCTGCCACGCCCTGTGCGCGATAGATGCCGGGAATGCCATGGTCAGCCATGAGTTTTCCCCAGGTGCTGTTGGCAAAGATCATCAACTCAGCCACGATCTTGTCCAGCGGTGCGCCACGTTTGCGGCGCACGATGGAAACGACATCATCTTCTACATAGAAATTGAAATCGACGCGATTATTTTGCTCAGGCTTCATGCCAAAGCTTTCGCGCTTGACCATGCGTCCCTGCTCCAGCACTTGTGCCCATTTCCACAGTTGGGCAATGTCTGCCTTGTGTGGATATTCACCGGCATCATTGGCCAGGTTGTCTTCCGTCACCAGTGCATCGAGGTCGTTGTGGCGCAGATTGCTGGCCATGGGCACGGCTTCTATCTTGGTCTCGGTGCTGATGACAGACCAGTCTTCGGTATCCAGGATTGCGTACAACGACACGGCCGGGCGGGTCTGGCCTTCACCCAGGGTGTAAGTATTGACCAGTTCATCCGGCAGCATGGTGATCTTGTCGCCAGGCATATACACGGTAGACATGCGGCCACGGGCAATCTGGTCTATCGCATCACCACGCTGTATGCCCAGAGCTGGAGCAGCGATATGTATGCCGACTCGCACCTGACCATTGCCGAGATCGACGACAGAAAAAGCATCATCAATCTCAGTGGTAGTGACGTCATCGATAGAAAAAGCCTGTACATCAGCCACTGGCAAATCAGTAGGCAGGGCCGGTAAAGTAATCGCCGGAAAGCCCACGCCTTTGGGGAAATGCTCGTAATGGAACTTGGCCAGATGCAGATGCTTGGGGCTGGCAATGCCACCCACTGCCAGCATCAAACGTTGCGGCGACATTTGCATGGCATCGCAGGCTTCTGCCAGCGCTTTGTATTCTATGCTGTTCTTGTCGGGCTTGAACAAGAGTTGCAGCGCCAGCGATTTCATCGTATCTGGCAACCGGTTCTGTTTGAGCTCTTCGACATAGCCAGCCTGTACCAGAGCTTGCTGCTTTTTCTTTTCTATACCGGCAAGTGCTGCTTTCAAAGATGCTTCAGGCGCAGCCTTGTAGCGGCCACGGCCTTTTTTGTAGAAGTAGACCGGGGCATTATGCAGCGCATAGATCAAACCTGCCGCTTCCACAGGTTGCGGTGCATGGCCAAAATATTCTGTGCCCAGCTCGGCAAAGCCAAATTCTTCCTGCCCGGCGACTTCCCACAGAAATTCCAGATCTATCTCAGCCGCAGCAGCCTTGGCCTGCTCTATCAGACTTACAGGATCGGGGGAGGCAAATTGCAGCAACACATCCTTGGCCTTGACCTTGGTTCGCTTGCCACTGGCCATCTCGACCTGATAAGCCTCACCAGCATGCGTCATGATGCTGCCTGCCTTGAAATCACCGGATTCTTCGAAAAATAAATTCATTCAATACTTCTTTATGTTTTAAGACCAAAAAGCTCAACACAGAGGCACGGAGACACAGAGGTGGCACTGAGAAAATCTTAGTCATTTACTCGTTCTGTTTTTGCTCTGCGTCTCTGCTTGAGATGTCTGCTGTTCTATATTGACTCTGCTTTATCAGCAAAGCGGAAATTCATTCACATACCTATTTTATTCCCTCCCCTTCAAGGGGAGGGTTAGGGTGGGGATGGGGTTCGATTGATTAATCTGTCATCAAATTGCGTTAGAACCCATCCCCCACACACCCATTCCACCGCGCAGCTTGCAGGCTGCTTGGATATTTGAGGCGCAAAGCATGCTTTGCGAATTCCCCCAAATCTCCTCTTGAAGGGGAGGAGTTAAATACATTGTAGCTTGCGTTTTACTTATATCAGTTTGCCACGAACGCCCCCGGGATTCCTGCCTTCGCAGGAATGACGACTTTGAGAGTGCTGCTTCATTAACAAAGTGACGCAATGCGCCTTTCAACCACTTTCTTGCATTTCTCCGTATCACCTCTGTGCCTCTGTGTTGAGAGGTCTTAAGGTTTTACATCTAAACCAACCGCAAACCCTCAACCCCAGGCAAAAACACTTCCGTCACCTGCAAACACCCACCCTTGCGCCAAAACAAAGACCTGCGTGCCAGCATGCTGTGCATGCCTGCCAGTTCCGGCTGTTTCGCCACGATGCGGCGTATCAGCGGATGGCTTTGGCGTAGTCTGGCGTAATGCAAATCACCACGGAGCACCAGCGGGTCGTTGAACAAAGTGCTGCCCAAAGACTTTTCACCCAGCGCATGAAACAGCGGCCATTCATTCGCCGTGGCACTCAGCGGCACTATCGTATGACCATACACCACGGCTTCGCCATCGCAACGCAAAAACACTTCGCGCTCATGGACTTTCATCGCGCGGGCTAAACCTATGGCAGCATATTCATCTTGCAGGCATACTGCCTTGTGCTGCGACAAACGCTGCACGCGAAACTGCTGGCATCTTGCCATCAGCCTGGCCGTCAGCGAATCACGGTTACTGAGCCAGTCTTCCATCAGCGCACTGGTATGAACTGCATTCACATGGGCATACCATTGCGCAGCCTGCGGGCGTTGCATTTGCTTGCCTGTCGGTAAAACCGTGTGCAAAATTGCAGCTTCCAAATCATGCCCTGCCATCTGCAAAGACCATCACCTGATCCAGGTAATCGGCAAATTCAGCAATACCATGATCGCTGCCTTCAATCACGAACTGTCTTGCACTTGGATAATGGGCGACCATCTCGCGCCAGTCCAGCACTTCGTCACCAGTAGCAGCAATCAAAAAATAACGCTCAGGCCGGGTAATCTGTTCCACGGCCAGGGCACGCAGTTCAGTCATGTATTCTGCCTTGAATTCAAAGATGCGGTCGCTGTGGTAATAAGTCGTCACACCGACATAGCTTTCCAGGTCACGCGGCGGCTTGACGGCAGGGTTCAGCAAGATGGCTTTGCAGCCGTATTTTTCTGCCAGCCAGGTCGCATAATAGCCGCCCAGGGATGAGCCTATGATGCAGATGTCCTCTGCCTTGTGCCCTGCCAGCAAGGCCTCGGCCTGTTGTATCGCCAGCGCTGGCGAGGGTGACAGGTCGGGGCAGGCTATCTCATCGCTGCGGCCCAGCTTCGCCATATGCGCAAGCATGACACGTGCCTTGTAAGAGTCAGGCGATGAGCGAAAACCGTGCAGGTAGAGGATCATGCTGCAATTGCCTGATTACCGGCTTGATTACCAGCCTGCTGCGCGCGGACTTGCAGCGCATCCAGCAATTTCTGGTGGATACCACCAAAGCCGCCATTACTCATGATGAGTACATGGTCACCTGCTTTCGCTTTGCTGACGATATCCTGTACCAGTTGATCTATCTTGTGATGGCAGGCGACCTTGTCGCCCAAGGGTGCCAAGGCTTCTGCCAGGTCCCAGCCCAAAGCTGACTTGCCATCTGTCTCGCCAAAACCAAATACCAGGTCAGCCTGTTGCAGGCTACCGGGCAAGGCCTGTTTCATGGTGCCCAGCTTCATGGTGTTCGAGCGTGGTTCCAGCACGGCCAGGATACGGGCATCGCCGACCTTGTGGCGCAAGCCTTCAACCGTCGTGGCAACGGCTGTAGGGTGATGGGCGAAATCGTCAATGACGGTAACACCATCAGCGACACCACGCACTTCCATGCGGCGCTTGACGCTGACAAACTGGGCCAGCGCTTCTATCGAAATTTCTGATGTGACGCCGACATGGCGGGCTGCGGCAATCGCGGCCAGTGCATTTTGCCGGTTATGTTCGCCGTTCAAATTCCATTGAACCTTACCTTGCAACTGATTATTGAAATAGACTTCAAAGTCTTCGCCCTCTTGCATGACCAGACGCCAGGCCTGGTCATTGCCAAAAAATTCTTTTTCACTCCAGCAACCGCGCTGCAGGACACGTTCCAGCGAGGCATTGTTGCCATTCACGATAAGGCGGCCTACACCGGGTACGGTGCGCACCAGGTGGTGGAACTGGGTTTCTATTGCCGCCACATCCGGGAAGATGTCGGCATGGTCATATTCCAGATTGTTGAGCACGGCAGTCTTGGCATGGTAATGCACGAACTTGCTGCGCTTGTCGAAGAAGGCGGTATCGTATTCGTCTGCCTCGATGACAAAAAAGTCAGAAGCATGGTTGCCCCACAAGCGGGCAGAGATACCAAAATTCAGCGGCACGCCACCGATCAAGAAGCCAGGCGAATAACCTGCATATTCCAGGATCCAGGCCAGCATGGCTGATGTGGTTGTTTTGCCATGCGTGCCAGCGACGGCGAGTACCCACTTGTCATGCAGGATATGCTCACCCATCCATTGCGGGCCAGACACATAGGGCAAGCCACGGTTGAGGATTTCTTCCATCAGCGGGTTGCCGCGCGAGACGACATTGCCTATGACATACAAATCCGGTTCCAGCGCTATCTGTTCAGCCCCAAAACCCTGGGTCAGGCTGATGCCCTGGGATTCGAGCTGGGTGCTCATGGGCGGATAGACATTGGCATCGCAGCCCGTCACGGTATGACCTGCTTCTTTTGCCAACACGGCCAGGCCACCCATGAAAGTGCCGCAGATACCTAAAATATGAATATGCATAATTGAACCAAATTCCAGAATCCCGCAATTCTACCTGAGAGAGTGCGTAGGTAAGCAGTGTTCTTAAAACCACTCACCACAGAGGCACAGAGACACAGAGAAAAGCAGGAGGAAACTTTAAGAAAAATTTATAATTATGATGTTTCAAATAACATAAATTCAACTCTGTGTTGCCTCGGTGTCTCTGTGCCTCTGTGTTGAGAGGTCTTGTTTTTGGATTTGCCCACAGTTTCAGTTATGATTACTGACATGATGATCCATACACCAAATGAAGCAGAGAGCCTGCGGGCTGAGATTGCTGCGCTGGCGGCGCGTATGATAGCCGAGGATGGGGCCGACTATGGCTCGGCCAAGCGCAAGGCGGCCAAGCAGTTGCTGGGCAACCATAAAGTCAAGGGTGATGTCATGCCTGACAATGCCCAGATTGAGCAGGAAGTACGCGAATACAATGAATTATTCTTTGGCGACACCCAGCCGCAACGCCTATTGCATTTGCGACAACTAGCGCTTGAACTCATGGATGAAATGGAGCGCTACAGCCCCTATATAGTCGGCGCAGTGCTGAATGGCACGGCAGGTAATCACTCTGATATCCATCTGCATTTGTTTGCCGACAATACCAAGGATGTTGCCATTTATTTATTGAATAAAGATGTGCAGTTCGAAGTCTCAGAAAGTTTCAATAATCGCAACGAAAGCATAGAAACCCTGAGCTTCATGTACAAGAACGAAGGCGTACATCTGATGTTACGGGATCAGGATGCCATACGCAGCGGCCACGGCAAGAGTACAGAGCGGGCCAATGCGGCAGCTTTGCGGGCGCTTATGGCGGAAGCCGAGGCAGAAGCCAAAGCGGGAGCCGAAACAGGGAAATAAGCGCTGCAACGAAAAAGGATCGCCAACAGCGATCCTTTCCGGTTGAGGTCTGGCCTCAATGCTCTTATTGCGGTTCCATTGCCGCTGCTGCTTTCCTGAAACGCGCAATGCGCTCATCGGTAGCCGGATGGCTGGCGGCGTAGTCATACGCCACACGCAACCATTTGGGTGTTACGTCGGCACCGGATCGTTTGCGGCTCTTGCTCATGTCGTCCAGTACATCAGCCAGATGGCTGGGTGATATATGTCTTTGCGTCAGGGCAGCGATGGCATAGGTATCGGCTTCAGTTTCCATTTCACGGCTGTATTCCTGGCTCACCAAAGCCGCTGGAGCAAGCGCAACCACAGAACTGAAATCACCAAACAGGCTACCCATGGCGACAGTCAGCAAGCCCTTGCGCACCAGGCGGCGCATGGTGTGGTGGTTTTCTATATGGCCAATTTCATGCGCCAGCACACCGGACAATTCATCCGCCAGAAAACCCGTCAATTCATTGCCACCACTGCCGACGATGAGGGTAATCAACTGATCGGTAACAACTACGGTACCACCCGGCAGGGCAAAGGCATTCGGGCCGATTTGCGGCGCACTGCGCACTTCCAGATGAATGGGCACGTAGGAATCTTTAGGACGCAAGCGGCGTAATAATTGTTCAGCCTGGGCAATCGTGCGGTCATCGAGCTTGCTCGGTTTCAGTATGGTCTGGTCTAGCGCATTCATGATCTCAGCACCAAGAGCACGCTCATAACTGACAGGGATGTTGACAGCGACCTTATCGGCCAGCACAGGTACACCCCATTTGTAAGCCGAAAACAAAATGCCTGCCATGACGATGATGGCCAGCAAAGCTGCCTGCCATTTGTGTTGCCAGCGTTCTATCGCGGATGGGCTATAACCCAGATACGTCAGCAGGCTTTGTTTGTCAGCTTGTGCATGGATTTCGCAGTGGCTGCCATCGGCAAAATTGAGTATGCAGGGCGCATCCTGAAAAGCTTCTTCCAGTTGCAATTGGCTCTTGTCTATCTGCCTGTCTATGCCCTCACCCGCCAGGCTGATACCGGCTGTTTGAAAATGCAGAATGACCTTGTGCAGCAAAGCCTGGCGGTGGTCAAAATAATGTGCTTGTATCATAAGTGCTTTCTACCAGGACAAATCAAAGCCAAACAAATCTGCGGTGCTGTCGCCGCTGGCTTGGCCAACCTGCCCTGACTTACCTGTCTGTACGGCTGGTAGCTGCTGGCTAGCCAGCAATTGCTCTAAGCTGGCAGCTTTTACACTGACGTGCTGCAAACGGAAGCGATACACGTTCACCACCGCAAATGGCCGGTATAAACCCAGCGTCAGCAAGGTTAGAATGAGGTTCTTTACTTGCAAAAAATAAAAGGCTTTGTAGGGCAAATGCGAATCTATTTCTATGCCCGGGAAACGGGTGGCATTCCAGGACTTGTTCCAGATTTTGACTTGCAACAATGTGCTGCCGCTGAGGAAGATGATATAGGCCAGCAAGATCGCTAAAAACCCTAGTGGGAACAAGAGCCAGCCATACAGCTCCATAAAAAATTTATAGTTGTCAGGTGCATGATTTTTGAGCGTGGCAATGAAGACCGCGCTGCCCACGCCTATCATCACAACAAAGATCAGCAGGACCAGGCCGACAGCAAAATAAGCCCATAAAAAAGAATTGCTGGTGAGGCTGCAAGTACTTCTTAATTCTGAAAAAGCCAGGTCTTTGTGCTGATACATGCGCATGCGCGCATGCAGCCAGGGCCAGCTCAAATAGGGAATAAATGCAAGCGCCAGGATGCCGGGCTGATTTGGTTTCAATACCCCGAGCAGGCCCGGCAATAACACCATCAGACCAACCGGCAGATACGTCCTGTAAGCACCAGCAAGCGTGCCGTGAAATTGAAAACGCAGACCCAGGTAACTGCTATTGCGCAGGCGAAAGCGCAAGGCACTGCGCATCATCCACGGCACCCCGAGCAAGAAAACGGCAAACAGGATCAAGGCCAGCGTTTTTGAAAAAGTGAACAGGTAGTGATAGCAAAACAGCAGTATCACTGCGATGACCCGGCCACGGAATATGATCCTGGGATCCCCATGAAAATTGAAGACAGCTTCATTCAACTGGGTATTGCGGTCAAAGTACTTGAGTCGCCTTACCTTTGCCCAGGCTGAATAAATACCCAGGGTCGCCAGACTCAGACAGAGATTGACGATCCAGATACGAAAATATTCTTTGCCTGTACCAGTAAATGACAGATGGTATTCAGTCTGCTGCTCTGTCATCTGCACGGTATTTGTGACTGTTGCTGCATCATGGTCTGGGATGGTCGTTGCGGGCGGAGTATCTGTCGCAGGTGGCCACATGCCTGTAGCCCCGGTTTGTATTTGCATGCCTGAAATCTTTATGGTCTTGTGGACTTGTCTTGGTATCTTCTTCCCGCCCTTTGGGCACAGGGCCTTCGGGCAGGGAAAGAGGAAAATAACATAAGATCATCAGGTTAGTAAAATTTTGTTACAAGTTTTGAATGTGACCTGTTGCTTTAATAGAGCGCAAACTCATTTCATTAATAGAAATGAGAAGAAATCAGACGGGATGCAGTTGCTATAGCACATTATTTTGCCGCTGCCCTGAACCTTGCCACTCTATCTTCAGTTGCAGGATGGCTGGACATGTATTTGGTGATCCTTTTTGTTGACGAATCATGCTCAGCTTCGCGCTTGTACAGTTTTTCCATGTGTTCCAGCGCGTCTGCCAGGCGGGCGGGCGACATGCCCGCTTGTTTCATGCGCTTGATGGCATAGTCGTCAGCTTCGGTTTCCATTTCGCGTGAGAATTCCATATTCACGACCCCGGCAGATGCCAGGCTGACGACAGAACTGAAGTCGGAAAACAGGCTACCGGCAATTACCGTCACCATGGCGTCGCGCACTAAGCGGCGCATGCCATGATTACCTTCGACGTGGCCAATCTCATGGGCCAGTACACCTGCCAGTTCTTCAGCGCCTTCTGCACTCAGGCCCTTATCTTTGTTGGTGCTCAGCATTCGTATCATGGCATCAGTGACGACAATGGTGCCGCCTGGCAGGGCAAAAGCATTGACACCGATCGCTGGCGCATCCCTGACCTCAAGCCGTATTGGTATGCGGCCATGTTCAGGCATGACACGTTCAATCGCTGCCTTTGCCTGGGCGATGCGTTGATCACTTAAACGACTGCGGTTGAGTACTGAATTGTCCAGCAATTTCATGACTTCTACACCCAGGGCCTGCTCGTAGCGGCCAGGCAGGCGGGCGGCGATATTGTCAGCCAACCATGGCACACCCCACTCACGCGCCGCCAGCAGCATGACTGCCATGGCAATGATAGCGACCAGCGCCCATTTCCATTGTCTTTGTCTGCGTTGCACCCAGCTGGACTGGTAGTCAAGATAATCCAGTAGCGTTTGCTGGTCAGCCTTGTCATGGATTTCGCAATGGCTGCCATCAGCAAAATTGAGTATGCAGGGCGCATGTTCAAAAGGCTCTGCCACCTGCAAATTGTTTTTCTTGACGGGATAATGCTTGCCATCAAAGATGACATTCACGATGTCTTGCTGTAAGTCCAGGCAGATGGATTGCATCAGGCTCTGGCGATGGTCGAAATAATTGGCTTTAATCATAGCTGCGTTTACCAGGACAAATCAAAGCCAAACATATCGGCAGAACTATCACCTGTGGCCTGCGCCTGACCAGTTTTTTTGGTAGCTTGCACCTGATCCAGTTCTTCTGAACACAGGCGCACATGCGCCAGCCGGAAACGGTATAAGGCAACCACCGCAAATGGCCGGTAAAGACCAAAACTGAAGATAGTAAAAAAGAAGTTTTTCACCTGCAAGCGCCAGTAGGGCCAATATGGCAGTGAAGAATCAATATCAACGCCCGGGAAACTGGTATTGTCCCAGGATTTATTCCAGGCTATAGCCTGTATATAGCTAAGACACCCCAATGCCGCCAATACCGTCACCAGCAAGGTGACAAAACCGAGAAGCAGGTAAAAAACGTCCTTGGTATTGCGCAGATATTGCAGCAAACTCCCCCCATGTTTTGCCAATACGACGGACACTATGCCGGTAAGAAGAATGCCTACAATCACCGAACAAAACAGCGCTAGCAGTACCCCGACATAACTCCAGCTGAAGGCCCCGCTTTTCATATCACAACTGGCGCGCAAATTACCGTAACTGATATTGTCATGCTGGTAAATACGCATTCTGGCATGCAGCCAGGGCCAGTAGAGATAGCCGATGAACGCGATACCTGCCATGTATTTTTCTTCAGGAAACAGGGCGCCAAACAAGCCCGGCAAAAGAATGACGAAAGCAACCGGGGAATAAGCAGCATAGGCATCCCGTACCGAACCATGAAACTGGAAGCGCAAGCCACGGTAGCTGGTCTGGTGCAAGCGAAAACGCAATGCACTGCGCATCATGAAAGGTACACCCAGCAAAAACACGATGAAAAACGTCAGTGCCAGGTTCTTGGAAAATGTAAACAGGTAGTGGTAACAGAACAGTAGAATCACAGCCACGATGCGGCCGCGCAAGATGGTTTTTGCTTCGCCATGAAAATTGAAGCTGGCCCCCGCCAAGCTGGTATTACGGTCAAAATACTCCAGCCGCCGGACCTTGGCCCAGGCTGAATAAATACCCAGGCTTGCCAGACTCAGGCAAAGATTGACTATCCAGATACGAAAATACTCTTTGCCAGTACCGCTGAACTGGAGGTATTGCCAGTTGGGTATGACGACTTTTTTGGTAATGCTGGCGACTGCAGCAACCTCTGCCACGGGCATGGGCTCACTTGTCTCGCCCGTCCAGTCTTGATAATCAACGAGGGGAATAGTGGGCAGCCAGACTTCGGCATCTTTGTAAATTTGCATTGCTGAGCGCGGGTGGAATGACAGTCTGTGCGGGATGACAATAAAATAACACAGATCAGATGTTTACATGTTTTTTGCAGTACTTTATACAGAGAATCTCAGATGAAATGCAGATAAATTCAGGCTGTGCAGATCATGGATAAAACACACCCACATGAAAGCCAGCCGCTTTCAGTGCTGGCAATTCAAAATAAAGTTTGATGTTTTGTTCACCGCCTGCGGCAAAACCTTTTTCCAGTTTGTCTTTTTCTGTCAGATAGTCAGCCGGAGTAAAGGCACGTTGCAACAAGGGCTTGTCTTTGACGTCATTTAATACCAGCTCTATATTCGGCCATGTCTGTGCCACATCACTCTGGTTTTGGATTTGCATGACCAGCATGAAGACATTGCGTTCTGGTGCCAGGTTTTGCAATTCATTCGAATCAACAAAAATCTTTTCTATCTGCGCTGGCAAAGTCACCTGGCAACTCAGATATTTGCAGGCTTGCTGTAACCAGGGCTTGGTCTCCGGCACTCTGGTCGCGAGCTGGTTACGGAAGATATAGGCAGACTGCCCCAGCAACAAAGGAATCAGTAAAACAATCATCAAACCCAGCATGATGTTGGCAATGCGTTTGCGGGAACGCTGTTTTTCTGCCTGGATGACAAAGTTGGGTTTGGCCGCCTCCTCTTCAGGATCACTGCTGGAATCTTCATTGATGGCAGCCTGGTTGGCGAGTGCAGCTTCAGCCTCACCTATATAGGCTTCAGCCTGTATGCCATCGGCACTACTGCCCGTGTCAGCCGTCGCGACCTCATCATTGATGGACACCGCATCATCTGGCGCGGCCACATCAGCATGGTCTTTATGGCGCCAGACTTTGCTGACACTATGTGCATCGGCTATTTCAGTGGCAGTGAATTCTGGTAGTTTTTCTTTGCTGTCTGCCGCGTCTTCTGCACCTTCGCTGACTGACCAGTCGGCAGTTGGTGGGTCCATCAGGGCGGCGCGGGTTTCCAGCTCGATGCGGGTCAGATCAGCTTCCTGCACTTCTTCAGATGGCAACAGGAAGCCACCATCACCGAGGTCAAAATCGAGAGCAGATGAGCTACTGATTACAGGTTCTTTTTTTAAACCTGCCGGTTCAGGGTCAGCCTTGTGTTGGCTGAGCGGGTCGAGCACAGGCTCAAGTTTCTGCGTCTCTGCGGTGGTGAGCGTTGTGCTGATTGGAGTAACCACGGCGGGCCTGACTGCCGGAGGAATATCCCTGGGCATGTCAAAAGTTTCCGCCTCAAATTCCAGCTCGGCCTTGCTGATGGCGGCCAGCACTTTTGTTGCAGGCCTGGCCATCGCGCTGCTTGCTGGCTTGCCGACAGCTGCGGGCCTTTCTGACGGCACCAGACTGTCTGGCATTAGCGTGTCTTCTTGCGGCAGCGCATCGGGCGGGAAGAAGCGGCCCACTGGAGTGACGGGAGATGGCAGAACTATACGCGTCTGCTCGAAATTGGGCTCAGGTTCGATCAGGGACGCCAGATGTTCTGCCGGCGCTGGCTTGGGTTCCGGCTTGAGTTGCGGCTTGGATTCTGGCTTGCTTTCTGCCACAACTTCGCTTGCCGTGGCAGACATGACTGGTTTTGCTGCTGGCGCTGGCACCGCTGCACTGACTTGCGGCCTGGCAGGTGCAACAGGTTTGTCAGGTGCTACTGGTGTGACTGGTGTGGCACTGGCCGCCGCAGGAACGGTAACGACAGTTGCTGTTGCTACCGTTGGTACCGTCGCTGTCGTCTGAGTTACAACACTCGCAATAGTTGCCGGTCTGGCATGCACTGGAGAAGGTGCCGGTGCGGGTGCCGGTGCAGATACAGGTTTTTGCCCATCGCCAGGTAACAGGTTTTCTACTGCATTAAAAGTTTGCTGACATGAGCCACAACGCACCAGGCCCGCATGCAACTTCAACTGATCATTGGCTACCTTGAAGGCAGTCTGACAGTGGGGGCAGCGGGTCGCCAGTGCCATAGTCGCCTCAGTTACTCAAAGAACCTGATAACGCGACCCAGCCTTCATGTTCAGCCCAGACTGTGAGCTTGATGAAAGGCGCATACGCTGCTGCCACTTCGTCGGCCTGCCTTGCCAGCACGCCTGAGAGTATCAGCGAGCCACCAGGGGCCACACGGCCAGCCAGCATCGGTGCCATGAGCTTCAAGGGGCTGGACAGGATATTCGCGACAACAACATCAAATTTCTGGGACGCCGGATGGGCTGCACCAAAACCTTCTGGTAGTGCATATTCAATCTGGCAGCTATTACGCTCGGCATTGAAGTTGGCAGATTCGATGGCTTGCGGGTCGATATCCACACCAATGACATTGGCAGCGCCCAGCTTGCTGGCGACCATGGCCAGAATGCCAGACCCGCAACCATAATCAAGGACGGACAAATCTTTAGGTGCATGTGCTTCCAGCCACTCCATGCACAGCTTTGTGGTGGGGTGGCTGCCAGTACCAAAGGCCAGACCAGGATCAAGTTCCAGAATCAGGGCATCAGGATCAGGCGCGTCATGCCAGCTAGGCACGACCCAGATATTCTTGCCGATATGGATAGGGGCAAACTGCGATTGCGTCAGGCGCACCCAGTCTTGCTCTTCCACATTGCGGGTGATATAGGCTGGCACGACCGTCAGGCCGATGGCAGCGGCAGCTTCTGCCACCAGTTCAGCATGATCAGCATCGATATCCGCGAGGGCAACTACGCGGCTGCGGTCCCAGGCGGCTTCATCAGGCTCCATGCCAGGTTCGCCAAACAAGGGGCGTTCAGCATCCGTACCTTCATCAGCATCTTCCACGGAAACCGACAAGGCACCCGCATCCATCAAGGCATCCGACAAAGCCTCAGCCTGCTCACGCGCTACTTCTATGACTATTTCTATCCAGCCCATATTGCTACTTTCTTATACGACGTTATTACTTCAAGACCAAAAGGCTCACCACAGAGACACGGAGGCACAGAGTAAGCACGGAGAAAATCAAGAGAAAATACTCATCATTGACGTCAACGGTACATCTCGACAACGTATATCTGCGGCATTTCACTTATTTAATGCATTAAAACTTTTCAATAGCAAAAAGCTTACCACAGAGGTTCCATAACAAAGCCAAAAGCACAGGGAAAAACTTGTGTTTTCTCTGTGCTTCTTTTTGACAGAATTTTTACAATCCGTCTATTTTCGTAGATTGGGCTACGCCTTATCAGCCCAACACTGTGCCTTCGATTAACGTTTACACAGAATCGGATGCCGAGTGTTGGGCTGGTGAAGCGTAGCCCAACCTACATTTTAGAGAGAGCTCCAAGGCTTTCCTCTGCGCCCCTCTGTGTCTCTGAGACTCTGTGTTGAGAGGTCTTAAGCTTTACTTACTTTTCTTCGACAACTCCGGCATATCCGCCAATTTATGCTCAAGGTAATGAATATTCGTACCACCTTCAATAAATCGCGCATCTATCATCAGCTCGCGGTGCAGCGGGATGTTGGTTTGTATGCCTTCTACCACCATCTCTGACAAAGCGATCTGCATGCGACGAATAGCCTGTTCGCGGGTTTCACCATAGGCGATGACCTTGCCTATCATGGAATCATAATTCGGCGGCACGAAATAACCAGCGTATGCATGAGAATCCACGCGTATGCCAGGACCACCCGGTGTATGCCACGAGGTAATACGACCAGGCGACGGGGTGAACTTGAACGGATCTTCAGCATTGATACGGCACTCAATGGCATGGCCCTTGAGCGTAATATCGGTTTGCTTGAAACGCAGCTTTTCATTGAAAGCGATGCGTATCTGTTCTTGCACGATATCCACACCGGTGATCATCTCGGTTACCGGATGTTCAACCTGCACGCGGGTATTCATTTCTATGAAATAAAATTCGCCGTTTTCGTACAGGAATTCAAAGGTACCAGCGCCGCGATAATTGATCTTGCGGCAGGCAGCGGCGCAACGGTCACCGATTTTTTCGATGATCTTGCGCGGGATGCCGGGTGCCGGTGCTTCTTCTATGACTTTTTGATGGCGGCGCTGCATGGAGCAATCGCGCTCACCCAGCCAGATGGCGCTGCCATGCTGGTCGGCCAGGATCTGGATTTCCACGTGACGTGGGTTTTCCAGAAACTTTTCCATATACACTTCAGGATTACCAAAGGCAGCACCTGCTTCTGACTTGGTCATGGTGACCGCGTTGAGCAAAGCAGCTTCAGTATGCACTACGCGCATGCCACGACCACCACCACCACCGGCGGCTTTGATGATGACCGGGTAACCGACCTTGCGGGCGATTTGCACGATGGCTTTAGGGTCGTCTGGCAATGCACCTTCAGAGCCGGGGACGCATGGTACACCAGCCTTGATCATGGCATGTTTGGCGGAAACCTTGTCACCCATCAGACGGATGGATTCAGCACGCGGGCCGATGAAAACAAAACCGGATTGCTCTACACGTTCAGCAAAATCGGCATTTTCAGACAAAAAACCGTAGCCTGGATGGATAGCCTGGGCATCAGTCACTTCAGCGGCGCTGATGATGGCTGGCATGCTCAGGTAACTCAGATTCGACGGTGCCGGGCCTATGCAAACAGATTCGTCGGCCAGCTTCACATATTTTGCTTCGCGGTCGGCTTCAGAATGCACGACTACGGTTTTGATACCCATCTCGCGGCACGCGCGCTGGATACGCAGCGCGATTTCACCACGATTGGCGATAAGAATTTTTTCAAACATGATTTAACTTTGCGGTGGCAATGGTTGCAATTGCGTGAGCAGAAAACCCTGTCCAGTATTATTGCCCTCAACACGGGCACTGGACTTCAGTTCGCGCACGCGCGCCTGGATCAGCCAATCACGAACAGCGGCTGGCCGTATTCAACAGGCTGACCATTTTCAACCAGAATCTGTTTGATCGTGCCACTGAAATCGCTTTCGATTTCATTCAGCAATTTCATTGCCTCGATAATGCAGAGGGTGTCGCCAGCATTGACGCTCTTGCCGATATCAGCAAAAGGAGCAGCACCTGGAGAAGAGGAGCGGTAGAAAGTACCAACCATAGGGGATTTAACAATATGACCGTCCGGCACAACCGGGGCGGCTGCCACTGGGGCGGCGGCTGGTGCTGCTGGCATCATTTGGTGCTGGGGTTGCTGCATCATGACTACCTGATTTTGCGGCATTGCTGAAGACTTGACGATGCGGACTTTGCCTTCACCTTCGGTTACTTCCAGTTCAGCGATATCTGATTCTGCTACGAGGTCAATCAGGGTCTTGAGTTTTCTTAAATCCATGTGGAATCCCCTTGAAAAAAGTGGTTCTGAATTAATTGGGACGCGCAATACAGAGCAGGACAATAGCTCCGGGAATGCCGCCGAAGTTTGGATTATATACGAAATAAGCTGGCATTATCAGCAAATTACGCGAAGATGCGAGAATTTAAATATTTTTCAGGGAAAAGTCAATCGCCAGACGGTAACCTTCAGTACCGAGGCCACAGATGACCCCTTTGGCAATTGCAGACAAGTATGAATGATGTCTAAAGGCTTCTCTTTGATGCACATTTGATATATGCACCTCAATAAACGGGATCGCCACAGCCGCCAGAGCATCCCTCAAGGCAACGCTGGTATGCGTCAGGCCGCCCGGGTTGATGATAATAGCATCGACTTGCTCATTTCGGGCAGCATGTATGCGGTCAATTAATGCTCCCTCATGATTGCTTTGAAAAAATGACAACTCTGCGCCAGCTGCTTGTGCCTGTTCCTGTGCTGATGCTTCTATCTCGCCCAGGGTGGTGGCACCATAGGTGGCGGGCTCGCGCGTACCGAGCAAGTTCAGATTGGGGCCATTCAGCAGCAGCAGTTTGCGCGCCATAGTCACATTCAATTTGACGAAGATGGCCGCATTTTGCCGCTAATCGACGCAGATTGGCAAGGAAAAACGATGCGACTTCTATTTTTCCAAAGAATATTTGGCAATATCGGTATGCAATTCATCCATCTTCAGGCGACCCAGATAGGATTTCACTACCTTGCCCTCACCGTTAATCAGTACAGTAAATGGCAAACCGCCACCGGCATTACCCAATTGACGCGACAGCTCAGAACCTTCCATGCCAGCAGCAACCAGGGGATAACTGATTTTATATTTTTTTGCAAAATCAGCAATATTGGTTGGACTATCTATGCCCAGACCCAGTATCTGCACAGATTTACCCTTGAGCTCTTGTTGCATGGCAGACAATTCAGGCATCTCCTGTACGCAAGGTGCACACCAGGTTGCCCAAAAATTCACCACCAGAAATTTACCCTGCCATTGCGCCATCGCCTGAGGCTTGCCATCACTATCCTTGAATTGCTGCGCCATCAATTGCGCGACCAACTTGTCAGCCGGTGGCTTAGGTGTGGTCTGGCGGTTACCTGCATAAATCCCCAAACCCGCAAATAACAAACCCAGCGTCACTGCCAGGCCAATAAACTTCTTATTCATAGACATACTCATTAAGGGCAAAATTGCAGCTCAAGGCAGGGATATTAGCTTAGCTGAGGGATTTTTGCTGGCATGAATAACGATGCATCAAGCCTTTCAATATCAATATAGAAACTCTATATGTTCAATATTGAGGACTGGATAAATCACGCGTAACAGATTTAAAGAACAATAAACACCATGAAAAGCGCGTCCATTTTATGGACGCGCTTTCTCAACCATCGCAACCTGCCAACTAATGCGCCCCACCCGCATCAACAGGTGCCACCGATTTCTTCGGTTTGGTCAGCCACACCAGACCTATCAGGCCGATGAACATATAGGCTGACATCCAGAAAATATCGGTTGCGGCCATGGTGCTGGCTTGTACGCTGATAGTGCGGTCGATGATGGCGTAGGCACCCTGTTCTGGTATGCCTTGCTGCATCAGGCCCTGTACGGTTTGTACAAAGACCGGGAAGCTGCTGCCGGTGTTTTCGGCAATCTGGGCATGGTGCAGGGTGCTGCGGCTGTCCCAGATGGTGGTCATGATGGAGGCTCCCATACCACCGCACATGATGCGCACGAAGTTCGATAAACCCGACGCTGCCGGGATTTTATCCGGTGGCTGGCCTGACAGGATGATCGACGTCAGCGGTATAAAGAACATCGACATCGCCGCGCCCTGTATCAGCGTCGGGATAAGCAAGGTATAAGTATCCACCCCGGTATTAAATCGCGACCGCAGGAAGAACACGAGAGCAAAACCGAGGAAGGCAGCTGACGCAATTTTTCTGGCATCTACCTTGGGCAAAATCTTGCCTATGATGGGTGACAAAATAATCGCGAAAATGCCGACCGGTGCCATGACTTTACCCGCTTCCGTAGCGGTATAAGCCAGCTGGGTTTGCAACCAAAGCGGCATGATGACCAGACTGCCAAAGAATAAGCCATAACCTATCGAAATCGCAATCACACCAGCGCTGAAATTACGCCCCCTGAACAAGGACAGATCAACCACTGGATGGTCTTGCCCCAGTTCCCAGACCACGAAATAAATCAGGCCGATGACAGCAATCACAGTCAGCAGGACGATCTCGCCAGAATTGAACCAGTCCAGCTCCTTCCCCTTGTCGAGCATGATCTGCAAAGCACCCACCCAAACCACGAGCAGGAACAAACCGACCTTATCGATAGGCAGGCTCTTGATAGCAGATTCGCGCTTGCGATAGATGGACCAGGTGGCCCAGGCAGTAAACAAACCTACCGGGATGTTGATATAGAAAATCCAGGGCCACGAATAATTATCTGATATCCAGCCGCCCAGCAACGGCCCCATGATGGGCGCGACCAGGGTCGTCATGCCCCATAGCGCCAGCGCCATGGAGCTTTTGGCGGGTGGATAACTTCCCAGCAATAAGGCCTGTGAGAGCGGGATCATGGGGCCTGCAACTGCGCCTTGCAAAATACGTGCAGCGATCAATATTTCGATGTTGGGTGCCATGCCGCACAGCCACGATGAAATGACAAACAACAGGATGGACGACAGGAATAATCTGACCTGACCAAAGTGTGTCGTCAGCCAGCCCGTCAACGGCACAGAGATTGCATTCGCCACCGCAAACGAAGTAATAACCCAGGTACCTTGCTGCGGCGAGACACCCAGGTTGCCAGAGATTGCCGGTATCGATACGTTGGCGATCGATGAATCCAGCACATTCATGAAAACCGCCAGTGACAAGGCGAGCGTGCCCATTGCCAACTGCCCACCTTTCAGTGGCGGATGCGATGCCTGTGGACGTGGGGGCGCGCTCATTACATACCTTTGGTTTTAGAAGTGGCTGCAGTTGCTATGGCAGCAGCCTTGCTATCTTTAGTCGCTGGCAAATTCGCAGTGATAATTTCAGCAATGCGCTGGTCTGCATCTTTACCATTTTGTTCAAACACGGCAGTCTGGTAAGCAGGTGCAGTACGTGCAGCAGCAGTTACCGGTGCGCCCTGCTGCTGCGAAATATTGACCTTTACCTGCATGGAGACACCGATGCGCAAAGGATGGGTTTCCAGCTCTTTAGGGTCTAGGCTGATACGCACGGGCACACGTTGCACCACCTTGATCCAGTTACCACTGGCATTTTGCGCAGGCAGCAGGGCAAAGGCAGAACCCGTACCTGCCGACATGCCAAGTACCTTACCGTGATAGCCAATATCACTGCCATACAGATCAGAATGCAATTCCACATCCTGGCCTATACGCATATGGGCGAGTTGCACTTCCTTGAAGTTGGCATCCACCCACAAGGTATTCAAAGGCACGATGGACAGCAAGGGTGAACCAGGAGCGATACGCTGGCCAACTTGCACTGCACGTTTGGCGACAAAGCCATTCATCGGTGCTGGCAAGCTGGTACGGCTCAATGCCAGCAGGGTTTCACGTACACGGGCAGCAGCACGCAAGACATTCGGGTGCTGGGTGACGGTGGTGTTTTCTGTCAGCGTGCGGTTGGATGTCAGTTGTTCATTGGCGGCTTGCAAGGCAGCCTCTGCACTCTTGACGGCATTGCGGGCATGTTCCAGTTCTTCGGCAGAAACTGCGCCAGTACTCAATAACTGGGTGCGGCGTGCCAGATCAGATTTGGCTCTTTCCACCTCGCTGCTACGCAGGCTGACATTGGCCTGCAGGCTGCCATTGTTAGCAAACAGTACGCGCACTTCGCGCACTGTTTGCGCCAACTGGGCTTCGGCCTGATCAACGGCCACTTTGGCATCGGTCTTGTCAAGTTCAACCAGTGCCTTGCCTGCCTGTACCACATCAGTATCATCAGCATGAATGGCAACCACAGTACCAGCAACTTGCGATGTCACTTGCACGACATTGCCAGCAGCATAGGCATCTTCAGTATGTTCAAAATTGCGGCCTACTGTGTACCACCATGTAGCATAGGCTGCAATTGCCACCAATACGATGAGGGTAATGATGATCAGCAGCACGCGGCGCTTGCCGCCTTTCTCTTGTACATATTCAGCTTGAGGAGCCACGTTGACAGGTTTGTTTTGATCTGGGGCGTTCATAACGCAGCCTCCGGTGTGTTTTTAACTAGTGATGGAATGATGTTTTTACTGGTGCTGGCAGCAGTGGAATTAGTGGCAGGCAGGGCCTTGCTTTCATAACCGCCACCCAGCGCCTTGATCAGGTTGATGCGCGCTTCTGTATGGCGCACTGCCAGTTCCAGCGAGAGTTTTTGCTGTGACAGCACGACACTTTCAGCGGCCAACACAGGCAGCTTGTTGGCAGTACCGGCTTTTTGTCTTTGCTGCGCCAGTTGCAAGCCAATGCGGGCAGCTTGCTCGGCGGCTTGCTGCTCAATCAACTGCGACTGGCTGGCTTGCAGTATCTGCACCTGGTCTGCCACTTCACGCAGGGCGTCCGTCAGGCTCTGGTTATACGTCGCCACGGCCACATCATAAGCAGCGACCTTGCCTTTCAATTGTGCGCGCAGACGGCCACCTTCAAATATGGGCAGGCGTATCGCCGGGCCAGCACCGATGATGCTGCTGCCACTATTGGCCAGATTGGATAGGCCCAGGCTGGACAAACCAACGAAGCCAACGATATTGATATTGGGATAAAACTGGGTCTTGGCGACATCGACATCACTTTGCCCTGCCTCTACACGCCAGCGGGCCGAGACGATATCAGGGCGACGACCCAGCAGTTCCAGTGGCAAATTACCTGGCAGCGCCGTGTCTGCCACAGGCTGGAATTTTGGCGTGGCGATCAGCTTGCCTTCTTCCGGCCCCAGGCCTTGCAAGGCAGCGATCTGGTTACGCGTCAGCGCCATGGCTTCTTGCCATTGGGCGAGTTCATTTTTAAGGCCAGACAATTGCACCAGGTTTTGCTGCACTTCGACTTTTGTATCGAGGCCAGCGCTGACACGTTGCTGTGTCAGGCGGTCAAACTGTTCACGCACTGCCAGTTGCTGCTTGCTGAGTTCCAGTTGTGCATTCTGACGTGCCAGTTGCAACCACGCACGGGCGATGGCATTGCTGAGCATCAGGCGCACGCTTTGGGCTTCCGCTTCTGTCACTTTTTCCTGCGACAATGCACCACGCATTTCAGCGCTGTGCTTGCCCCAGAAATCCAGTTCATAAGTAGCATTGAAACTGATCTGGTTATTCGTATTGTAAGTGCCTGCCAGTGGTGGCGGCACCAGGCCATGCTCGGTAAAGCGCTGATAAGTGCTGTCCACGCTGAGATTAGCCGATGGCAATTTATTGGCCTCCACGGCAGCAGTGGCTGCCTGCGCTGCCTGCAAACGTGCGGCGGCGGCTTGCAGGCTGGGGTGATTTTCCAGCGCACGGTTGACCAATGCCTGCAACTCAGCGCCACCTATGCTGGTCGCCCATTGCAAATCAGGCCAGGCTGCATTGCCGCCCTGGTCAGGGAATACCCCTGCTTGCGGCGCCAGTGCCTTAAGTTGCGCCTGACTTTGTATGTCTTGAAAGCTGACGCAAGCCGACAGCAGGCACAATGCAGATGCACTGAGCAGCAGGCGCAGGCTGGCTGCGGCTATGGCTGGCTTGAAAAGAGATTTTTTCATATGGACGTTGACCAAAAAACGATGACTAAAATTAACAGTCTTTAAATCTATAAAAATAAGGCCATAAAATTAATTGCCTGAGCAATCAATTATTTTTCTCCATCCAGGCTTCCAGAGTGGATCTGTTAGCCAGCAATTTGCGCAAGAGATACTTGAGGAAATTGATTTCTTCAGGAGCAAACCCGGTAAAACCCACATCCAGCACTTCTGAATACACGGCTGGCAATTGCGCAGCCAGGCTCTTGCCACTGGCGGTCAGTGCCAGCTTGAACAGGCGCTTGTCATTCTCATCCACGATACGCTGCACATAGCCCTTGGCTTCCAGCTTGTCAAGCGTGCGTTTCATGGCAGCAGAATCGATAAACAACTCGCGCGCCAGATCAGCCGCCGTATGGCAAGTACCCATGGACAGCATCATGAACACACTGCCCTGAGCATGGGTGATGTCCAGGCGGCGCATGGATTCATCAATGGCGCGTGACAACATGGTGCGGGAACGAGCCAGCAAATAGCCCACGCTTTCTTCAACCTGATGGGCAAAAAACTCTGAATTTTGATTTTCGTGATTCATAGAAGAAATAATATTCATTGACTAGTCAATAGTTTATACCAGTTTAAAAATTTTTGCAGGGCAGCACAAAAACTATAGCCGGACATGGAGCTGCAGGTATTTTTCATAGATAAATTAGTGCGTGAGCGAGCAAGAAAACTCGCCGATGGTCAACCTTGCAAATGATGACGTCAAAAAATAACCTTTGACTGCAGGCCAAGATGCTGACGCATGCCATTAAATGAAATCAGGCATTGGCAGAGATTGCCAAAAAAATCATATCCAATTACCAAGACGCTCTATAATCATTAAATATTTGCCAATTTCACTACGGCGAGATACTTTTCTTGCTGGCAATACACATGAATAAATGATGAAGGGCTACACTTCATGACGACCATGACAGCCTTAAATACCGACCGCCCGGAACCTGCACCAAAAAAATTCCCGATTACCACCCTGGCAATCAGTTTTGTTGTTTTGGTCTGCATGTCCCTGATCCTGGTACAAGTCTGGGTTACCTGGCGGGCCCGTGAAGTGCAGTTGGCGGAAACCGAAAGGGCGACTTCCAATCTGGCGCGTTCTGTAGGCCAGCATGCCTATGATACGATCAAAGGTGCCGACACTATCCTGGTCGGTCTGGTCGAACGGCTGGAAGTGGATGGAATGGCAGAATCCACTCTGCCACGCTTTCATACATTACTGGTGAAGCGGGTAGAAGAATTACCGCAATTACACGGGATTTTTGTGTATGACCAAAACGGTAACTGGATAGTGAACTCTCAGCCTGTTCTCAAAAAAAATGCAAATAATTCTGACCGGGAATATTTTATTTATCATCGCGACCACATTGACCGCGATGTCCACATAGGTCCGCCTATTAAAAGCAAATCTACTGGCGAATGGATAATCACTGTTTCCCGCCGCTTTAATAAAGCGGATGGTAGTTTTGCTGGCGTGGTACTGGCCACCATACAGATGACTTATTTCAAGAAATTTTACGAGCAGTTTGATATAGGTGAGACCGGTGCGATTTTTGTTGCGCTAAGCAATGGCACGATATTATTGAGGCGACCTTTCGAAGAAAAATCCCTGGGCAGGGATATTTCGCAACTGCCCTTATTCCGCGATTACCTGCCGCGCGCCAAAGTGGGCACCCAGACCTTTACCTCCGGCCAGGATGGCATCACACGCATCAACAGCTATCGGCAACTGGACAGCTATCCACTGGTGGTTTCTGCCGCCTTGTCCAGGAATGAAGTGTTGGATGAATGGAAATCGAATGCCATTATTCATGCTATTGGCGTAGCATGTCTGGTGTTTGGTCTGGCTATTATAGGATCACGCCTGATCAGGCAGATAACGCTGCGTGCGCAGGCAGAAGATGAATTGCAAAAAGCCCGTAGCACGCTGGAGCAATTAAACCGGACACTGGAAAAACTAGCCATGCAAGATGGTCTGACCGGGCTTGCCAACCGACGTCAGTTTGACATAGCCTTGAAAGATGAATTCAGCCGCGCCATGCGCAATGCCAGTTCACTGGCATTGATCATGATCGATGTCGATTGCTTCAAGCAATATAATGATATCTATGGCCATGCCGCTGGCGATGAGTGCCTGCGTGAAATCAGCAAAGTAGTGGCGGCCGGCAAGCACAGGCCGGGAGACTTGAGTGCCCGCTATGGCGGCGAAGAAATGGCCATCTTGTTACCCGGTACCGACGTCGCCGGTGCCATGAAAGTCGCAGAAAACATAAGGCAGGCAATTTACCACTTGGAACTGAAACACTCCGGCAACGCCACCGGCGTAGTCACCGTCAGTGCCGGTATAGATGCTTTTGTCCCCGTCAGAGAAAACAATCTGCCGCTGGAACTGATAGAAGCGGCTGACAAGGCACTGTATTACGCCAAATCACAGGGACGCAACTGCATCCGTGTAGGAAATGGACATTTGACCTGAATCAAACAACGCAAATGAACTTGCGCTTATAATCATCCCGGTAATATATAAAAGAAATTCTGTATTTTCATGAAAATGTTCCGTCCATCCCGTGTTCTTACGGTGTTCGCCATGCTGTGGAGCCTGCTGTTCATGCAGCTTGCCGTAGCAGCTTACGCCTGCCCGGGAATGGCCGCGTCCAGCACTGCCGATGCTTCCTTCACTACCAGCGTAGCAATGCCAAATTGCACAGGCATGGACCAGGATCAGCCCGCGCTTTGTCATACCCATGCAGAAGACCCTTTTGGCAAACAGTCCCTCGATAAACCAGCCTTGCCCGATGTGCTGCCTTTTGTCAGCGCCAGCCTGCTGCTGATACTGCCCGCATTCGATCAACTGCAGGCATCTGTTTCTGCCACACCTTCTCAAATCTCGCTGGCATACTCGATTGCACCGCCATTTTCCATACGCAACTGCTGTTTCCGCATTTGATCTCCTGAACGCCTGATTCATCGTCACCAGCTTTTGCTGGTGCGCGTCCTGTTCCATCGCCCGGAGGTTTTATGTCTTTGTTTTCTATATTGCGCCATCATGGGTACGTATATCCTGCATGCATTTTTCTCGCGGTGTGCGCACTGCTACCTCTGCATATATCAGCAGCTGAATTAAGCCTGCCGCAAGCCCAGCAACTTGCCCTGGCACGCTCCAGGCAATTGTCTGCACAAGACCTCGCCATCAGCGCGGCGCGTGACATGGCAGTGGCTGCCAGTCAGCTACCCGATCCCGTATTCAAAACCGGTATTGACAACCTGCCTGTCAGTGGCCCTGACCGTGGCAGCTTCACGAATGACTTCATGACCATGCGCCGTATAGGTCTGATGCAAGAAATCACCCGCAGCGATAAACGTCATTTACGCGCCGAACGCTATGAACGTGCCATCGATAAATCACAGGCAGAAAAGACACTGTCCATGCTTGGCATTAAGCGAGACACCGCCATCGCCTGGCTGGACCGTTATTACAGTGAACAAATGCTGGCGCTGGCCAACGAACAGCTAAGCCAGGCCAGGCAAGAAATTCAAGCAGCAGACCTGGCCTATCGCAGTGGCCGCGGCAGCCAGGCAGATTTGCTGACCGCCCGCAGTGCCCTGGCATTAATGGAAGACCGCAATAGCGAATTGGCACGACGCGCGCGCAGTGCCCGCATCATGCTGACACGCTGGACTGGTGAGACCAGCAATGACAGCCAAAGTGAATTACCCGCGATGGACGATGTGGACCTGGATGTAAATGCATTGGAATCCACGCTTACGCACCATCCGCAAATCCGCATCATGAACAGGCAAGTTGACCTGGCAGATACCGAAGCAAAACTGGCCGAAGCAAACAAGAAGCCGGACTGGAGCATAGAAGTCACCTACCAGCAACGCGGGCCTGCCTATTCCAACATGATATCCGTTGGCCTTTCGCTGCCGTTGCAATGGGACCAAAAGAATCGTCAGCAACGCGAACTGTCGTCACGTCTGGCCATGGCAGACCAGGCCAGGGCAGAACGCGATGAAGCCCTGCGCGCCCATATTGCCGAAGTTAGCGGCTTGCTCAATGAATGGCACAGCAAACGCAGTCGCGTGAGTCGCTATGAAACTGAATTACTGCCCCTGGCCAGACAAAGGGTGCAAGCCAGTCTGGCGGCTTATCGCGGTGGCAAATCCAGCCTGGGTGATTTGCTGACAGCACAGCGCAATCAAACTGACATGCATTTGCAAGCCCTGCAGCTACAGGCAGAAACGGCAAGTTTGTGGGCGCAACTGCACTACCTGAGCCCATCTGATGAAACAAAACTCATCTCAAGCGCCAACAAGGAATAAGCATGAAAACCAAACGCATTAAGACCACACATGTATTGCTTGCGACTGTCGCCACAGGATTGCTGGCAGCTGCGGCTTATGGCCTGTATCAATTGGGCAAACATGAAGGCATGCAGAATTCATTATCAGATAAAAATGCCAAGCTGCAAGATGCTGGCGCAACGAAGAAAGTCTTGTACTGGCATGACCCCATGGTACCCGCCCAAAAATTCGACAAGCCGGGGAAATCCCCCTTCATGGACATGCAACTGGTTCCTGTGTATGCAGACAGTGCTGACTCAACGAATGAAAGTTCTGTCAGCATCAACCCACGCATACAGCAAAATCTTGGCATACGTACTGCCAGCGTGGTATCTGGCAAACTCAATACAGTAGTACAGGCAGTTGGCACTGTTGCTTATAACGAGCGCGATGTCGCGGTGCTGCAGGCCAGGAGCAATGGCTTTGTTGAAAAACTCTATACGCGCACGCCGCTGGACATGGTGCGCAAGGGTCAGCCGCTGGCAGAACTCTATGTGCCAGACTGGATTGCTGCACAAGAAGAATTTTTGGCAGTGAAAAGCATGCAAGGCCAGGCCATCACTGGCTTGCTGGACGCAGCCCGTCAGCGCATGCGCCTGGTGGGCATGATGGATGAGCAGATACGCATGGTAGAAAGTAGTGGCAAGCTGCATGCACGCATCACTGTCAGCTCCCCAATAAGTGGCGTAATGACCGAACTGTCAGTACGCGAAGGCATGACCGTAAGCATGGGTACACCCATGTTCCGCATTAACGGTGTGGGCACGATCTGGGTCAATGCCGACATTCCTGAAAACATGGCACATAAAGTACAGGCTGGCAATTTGATAGAAGCCAGGACAGCATCCCTGCCTGGTATCGTTTTCCACGGCAAGGTCGCCGCCTTGCTTCCGCAAGTGGATAGCAGCACCCGTACCTTGAAAGCGCGCATGGAGCTGGCCAGCTCTGGCAGCTCTGGCACGCAATTATTACCAGGCATGTTCACCACGCTCAACTTTACAGGCACTGCGCGCAAGGACACCCTGCTGGTGCCCAGTGAAGCCGTCATCATCACTGGCACCCGCAGCGTAGTGATCCTGGCGCAAGATGGCGGCAGGCTCTTGCCTGTGGATGTGGAAGTGGGGGCGGAAGCTGGTGGCCAGACAGAAATACTCAAAGGCTTACAGGCCGGGCAAAAAGTCGTGGCTTCCGGCCAGTTCCTGATCGATTCGGAAGCCAGCCTGAAAGCGAGTATCACGCGCATGGAAGGTGCCGCATCCGCTACCGCTGCCAGCTCTGCTACTTCTGCATCGAGCTCAAACCTGCCTGCTGGAGTTAAACAATGATCGCACGACTCATACGCTGGTCCATCAGCAATCGCTTCCTGGTCCTGCTTGCTACATTGATGTTGACAGCGTGGGGCATGTGGGCCGTGGCCCGCACGCCAGTGGACGCCATCCCTGACCTGTCAGATGTGCAAGTCATCATACGTACCAGTCTACCCGGCCAGGCACCGCAGATTGTAGAAAACCAGGTTACTTATCCACTGACAACGACCATGCTTTCAGTGCCTGGTGCCAAGACGGTACGCGGTTATTCTTTCTTTGGCGATTCCTTTGTCTATGTCTTGTTTGAAGATGGCACGGATTTGTACTGGGCACGTTCACGTGTGCTGGAATACCTGAACCAGGTACAGGCCAGATTGCCAGCACAAGCCAAGACTTCACTGGGGCCGGATGCGACAGGGGTAGGCTGGGTCTATGAATATGCGCTGGTTGACCGCAGCGGTAAAATGGATTTGTCGCAACTGCGTGCCTACCAGGACTGGTTCCTGAAATTTGAATTGAAGTCCCTGCCAAATGTGTCCGAAGTTGCCAGCATAGGTGGCATGGTGCGGCAGTACCAGATCCAGCTATCCCCGGACAAAATGCGCGCCTATAACATCACGCATGGAAAAATCATCGAATCCGTACAAAAAGCCAATCAGGAAAGCGGTGGCTCCGTGCTGGAACTGGGTGAAGCCGAATACATGGTGCGCGCCTCTGGCTATTTGAAGAACCTCGACGATTTCCGCAAGATACCGCTGATGGTGACAGAAGCTGGTATCGCCGTGCGTCTGGGCGATGTGGCGCGTATACAGGTGGGGCCAGAAATGCGGCGCGGCATTGCAGAACTAAATGGCGAAGGCGAAGTCGCAGGTGGTGTGGTCGTCATGCGGTCTGGTAAAAATGCACTGGCAACCATAGCCGCGGTCAAAGACAAGCTGGATCAACTCAAGCCCGGTCTGCCACCAGGCGTGGAAATTGTTCCCGTGTATGACCGCTCTGGCCTGATCACGCGGGCAGTGGATAATCTGCAGCATAAACTGCTGGAAGAATTCATCGTGGTAGCCGTGGTCTGCGCCGCATTTTTATTCCATCTACGCTCGGCACTGGTGGCAATAGTGTCGCTGCCGCTAGGCATACTCACAGCTTATATCATCATGCATTACCAGGGAGTGAATGCCAATATCATGTCGCTGGGCGGCATTGCCATTGCGGTTGGTGCCATGGTCGATGCCGCGGTCGTCATGATAGAAAATGCACACAAGCATATCGAAGCCTGGCAGCATGCGCACCCGCATGAAAAACTGGCGGGTGAACAACATTGGCAAGTCATTGCAGAAGCCGCCGCAGAAGTGGGGCCAGCGCTGTTTTTTTCTTTATTGATCATCGTACTGTCCTTCATCCCGGTATTCACGCTGGAAGCGCAGGAGGGCCGCCTGTTTGCGCCGCTGGCCCTGACAAAGACTTATGCCATGGCAGCGGCGGCCGGTTTGGCAGTGACCCTGATTCCTGTGCTAATGGGCTATCTGATACGTGGCAAGATACCAGCTGAACACAATAACCCCTTGAATCGCTTGCTGATTGCGCTATACCGCCCTTTGCTGGAAAAGGTTTTGCAATTCCCCAAGATCACTCTGCTGGTGGCAGCATTGATAGCCGTGTTGACAGTCTGGCCGCTGGCACGCCTGGGTGGTGAATTCATGCCGCCACTGGATGAAGGCGATCTGCTCTACATGCCTTCTGCCCTGCCTGGCCTGAGTGCAGGCAAGGTGAGCGAGCTCTTGCAGCAAACTGACAGACTGATCAAGAGCGTGCCGGAAGTACAGACGGTGTTTGGCAAGGCTGGACGGGCCGAAAGCGCGACTGATCCGGCACCGCTGGAAATGTTTGAAACCACCATACAGTTCAAGCCGCGCGAACAATGGCGCGCTGGCATGACACTGGCAAAGTTGCTGGAAGAACTCGACCGCAGCGTCAAAGTACCTGGCCTGTCCAACATCTGGGTACCACCAATACGCAACCGCATCGACATGCTGGCGACCGGTATCAAAAGCCCGGTAGGCATCAAGGTCGCTGGCGCAGACTTGAAGGAAATCGACAAGATCACCAGCGAGATAGAACGCGTCGTCAAAAGCGTACCCGGCGTCAGCTCTGCCCTGGCAGAACGCCTGAACGGTGGCAGGTATATTGATGTGGATATCAACCGCGACCTCGCCGCACGCTATGACTTGAATATCGCCGATGTACAGAGCATCGTTGCGGCTGCCATAGGGGGTGACAATATCGGTGAAACGGTAGAAGGCTTGCAGCGTTTTCCCATCAATCTGCGTTATCCGCGTGAGTTGCGTGATTCTGTAGAAAAGCTGCGCCAGCTACCGGTGCTGACTGCAAGAGGTGCGCAGATCAGTCTGGGTGATATTGCCAGCATACGTATCAATGATGGCCCGCCCATGCTAAAAAGCGAAAATGCCAGGTTATCGGGCTGGGTGTATGTTGATATCCGCGATCGAGATCTCAGTTCGACCGTGCGCGAGATGCAGCAGCGGGTCAGCAAAGAAGTTCGCTTGCCTGCCTCTTACTCCCTGTCGTGGTCGGGCCAGTTTGAATATCTGGAACGCGCCAGCGCCAAACTCAAGATCGTCGTACCGGCCACGCTGCTGATTATTTTTGTCTTGCTGTACATGACCTTCAAACGCCTGGATGAAGCCGCCGTGATCATGGCTACCCTGCCCTTTGCGCTGGCAGGTGGCGTCTGGTTATTGTGGCTGCTGGGGCATCAATTATCAGTCGCCAGCGGCGTTGGTTTCATCGCCCTGGCAGGTGTCTCGGCAGAATTTGGTGTCATCATGCTGCTCTACCTGAAGCAGGCTTGGGACCAGCGTCTCATGAAAGGGCAAAACAGTCAGCAGGATTTGCTCGATGCCATACGCGAAGGTGCCGTGTTGCGGGTACGCCCCAAGGCGATGACAGTGGCCGTCATCATCGCCGGGCTGGTACCCATCATGCTGGGCAGTGGCACTGGTTCAGAAATCATGCAGCGCATCGCCGCGCCCATGGTGGGCGGCATGATCACAGCGCCATTGCTGTCAATGTTTGTAGTGCCTGCGGTGTACTTGCTGATGCGCAGGCACAGCTTGAAAGAATAAAGATAATAGGACTTACGCAAAATTGTCCCAGCAAGGCGTAGCGACGAAGACAGTACTTTAGTACGCGGCTCCTAGGAGAGGAGCTACAACGCAGCTGGGGCGGTTTTGCGTAAGTCCTAAATAAGTAGAAAACACGCCACTTACAATGGCGTGTCAACACCCTTCCAGATATCACGCAGTCAGTTTCAATTGCAAACTGGTCGCAGTATAAGTCGGTGTCGCAGTAAATCCATCAATCGTGATGCTGCTGAATTTTCCCTTCAGGCTGCCTGCATTGATAACGGTGAGCGTATCGCCAACGCTAGGTTTATAGCCGTTCTGGAAGCGTATGCGCAAGCTGCCACCAGCGATGGTGACTGTGCTGCTAACCTGTACCAGGCTTTGTGCGCTGCGCAGGTTGATTTCCAGTGCGCCGCTGGCCAATTGTGTATATTTTCCGGTGATGCCGAGATTGCCTGCAGTATTGACGATCACGCTGGCGCTGCTATAGACATCGCCGTTGCCAAAGGCAGTAGCAGAATTGGCTTCGACCGTGCCTGCATCAATTTGTGTGCCGCCGGTCCAGTTATTATTACCAGCGAGTTTCAATACACCACTACCCAGTTTGCTGAGCTTGCCACTGCCATTGATATCATTGCGCCAGATATCCAGCGCATTGAAACCGCCCTTGCCTGCATCCATGCTGACGATGACATTGCCGACAAAACTACCATAGCCATCTGCCGCGGCAAACAGGTTGAGCCTGCCCCAGCCTTCGGCATCATCCATGACTGGGTAGCCGGATGCCATGGCAGTGGTTTTCAAGACCACGCGCCTTTGTGCATCGCTCAGGTATGGCAAGCGGGTTTCCAGCAAAACTTCCGCACCTTTGGGTACCACTGCGGCTGCATTGGTGGCTGCAATCAGGACAAAGCCGTAGGTCATGCGACGCAGGTAATTGGCCTTGTTGCTGTCGTGGTCGGCGAACCTGTCCGTTGTTGCAGTGGCAGAATGGGCATAGGCATTGAAGCTGTCTGCCGTGGTATTGGTTTGCGTGATCAGGGTGGCGTGGGCCTGTGCATACCCTGCAGTTTTCTTCGCTGCATTGGCGGTATCATACAAATTGGCAGCTGCCACGGCTTGCGCCTGTATGCGGCCACTCATGACATCCAGGGGTGAGTGCATGCCTGCCATGATGCGGTTCTCACCCAGTTCCAGGCCACGGCTCAACAATTCCTGGAAACGCTCAGGCACGAGATAGGCCATGGCGACCACGTCGCGGGTGGCTTCGGCAGCATGGCCACTGGTGAAACCGCCATCCGTTGCCGGTGTTGAGCTCTTGGCAGGTACCAGTGATGGGGCAACGATGACCTGGCTGCTCCAACGGTAAGGGCGGGCATATTTATAAAAGCGCTTGGCCGGTTCAGTAGAACCATTATTACCTATCTGCGACACCAGATCGACAACATTGCCAAAGCTGGCATTGGCTGCGCCGCCCACACCGATATTATTGCCGCTGTCATTGTATAAAACCGTGCCTGCATCGGCAGGTATGGTAGTGATGCTGGTGGTTTGCTGAGCCGCGCTACGCCATGCTGCGGTCAATGGCCCCAGGCCATCGGTCACGCTATAGCCCTTGCCACGACGGTCATCGAGGTAGGCTGCCAGCTCCTGCTCAGGCGTGCGTTTGCTGGTCAGACTGGCGACGTAATTGATGTTGGCATCATGCACAGGGCGGTTCAGGATAGTGCCATCTGGCGTGCCGTCATTTGGCACACCCGTCCATTTGGAAGTAGCCACTGCCGGGAAATTATCTACCGCAGGTGCTGTCACACCAGCGTCCACGATGAGTGTCAGCGGCTGCCAGATCGCCAGGAAGCCAGACAGCACACGCACACCGGCATTGGTTTCCAGCGTCGCATATCTGGCATCACCACGCTGGTTGCTGGCGACAGTATCGACAAAGGCTGACACCCCGGCAGGTACAGGTGCACTGTCAACCACGCCAGGGTCGGCTGGCGGTGCGGGTATCACCAGCGGGCCTTCAATAACGACGGTATCTGTCGCCGTGGTGTTCGAGCCTCCACCGCAAGCCATAAGGGCGAGTACAGTACTGATCATCAAGGCCAGGGGCAGGCGTTTCAAGCTGTAGGTAGAGTTCATGATGCAGGTCTGTCCTGAAGTGGAAAAGTCCGGCGATCATAAGGTATGCATGTGACGGTCGTATGACAACGGACCACATGTAATTACTAACTCTGTACTACTGACTACTACCCGATCCACAATATCCTGGAAATCTATATACATGTTGTAGGATAACCTACTCCCATTCAAGGTTTGCTGCCTTGCCAGCCATCACGTCTGGCCCCAGATAACTGGACTGCAGCTTGCCATTGTCCAGCACTATTTTGTCGAGCACGATGCCGGGGCGTATGCCATATACATGCAGGCGGTGCTTGCCTGCTGCCAACCTGCCCAGGCTGGTGCGGGTCATGCGCATGCCACTCAGGACACCCTGAGCCCAGTCGGCACTGCCATCCTTGACATCCAGTTGCACCAGTTGTGGCGCGCCGTCATCAATTGCTATTGCCAATTCCAGCAAGCTGCCACTTATGGCATGCGTGGGGATCAGGTAAGCAGCAAAATCATAATGATCCGGCTGCATCAATGTGAAATCATAATCAAGTCGCGGCGCCATTGTGGCTGCCTGTGCAAGCGGTATGGCCTCTGCCGTCGTCGGGAACAGTGCCATGGAACCTGCGCCTGTGCGGCCCAGACCGGGTATCAATTCCCAGCGCATGTTGCCATGGGTGCGTTGCTGATACTGCTCAGCTTCCATCGCAATGGCTGATGAAGAGTTGGTTGATGCTGAATTTGCTACCGGATCTGCAGGTGAAATTTCAGCAGGTTTCAATGATCCTGCAGGCGCCTGCCATTTTGCTATGCGCATGGATTTCCATTGTTCATCCGCTGGTTCTGCCGCCATGATGCCGCGCCATTTGCCGCCTGCCAGTTGGCCGTCCCAGTGTGCATTGATTGCGCTCAGTTGCTGATCAGCGGTGATAGCGGCAGCATTGTTGCCACGTTCAGTTTCAAAATAGCGGATATTCGCCAGCGCCGCCGCATGCACGGGATAAGCCAGCAGCTCAAAAAAAGCATCTTGCCTGTCTGTCGGCATTTGCTCGCGCAGCTTGTCTGTGCGGCTTTGCAATTGTCGGAATGCAGCCAGCCTTTGCGTGATTTCCAAAGGATTCAAATCACTGGGACGCGGGCTTGTTTTTGGCAACCACCACTGCAAATGTTCTGGCTTGCGCTGGTAATTCAACTGGTAATACTCAGCCAGGATGGCGGCAATTTTTGTCGCATGGGCATCACCAAATTCACGCGCTGCCCAATGCTGCAAATAATCCGGTAATTGCGCGCGGTGCCAGCGCTGTATATCCCAGGCCATTTGCAAAAAGAATTCTGTGCCAATTTCTGCCGGTTTCAAGTCACCCACATTGGCTATCCATATCGTGCGCGCACCGGCATCATAAGACTTGCTCATTTCTTCCCAGATCAGGGCTGGTGGCGTCGTGCCCAACCATAGATAAGACAGCGGTGCACCAAGGTATGACAAGTGGTAATACACACCAAAACCACCGGCACGCTTGCGCTCTTCGCTATTCGCAAAACTGCGTACATAGCCAAAATTATCATCAGGCCAAATGATGGTGACATCATCCGGCACCTGCAAACCCTGGCGATACAGCGACAACACTTCTTTATAGGCGCAAAACATTTGCGGCACTTGCTGTATATCGGGGTTCACATACTTGTTCAGCAAGCGACGCTGGTCGCTGAAGATGGTTTCCAATACCTGCTTGCGTTCTGCATCCGTCTTGGGCCCCTGCATTTTGGAATCATGGATGCCGCGCATGCCCAGAGTGTAAATGTTTTCATAGTGGCCATTGCTGCGCATGCGCTCTTCCCAATAAGCGCGCACACCGTCTGCATTGCTGACATAGTTATAGCTCACTGGTGACGCCTTCCATTCACCAACATTATTGCGCAACATGGGTTCGGCATGCGATGAACCCATGACGATGCCATAGTCATGCGCCAGCGCCGCATTTGCAGCCAGTTGATTAAAAGGCGGGCTGACGGCATGCATGGCTGGCCACAGGGTATTGGCTTTCAGGCGCAACAACAGTTCAAATACTTTGGCATACGTTTTGGGGCCTATGCCTTTATGTTCAGGTTCAAAATTCTTTGCTGCCCACACATGCAGGCCCCAGTCTTCATCATTGATGAAGATGCCGCGATACTTGACCGAAGGCGGGCCAAAACGCCGTGCACCTGCTGCCATGTACAGCGCAGGCTTTTTCTCCGGCACCACATCGGCCCACCAGTGCCAGGGCGACACCCCTATGGCCTGCGACAATTCATAGATACCAAAAGCCGTACCGCGCGGGTCGCTACCGATAATGACTACCGCATGATCAACGCCAGGCATGGGCGCAGCCACCGTGGCAATGATGAAACTTTCCCAGGCTCCGCGCAGCTTGCCAATATCCAGCTTGCCCGCAGCCACCAGGCCATCCAGCAAAGGGGATTTGCCCAGCGTGCCTACCAGCATCAGGTTAGCGGGTGCTGCAGCAACAGTTGAGGCAAGCGTAGCTTTGCGCCCGGTGACACGCCCAAAATCGTTTGCCAGATCTGCTGCTGCCAGATGCACCACCCTGGCATCTCCATCCGCAACCAGGATATTGTTAGGCTTGCTGGCATCAGACAAAGCCACATGACCGGGCCTGGCCACGCTGCTGATCCAGTAGTCATCGACCTGCGCCTGTGCCAGACCACAAGCCAGCAAAGGCAAGGCCAGTATTCGTACAATGAACTGGCGCAGTCTGGCTGGTGCATGCATGGTTTGGTCCTGTAGAGGCAATCGGTATACTGCATTGTAGAAGATCATGAATTGACACGAACACGCACAAAGCAGCGGAGCCCAAAAAATCGGCAAGATGATTAAAGCTAGGGCACGGCAAATGCCTCAGGTAATTTTTTGAAACAGTTTCCTGGTTGTTAAATCGTCCTGCATCCCGTATCTTTGCTGCATCTTCGCTTATCACTGATTGCCATGACACCATCCCGCCTTGCCGTAATAATGACTGCCTGCCTGATCATCACCCCGGTCTGGGCTGCCGATCTCGCCTATAAAAAACTCTCAGGTAATACCTTTGAACTGGTACTCAGCAGTGACACCAGCCTGACGGTCGACCAGGCGCAAGTCATGATGTCTGAACCTGCAACAAAATTATGTAATGGCAAAATACCGGAATTTGGCAAATACAAATTTAACCGCACCGAACCCCTGGCAGGACAAGCAGCAGATGGCAAAACCACGTTCAACATGGTGCAAATGCTGAGCTGCGTGGCAGACATACCAGAACATCCCAAGGCAGTAAGTAACAAGCTCAGTGAAGATGACATCACCAAATTCAAGGTAGAAGGCAAAAAACTCACCAATGCCTATATGTCAGCCATAGACAATGGTTACTATGAAACTGCCTACAACATGCTGGGCAGGCGCTTGAAAAACACTAACACGCTGGAAGAATGGCAAACCCGTGTCGCTGCCTATCAGACTCAAATTGGCAAGCAAGTCAGCCGCGACCTGTGGCGTGTCACCGTTTACGAAAACCCCGTCAACTCACCAGAACCTGGCACCTATATCGCGGTTGACTATGAAACCAGACAAAGCATCGCCCCCATCACCTGCGGCTATGTAGTCTGGTTCCTGCCAGCAGGCAGCAAGAACAACTTTAGCCTGATGCGCGAAGAATATGGGCATATCTCTGAAGATATACTGAAATCGACTGCGGCCAGTGATATGGGTAAATTGCGCAAGCAGATGGGGTGCAAGGTGTAAGTTCGGATTATCAATTCCCCTTGTAGAAACTGTCTTGCATGCCACGGGCATAGCACACCTTTTGAAAAATTTTCGCTCAAGTTTGCTTTTTCAGTCAGTACGCTGGTATTCTTTTTGTTAGCGAAAATACTGACTGATGAGAAATGATGAACCATCATGCCTCGCGGGCGCGCCTGTTCAATATACTGCATAAACCTTCGCGCTCGAATGCGCTGACCCGGTACATCAACTACTTCCTGGCTGCCGTCATCCTCATCAATTGTATTGCTGTTGCACTTGAAACCGTGCCCTCAATTGCTGGCTCCAACAAAGTCTTGTTTCATATCATCGAAGTTTTTTCGACCAGCCTTTTCGTGGTTGAATACCTGCTGCGTTTGTGGGTATGTGTAGAGCAAGGTCGGTTTGCCTCGCCCATCAGCGGCAAGATCAAATACGCTCTACAGCCCCTGTCTTTGCTCGACTTACTGGTGATTCTGACCTTCTGGGCACCGTGGGATTTGCGTTTTTTAAGAATATTCCGCCTGACCAGACTATTGCGTGTACTGAATCTGGAGGGGCTGGATCATTCGTTTAAATCCATCAGTAATGCCCTGGCAAAAAGAAAGCATCTGCTCATCGTCGCCATCCTGATGATGGTGATTACCGCATACTGCTTTGCAGCCTTACTGTATCTAATTGAGCACAGTGTGCAGCCCGATAAATTCAGCAGTATTCCTGAGACACTATGGTGGGCCATCGTGACATTGACCACCATAGGCTATGGCGATATCACACCCATCACACCCGTGGGCAAGCTGCTCTCTGGTGCGATTGTATTAGTCGGCATAGGAATTTTTGCCCTGCCGACCGCCATTATGACAGCCGCAATATTGGATGCAGGGGCGGATCATCATAAAAAGAATTGCCCACATTGCGGGGGTGATGTCACTCAAGGCTGATGCAGATTAATTCAAGAGTCTTATTCACCCGCCACAGCCAACCTGTTATGCCTGAACCATTCAGCAAAACCCTGATCTTCCAGCGCGTAGATGCCCCGCGACTCCTTCCAGACCAGGTTCTTTTCACGCAAGCCATCGATGGCGGTTTGCACTGTCGCTTTCGATAGCTTTTTGGTTTCTGTGATGTCCATGTAAGCCGCCATGGATTCATCAGAAAATGGTATCCAGTGTTCGCCCTTGCTGATGAGTACACTCAGTACGGCTTTCTGGATCGCTGTCAGGGCATCGAACTCGCTGGCAAATTCTTCCCATAGGCGGTTATTGATTTTGCGGGCGCCATCTTCCAGTATTTCTGACAGGCTTTGTGCCTGGCCATCAAGGGCGATGTGGGCGATCAGGTCGCGCAGCATTTCTGGCCTGTTCCCCAATAACTGGAATGCAGCCCAGACACTTTCTGCACGCAGCTTGTTGCCCCTGGCCAGATTGCCATTCGCCCATTTAGTAAAGGTATCTGTGTATAACTTGTTGAGCAAGGGAAAAGCCGTGATGCTGGAACCAAAGAAAGGCTGAGTGCGGTTCAACACCAGGTGGGCGAGCTTGTCACGGTTGGAACCGGTGAACACCAGCATCAGGGCAGGCAGCTCAGCACTCAGGTTCAGCGTGTCGCGTGCGGACTTGAGTGCGAACATGGCGTTCAAGCCTGCTGTGGTACTTAGCGCATGCTGGGCTTCATCAACGATCAACACTATGGGTTTTTTGACCTGGTGACTGAGTTCAGCAATTACATCTGACAGCGTGACATTGTCTGGCAAACCCGGCTGGTTGATGTCTATCGTCAATGTCCCCAGCACATTGACCTTGGAGAGGCCCACGGCCTTGGCAGCCTTGCTGATGATGCCTATGGTATCGGCCAGATGTTTTTTGATGGCCTCGGTAATGATCAATGCCGGGTCGCGCTCCTTGTTGGCCCACAAGTCCACATACACGGGTAGCCAGCCACGCTGGCTGATCTCTGGCACCAGATCCTCCCGCAAGAAAGTACTCTTGCCGACACGCCTTGGCGCAGCCAGGAACAAGCCTGATCGTGCATCGCTCAGACCCTTGCCTTGCAGCCTGTTGCACAGCTCTTGTGCCAGCTCAGGGCGGCGGAAAGTGAAGGAAGTACTCATGGGCTGATGACCTTGTTTTTCTCGATTAGGACTTACGCAAAACCGCCCCAGCTGCGTTGCAGCTCCCGCATTTGGCAAATTCGGCACTAAAGTACTGTCTTCGTCGCTACGGTGGAGTCGGGAATTCAGACCACATGTTGTCCGCCGACGCAACGAATCTCTCTTGCAAGAGAAGTTTCCTATGGCGATAGCCTTGCTGGGACAATTTTGCGTAAGTCCTATCTATTATGCTTTATTATGTCCGGGCACATAAATTATGTATTCGAGCATAATAAAGCATAAATTGTCCTAAGTTCAAGATATTTTTGCAGTCATAGTACTGTCAAAAACATTCAGCTCATGCCATATCCGGTTTGACGGATGCGCAATAGAAGACTTACTTGCTACAGCTTCAAGTATGAATCATGTCTCAAAGGAACAAACAAGTTCCGGCGCGAGCGCATGCAAATAACTGCGGGCATCAAAGACCGCACCTGGTGAGTGCGCCCCGCTACTCTCTTTCACTTCACCCTGCAAGATGCGTTGCACTGCCTCGCATATCAGTGGTGCAGTAAAGCCGTAAATATCGCGCCCCTGCGCTGCCAGTTTGCGTGTTACCCCATCCTTGGTTGCAATCACCTCGACCAGGAAAACCTGGGCGGATTTGCCACTTTCGTCTGCCGCAGCAGGTGGCGGCGTCAGCGGGTCACGTATGTCCTTGAGGGCAGAAAGATTCAGATAGGTATGCAATTGTCCGATCTTGAGATGCTGCGCCATCAGAATCACTTCAGAGAACGGCACTTCAATGGCATCCAGACGCCCGAAGGGTTCGGCATAATCCCAGGCAATTTCAGCGGCAGGCAGTGTCATGGGTAGCAGCTTGCCGTCTGTGACTACCAGGCGATGCGCAGTATTGCGCGCACCCGTGATGCGTGTGCCCTCGGTCGGATGCCAGCTATCCAGTGCGATGCCTATGCGGATGTCGTCTACAGCATCCCAGTCGCCGATGACAGCAGTAGCCAGCAAATCAGCAAGACCGCCGTAAAACCCCATGGCAGGAAGAACCAGCACGCCCGCTTCCCGCGCCGGGCTGTCAAATTTCTTCAAGGTGTCGTGTGCACTCATCTGTTCTGCGCTGACATCCAGATAATGAACGCCATTGCGCACAGCAGCTGCAGCAAGCAGGTCGGCAGTTTCCAGGAAGGGGCCAGCGCAATTGATCAGGGCAGCAACACTATGCAAGACATCGTCCAGTGCTGCACTATCATTGACAGAGACGCATCTGATCTCAATGCCGCGCTCTTCAAAGCCAGCGGCGGCCAGCTTGCCGCTGTCGCGGGCCAGAGCGACTGGCACCATGCCGCGCCGTACAAGTTCATCCACCACAAAGCGCCCCGTATGTCCGGTGGCACCAAAAACAGCAACTCTGTTATTTACTAAGGTATTCATCATTTGACTCCACGTTTGTTATTACATTTATACGATACAGACCGGTATGTTTTATAAGATACATACAGGTCTGTAGCATGTCAAGCAATTATGTTATAATTTTTTCCCATGAATACTTCAAAGACCGGCAACGCATCTGCTACCTCAGAGGTAAAAGAGCGCATTCTTGAAACAGCCTCCAGGCTTTTCTATAGTCAGGGCGTAAGAGCCGTGGGCGTGGATCTGGTGGCTGAGCAGGCTGACGTGGCAAAAACCAGTATCTATCGTCATTTCGGTACCAAAGATGATCTTATCGCCGCCTTTTTGCAGCGTGAAGATGAAGACTTCTGGCAATGCTGGGGGGATGTCCACAAGCGCCATGCAGATGATGCTGCCGCCGAACTTGACGCACATTTCCAGTGGATAGGTGAACGGGTAGCTCGCCCCAACTATCGCGGCTGCCCGCAAATCAATGTCGCGGCAGAATTTCCTGACCATGATCACCCTGCCCGTAAGGTGGCATACAAACATAAACATGAACTACGGCACAGGCTTAAAGACATAGCCGTACGCCTGGATGCAAAACGCCCGGATGAACTGGCCGGTCAATTGGCGGTGTTGATCAACGGTGCCTTTGTCAGCTCACAAATGTTTTTTGAAGGTGAAGCCACGGCACTGTTAACAGCAACAGCACATGCACTGGTTGCAGCGGCTAAAGCGTAAAGTCCGGAAAATATCTGGACATGTGCATTGCAGACGACATGAACCCGACACACAATTCGCCCACACAAGCTGCGATAAAGACTTACCAGAATTTTTATCAGCACTGGATGCAAAACGCCGGGCTGGAAATGTCAGACCTGCCGGATGCAGCCAGCAAATTGCAGGCAGTTGCGCAGCCGCTGCCACTTGCGCTGACGGCCTACTATCATTGCGCGGGCACCAGCCCCATCAACACCGCATATAACGAACTCTTGTTACCCGGAGATTTGTATGTGGAGCAAGAACACCTGATCTTCATGCATGAAAACCAGGGTGTCGTCGATTGGGGCATGCGCCTGCAAGACCTGGCGCAAGATAATCCTGTCGTCTGGCAAAGGAATAATGATGACGGGGCATGGTATGCCGAAGACCATCATCTCAGCAGCTTCTTGATGGCTTGCTGGTATTGGGCAGAACTTGGCGAAGACAAGGCTGAGGATTTTTTTAAACTCGGATAACGCACTCTGCAAACACCACCGTGAGATACTAGCGCCTCTTCAATTTTAATCAAATGAAAAAAATACTGCCCACCGTACTCGCACTCGATCTTGAAGGCACCCTGATCTCCAACGCCATGAGCCAGATTCCACGACCTGGCTTGCATGAATTCCTGACGCGCTGCGCTGTACTTTTCCCGCGCCTGGTCATGTTCACGACAGTAAAGGAAGACAAGTTCAGGCAAATCGCCCGCTTGCTGGTGGAAGAAACCATGGCACCAGCCTGGTTTGCCGACATTGAATATGTGAACTGGCAAGGCGAAACCAAAAATCTGGGATTTGTACCTGATGCGGCAGTCGGCGATATCATCCTGGTTGATGATTTTGAAATCTATGTCCATCCAGGCCAGGTTACGCAATGGATGCAGATAGAGTATTTTGATTATCCCTACTCTGAGGAAGATAAGGGTTTAGTTACGATGCTGGAAAAGCTGGAGATGCTGGTCAGTGACTCTAAATAACAAATCACTCAACACCACCATTATTCTTCAAGATTTGTCAGCGCTACACTGGGTATTCGCGTCCCCTGTCAATTCATGCTTCACATAAAAGAAGCTCTCATACAACAATGACTTCGCTTTTGAGCGCCAACTCACATAACGGCTGGTAGGTGTGGCGGCCGAGACAGCATTGATGTGCAATTCCCCGGCCATCGTCATCGCCCGCCTCATGTGCAAAGGATCACTGACTATCATTACCTTGTGGAGTTGATGCGTCGGCATGAGCTTGCAAGCCTGCACCAGGTTTTGAAAGGTGTTTGTCGATATCTCTTCTATCAATATTTTTTCTGCGGGAATACCCTGCTCAACCGCGTACTGGCGGGCAGCGGCTGATTCAGAAAGGGTGTCACCTTCACTCAAACCACCCGTGAAAATGAGGTAATGCACCTGGCCGTTCTTGTAGAGGCGTATGCCATGTTTGATGCGTTCGGCAAACACAGGCGATGGCTTATCTTTCCAGACCGAAGCGCCCAACACAATCGCGGCATCGGCTTTGATTTTTTCAGGTGCAGCAGATTGCTGGGCCAGTAGTGCAGGATAAAAGGCTATATTCAACATGCCCCATATAAAACCTGCCAGCAGCAAGGTAAATACCAGCAGGACAATGCGCTTGATGCTGAAGTAGCGATGCAGGCTGTTGAAGTAAGACCACATTCTGGCTTACTGCTTTCTTAACACGCGCCAGGGTTTGCTGGTCCTGGGATCGACGGGCACACGTTTTTCATTGCTCGCATAATCATCTTCAAATACTGTCCAGGCGTCTCCTCGTCTAACCAAATACCAGAATGGCAGCCTGTGCCCTTCTATACGCAGTGGGGTGCCATACAAATCCAGTTCAGACAAATCGCGTGACAAACTGGCCTTGGCTGGCTTGCCATCTATGCTGAGTTTGCCATTTTGAAAGCACCACTGTTCTTTTTCTTCACTGATAAAACAGCCTTGTATGATGCGCGCCAGATACAGGTCAGCCTCGTTCTGGTCAAGCTTGCCCAGGCGTTGATAAGGGCCTTGCTCTGTCCTGCTTTTGCCGTCACCCAGCAACCAGATTTTGTCGCCTTGCTGACGCAGGCAGTATTCAGTTTCATCACCTTCATGCCAGGCCAGGTTTTGTTTGATGCGGCCATCCTTGATGTTCAGGGCAACTTGCTGGCTATCCGTGGCGGTCATGGCGCCAGTCCAACTGCCATGGATTTTCAACAGATTCAGGAAGTGGCTGCTACTCCAGTAGCCCTCCAGCTTGCTCAAGCCAGCATCGCCGGTACAGACTTTGCCGGATGCAGCCATGGTAGTGGACGCGCATAGCAGCAAGAGGGGAGATAAGCACAAAGCGGTGAATCTGGAAAATGTGGATTGCATATTGTGCCTGCTCTTTTGGTATCAATAAGAATTGTATAATTTTACCAGAGCAGGCAGGCAAGCCAGGGCTAAAGCTATCCAGATCACTCCGCCTTTTTGACCAGATTGGCCGTCATTGAAATATCAAAATCTTGCTGTTTATCCGGTGTTTCTTTCTGCATTCTTGCCTTCTGGTTCAAGCCTGTGATGAGCTTGGGTTTGGCTATCAGTTCATCATTTTTCTTGACGATCATGTCGATAGTTACGGCATCTTTGTACTTGTCCCCAGGTGTCGGAGTGAGTGTAAAGCTGAAATCCCATTTAGCTTGTTTATCATCAGATTGCACGGCAATACTGGCTTGCGACCCTTGTTTGACCATCACGCGGGGCGAACTTTTTATTCCTGCTACGTTGATGTCCATGGCAATAAGATAGCTATCCACTTCTGATTTTCCATCGACCTGACCGCTCTGGGCAGGCGTGAAAACCGGGCTGACAGGTGTAGCAGCCCAGGCACTATAAGCACTGACGCCGCACAGGCAACTCAATACCATATAGGCACTGATACGCTTCAATTTTCCGGGGCTGTTCTTTTGCAATTGCATGATTCTCTCCTTTAAGGGATGACGGGAAGGCCAATGGCAGGCCAGGGCACTGGGGGTAACGCTCAACTGTGTCTTCAGCATGGCTTCGGCATAGGTGCGCCTGGCTTGCGGCTCTTGCGCAATCACGCTGGCGTCGCATGCCAGTTCCTGATCGAGACGAAAACATCTGGCGGCGACGTGCACGAATGGATTAAACCAGAGCAGGCATTGCAGCAGCGCGAACAAGGTATTGGCGATGACATCCCCACGACACTTGTGCACCAGTTCGTGGCGGATGATAAGTGCCTGTTCAGCCTTACTATAGCGTTCAAAAAAATCGGCGGGTACTATAATTTTCGGCCTGAAACAGCCTGCCAAAGCAGGCCCAGTATCAACATCGCTGGCAAGATATACGCCATCAACCCTGGTGAGTTTACTCAGCCTGCGCAAGAAATGCAGATGCTGCATCCCAAACAGCGCCAGCATGGCCAGGCTACCGATCAGCCATGCACTGACAAGGATTACTGGCCAAACACTCGCTGGCTGAATTTCCAGCAAAGTTGCACCGGGAATGAGTTGATTCACAGGCGTATTCAACTTCTCTGTCATGTCCAGATATTGATGATGCGGGAAAAACATCGCAATCAAGCTCAATGGCAAGATGGCCCAAAACTGATAGCTGATACCGGCACCCACCAGTTTGCGCAAGGGCTGCCTGATCAGCAGGATGAGAACAATAAGACTGCTGACAACCAGGCAAGCCAGCAGGCCTGTCTGCAAAAGATTATTGATCATCACCCAGCTCCTTGATCAGGCGTTTCAACTCCGCGATATCCTGTTTGGATAATTTCTTTTGTTCGCTGAAGTGCGCTACCAGCGGGGCGATGCGGCCATTGAACATGCGGTCGAGAAAGCCCTTGCTCTCTGACATCAACCATTGTTCGCGCTTGAGTATGGGGGAATATAAAAAGCGCCTGCCATCCTTCTCGGCGGCTATCGCACCCTTTTTAAGCAGGCGGTTCAACAGCGTTTTGACGGTGGCTTCTTGCCAGTCTTGTTGCTGTGCCAGCGCCGCGCCGACTTCTTCGGCTGACTGTGGGTGTTGCTTCCACAGGGTTTCCATGACTAGCGATTCTGCCTCGCTGATGGCGATGTTTTTCATTATTGGCTCCAGGCTCATATTGAAGCTTCAATCCTAAGTTTCAATCTTAAGCTTCAATCATTTACACATGTAATCGATAGAGAATGATTACACGCGTAATCATTGAAGTCAACAAAATAATTCAAGTAATTTTTACGTGAGCAAGCGCTTGATTTTTATCATTCGCCTGAAAACTGCGCTTGCATGCTGTTGCATTGCCTTGCATAATTGGCCTTACCAATTTTTACATTGGTCAACCAAGTACCGATTAGGAAAGTATATGAAGCGAATACCAGGAATGTTGAACCAGCTAGTAGCTGCCTGCCTGCTGCTGTCCAGCCTGAGTGCACACACCCACGCAGCTGATGCTGATGCTGACGCTGGCAAGACGCACTACCAAAATCCCATCATTCATGCCGATTATTCTGATCCTGACGTGATACGCGTTGGTAATCGCTATTACATGACAGCATCCAGCTTCAATAGCGCCCCCGGCCTGCCACTGCTGGAATCAGCAGACATGGTGCACTGGCAGTTAACAGGCCATGCCCTGCCCCAGCAATTACCGCTGGCAAATTTTGCCAGGCCCCAGCATGGCAAAGGTGTGTGGGCACCCTGTCTGCGCTATCACGACAATCGCTTCTGGATTTTTTATCCTGATCCCGATCAGGGCATCTATGTGATGACGGCTGAAAAATTCAGCGGTCCATGGACTACGCCACATTTGCTGCTGGCAGGCAAAGGCATCATTGACCCTACACCACTGTGGGATGAGGATGGCAAGGCTTATCTCTTGCATGCCTGGGCCAAGAGCCGCGCTGGCATCAATAATGTGCTGAGCCTGCGCCGCATGAACAATGAGGCGACGCAATTGCTGGATACTGAAGGCAAGGTCGTCATTGATGGCAACAAGCTGCCTAATTACAAGACGCTGGAAGGACCAAAGATCTACAAACATCAGGGCTATTACTATGTCTTCGCCCCCGCAGGTGGTGTCGAAGAAGGCTGGCAATCAGTATTCCGTTCGCGCAATATCGAAGGCCCGTATGAAGACAAGATCGTCATGGCGCAAGGCAAGTCATCCACCAATGGCCCGCACCAAGGTGCCTGGGTACAAACCCCGCAAGGTACCGACTGGTTTTATCACTTCCAGGACAAGCGCGCGTATGGCCGCATCGTCCACCTGCAACCCATGCACTGGAAAGATGGTTGGCCCGTCATTGGTGACGATAGCAACTACGCTGGCACAGGCGAACCGGTACTCAGTCATGCCATGCCGCTGCCAGGTAAATTCCCGTCTGTGCAGCCAGCGACTACGGATGAATTCAAGAGCAACAAACTGGGCTTGCAATGGCAGTGGAATGCCAACTGGAAACCTGAATGGTTTTCACTGACAGCCAGATCACATCACCTGCGCCTGCTGACACAAACTGACTCCAGCTATGCCGAACGCAAAAACCTGTGGGATGTGCCTTCGTTGTTATTGCAAAAACTGCCTGCCGAACAATTCACGGTACATACCAAACTGGATGTCAGTCATCTGAAAGATGGCAGTAGCGCTGGCATGATCATGTATGGTTTTAACTATGCCTGGCTGGGTGTACGTCAGCAAGACAAGGAAAAACAATTGATCTTGTCCACTTGCGACAAGACAGAATCAAAATGCGAAGAGGTAACCCGCGCCAACCTGTCACTGAAAAGCAGCACCCTGTACTTGCGCATGGTGGTGCAAGCAGGTGGCAAGACCCGATTCTATTACAGCACCAATAATCGGCAATTCAATGCCATTGGTGAAGTCTTTACCGCTACCATGGGGCGTTGGGTTGGCGCGCAAATGGGGCTGTTCAGTATGCGTGCTGGTGCGCCAGTTTCTGCCGCCGGGGATGATTATGTGGATGTGGATTATTTCAGGGTGACGATAAATAATTAATCGCCAGAATCAAAACACCCCGATTTGGGTTTGGGTTTGGGTTTGGGTTTTGCAGTTGCTTTTGACTTTCGCAGTTCCCATGTGTAGCCGCCGTTTGTGCGGTACAGAAAATGGAAAGAGAAAGGCCGATGTTTGAGCCGCAGGCGAGTTTTCGGGCTTTCCCATTTTTTGTACTGCACAAACGGGAACCCCGCAGGGGCGACGACGCCTGGGTCGCCTTTCTTTGAATACGTTCTTTGGCGACGCAAAGAACGTATTTCGGCTGCCGGGCCGAGACCCGGCTTGTGTCCACGAAGGGCAATTTAATTTCAAGCTACACGGTATGCAAAGAACGCCCCTGGATTCCTGCCAAAAGCACGCAGGAATGACATTACCAAGATGACAGCCAGCCAACAAAACCCCGTATCAAATTCTCCCTCTTGATGCCCCTCAACGACAATTCCTTGCCCTGGCACAAATATATCCCCACCCAATTCCAGAAAATCCCTGATATTGGGGTAAAGTTGACCCTGCATGCAGCGCAAATCTCAGCAGCGTGCCAAAATAGAAAGAGATGCGGCCAGGCAAAGTCAATTGCCTGTATGCTGACATCCAATAACAGAGACAAATCACCGTAAAACGAATTCATCATGCGTATTTTGCTAGCAGAAGACGACAGTGTCCTGGCTGACGGTCTGACCCGTTCGCTCCGGCAATCCGGCTATGCCACTGACTGTGTCAATGACGGGGAAGCGGCGGATACAGCGCTGACTACCCAGGATTTTGATTTATTGATCCTCGACCTGGGCTTGCCAAGGTTAAGCGGACTGGAAGTCTTGCGCCGCTTGCGGGCGCGTAATTCACGTTTGCCGGTGCTGATTTTGACGGCGGCAGATTCTGTCGAACAAAGGGTCAAAGGCCTGGATCTGGGCGCAGATGACTACATGGCCAAACCCTTTGCACTGTCCGAACTGGAAGCGCGCGTGCGGGCATTGACGCGGCGTGGCGCGGGTGGCGGGCCGACAGTCATCAAGCATGGGCCGCTGACGTATGACCAGGTCGGGCGCATTGCCTATATCCATGAACAGATGCTGGATTTGTCGGCACGTGAACTGGGCTTGCTGGAAGTACTGCTGCAGCGTACCGGACGGCTTGTGTCAAAAGAGCAGTTGGTTGATCACCTGTGCGAATGGGGTGAAGAAGTCAGCAACAATGCCATTGAAGTATATGTACACCGCTTGCGCAAAAAAATAGAAATTGATGGTGTACGCATCGCTACGGTGCGCGGACTGGGTTATTGCCTGGAAAAATTCTTTGTTCCAGCAGTACCTGTAACGCCAGCAGCTACAACCACGGCTAGTCCTGAACAAAAATGAGTCGACAGCCAGGCAGTGCCGACAGCGACGCAACAGCGCCTGACAGCACGGCAGGCAAGCAGCCTGAAGAAAAGATTCAGCGCTCATTGTTTGGTGAAATCCTTGACTGGATGCTGGCCCCGCTCTTGCTCTTGTGGCCGATGAGCATTGCCATCACTTATCTGGTGGCCAAGTCCATTGCCAACCAGCCCTTCGATCGGGCGCTGGAAGACAATGTGCTGGTGCTATCACAGCAAGTCAAAGAAGTAGACGGTAAGATCATCACCCAACTCAGCAATCCGGCACGGGATATTTTGCGGGCCGATGACCTCGACAATATTTATTTCCAGATCAAGAATGCCAAGGGCGAAGTCATCGATGGCGACCGTGACTTGCCCATGCCGAAGGAAGAAGAAAAGCCACTGACCGGTACGGTGCAATTAAGAAATGCTGTCTTGCGCGGCATTGACATCCGCATTGCGTATAGCTATATCGACCTCAACAAGACTGACAAACGCGGCACCAATAAAGACCAGCGCAAAGACCCACACCTCGCGCTAGTGCAAGTAGCCGAGACGCTGGAAAAACGTGCCCTGCTGGCGAACGAAATCATCAAGGGCGTGATCCTGCCGCAATTTATCATCTTGCCTATTGCCCTGGCACTGGTCTGGTTTGCGCTGACCCGCGGCCTCTCGCCTTTGGTGGAACTGCAGCAAAGAATACGCGCACGCAGGCCGGATGATCTTAGTCCCATCGATTCGCGCCATGTGCCGGAAGAAATCACACCCCTGGTTAAATCACTCAATGAAATGCTGGAGCGACTGGCGCAAACCATCGCCATCCAGAAACGCTTTATCGCCGATGCTGCGCACCAGATGAAGACACCGCTGGCCGGTATGCGTATGCAGTCAGAACTGGCCCTGCGCCAGACTGACCAGAAAGAGATACATCAATCACTGACACAACTGGCCACCAGTTCGGAAGCAGCAACGCGCCTGGTCAACCAGTTGCTGACACTGGCCCGCGCAGAAAACCTGGCACCGGCCAATCAACCACGTGAACAGATAGACTTGAACATATTGGCACGCAATGTGGTGCAAGACTGGATACAGGCTTCATTCACAAAAAAGATAGACCTGGGGTTTGAGCAGGAAAAAAATGCCGTACTGATTTTTGGCAGCCCATTGATGCTGCGCGAAATGCTCAGCAACCTGATCGACAACGCCTTGCGCTACACCCCGCAAGACCATAGCGTGACGGTGCGCGTGCGCATAGACCACGACCAGGCACTGGCGATACTGGAAGTGGAAGACAATGGCCCCGGCATACCAAAGGCAGAAAGAGAGCGTGTGTTTGAACGCTTTTACCGCATCCTGGGCACTAATGTACAGGGTAGTGGTCTGGGTCTGGCCATCGTGCGTGAAATCGCCAGCCAGCATGACGCCAGGATAGACATACTCGACAATCCTCAGCCACAAGACCCGGCTCATCCTGGTTGCGTATTCCGCATTTCTTTCCAGCTAAATCCTTTTGATGAGCTTGCCATGGAGGGCTTGTCATGAACAAAGCACCTGAGTTGGCAGGCAGTGTCAGCAAACAATACTGGCGCCATACCAAAAGATTAACGGTAAGCCTGTTGTGCTGCTGGGGGGCACTGTGTTTCGGCATGCTGTTCTTTGCGCGTGAATTGTCAACCCTGGTTTTCTTTGGCTGGCCGTTTTCTTTTTACATGGCAGCGCAAGGCCTGACGCTGAGCTTCGTGCTGATACTGGCCATCTATTCTTTAGGCATGCGCTGGATAAGCCGCAAGCAGACAGGAAGCTGATCACATGCCACAAAAACGCTTTACCCAAAGACTGACGCTGTACTACTTGTGGTACACATTGCTGTTTTTCATCTTCCTGATCAGCCTGGCGATCCTGGAAAAAGAAGGAGTGCCACGCGCCTGGATAGGTTATCTGTTCATGTTCGCCACCATCGTGCTGTATGCAGGCATAGGTGTGGTCAGCCGCACCTCGGATATCAGCGAATACTATGTCGCCGGGCGACGCGTGCCTGCTGTCTTCAATGGCATGGCAACTGCGGCAGACTGGATGTCCGCCGCCAGTTTTTTAAGCCTGGCTGGTGGCTTATATTTACAGGGTTTTGATGGCCTCGCCTACATCATAGGCTGGACCGGTGGTTTTTGCCTGGTGGCCATGCTGATTGCCCCCTACCTGCGCAAGTTTGGTCAATACACGATTCCTGATTTTTTGGGTGCGCGCTTTGCTGGCGCGCCTGAGAATAATATGGTCAGGATCATCGCCGTGTTTGCCACCGTCTTCATTTCCTTCATTTATGTGGTGGCGCAAATTTATGGCGTGGGCCTGATCACTTCGCGCTTTACCGGCGTGGATTTTTCTGTTGGTATCTTCCTGGGTCTGGCCAGCATACTGGTGTGCTCTTTCCTTGGTGGCATGCGTGCGGTGACCTGGACACAGGTAGCACAATACATCATTATCATCATCGCGTTTTTGATCCCGGTGGCATGGTTGTCTGTCAAACATACCAATAACCCGGTTGCGCCGCTCTCGTATGGTTCAGTGCTGCCTGAGTTGGTCAATAAAGAAAAAAGCTTTGAATCAGATGCAAGGGAAAAAGAAGTCCGGGCGATTTACCGCCAGCGTGCCGACGAGTTGCAAAAGAAAATACAGCAATTGCCACTATCATGGGAAGAAGGCCGTTTTGAATTGCAGCAAAAACTGGAAGAACTGAAGTCAGGTAATGCCTCATTGCTGGATATCAAAGCCGCCAGCCGGGTGTTGGCGAATTACCCCAAAACACCGCAAGAAGCACAAAACCGCTGGAACGAAATACGCAATAATTATCTGAGCAAGTCGCAACCCAGCTTCTCCAAGTACACACCCTACGCTGCCAAAGACAAGAATGAGTCGGACAACAAGCGCAATAATTTCATGGCATTGGTGCTGTGTTTGATGATGGGCACCGCCGCCCTGCCCCATGTGCTGGTGCGTTATTACACCACGCCCTCGGTCAAGGAAAGCCGCGATTCAGTATTCTGGTCGCTGTTCTTTATCATGCTGCTGTACATCACCATCCCGGCACTGGCGATACTGGTCAAGTACGATATCTATAATTCCCTGGTCGGCAGTGAATTCTCCAAACTACCCGCCTGGGTTACCTACTGGGCAAACATAGACCGCAATAACCCACTGGTGAGCATCACTGACATCAACCATGATGGCATAGTACAACTGGCCGAGATTGTGTTTGATGGTGATATCGTCGTACTGGCCACGCCAGAAATTGCCGGGCTGCCTTATGTGGTATCTGCCCTGGTGGCCGCTGGCGGCCTGGCGGCAGCGCTATCGACTGCCGATGGCTTGCTGCTGACGATATCGAATTCACTATCACACGACATTTATTACAAAATCATAGACCCGCAAGCCTCCACACAAAAGCGGGTGACGATATCCAAATTGCTGTTACTGGTGGTGGCGCTGGTGGCAGCCTACGTGGCTTCACTCAAACCTGCCGATATTTTGTCACTGGTCGGTGCTGCATTCTCAGTAGCTGCATCTGCACTTTTTCCTTGCCTGGTGCTGGGAATCTTCTGGAAACGCGCCAACCGTCAGGGTGCCATATGCGGCATGATCATAGGGTTCATAGTGTGCGTGTTTTACATGCTCTACACCCACCCACTATTTGGCGGCAACCCAGCCAATCAGTGGTTCAGCATTGCCCCGATATCGGCTGGTGTATTCGGCGTTCCGGCAGGTTTTATCACCATGCTGGTGGTCAGCTTTTTCACCCCAAAGCCAGATCAAAAAACGCTGGAGTTGGTGGATTTTATCCGGCAGCCCTGAGAGCAAAAAATGCTAAGCGATGGTTAAAATAGATAGCGCAGGGCGGGTTGTAACGTGGGTACCATAAGGATTTTTCGTGAAAGAGTAACTGACGCAAACGATCACGAAATCAAGATATTTCTACACTTTGTGCTCAGGCATCTGTCAACAAACGAAGTCATGCCTGTACGCCGCAAAAGGGAGCCTTTGCCCACTTTTCATCAGTTCGGAGCGACGGGAATAGAATAATAGATAACCGACTCCTTGGAATCCGGTTTGTACTCCGCGCCGTAGTACTCCAGGTCCCAGCCATAGGTGTGCCGCATGCCAGAACACAACAACCAACTGGAGTAGATGTAATTCACAGTCATATTGAGATTGGCGACCAAGCCGCGATGCGCAAATCGCGCGTAACGAGCGGACGGCACGCGCAGAGACTTCAGATCGCAGGGTAAGCTATCAAGGTCAACGTGCGTTACTGGCACTGCTGCCCAATATTCGAGCTGCTCCGACTGCTCTGCAATCTGTCTTATCATACCGTAGCCACCGCCCGGAATGATGTGCGGCACCTCGGACAGGCGAGGCAGAAGATCTGCCCATAGCTGTGGCAATTTTTGCGCCATGTTGTTCTTTTCGGAGTCTATACCAAAAAAAACGGTGCGCATGCCAACAACAAGCATCTCGGCTTGTTCGCAAATCTCAGGCTCCAGCGACAGGCCGCCGTTCAAGTGATTCAAGTAGGCGACATCGAAGCTGACTTTGCGCATAAAGGCAAAACTGCTAGCGTGCTTGCGATAGTGCGCGGGCGTCACGCTGAATATTTTTTTGAAGGCGCGCGTAAAGCTCTCTTGCGTATCAAACCCGGCAGCCAGTGCAATATCAAGCACACGTTCCCTCGTGTTTGCAAGTCTGTCCAGTGCCAGAGTAAATCTTCGGGAGCGTATGTAGGTAGCCAGGGTTTCGTTAGTCAGCGCCTTGAAAATTCGCTGGAAATGCCAACGACTGATGCCTGCGTGATGCGCAACATCTGCGGCCCGCACGTCGAATGCGAGGTTTTCTTCAATGTAATCGATTCCACGCTGCACCTGTTGAAGATAATTCATACCTACCTTTTCCTGCTTGAACTATTGCGGTGTCTCGAAAAAGCCGGTCATGGAGACAAGCAATCCTTGCTCATTGTACTGCCCGTAGCTAATACCGTCGCCGATAACCGTACCGTCGCCACTTACCATATTCCACTTCGCGATGCTGACATCGTGGTGTGTCAGAAACCAAGTCGTCATGAAATGGCCACCCGGAACTTGTTGATGAAAGGAAAGCATGTAAGTGATAAGTTCGTCGTGGCCTTTCACAGTCATCAACGGGTCCTGATACACACATGTTGGTAACACGCTTCGCTGTAGCGCAGCAGCCTTGCCTTGCGGCGAAACTTCTTTCCAGGCGGACGTATAACTGTCCCACGTCGTTCGATTATTGCTCATGGATAACTCCTGGTTTGTATGGACTTCCGAGTCTAGTGCTATTCGATGCGCGATATTTGACATTTTGTGCTGCGTACGGTCGACGACTCGCACCGCTGGTAACCATTAACGAAAGGCGTTCCTGTGGAGATCTGTGATAATTCAACTTCGACTCCCAGCCGTGTGCTTGCAGTCACATTATTAGGACTTGCGCAAAATTGTCCCAACAAGGCGCCGCGACGAAGACAGTACTTTAGTACGGCTAGGAGCTGCAACGCTGTTGGGGCAGTTTTGCGTAAGTCCTAATTATGTCTTAATCAAAATTTCCTCCCCGCTTGCGTCCACTTACCTTCACCATTTGATGCCGTGTATCCGCAACTGGAAAGACTTGAAATGGTGCCGTCCGACCGACGACGCGCATCAACACTGTGACGACCTGTTTACCGAGGACGCTATCGATTGGAATTTAATTGCCTGCCACTTACCAGACATGCTGCAAGTGGCGCAATCGATTCGCGGCGGATGTACTTCGCCATCAACCATCTTGCGCAAGCTCGGTACCTCCACCCGGAAAAATATGTTCTATTTCACCTTTCGCGAACCGGGGGATCGTGCGCACGATATTTTGCTGGAATAAATCAGCGACGATACGTTGCACCAGACCATCCAGGCAGCGCAAAACTAGTGCGAAGACTTCAACGACTGTGCACAGCAGGCCTATTTCGGATCGGACACGATTGAAGAAAATGTGCGCGAGGATCAGTTGAAGATCACCAAATACATCATCTGATCGCCAATCTGATGATTTTTCATGCCTGGCATACAATGACGCAGGCGTTTAAGGCACTGTAAGCGAAAGGGATGCAGTTGAATCCGGAATTGGCCGCTGCGTTTAGTCCGTACCGAACACATCACATCACATCACATCAATCGTTTAGCATACATGAACGTTCATCTTCCTGCTCCTGGTTCCAGATGTAAGCTCGAACCATTTCCTCATCTAATCCTACCGTTGAGACAAAGTAGCCTCTTGCCCAAAATACCTCGCCTGTGAAATTCCTTTGCCTCCCACCAACGTACCTGGCTATCGAAATCGCACTCTTCCCCTTCATAAAACCGACAACGTTCGACACTGAATACTTTGGCGAAACGCTTAAACACATGTGAACATGGTCAATCATTAAATGACCTTCAACAATGCTGCATTCCCTTTGCTTCGCCAACTCCCGAAATATTTCTCCAAGATGCTTTCGCAATGCCCCATAGATCAACTTCTTTCGGTATTTCGGGATGAACACTATATGGTATTTACAATCCC
>JACQDX010000137.1 GCA_016200895.1 Burkholderiales bacterium
GTCAGGCAAATCTCATCAGGCAGGAGTAAGGAGAAATCCATTGGTTTTATATAGATTAAGCTTAGATAATCTAACTTTCCAATAGAATTATACTGGTTATGATGCTGGCTCAGGCCTATTTTTTGAGCAAATTACTTTGTAAATTGTTGCTTCATGATTAACCCTCACCCTCGCTATGGCAAGGATGAGGGTATCGTAGCATGGGAATCAGGCAATCAACTCAGCCCGCCTGATCTGCCCTCTCCAATCTCCCTGCACCCGTGCCCCAGTTCCTCAACTTATGCCCCTTCACCGCATAAAAGAAGATCATCAGATAACACGGTAGCATGACCCAGTAGGCGGTTTGGGAGTTGCCTGCGTCGGAGAATTTACCGTAGATCATGGGCAGTAGAGCGCCGCCGGCGATGCCCATGATGAGCAGGGCTGAACCGGCTGCGGTATATTTACCCAGGCCTTGCAGGGCCAGTGGCCAGATGGATGGCCAGACCAGGGCGTTGGCCAGGCCCAGCATGGCGAGGAACATGACGGTATTTGGTACTACCGGCACACCTGCCCAGCCGATCAAAGCCTGGGCAATGCTGGTGTCGGTGGCTGAGCTGGTGGCAACGCCGACGGTGAACAGCAGGCCGCTGATGGCTGAGAACATCAGGGCGGTTTTTTGTGTCATCAGTTTGGGGATGGTGGTGGCACCGAGGATATAGCCTATGACCATGAAACTCATGGTGTATGAGGTAAGCACGATGTAGTTGTGCACACCCAGGTTGCGGCCATACAGGCCTATGGTGTCACCGGCGATGACTTCGACGCCGACATAGGCAAACAGCGACAATGCACCCAGCACCAACTGCGGGTATTGCAGCACGCCCCACTTGGTGACTTCAGCTTGGTTCTTTTCTTCGTCTGCCCGCAGTTCTGGCAATGAAGAAAAATGCACGATGACCATCACCACCAGCAAGCCCGCCGCCATGATGGCATAGGGATAAACCAGGCGCGATGACAGTTCTGAACGCAAGGCCAGGCGGCCAGCATGATCGAGTGCGGCCAGTGCAGTGTCAGAATATTTTTCTATGCCGGACAAGATCAGGGCAGAAAACACCAGTGGCACGACGATGCCTGCACCCTTGTTGAACAGACCCATGATGCTGATGCGCATGGCCGCGCTCTCGCGTGAACCTATGCAGACGATGTAGGGGTTGATGGCGGTTTGCATCAGCGTCATGCCGGTGGCCAGTGTAAACAGGGCCAGCAAAAAGAAGCCGTAATAGCTGGTCTTTGCTGCGGGGATGAACAGCAATGCGCCCATTGCCATGATGCCCAGGCCCAGTGTCATGCCATTCTTGTAACCGGTACGGCTGAGTATGGCGGCAGATGGCAGGGCCATGACGGTGTAGGCGATATAAAATGCAAATGTCACCCATAGCGCCTGGAAGTTATTCAGGTCGCAGACTATTTTTAAAAACGGGATCAGCGAGCCATTGAGCCAGGTGGCAAAGCCCAGGATAAAAAACAAGAGGCTGATAAAGATCATGGCGACTACCACGTCCTTTGTTGATCCTCTTGCTTGATCATTGTTGTTCATGAGGTGTTCCAGACATATTTAAAATGGTCATTTGATCTTGAGCAGTAACAAGTACTTTCCGCTTGTGCAAAAAAAGCCTCCCCTGCTGCTTATATGGGGAGGCTCTTCTGGCGCTCTTTGCATGGTTACCTGAAACGCATCAGATCACCATAGTGCAGATGAAAGCAGATCAGAACTTGGCTCTGACACCTACGCTATAACGTGCGCCGTTTTCATATACGCCAACTGGCAAGCCATCTGTAGTATTGGTGCGTATCACAGAATTGGTCAGGTTGACGGCAGTGGCGAACAGGCTGATCTTTGGTGTGATGTCCCAGTTGGCTGTGGCATCCCACTGACCATAGGCGCTGGTGACATCCTGACCACCTTCATCCAGGCCACCGTAGGATTTGGAACGGTAGTTATACGACAGACGGAAGCTGATGCCATTCTTTTCATAATAACCGCTGGCATTCAACTGATTGCGTGAGTTGCCGATGACATTCAGTTTCTGTCCGCCAGCGATGGAGCCAGCTTTTGCGTCGGTGAAGGTGTAATTCACGATGGCACCAAAGCCATTACCAAAAGCCTGTTGCCATTGCAGTTCCAGACCATTGATGACAGCACCATTGTCGGCATTGTGCGGACGTGTTACCGGGCGTGTCACACCGCCGACATTTTCTTGTGCAGTCGAGGTGTAGATGAAGGTATCGAGGCGCTTGGTGAACAGCGTGGCAGACAACATCGATGCATCAGCAAAATACCATTCTGCGCCTATCTCGGCCTGGTCGGCGTGGTAAGGTTTCAGCAGGGGATTACCAGCAGTGGCGGCGTTGGTAGTGCCGCTGACTTCGGTACTGGCGCTGAGGTCACTATAAGTGTTGCGTGCCATCACACGGGCTACTGCGCCACGCAGTATCAGGTCTTTGCGCAAGTCATACACCACGTTCACACTGGGCAAGACATCGTTATAAGTACGTGTCGTGCTGCCGATGACGTAGTTGCCCTTGCCGGTCAGGTCCTGATAGGCTTCAGATGTTTGCTCAGTCTTGACCAGGCGCACACCAAAGTCACCGCGCCATTTGTCGAGGGCGTAGTCAGCCTTGACATAAGCAGCAGTAATTTTTTCTTGTATCTTGTAGTACTCGCCCTTGGCTTCGTTATAGACCATGCCCTTGTCATACATGGCAAAACCCTTGCTGGCGGCCAGTGCATCATTGACCCATGCATATTGGGTCAATGAGCCAGATGTTGCTGCAGCCTGGCTCAATAGTGGGGACGGGCCAGTGGACAGATCAGCCAGGCTAAAAGACTGCCAGCCAGTGCTGCCGGGGCCTACCGTGCCTATGGTGCGATGATTTTGCACGGTGTTGTCACGATATTTCAGGCCCAGTTTGATGTCCTTGATGAAGGAGCCTGTCAGGTCCCATGTCAGGTCACCCTGTACATAATTCTCTTTGCTTTCCATCTTGCGTATCCAGTCACGTGCATTTTGCAGTGTGAGCTTGGTCGGGTCCAGCGGACTCATGTCCAGGTAAGATACTTCATAGGTATCTGGAGCGATATTCACAGTTGCACGGGTATTGCCAGTGAACCAGAAATTGCGGTCATGTTTGCTGCCGCCTTCGGCAGATGTGGAGCCTAATTGGCCATGCAGTTTCCAGCCATCGCCTTCATAATTACCTTCCAGATCAAGTATCTTGGACTTGATATAGGCTTCGCGGTAGATAGGCTCAAACGAGACGCCAGTTGTTGGCCCTACCGTGCCGCCGACCACTGCCTTGGTGCCGTCAGAGGTCGTGATGAAACGTGGATTGGTGATGCGGATAACATTATTGCCATCTGCCAGACCACCTATCTGCCACAGGTAGTTCTGGTTATTATTGTCCATGTTCATGTCTGAATTGATGTAATTCAGAGAGATGTCGCTGTCACGGTTAGGCTTGATCTGCAGGGTGACATTGCCAGTCGTGCGCTCGCGGTCCTGGCGGAAAATCGCTGAACCACCGCCCCACGACGCATAGGCATTAGGTGTTGCGACATTGTTTTGATCGACGATGGTGTACTTGGTGGAATCAGTAAAATTCTCCAGACCGTCACGGCGCATGGTGCGTTTTTGTTTGCTCAGGGACAGCAAAACGCCCAGTGTGTTTTCATCATTCTTCCAATTCACCAGGCCTGAGATTTGTGGGTCTGTCTTCTTGGGCAAAGCAGAGTAGGTTGCTTCCAGCGAGAATTGTGCTGTCAAAGGTGCTTTGAATTGCAGTGGCTTGCGGGTCTTGACATTCACCAGTCCGCCGATACTGCCTTCATCCAAATCAGCAGATGGGCTTTTGTAAACATCCAGGCTGCCTACCAGCTCAGAAGGCAAAATGTCATAGTTAAAGCCACGGCTTTGTGAATCATTTTTCCACCAGTAAGCTGATGCGACTGACTGGCCGTTCAACTGCGTCATGTTCAGGCTTTTATCTGTACCGCGCACAAAGATGTCGCGGCCTTCACCCCAGGTACGGTCAACAGAAATGCCGGGCACGCGTTGCAACGAATCAGCGACGTTTTTGTCCGGGAATTTACCAAGATCTTCTGAGTTGACTGTGTCAACGATGTTTTGCGAATCGCGTTTGCCAGCCAGATTTTTTTTCAGTGTATCGCGTATGCCGCGCACTTCTACTACTTGTGATCCTGGTGCAGCTTCCGGTGTTTCATCGGCAGCGTAGACTAAATTAAACGCAGTGGTGCTGACGATCAGGGCAATCAGTTGCGGTAACAGTTTCTTCTTGAATACGGGGGTGTTCATGCAAATCTCCTTCAGTTGGTTTTACTCGTTGGTATCACATCTTCTTCTTTTGGCGCAGCAATTTTGACCTCGTTATAGCTTGCAGTAAGCGGGGTAAAAATAATCTTTTCTGTTCTCTTTATTGTTCGAATCTTCACGTGCATCAAGTGCTAAAAAAAGCCGACGCCGCACTGGGCGTCGGCAAATCAATCATACGACTTGGGGGAGGTATGATCTTAACGCTTGAACTCTTATCGCTTAAACTTATTTGCACTTGCAACACTGTTTTGTATTCTTGCGGCTGCTTCCTTGCCTGTGACTGTGCCATTCAAAAGATCGGCATTCACATTCCATAATTCCTGTTCCATACTCGGCTGGCCACGGTTCAATATCTGTGCATTGACACGTATGCTGGATTCACATGCCGTGCGCCATTCCATCATCTGTTTTCCTATGGGATCGCGTACTGCGATCAAGTGATTCGACAGTGAAAAAAATCCGGTGACGCGGTTGGTATACAAGTCAGCAAATTCTTGCGAGCCCAGCCATTCGAGAAACTTGTAGGCATCTTCCTTGTTGCGGGATTTCTTGTTGACGCCTATGCCTATATCCATATGATCCAGGATGTAGCATTTGTCACCAGTGGCGCGCACGGGCGGTGCAAACACACCAAAATCCAGACCCTGCACCTGATTGAAGTAAGAGATATCCCAGGATCCAACGGGGTAGACCGCCGCCTTGCCAGAAGCGAATTGATGCTGGCTGTCGCTATAGGTTTGTGTGCTGGCTGTGCTTGGTAAATAGGAACCGAGTTTGGCGGCATAATCAAAGGCGGCCACATACTGTGTATCAGTAAATTTTGCCTTGCCAGAGATGAGCGCCTTGCGGCCTGCTTCACCATGCCAGTAATTGGGCCCTATGCTGGTGAACAGGGTTTGCGTGGCTTCCCATTTTTCTGCTGTACCCAAGGCGAGTGGAACATAGCTGCCATTCTTTTTCACTGCATCCAGCACGGTCAAAAATTCAGCCTGGGTTTTTGGTGCCTGCAAATTGAGTTTCTTGAAGATTTTTTTGTTGTACAAGAAACCGTGAATGACAGATGCCACTGGCATGCAAAAAGTCGCTTTCGCATCATCGCTCTGCCAGGCCAGCAGGGCGGTCGCTTCAAAATGCTCCATACCCGATTTGCCGTCGAGCTTGTCCAGGTAGCCTTTGTTGTACAAAGATTGCGACACATCAAACGGACGGCAAGCTACCAGGTCACCGGCTGTGCCATTGGCAAAATGTGCTTGCAGGCTGCTGTCATATTCTGTCGGCGTGGTCGGTGTAAAGCGTATATCTATGCCGGGGTGGCGTTTGGTAAATGCCGGTATCAGGACTGTTTCCCACAGGGCCTTGTCATCCACGCGCCAGCTTTCCAGCACGAGCGTGCCTGCATTGGCAGTGCTCATCATTGCGCTGGCGCATAACATGGCGATGTGGGGGATGCGGTTCAAGAGAAATCCTGTTAAGAATATTTGTCAGGCTCAAAAATCGATATAAATGAATTACTTGAAACCGATACTAGCAACGCGATGAATGTAATGCCACTTGCGCATCTGTTTAGTACGTCTTTTTATAAGTGATTGATTTATTGGAGTTTTGTATGAACTGGTCAGGTGAACAGCTTACAAATCCTTACCCGGTTTTTGTGCAGGCATTGCTGTTCGCTAGGGTGAGGATGATTTGCGGACATGCGAATCCCTAAGCTGGTAAAACTTAACTTAAGAATTCCTTACAAAACTTTACAAAAGTCCAGATTCAGGTGTTGCGATTCGCGCAAAGAGGTTTCAGCTTGTCCTCAAACGACAAGCTTAAGCGGGTAAGAGATTTTTAAACGCGAGTGATATGCCAGGTCAGGCATTGCCCTCGCTGGGCAGGGTGATGATGGCCTTCAGGCCGCCTTCAGTATGGTTTTCCAGCACCAGCGTACCGCCATGGGCTTCTATGACGCTGCGGGCTATGCCCAGCCCCAGGCCCATGCCAGTTTCATTCTGGCTGCGACCATGTACCAGGCGTACATAAGGGTCAAACAGGCTCGGCAAGGCATCTTCTGGTACGCCGGGGCCGTGATCGCGCACTTCTATGATGACTGCATCAGTCCCGGCATGCACGCTGATTTCTGCACGTTCGCCATAGTAGAGGGCATTGTCCAGCAGATTGCCTATTGCGCGCTTCAGCGCCAGTGGTTTGCCATGCACCGTCAAGCCTGAATCGGCAAATGCCACATTATGCTTGGCCAGGTGGGCGCTGCGCACCAGGCGGCGTATCAGCGGGTCCAGCCTGACTTCAGTAGGGTTTTCATGGATGTCGCTATCTTTCACGCATTGCAATGCGCCCTTGACCATCATGTCAAGGTCATCCAGATCTTCTTCAAATTCACCGCGCAAGACATCATCATCAAGTAATTCTGAACGCAGCTTGAGACGCGTGATGGGCGTGCGCAGATCGTGCGAGATGGAGATGAACAGGCGCTCGCGGTCTTCGATATAACTTTGTATGCGCTGGCGCATGGCACTGAAGGCGCGGGCGGTATTGATGAATTCCTTGCTGCCGGTCTCAGGCAACTCCGGCACATGCTCACCCTTGCCAAAGGCAGCCGCGGCATCTGACAAGGCTGCCAGTGGCCGGGTGATCCAGCGTACCACCATGATGGAGAGCAGCAATACCGCAGCCAGCGACAGGCCCTGCAAGACCAGACGGTCAAAGGACAGGGGATCATTGCCCTTCAAAAAATAAGGGTTGGGCATGAGAGCCGCCAGGTATAACCAGTTGCCCGGTTCCAGCTCGGTTTGTATCACCAGCACGGGAGCAGGTTCTGGCTTGATCAGCAAGATATGCTGCACCCAACTTTCGGGCAAATCGGTGATGCGGGTACCCTCAACAGATGTGGTCAGTTGATCTGGCCAAGCAAATACGAGCTTGAACTCTGGATATTGCGGCAAGTCAGTTTTTAGGGTACTGCCTACCTTACCAAGCACCGTATGCGCCAGTGCCTGCGATTCTATTTCTGTGATGGGCACATAGGCATTGTTCGCCTGTACAAAAAAACGTGTGCCTCCCATCTCGCGGAATTGCTGTATCAATACGGTGCGGTAATTAGGTGGCAGACTGCGGAAGAAACGTATCGCGCTCGACGCACTATGTGCCAGGTATTGCGCTGCCGTGGTCGCTTCTATCTCGGCCTTGGCACGTTGCTGAGTAGTCCAGATAGCGCTGCCTACCAGTTGCGTCAGCAGTACACCGCAGACCATGACCAGCGACAAGCGGCCTAGCAGCGATTGCGGTAGCCAGCGCCTCAGCATGATGGCAGATTCAGGCACTGGCCACGCTCACATCAGCAGAAAACACATAGCCAGCCCCGCGTACGGTCTTGATCAGGGTGGGTTGCTTGCTGTCATCCTTGAGCAGCAGGCGCAGGCGGCTGATCTGTACATCGAGTGAACGGTCCAGCGGGCCAGCATCGCGGCCACGGGTTTCTTCTGACAACACATTGCGGTCCAGCACATCGCCCGGGTGCTCAACGAAATATTTCAGCAATTGATAATCCAGCCCGGTCAGCGCCACCAGTTCACCGGCATTATCAGTGACCTTGCGCTCTATCAGGTCCAGCGTGAAACCCAGGAAGCGGTAATAGCGTGGTGCCGCTGCCACATCGGCAGTTGCAGTGCGGCGCAAGATGGCCTTGATGCGTGCCAGCAGTTCACGCGGGTTATAGGGTTTGGCGATGTAATCGTCGGCACCCAGTTCCAGCCCGACAATGCGGTCAGTGTCGTCGGAACTCGCAGTCAGCATGATGATGGGGATATTGGATTTTTGCCGCACTATCTTGCATAGGGCAAAGCCATCGGTATCGGGCAACATCACATCCAGTATCACCAGCGACAACTGGTTCATCTGGCTATTGAATTCAGCCACAAAGCTCTCACCATTGTGCGAGAGTATGACTTCATACTGATTTTTTTCCAGATAGGTTTTCAGTAACACCCGGGTTTTCTGGTCATCGTCGACTATCAGTATTTTGCGTGTCATCTTTGTCTGCCTCACATCTTATGGAGTTTGTTTTTTATTATTGCCAAATGTCTTGTATATCGCCACCAGCCTGGCCTGGGTATCGGCGGAGCTGACTGTGGCATCGATAAAGTAACGGTGTATAACGGCGATGATGGCATCCTTGCTTGTTTCATCCGTAGCCATGCGGTGCACCAGGCTGGGGGCTTGCGTCGCTGCGCCCTGGGCAAAGGCTGTCCATGAGGCGCGGGCGCAACTGTCCATGCGTGTCGGGTCTGCATCACGCCTTACCGATACCGAGCCCTTGACGGCATTGTAGTCAGCCTGCACGGCTGGCGTGGCGACCAGGCGGGCAAGTTTTTCTTGTGCTGCGATGCGCGAATAATCATTGGTGAACATCGAAAAGGTATCGACGCTATACAGATGGTATTTGCCTGTACCCGGCATGGCCGTGCAAGAAAAAGCCTCATCGGTGACAAAACCACCCTCATTCAATTCACCCTTGACCCAGTCGCCAGTGATCATCATCGCCGCTTCGTTTCTGGAAAATTGTTTTACTACTTCTGTCCAGGGACGTTCATCGACGGGATGATTCATCCAGCTTTTCATCTGACGCAAGCGTTCCAGTGCATGGCTGAAGCGTTTGTCCATGACAGCCTGGGCATTTTGTTTGACGAATAATTCGCGGTGGTATTCAGGCCCGCCTTCGATCAAGATGAGGTTTTCAAACAGAGTGGCAACTTGCCAGGGCTCACTGCTTTGTGCCAGTGGTATCAGGCCTGCGGCTTTCAGCCTGGCTGCGACGGCGACCAGTTCATCCCAGTTTTCTGGCGCTGACAGCTTCAGCGCGGTGAATATTTTCTTGTTATAAAACAGGGTGTTGATGCGATGTATGCCCAGCGGTGCCGCCACCACATGCTTGCGGTGTTGTATCAGGTTTTGTATGGTCGGGAAAAAACTGGTATTCCATTTGTTGGCAGCCGCAACCCTGTCCAGCTCCAGCAAGAAACCCAGATCTGCCCATTCGCGTATTGAAACACCGATGATTTGCGTAACTTCTGGTGCATCATTCGCCAGCACGCGACTCTTCAAGACCTTGCCAGCACCTATGCCCGCACCACCGGGTATGCCTGCATCGCGCCAGGTGATACCCTCATCCGCCATGCGTGCCGCCAGCAGGCTGGCTGCCTTGCGTTCGCTGGCAGAAGTCCACCAGTGCAAGACTTGCAGTGTGCTATCGGATTGTGGCGTGGCTGCATGGATTGTCGCCGTGGAAAACACCGTGCACAAAACCCCAAACGCCGCCGTTCTGGCAAAGCGCCAGACTGGTGATGATGCAGCGACATGATGGGCGGGCAAAATCAAAGGAACTTTTCCGGGCAGGTTGTTGTATCAGGGAAATCACGTTTTCAGGATTGATCAGGAAGATCGAACCGGATGCATATTACCAAAGGGGGCAGATTTCTGGTAGGCATTGTTCTGCGGGCTTACGCAAAACCGCCCCAGCTGCGTTGCAGCTCCTAGCCGTACTAAAGTACTGTCTTCGTCGCTGCGCCTTGCTGGGACAATTTTGCGTAAGCCCTTTCTTTGTGTACACAGTTCCTTGCAGAGTTGTTGTTTTCAAGAGATAAAACGATGGAAATCTCAGGTTGGGCCGGACCTCGCTAGGCTACGGGGTATCAGCACAACACTGGGCGTTTAATAAACGTATACGTTATTTCTAGGCCGAGTGTTGGGCTGGTAAGGCGTAGCCTAGCGAAGCCCGGCCCAACCTACAGGGGTCACAGTGCGCAGCATTATGATCAATTCCTTTTTCTCACCACCACCTTCTCCAACAAATCAAATCCCCATTGCGTCAACAAAGCCAATACCGCAGCAGGTATGGCACCCGCCAGCAACATCTGGTTGTCATTCAAGGCCAGGCCTATTGTGATGCGTTCACCGTAACCGCCCGCGCCAATGAAGGCGGCTATGGTTGCCGTGCCTACGCTCATGACGGCTGCCGTTTTAACGCCAGCCAAGAGCATGGGTAGCGCCAGGGGCAAGTCTATATTCCATAAGCGGTCTCGCGATGATAAACCCAAAGCCTGCGCTGCCAGGCGTAATCCAGCTGGAACCTGCACCAGGCCGACACAGGTATTGCGGACGATGGGCAGCAAGGCATACAGCGACAGGGTGATCAGTGCGGGGACAAAGCCTATCCTGCCCAGCAAGGGTATCAGCATCGCCAGCAAGGCCAGCGATGGTATGGTTTGCAAAATGCCGACAGTCGCCATGACCACTTCACGCAAGCGTGGGGCAAAAGCAGCAATGATGCCTAGCGGTATACCGATCAGGCAAGCCAGGGCAACCGACAGCAATACCAGCGTCAGGTGTTGCCATGTCAGCTTCAAGAAATCTGCACCAAATAATTTGGACATGAAACCGGCACGTTCAGCAATTGCCGGTGACTTTGCCACAAATTGCTGCGCTGCCTGGGCAAAGCTTAGCCCGTCAATTTCTACCGCTGCATTCATCGCTATCATTTGTGCATTGTCTATCTTGCCTTCCAGTTTCTGTATGGCTGCCCAGGCTTTGGGGAAGCGGGCTGGCACATCCAGCCGGTATAGCAAGACGGCGTCATAACGCGGGAAATAATTTGCATCATCCATCAGCACGCGCAAACCCAGTTGTTTGATCTTCGCATCGGTGGAATAAATATCGATGACATCTACCTGTTTGGCAGTCAGGGCTTCATAAGCGATACCGTGATCAAGTCCGCTGGCTTGTTGCGGCAGGCGATAGCGCTTGACCAGGCCTGGCCAGCCATCGGCGCGGCCAAGAAATTCATGGGAGAGGCCAAAGCGTAAATAAGGTTTTGTCGCCAGGTCAGTCAGTGATTTAATATCCCCAGCATCAGGCCGCATCGCCAGTGCATAGGTATTATTAAAACCCAGAGGCACAGCAACTCCCAGGCCCTGTTTAGCCAGTTCTGCCTGTATCTCCTGCATGCTGATTGCATTCTCATGTTTCAGAATCTCGGTGTTGATGGTACCCATGTATTCTGGATAGACATCGATGCTGCCGTTCTTGAGCGCATTGAAGACAATGGCGGTATTGCCCAGGCCTTGCTGGTGCAATGCAGGACTATGAGCAGCGGCAGTCTGTGTCAGGATTTCTCCCAGCACATAGGATTCAGTAAAACGCTTGGAACCAACTTTGAACGTATCTGCGGCTTGTGCCTGCGCTGCAAAACCGCATAGCAATAATAGTTTTAACGCTAAAGACAAAAGATATTGTTGTCTGCACCAGGTCAGCATGGGTTTGCGCTCCGCTAAATTGTGATCGAAACTGCGATGGACACTTTATTGATCTGTATTCTACATGTCCTTTACAAATGTCCAATTCCAACCGGATTCTGGCTGAACCGCCGCTATTCTTGTTTCTGCCAGGGACCTACACTGCAAGCTCCAGATAAATCAGGAACTGTCATGTCCAACACAGGAACCACGAATATACCCATCAAGGAAATTAAGCAGGACATGCATGCCGATGACCCACTCAGCGACTTCAGCGCACGCGAAATCACACTCAATGAAGTCAGCAAGCGTGTCTATGTTGCTGGCACAGGGCCCGCCATCATCGTCATGACAGAAATGCCCGGCATCAGCCCGCATGTGGCACGCTTTGCGCGCTGGGTGCGTGATGCGGGTTTTACGGTGTATATGCCTTCCTTGTTTGGGCGCGACGGAGTGGTGGTATCGGCAGAAGAGGGGGCGGCGGTATTTCAGAAAGCCTGTGTCAGTGCAGAATTTCGCGCCTTTGCTGGCAAAGGATCCAGCCCTGTCACGCTATGGCTGAGGGCGCTGGCAAGGCTTGCGCATGAAGAATCTGGTGGCCCTGGCGTGGGGACGATAGGCATGTGCTTCACTGGTAACTTTGCCTTGTCCATGATGCTGGAACCAGCGGTACTTGCGCCAGTGGTATCGCAGCCGTCCTTGCCTATGGATGACCCGGCAGGTACTGGGATAGAAGTTGCTGACTTGCAAGCCGTACGCCAACGTCTGGAAGCAGAAGACCTGACGGTCATGGCTTACCGTTTTGCAGGCGACGCATTTTGCCGTGCCCAGCGCTTTGCGGCATTTTCAGAAGCCCTGGGTGATCGCTTCATCGGCAAGGTGTTGCCAGACAGCGCCGCCAATCAGGATACTGCGCCCTTTTTTCAACGCTATGTGACGACACCGCATAGCGTGGTGACGGCGCACCTGATAGATGAGACGGGACAACCAACTATCGCCGCGCGGGATGAAATACTGGCTTTCTTTGCCCATCGCTTGAAATAGGAAGTAAAACAGGAGTAAAAAAAATGCCTGGATCAGGACCCAGGCATTTGCGGTGATACTGTTTGCTCGCTTACTTCTTGAACGCCGTCACAGCGGCCCTACCAACAGAAGGATCATCGGTAAAGAAACCATCGATACCAGCTTTCAGGTAAGCAGTGATCTCTGCAATAGAGTCACCACGCTGCGTCAATGAAGCAGGATCACCAAGGCGCATGCTCGGCGGCAGGAAAGGATTTTCCGGGCGTAATGTCCAGGTGTGGACTTTCAAACCGGCAGCGTGGGCATCAGCGACAAAGCTGGTCGCCGCACCCAGTTCATTCTTCGCATCACGCGGGATGATGACTTCCTTGTATGGTGATACCGCATCTGCATATTGCGCGATTTCTTTCAAGCCAGCCGGTGTGACCAGGCCTGCATAAGTGCGGCTGCTGCCAGCGGCGACAAAGTCATACGGCGCATTGCGTGGTACGCCATTGACAGGTGGGTTCAATGGATTATCGACCAATTGCACCAGGCGCATCTCTGTCATGCCACGCAATTCTTTCAGGTTCGCTACTTCAAAAGACTGGATGAATACCGCTGCGTTTTTACCCTTGTAGCCATTCGCGACCAGCACATCAACCAGACGTTTTTCCAAAGGCAGGCCTATGGATTTGAAATAAGTTGGATGCTTGGTTTCAGGATAAATACCGATGACGCGGTTCTTTTCTTTTGCCTGTTGCTTGACCAGGTCGATGACTTCTTGCAGCGTCGGAATTTCAAACTGGCCATCGTAAGCCGTGTTGGCGGGGCGGTTCGCCGGGATGCGTTCCTTGGCGCGTATGGTTTTCAATTCTGCCAGCGTGAAATCTTCAGTGAACCAGCCAGTGACAGGGATACCGTCTATGGTCTTGGTCGCTTTGCGGGCAGCAAATTGCGGCAGTGTTGATACATTGGTCGTGCCGGAAATTTCATTTTCATGACGTGCCACCAGTATGCCATCCTTGGTGGCTACGAGGTCAGGTTCAACAATATCAGCACCATCATCTATCGCTCTTTGATAAGAAGCCAGCGTATGTTCAGGGCGCAGTGCCGATGCGCCACGGTGGCCGGTTACTGTGGGCAATGGTGGCCAGGACAAGCCTGGGTTTTGAAAATCAACCGGCTCGCTGCTATTGCCGCCACAGGCGCTCAGGCTCAAGCTTGCAAATACCGCGCACAGCAAATGCGCAGAGTTTTTAGATAAATTACTCATCAAAGTGTTCCTCAGTATGCATTACAAAAATGAGGCCAATACAGTTGGCCAGATATGCTTCGCTGCCATCAAGTTGGCGTTGGCAGGAATGTAAGGCTTAAGAGTTACCAGATGATGACTTGGGGAAATATTTTACAAACTGTTTCACCCCTGTTTTTCAAAGAAAAATAAAAAGGCCAACCATAGCTGGTCGGCCTTTCATCGCATTACTTGAGCTGTATTACTTGTGCTGTATTACATGTAGCGCATCATGCAGCTTGCAGGCTAGGATAATCGGTATAGCCTTTTGCGCCCGGTGTGTAGAAAGTAGCTGCGTCAGGTGCATTCAAAGCCGCGCCTTGCTTGATACGTGCAGGCAAATCAGGGTTGGCCAGGAAGCTGGTGCCAAATGCTACTGCATCCAGTGTAGAGTTGTTGATAGCTTGCGCAGCTTCATCAGCGTTGTAACCCATATTGCCGATCAACACGCCTTTGTAATTCGCACGTGCAATCGTCAAGACATCACCAGTCTGTGCCTGGAAGAAGTCAGAACGCATCAGGTGCAAATACGCCAGATTGAATTCATTCAGACGTGTAGTCAAATATGAAATCAGTGCCAGCGGATCGCTGTCTTTCATGCTGTTATAGCTATTGATCGGTGACAGGCGCAGGCCAACTTTGTCTGAGCCAATTGCAGCACTGACTGCAGTCAATACTTCAAACAAAAAGCGAGCGCGGTTTTCTATGGAGCCACCATAGCTGTCAGTGCGCGTGTTGGCGCTGTCACGCAGGAACTGGTCTATCAGGTAGCCATTGGCACCATGTACTTCTACACCATCAAAGCCAGCAGCGATCGCATTTTTTGCACCTTGTGCATAAGCTGCAACCAAGGCAGGGATTTCATCCAGGCGCAATTCGCGTGGCACGGCATTCGGCACTTTACCGTCCGGCGTATGGACTTCGCTATCAATCGCGATGGCACTAGGGCCGACATTTTCTACACCATTGTTAAAGGCTGGAACAGCAGCACGGCCAGCGTGCCAGATCTGCATGAAAATCTTGCCGCCTTTTGCATGTACGGCGTCAGTCACGACTTTCCATGCGGCGATTTGTTCAGCATTGTAGATGCCTGGTTCCGCATGAAAAGCGGAGGTATTTTCAGCCACCATCGTGCACTCAGTCACGATTAGGCCAGCTGTGGCGCGCTGGCTATAGTATTCCGCCATCAGGGCGTTGGGCATGTGACCTGCATCAGCACGTGCACGTGTCAGAGGGGCCATCAGGATGCGATTGGCGAGGGATACAGAACCGGTTTGCAGAGGATTGAATAACATTTCTTAATTCCTTTATTGGGCGTATGAGCAGCAAAAAAACTTATGGCAAACTTGTTGTAAAACTTGATTGGGTAAGCAAATCCAGAACTCTATGTGTAGCCAACCCAGGATACTTCAAGATAAAAATTAGACTGGTCGTCTAGAAAAAATTTATAACAATATATGCTTTGTAAAATGTTCACTAAAGGGAATTCGCTTGGAGTATCAGGTTCAGGACTTTACAGCTTGAGCATCTTGCGTGTGGCCAACATGGCACTTTCCAGCGCACTCATGTCGCGCCGCATCTTGGTTAGCAGCGTTGCACCTAGCCACATCTGGTACAGGGTAAGTGCGCAATGGTCCGCATCGAGGTCCACAGGCAGCGAACCATCAACGATACCTTCGCGCATGCAATCTGCCAGCCTGGCAATAATACTGTCCGTGCCATGTTGCAAGGCCAGACGCATGGCTTCAGACAAGTCTGAAACTTCACCACCCAGCTTGGCTGCCAGACACTGGCATTGCACACTTTCTCCCGGGCGTTCGGGCAACCAACCCTGCCAATAACGCATGAGACGCTTGGCTGCTGGTATATCCGTATTTTTCAATACGATATCAATTGCTGCCAGATAACCGGCAAAATAATCATCCAGCAAGGCTTCGCCAAATAATTCTTTAGACTTGAAATAATGATAAAACGAACCCTTGGGCACCGCTGCTGCCTTCAACACCTCGTTCAGGCCGACCACGGAAAAGCCCTTGCCCAGGATAATAGGCTTGGCTGTATCGAGGATATGCTGCCTGACGTCGGTGCGCGGAGTATTCATGGGGTGCATTGTAGATTAAATTAGACCAGTCGTCTAGTAAGTTTTTTGAGGACTGAAATGAATGTTGAAAGATGTAGGGACTTTAATGAGGGCACTGGCAAAGCTTTTTAAGTGCACAGTAAGATAAGTCGCGCATGTTAATTGACTTGATTAGTTGGCGACAAACGCCATTGGAGCTCCAGCGGCGTCCGTTGTTCATCAATGCTACCTTTTGACAGAAAACATCAAAAACTTAATTTTTGAAATAACAAAAAGAACAAAAACCGCAGCAAAC